>NZ_JBCLVB010000006.1:0-82115 GCF_039548455.1 Luteimonas sp. MJ250 | reverse complement strand
GGCGCACGCTCGTGGCTTCGCGGGGCTTCGATCCAGATGTCGCTGGCGTCGGTGCGCGCGCGCACCACGACATGGTCGAAGGCCAGCGGGCTGGGCAGGCGCTGGGCGACCGCGCTGCGCGCATGGGTGTTGACCAGCACGGGTTCGGCTTCGATCCCGGCTTCGGCCAGCAGCGACACCAGCAGCGAGGACTTGTCCTTGCAGTCGCCGAAGCGGCGTTCGAGCGTGGTTTCGGGCGGGCTGGGGGCGTGGGAATGGCTGCCCATGTCGATCGCGGTGTAGCGCACCTCGCCCTGCACGAAGGCGATCGCGCGCTCCATCGAGCCCACCGGATCGGCCGCGTCCAGCTGCAGCTTCGCGACCAGCTCCGCCGCCAGCGCGCGGTCCATCAGCCGCGCGGGGTACAGAGGCTTCGCCCAGGCGGCGACCGCGGGCCAGTCCTCCAGGGTGGACACGCGCAGGCGCCCAAAGCCGTCGTGCCACTGCGGCGTGTCGTCGTCCTCCACGATGCGCGGCAGGTCGAAGGCCCGGAATTCCAGGCTGCGGTAGCCCTCGCCACCGCCCTGCGCGACGATGTATCCGGGCCCGTCGACGCGGTGCCGCAGGGTGACATCGGGCCGGTGCAGGAAAAGCACGCGGCGCTCGGCCAGGGCGATGCCGTAGCCGGCCGCGTAGGTGTCGTGGTATTCGCTGCCGAAGATAGGGTTGGCGCCGGTGACGCTGAAGCGGTAGTCGATGCGGTCGCCCACGCGTACGTCCGGCACCGTGACCTGGACCGTCAGGCGGCCGTCGAGGATCCCGGACTCCATGTCCGACTCGCGGCGCAGCACCTGGATGTCGGCGCGCTGCCGGCGGTCGATGCGCCCGCCGTCGCGCAGCAGCTCGACCGCGTGGATCTCCACGCGCTGGTACAGTGGCTGGAAGTCGATCGACAGGCGCGCCGCGTCGGCAAGCGCACGCTCGCTGATGACGCGCTCCACCAGGCGCCTGTGCCAGACCGGCTTGGCGCCCAGCAGGTTGACCTGGTCATCGACCAGCAGGAAGCGGACATCGTCGGCGACCGCGGCGGTGCCGGCGTCACCGCGAACCGGCTGCAGCTCGATCCAAGCCGGGTCCGGCGCGATGGCGGGCTGCGTGGTGCCCTGCGCTGGCCCAGCGAACAGCGCGACGGCCAACGCGACCAGGCAGGCCACCAGGGTCCCGCGATGAATCAACACGACGCCTGCTGCTCCCGCCGGCGTGCCTGCCACTCGTCGCGCGTCTGGCCCCAGATCTCGACCGGCGCGTCCTCGTAGGGTGCAGGCAGCCGCCCGGGACCCTTCAGCGCCGAGCCGAGGCGCTGGGCCACCTGCTGCGACGCCAGGTTCTCCGGCGCGATGCAGTGGATGAAATCATCCCAGCCGAGGTTGGCCAGCGCCCAGTCGACCGCGGCGGTCGCGGCTTCGGTGGCGTAGCCCCTGCCCCAGGCATCGGGATGGAAGGAATAGCCGATCTCGGTGCCCGGCCAGCCCTCGGGCTTCCACGGCCCGGCCTGTCCAAGCCAGAGGCCGCTGTTCCTGTCGAGGATCGAGAACATGCCGAAGCCCTGCAGGACCCACGCACCCGGCTGCTGCAGGAACCTGCGCCAGGCCGCGGCACGCGGGGCATGGCCGCCGATGTGGCGCGCGGCCTGCTCGTCGCCGATCAGCTCGGCGAAGCGGTCGAAGTCTTCGATCCGCGGCACGCGCAGCACGAGGCGTTCGGTTTCGAGTCGGATATCGGCCTGGGACATGGCGGATCTACCTGTGGCGCTTGGACCGATGTGGCGCCGTGGATGCGGCGCCCCGGATGGCGAATCAGCCGCCGAAGGCGTTGATGCCCGTCAGTTCGCGGCCCACCACCAGCTGGTGCACGGTTTCCGTGCCTTCATAGGTGATCACCGATTCCAGGTTCAGCGCATGCCGGATCGGGCAGTGCTCGGTGGTGATGCCGGCGCCGCCCAGCAGGTCGCGCGCCTCGCGGGCGATGTCGATCGCCATGCGGCAGTTGTTCCACTTCGCCACGCTCACCTGCGTCGGCTGCATCTTGCCGGCGTCCTTGAGGCGGCCGAGCTGCAGGCTCAGCAGCTGCGCGGACGTGATGCGCCGGGCCCAGTCGGCCATCTTCAGCTGCGCGCTCTGCGTCGCCGCCACCGGACGGCCGAACAGGATGCGTTCCTTGCTGTAGTTGAGCGCCTCGTCCAGGCAGGCGATGGCCGCGCCGATCGGGCCCCAGGTGATGCCGTAGCGGGCCTGGGTCAGGCAGCCCAGGGGGCCCTTGAGGCCCTTCACGTTCGGCAGCCGGTTGGCTTCGGGCACGCGCACGCCGTCGAAGAACAGCCCGCTGGTGACCGAGGCGCGCAGGCTCATCTTGTGCTTGACCACCTGGGCCGTGAAGCCGGCGAAATCCTTCTCGACCACGAAGCCCTGGATGCCGTCATCGGTCTGCGCCCAGACGATCGCGATGTCGGCCATGTTGCCGTTGGTGATCCACATCTTGGAGCCGTTGAGGATCCAGTCGGCACCGTCGCGCTTGGCGTGGGTCTTCATGTTGGCGGGATCGGAGCCGCCGTGCGCCTCGGTCAGGCCGAAGCAGCCGATCACCTTGCCGGCGGCCATGTCGGGCAGCCAGCGCATCTTCTGCTCTTCGGTGCCGTAGGCGAAGATCGGGTACATGCACAGCGAGGACTGCACGCTGGCGAAGCTGCGGATGCCGGAATCGCCGCGCTCCAGCTCCTGGCAGATCAGGCCGTAGCTGACGTAGTTGAGGTCCGAGCCGCCGTATTCGGCCGGAAGCGTGGCTCCCAGCAGGCCGAGGCCCGCGATCTCCGGGATCAGCTCCTTCGGGAAGCGGCCTTCGTCGAAGCACTCGCCGATGATCGGCAGCACGCGCTCGTCGGTGAAACGGGCCACGGTGTCCTGCACCGCGCGCTCCTCTTCGCTGAGCAACGAGCGGACGTCGTAGAGGTCATACGGATTCAGGGCCATGCAAGCGCAACCGTCAGCGGGAAACCCCGCATTGTAGCGGCGCCCGGACACCCTTTGGGCCCATGATCGCCGCTCCACCCCTGTGGGAGCGGCTATGGCCGCGATCGCGCCGCGGCAAGGCCATTCGCGGCCATGGCCCCTCCGACAGAGGGCCGTGAGCCAGAAACAGGATGGCCGCGACCCGGGAGGGGGCGCGGCCATCGTCGCATCAGCGGTGCGGGCGGATCAGCCGCGGTCGTTGCCGCCGTCCAGCGCGGCCACCTGGGTCACCACCTGGCCGTCGATCACCGGCAGGCGGTCGCCGGGGCGCTCGTCCATGCGGATGTTTCGCTCCTTGCCGTCATAGCTGTAGGTGACGTCATAGCCGACGGTCACGTCCGTATCGCCCAGGGCGATGCGGTTGCCGGGCTTGCTGTCGGTGCGCATGGTGCCGGTGGTGCCATCCGGGTTGCGGTAGGTCACCGTGTAGGCGACCACGCGCGAGGACTGCGAGCTGTCCTGCACCGTGCGGCACTGGCGGTCGATCCGCTCGACGACCTGGCCGCCGACGTGGCGGCGGTCGACCTCGCGGCCGGCGAAGCCGCCGCCCACCGCGCCGGCGACCGTGGCCAGCTTGCGGCCGTTGCCGCCGCCGACCTGGTTGCCGACCAGGCCACCAATGACCGCGCCGGCCACGGTGCCGCCGACGTTGCCGTCGCGCTCGGGCATGCGCTCCTGCACCACCACGTCGTTGCAGACCTCGCGCGGGCTGCTGCTGGTGGTGGTTTCACGGATGGCCTCGGAGCCGATCACCGTGGCGTACTGCGCCTCCCGCTCGGTCACCGGCTCGATGGCGAGCACGCGGGCATATTCGAGGCGGCCGTCGGCCGGGATCGCAGCGTCGTCGCCGAAGCCCGAGACGCCTTCGCCCCCGGAATCGACCAGGCCCGGGGCCGGTGCGATATCGGCGCGCGGGGTGTCGTCCTGGTTGCCCTGGAACGCGGCGACGGCGACGCCGCCGACCAGCAGCGAGGCAAGTGCAATGGCAAGCGTGTTGTTTTTCATATCGGGCTCCTCGGGGGCGAAAGCGCCGGTTGTCGGGGGTATGGCCATGGAATGGATCTGGCGTAACGGGATTCCAACATTCGCCGCCTGAACGTGTGCGGAGCCGGCGGCGCGGGACTGCACGCGGCGTGAACCTGTTCCCACTCCGCTGCGTGCTAGCGTGCCGTTCACGTGTCTACCGAGGCCGATGACGTGCCCAATCCCTTCCTTGTCGCCCCGCTGCTGCGCTGGCTCGGGCGCCTGAGCTACCCCAGGTTGTTCATGGTGGCCGCGGCCCTGTTCGTGCTCAACCTGTTCGTGCCCGACCCCCTGCCCTTCATCGATGAACTGCTGATGGGCATGGGCGTGCTGTTGATCTCGCGCCGCAAGCGCAAGGGCGGGCCATCGCAGGGCCGGGTGATCGACGGCGAAGCCCGCCGCGGCTGAGCGCGATGCTGGTCGATTCGCACTGCCACCTGGATGCCGGCGAGTTCGATCGCGACCGCGGCGATGTGCTCGCCCGGGCGCGGGCCGCCGGCGTGACCACGCAGGTGCTGCCGGCCACGCACGCCGACGAATGGCCGGCCCTGCGCGAGGCCGCGGCGGCGGACCCCGGCCTCCAAGCCGCCTATGGCCTGCACCCGACCTTCCTCGAACATCACCGCCAAGCCCATCTGCCGCTGCTGCGCGAGTGGATCAAGCGCGAGCGCCCGGTGGCGGTGGGCGAATGCGGTCTGGACTTCTACATCGAAGGCCTGGACGCCGAGGCCCAATCAGCATTCTTCGAGGCCCAGCTGCGCATCGCGCGCGACGCCGACCTGCCGCTGATCGTCCACGCCCGGCGCGCGGTGGACCAGGTGACCGCCGCGATCCGCCGCATCGGCGGCCTCCGCGGCGTGGTGCACAGCTTTTCCGGGAGCCGACAGCAGGCGGAGAAGCTGTGGGAACTGGGCTTCATGCTCGGCCTGGGCGGGCCGGTGACCTATGAGCGCGCCAACCGCCTGCGCACACTGGCCGCGACCATGCCGCTGGAGCACCTGCTGCTGGAGACCGACGCGCCCGACCAGCCGGATTCCTCCATCCGCGGCCAGCGCAACGAACCGGCGCGGCTGACGGTGGTGTGCGAGACGATCGCGCGGCTGCGCGGCGTGCCGGCGGCAGAGGTGGCGGCTGCGACTGCGGCGAACGCGCGGCGCTTGTTCGGGCTGGGAGCCGGAGACCGCTGAGCGGAGGATGTTGTCCGGCACTGGTGGCCCCCGAATCGCGGCCATGGCCGCTCCCACAGGGGCCCTGCTGGACGATCACCCGGGACTGGTACTGGCCATGCCCGCCCCGGCCGGCGCTGATTCCCGCACAGGTCCGCGCGCAAGCAGGATCTCCAGCGCCTTGCCGGCGGCCGCGAACGCGAACGCGCCGGTGATGTGGGTCGCGGCACCCAGCCCGCCGCCGCAGTCGAGCTTGAAGCCGTCCTCGCCGCCAAGCTGTGGCCGCAGCCCGCAGACGCTGCCATCGGCCTGCGGATAGCGCACGTTCTCGAGCGAATACACCGCCGGCACGCTGAAGTACCGCTTCGGCCCCTTGGGGAAACTGAACTCGGCGCGCAGTTTCTTGCGCACCAGGGCCAGCATCGCGTCGTGCTCGGTCTTCGACAGGTCGCGCACGCGGACCAGCGTCGGATCCACGCGCCCGCCGGCGGAGCCCACGGCCACCAGCGGCAGCTTGCGGCGCCGGCACCAGGCGATCATTTCGACCTTGCTGCGGAAGCTGTCGCAGGCGTCGACCACGAGGTCGTAGCCGCGGTCCAGCAGCTGGTCGAGGTTCGAGGGCGTCAGGAAGCTGGGTACCGCGTGGACCACCATCGCAGGATTGATGGCGCGGCAGCGCTCGGCCATGGCCTCGACCTTGGCGCGGCCGTACTGGCCATCGAGCGCCGGCAGCTGGCGGTTGGTGTTGGACAGGCAGAGGTCGTCGGCATCGATCAGGGTGAGCGTGCCGACCGCGCTGCGCGCCAGCGCCTCGGCCACCCACGAGCCCACGCCGCCCAGCCCCACCACGGCCACGTGGCAGGCGGCGAAGCGTTCCATCGCGCCACGCCCGTAAAGGCGGTCGATGCCGGCGAAGCGGTCGGTCCAGGTCGTGTCCATGGCGGCATTTTAGCGACCCCGCCGCATACAATCCCCTTTTCGCCACGCCCACCTGGAGCCAGCACATGTCGACGCCGAAGCCGCAAGCCACGCCGAGCAACCCGTCCGCGCCGCGCCCGCCGCGCAAGGCACCGTCGGCCGCGAGCCGCTATCTGTTCGTGTTCCTGCTGGGACTGGTGATCGGCGTGGTGGTGGTGGTGATGCTGATGCGCACGTTGGAGGCGCGCAAGGGCTGGCAGGACCACTATCCGCACGCGGCGATGCAGCTGATGTCGGCGCACAGCGCCCAGCTGCGCCAGAAGCTCGAGGCCAACCGCTGCGCCGCCACCGACGTGCTGCCGCACCTGCAGGCCATGCGCACCCTGGGCAATGACCTCGACCCGGCCTTCCCCGACCTGCGCGAAAACACCCGCTTTGCCGCCCACACCGGCAGCTTCCGGGCCACGCTGGACAAGGCGCTCGCCTCGCCGCCGCTGAACTGTGCCGGCCTGAAAGCCACGCTCGAGGACGTCGGCGGCGACTGCAAGTCCTGCCACACCGATTTCCGCGGCTGAGCGCGACGCGCGGGCAGGCGCCGCCATCGCCGGCGCATGCCCGCGCATGAACGACTGCTGCACGATCCCGGTCGAAATGCGCCGTTGTGGTCGCGATTGATTGGCTGTTCACATCCGGCCACCTACCGTCTGCACCAAGGCATCCCTTCCCGTGCCGTGCAGGAGACCGCAATGAAGATCCGCCTGATCAGCGCCAGCGCGATGATTGCCGCAGCCACCCTGGTGGGCTGCGCAAGTACCAGCCCCGGATACTCGAGCGGCGGCTATGGCAGCGGCTACGGCAACACCTCCAGGGTGTGCGACACCTGCGGCGTGGTCACCCGGATCGACCATCGCGCGCGCGCATCCAACACCCCAAACGCCACCGGTGCGGTCCTCGGCGGCATCGTCGGCGCGGTAGCCGCCCGCGAGATCGCAGAGCGCAATACCGACAGCGATGGCCGTGCCAATACCGCGACCGTGGCCGGCGCAGTGGGTGGCGCCGTCGCCGGCAATGCCATCCAGAACCGGGTGCAGGGACAGTCGGTCTACGACGTCCACGTGCGCCTGGACAACGGCCGCATGACGGTGGTGACGCAGAACGACCTCGGCGGCATCCGCGAGGGCTCCTACGTGAGCGTTGCCAACGGCCGCGCCAGCGTCCGCTGACCCGACTCCAGACTCTCTCTTTTTTTACGGCCCGCACTGCGGGCCGTCTTTTTTGCGGCAGACTGACGCGATGGACCTCCAGAACCTCTACTACGCCATCGCCGCCGTGCTGGTCCTGGTCGGTATCGCCGGCACCATCCTCCCCGCCATCCCCGGCCTGCCGCTGGTCTTCGCCGGCATGGTGCTGGGCGCCTGGGCGGGCCACTTCGAACATATCGGCATCCCGACGCTGGTGGTGCTCGGACTGCTGACGGTCTTTTCCCTTGCGGTCGACTTCTGGGCTACCGCGCTGGGCGCGCGCCGCGTGGGCGCCAGCGGCAAGGCAGTCGCGGGCGCGGTGATCGGCACCTTCGTCGGCATCTTCTTCGGCCCGATCGGCCTGTTCGCGGGCCCGTTCGTCGGTGCGCTGGCAGGCGAGCTGCTGCATGGCCGCGGCGTGGCCCAGGCCACGCGCGTGGGCGTCGGCACCTGGCTCGGCATCGTTTTCGGCACTGTGCTCAAGCTGGCGCTGGCGTTCACGATGATCGGGCTGTTCGTGCTGGCGTGGATGTTCTGATCCGCCGCCAGAGCGCGCGCTAGACTGCGCCCCACCCTGATCGTGAAGCCCCGACGCCATGGAACGACGCCCGACGGCGCTGCTGCCCCTGCTCTGCATCTTCCCGTTTACCGTCGCCGCGCAGGTCGCGGACCCCGCGCCGGTGCCCGGCCTCCAGGCCTGCGTGGCGCTGGAAATCGCCGCCGAACGCCTGGCCTGCTACGACCAGGTCGCCGAGCGCAAGCTGCCGGGACCGGAGCAGGCCGATGCCGCAGCCGCGCAGGCACGCAGTGAAGTCCGCGAGGCCGGGCGCAGCCGCGAGCGCGACACCAGCAGCGACCTGTTTCCCCACGACGACGACCCGCGCCGCGCGCTGGCCAACGCCGGCCGCGGCTCCCTGCTCGACAGCCGCTGGGAGCTGGCACGCGACTCCAAGCTCGGCACCTTCAACATGCGCGCCTACAAGCCGGTGTACCTGCTGCCCGCGTTCTGGAGCAGCAGCCCGAACAAGTCCCCGACCTCCTCGGCCGACGGCCAGGAACTGCAGGTGGACAGCGTCGACAGCATCGAGACGAAGTTCCAGATCAGCTTCAAGACCAAGGCCGTCGAGAACCTGTTCGGCGACAACGGCGACATCTGGATGGGCTATACCCAGAGCTCGCGCTGGCAGGTCTACAACAGCGACGCTTCCCGCCCCTTCCGCGAGACCAACTACGAGCCGGAAGTGCTGCTGGTGTTCCGCAACAACTACAGCATCGGCGGCTGGAAGGGGCGCATGGCCGCGGTCGGAATCAACCACCAGTCCAACGGCCGTAGCGACCCGTTCTCGCGCAGCTGGAACCGGATCATGTTCAACGTCGGCCTGGACCGCGAGGACTGGGCGATCACCTTCCGCCCCTGGATCCGCATCTCCGACGGCAGCGACGACGACAACCCCGGCATGGAGGACTACATGGGCCGCGGCGACGTCACCCTGGTGCACACCCGCGGCGACCAGACCTTCGCGCTGATGGCCCGGCACTCGCTGCGCGGCGGCGATCGTTCGAACGGCGCCCTGCAGCTCGACTGGGGCTTCCCGATCAGCAGCCACCTGCACGGACATCTGCAGCTGTTCAGCGGCTACGGCGAGAGCATGCTCGACTACGACCACAAGGCGACCTACGTCGGCTTCGGGATCTCCGTGCTGGACTGGTTCTGAGCACGCCGGTTCGGGTCGTTCCGGGCCGCGACGGCAAGCGAGCTTCACGTTTCGCTGAATGCGCCGACCGCACAGTGGCGCGACCGGCGCGTGCACGCCGAGGAACCCGATGAGCCTCAAGAACTGGAGTCGAAAGCACATGGCCTGGACCCTTGTCCTGACGGTCGCCATCACGGTGTTGGCCGTGGTGCTGGCGATGAACTTCGCCACGCCGGAAAAAAAGATCGAACGCAAGATCGCGCACCGGCATGCGATCACCGATCCGCAGTTCCGGCGCGAGATGTCGGTGCTGCTCGGGCCGGCGATCCTGCCCGGCAACCAGGTGACGGATTACGAAAACGGCGACGAGATCTTCCCGGCGATGCTGGAGGCGATCGCCTCGGCGCAGGAAACCATCACCTTCGAAACCTATATCTACTGGTCCGGCGACATCGGCCAGCGCTTTGCTGACGCCCTGGCCGAGCGCGCGCGCGCGGGCGTGGCGGTGCACCTGCTGGTGGACTGGGTCGGCAGCATCAAGATGGATGACGAGATGCTTCAGCAGATGAAGGACGACGGCGTGGAGGTGGAGCGCTACCGCCCGCTGCACTGGTACAACCTGGGGCGCATGAACAACCGCACCCACCGCAAGCTGCTGGTGATCGACGGCCGGGTGGGCTTCACCGGCGGCGTGGGCATCGCCGACCAGTGGACCGGGCATGCGCAGGACCCGGACCATTGGCGCGAAGCGCACTTCCGCATCGACGGCCCGGCGGTGGCGCAGATGCAGTCGGCGTTCAACGACAACTGGATCAAGACCACCGGCACCCTGCTCAACGGACCGGCCTATTTCCCGGAGCTGAAGCCGGCCGGCGACATGGCGGCCCACCTGTTCATCGCGTCCCCGGCCGGTGGCAGCGAGAGCATGCACCTGATGTACCTGAGCGCGATCGCCGCGTCCGACCATACGATCGACCTCACCGCGTCCTATTTCGTGCCCGATGAACTGATCAACAAGGCGCTGATCGCGGCCCGCAAACGCGGCGTCCGCGTGCGCGTGCTGCTGCCGGGCGAGCACATCGATTCCGACGCTGTGCGCCTGTCGTCCAAGGCAGGCTGGGGCGAGTTGCTGGAGGCGGGCATCGAAATCCACGAATACCAGCCGACGATGCTGCACGTGAAGCTGCTGATCGTGGACGGCGAACTGGTGTCGCTGGGTTCGACCAACTTCGACATCCGCTCGTTCCGGCTCAATGACGAGGCAAGCCTGAACGTCTACGACCGGGAGTTCGCGGCGCGGATGACGGAAGTATTCGAGAAGGACATGAAGGACGCGAAGCAATATTCGTACGACATGTGGCAGCAGCGGCCCTTGCGCGAGAAGTTCGCCGAGAAGATCATCCGGCCGATCCGGTCGCAGCTTTAAGGCTTGCTGTGGTCGTGGCGGGCTTGGGGCGGCAAGAGCGCGGGTGCGTGCGTTGACCATCTTGACCGGTAGACCGGACGGCAGCGTCCGATCGCCGCTATAGCGGCTCCCACAAGGGCGATGCCTCGTCACCGAGAAGGAATGAGCTGCCTTGTGGGAGCTGCCTCGTGGGAGCAGCTATAGCTGCGATCCGGGCTTGCCTCGGCAATCGGTGCGGAGGGTGGGCGGGGGGTTACCCCACCCACCCTCCGCTGCCTCAAGCTGTTTCGACCACCGTCAGCGGAATCTTCCCGATCCGCGACTGCCACTCGCGCGGACCCGTCTCGTGCACCGACTCGCCGGTGGAGTCCACCGCCACGGTCACCGGCATGTCCTGCACCGTGAACTCATAGATCGCCTCCATGCCGAGATCCTCGAAGGCCAGCACGCGGGCCGCCTTGATCGCCTTGGAGACCAGGTAGGCCGACCCACCGACCGCCATCAGGTAGGCGGACCTGTGCCTGCGGATCGCCTCGATCGCGGCCGGGCCGCGCTCGGCCTTGCCGACCATGCCCAGCAGGCCGGTTTCCGACAGGATCTGCCCGGTGAACTTGTCCATCCGCGTGGCCGTGGTCGGGCCCGCGGGGCCGACGACTTCGCCGGCGACCGGATCCACCGGACCGACGTAATAGATGAAGCGGCCGGCGAGGTCCACCGGGAGCTTTTCGCCGCGGTCGAGCATCGCGACCATGCGCTTGTGCGCCGCGTCGCGGCCGGTCAGCAGCCTGCCGTTGAGCAGCAGCGTCTCGCCCGGTTTCCACGAGGCGACGTCTTCCGGGGTGACAGTGTCGAGATCGACCCGGCGGCCCTTGGAGGCGTCATAGGTGATCTGCGGCCAGTCCTCCAGCGACGGCGGATCCAGCATCACTGGGCCGCTGCCGTCGAGGGTGAAGTGCGCGTGCCGCGTGGCCGCGCAGTTCGGGATCATCGCCACCGGCAGGTTGGCGGCGTGGGTCGGATAGTCCTTGATCTTGACGTCGAGCACCGTGGTCAGGCCTCCCAGGCCCTGGGCGCCGATGCCGAGCGCGTTGACGCCGTCGAAGATCTCCAGCCGCATCTCCTCCAGCCGGTTGGACGCGCCGCGAGCCTTGAGGTCGACGATGTCGATCGGCTCCATCAGCGCTTCCTTGGCCAGCAGCATGGCCTTCTCCGCGGTGCCGCCGATGCCGATGCCGAGCATGCCCGGCGGGCACCAGCCGGCGCCCATGGTCGGCACCATCTTCAGCACCCAGTCGACGACGGAGTCCGACGGGTTGAGCATCGCGAACTTCGCCTTCGCCTCCGAGCCGCCACCCTTGGCGGCGACGATCACGTCGACCTTGCCGCCCGGGACCACCTTGAAATTGACGATCGCAGGCGTGTTGTCGCCGGTGTTGCGGCGGGCGCCGGCTGGATCGGCCAGCACGCTGGCGCGCAGTTTGTTCTCGGGCAGGCGATAGGCGCGGCGCACGCCCTCGTTGGCCATGTCCTCGACGCCCATGGTGGCGTCGGGCCAGCGCACGTCCATGCCGATCTCGAGGAACACGGTGACGATGCCGGTGTCCTGGCAGATCGGGCGGTGCCCTTCGGCGCACATGCGCGAGTTGATCAGGATCTGCGCCATGGCGTCCTTGGCCGCCGGCGATTCCTCGCGCTCGTACGCTGCGGCCAGGTTCCGGATGTAGTCCACCGGATGGTAATAGCTGATGTACTGCAGGGCGTCGGCGACGCTCTGGATGAAGTCTTCCTGGCGGATCTCGGTCACGGCGGGCTCTTGGACTGCGGGCTCAGGCGCCCATTTTACGCCGCCGGGGCGGCGCGGCTTAAACCCTTTGCCGCGACGCTGCATCCGACTGGGTATGCTCGACGCCGCCATGACCGACAGCCCGCAAACCCCGGCCGCCTTCGATGCCGGGGACAGCGACCACGCGCTGGCGCTGGCGGCGGCCGGCGGTGACGTAGCCGCGTTTGAAGCGCTGTATCGCCGCCATGCGGCGCGCGTCCACGGCGTGGTGCTGCGCCTGGCCGGTTGGCAACGCGCCCGCGCCGAGGACCTGGTGCAGGAGGCCTTCCTCCGCGCCTGGCAGGCGCTGCCGCAGTGGCGCGGCGAGGCCGCCTTCGGCACCTGGCTGCACCGGCTGGCGGTGAACACCGCGCTGATGGATCTGCGCGCACGCCGCGCGCGTCCGGCGCTCGACGGTGACGACGACGGGGTGCTCGACGCCCTGCCCTCGCCCGGTGCGGCCGGGCATGGCCCCGCCATGGCAATGGACCTCGCCCGCGCCGTCGCCACGCTGCCGCCGCGCGCGCGCGCGGTGCTGGTCCTGCACGACATCGAAGGCTGGACCCACGGCGAGATCGGCACCGCGCTGGACATGGCGACCGGCAGCTCCAAGGCCCAGCTGCACCGTGCGCGCGGGCTGCTGCGCGCCCGACTCGGAGACATGACATGAGTACGAACACGCACCCCGGCGGCCACGGCGGGACCGGTCCCGCGCTGCCCCCCGACCTGGCCGCGCGCCTGCGCGGGCTGCGCGAAGACGCCGTGCCGGAGCGCGACCTGTGGCCCGCGATTTCCGCCCGGCTGGAGCCTCGGAGCACGACCGGCGACGCCCGTCGCATCGGCACCGCAGGGAGCAGCGCCGCCGCAACCGCCGCCACGCCGGCGAAATGCACGCCGATGGCACCGCTCCCACCCGCGCCGCGTCGCGACCCGCGTCGCCATCTGCGCCGGCGCAATGCGGCCTATGCCACCGCCGCCGCAGTGGTGCTGGCGGTGGCGGCCGGCTGGCAGCTGCTGCCGGTGCGGGTTGCAGTCGACCCGTCGGCCAGCAACCCCGCCGATGTGGTCGCCACCGGAGCCGCAGCCGCTGCCGCGTCCCCGCTGCTGCAGGCCGCCGACGCACTGGCCCGCGAGTACCAGGGCGCCCTGCGCGAGGTGGAAGCCACGGGCACCGCCAGCGCAGTCCCTTCCGGCCTGGACGCCGAGCTCGATCGCAGCGCCGCTGAAGTGCGCGCCGCGCTGGCCCGTGATCCCGACGCGCTGCACCTGTTCCACCGCTTGCAGCACATCTACGCCCACCGCCTGGCGCTCAGCCTGCGCCAGGCCTGACCCGAGGAGTTCCCACATGACCCGTCATCCCATCATCGGCCTCGCGCTCGCCGGCCTTGCCGGCCCGCTGCTCGCCGCCACCCCGATCAACGAAACCCGCCCGCTCGACGCACGCGGCAAAGTCGAGGTCGCCAACCTCAAGGGCCAGGTCGAGGTCCGCACCTGGGACCGCAACGAAGTCCGCATCACCGGAAGCCTGGGCGACGGCGTCGAGCGCCTGGAGATCGACGACGGCGGCCGCAAGCTGTCGGTGCGCGTGCGCTATCCGCGCAACGGCCGCGACAGCGAAGCCACCACCCTGGTGCTGGAAATCCCGCGCCAGGCCAGCCTTGACGTGGATTCGGTCGCGGCCAGCGTCGATGTCCAGGGCGTGGCCGGCGATGAGCTGGAGATCGACAGCGTCAGCGGCCGGGTGACCGCGGTCGGCGCGCCGCGCAAGGCCAGCATCGAAAGCGTCAGCGGTGACCTGAAGCTCAACCTCAACAGCCACGAGGTCGATATCGAGAGCGTCAGCGGCAAGGTCGCCCTGCGCGGCCGCATCGGTGGCCATATCGACGTGGAAACGGTGTCGGGCGACATCGATATCGACACCCGCGGCGAGCGCCTGGCGCGGCTGGAGAGCAGCTCGGTGTCGGGCGATTCCAGCATCCGGACGGCCATGGCCGACGGCGGCCGCTTCAGCTTCGAATCGGTCAGCGGCGACGTCCGCCTGGCGCTGCCGGCCGGCGTCTCGACCCGCATCGAGGCCAAGACCTTCAGCGGCGACATCGACGCCCCCGGTGCCGACGTCGTGCGCAAGCGCGTGGGCCCCGGCGCCAGCCTCGAGCACCGCTACGGCACCGGCAGCGGGTCGGTCACCATCGAAACCTTCTCCGGCGACGTGGAACTGCAGCTCGACTGAGCCCCAGTGCGACCCTCCCCTCGGCCCTCCCTCCCCCCGTAGGAGCAGCTATAGCTGTTTGTGCAAGCAGCTATAGCTGCGATCCGCGCCGCCTGCCCTGCCGCAAGGCGATCGCGGCTGTAGCCGCTCCCACAGGCTTGCGGCGCGCGCGTTGTAGCCGTCTGCACAGGGGTCGAGGCAAGATGGCGCGATGTCGACCGTCGCCAGCGCCGCCCGCAACCCGCCGTCCCCCGATCCGCAGGCGGGTCGCCCCTCGCTTCGCGAACGGCTCAGCGCCCTGCGCAATCTGCCGCCGTTCCTGCGCGAGATCTGGCGCACCAGCCGGGTACTGACCCTCACCACGCTCAGCCTGCGCCTGCTGCGGGCGGTGCTGCCGGTGGCGATGCTGTACCTGGGCAAGCTGATCATCGACGAGGCGATCCGCCTGGTCGGCACCGGCGTGGTCGGCGATGGCTTCGCCGAAGCCTGGCGCAGCGGCCAGCTCGACTACCTGGCGCTGCTGCTGGCGGCCGAATTCGGCCTCGCCATCGGCTCCGACCTGCTCGGGCGCGTGGTCTCGTACTGCGACCAGGTGCTGTCGGAGATGTTCACCAACGCCGCCAGCGTGCGCCTGATGGAACACGCGGCCACCCTGGACCTCGAAGACTTCGAGGATCCCGAACTGCAGGACAAGCTCGACCGCGCGCGGCGCCAGACCATGGGCCGGATGAACCTGATGGGCCAGCTGTTCGGCCAGGCCCAGGACGTCGTCACCATCGTCACCTTCTCCGCCGGGCTCATGATCTATGCGCCCTGGCTGATCCTGCTGCTGGCGGTGGCGCTGATCCCCGCCTTCGTGGGCGAGTCGCACTTCAATGCGCTCAACTACTCGCTCAACTTCCAGTGGACCGCCGAGCGCCGCCAGCTGGAGTACCTGCGCCAGACCGGCGCCAGCGTCGACACCGCCAAGGAAGTGAAGATCTTCGGCCTCCACCACTTCCTGGTGGAGCGCTTCCGCACGCTGTCGCAGGCCTTCCTGGTTGCCAACCGCAAGCTGGCCCGCCGGCGTGCCTTCTGGGGCACCCTCCTGGCCGCACTCGGCACGCTGGGCTATTACGTGGCCTATGCCTATATTGCCTGGCGCACGGTGCACGGCGATTTCAGCATCGGCGACCTGACCTTCCTCGCCGGCAGCTTCCGCCGCCTGCGCCAGCTGCTGGAAGGGCTGCTGGTGGGGCTGTCGCAGGTCGCAGGCCAGGCGATGTTCCTCGACGACCTGTACTCGTTTTTCGATATCGAGCCGGAGATCGTGTCGAAGCCGGGGGCATCGGCCATCCCGCGGCCCATCGCCAACGGCTTCGTGTTCGAGAACGTCGGCTTCCGCTACCCCGATGCCGCCCGCTGGGCGCTGCGCGGCGTCGAGTTCGAGCTGCGCGCGGGCGAAGTGCTGGCCCTGGTCGGCGAAAACGGCGCCGGCAAGACCACCCTGGTCAAGCTGCTCTCGCGCCTGTACGACCCCGACGAGGGCCGGATCCTGCTCGACGGCCGCGATCTGCGCGACTACGACCTCGACGACCTGCGCGCCAACATCGGCGTGATCTTCCAGGACTTCGTGCGCTTCCACATGACCGCGGCCGAGAACATCGGCGTCGGCCAGATCGACGCCATGGACGACCGCGAGCGCATCGAGGCCGCGGCGCGCCGGGCCATGGCCGACGAGGTCATCACCGGCCTGCCCCGCGGCTACGACCAGGTGATCGGCCGCCGCTTCAAGACCGGCGTCGATCTCTCCGGCGGCCAGTGGCAGAAGGTCGCCATCGCCCGCGCCTACATGCGCGACGCCCAGGTCATGATCCTCGACGAGCCCACCGCCGCGCTGGATGCACGCAGCGAGTACGAGGTGTTCCAGCGCTTCCGCGAACTCTCCGACCAGCGCACCACGGTGCTGATCTCGCACCGCTTCTCCAGCGTGCGCATGGCCGACCGCATCCTGGTGATGGCCGACGGCCTGATCGAGGCCAGCGGCACCCATGAAGGGCTGATGGCCGCCGGCGGCCGCTACGCCGAACTGTTCGAGCTCCAGGCCGCCGGATACCGCTGAGCTGAGGGCGTACAATAAGCCGGTTTCCTTCCCCTCCGGCCCGAGACAGCATGTCCTCAGCGTTTGGCACCGAGACGGTGCTGGACGTCCGTCACTGGACGGACGACTACTTCAGCTTCACCACCACCCGCGACGACGGCTTCCGCTTCGACAACGGCCAGTTCGTGATGATCGGCCTGCCGGTCGAACAGCCCGATGGCAGCACGAAGCCGCTCATGCGCGCGTATTCGATCGCCAGCGCGAACTGGGAAGAGCAGCTGGAGTTCTTCAGCATCAAGGTCGCCAACGGGCCGCTGACCTCGCGCCTGCAGCACATCGCCGCGGGCGATGAAGTGCTGATCGGCCGCAAGCCCACCGGCACCCTGCTGATCAGCGACCTGCATCCCGGGCGCAACCTGTACCTGCTGGGCACCGGCACCGGCTTCGCGCCGTGGCTGTCGATCATCAAGGACCCGGAAACCTACGAGCGCTTCGAGCGCGTGGTGCTTTGCCACGGCGTGCGCAACGAGGCCGACCTCTGCTATCGCGACTACATCGTCAACGAGCTTCCGCGCCATGAACTGCTCGGCGACATCCTGCGCGAGCGCCTGCTCTACTACCCCGCGGTCACCCGCGAGGACTTCGTGTTCGACGACCGCCCGCATCGCGGCCGCTTGACCGACTTGATGGCCACCGGCCAGATGATGGCCGACCTCGGCCTGGACGCGCTTGATCCCGCACGCGATCGCGCCATGATCTGCGGCAGCCCGGGCATGCTGGCCGACTTCCGCGCGCTGCTCGATGGCCGCGGCTTCACGCCGTCGATGCGCATCGGCGTGGTCGGCGACTATGTCTTCGAACGGGCCTTCGTCGAAAAGTGAGCCGGCGGCGCCATGCCGCGGCGCCCCGCACCGCGTAGAATCCCGCCATCACGCACGAATCCCGAGGAAATCCGCATGAAGATCCTGGTTGCCGTTGACGGCAGCGACATCAGCGTCCGCGCCGCCAGGCACGCCAACACGCTCGCCAAGAGCCTGGCCAAGCCGGCGAAGATCTTCCTGGTCGCGGTGGATGCCGCGCCCTTCCCCGGCGTCGTCACCCGCATCGGCAGGGAGGCGATGGATACCATCCACGCCGAAAACCACGAGCGCATGCTCGCGCCGGCGCGCAAGGCGCTGGCCCGAAGCAAGGCCGACGTGCGCGAACTGGCCGTCGTCGGCGAGCCGTCCGAAGCCATCCTCGCCGCCGCGAAGGACAGCAGGGCCGACCTCGTGGTGATGGGCTCGCACGGCCGCGGCTCGGTCAAGGGCATCCTGCTGGGCTCGGTGTCGAGCAAGGTCATCGCCCAGAGCGAACTGCCGGTCACCATCGTCCGCTGAGTCCCACAGGCAGTGCTGCAGCCCCCATGCCTTTCGTCACGGGGGCGGCCCTCCGGCTCGGGTTAACCTAGGGGACTCAGTCCCGCAAGGAAACGCCCGATGAAGCATCCGCTGTCGCTCGCCCTGGCCATGGCCATCGCCGGCGCAGGCATGTCGCCTGCCCTCGCCCAGTCCACCTCCGATGCGGAGGCCACCGTGTCCGCCAGCGCCGCTGCCCTCAAGGACAATCCGTTCGCGGCGAAGAGCACGCTGCCGCTGCAGTACCCGCACTTCGACAAGATCCGCGACGAGCACTTCGCCCCGGCCTTCGAGGCCGGCATGGCTGAACAGCTCGCCGAGGTCCGCGCGATCGCCGACAACCCGGAACCGCCGACCTTCGAGAACACCATCCTGCCGCTGGAAACCAACGGCAAGACCCTGGGCCGCGCGATGCGCGTGTTCTTCAACCTGGTCGGCACCGACACCAACGACGCGCGCAAGAAGCTGCAGGCCGACTATTCGGCGAAGTTCGCCGCCCACCGCGACGCGGTCTCGCTGGACCCGAAGCTGTTCGCGCGCATCAAGACGCTGCATGACAAGCGCGAGACCCTGGGCCTGGACGCCGAGGGCGTGCGCCTGGTCGAGGAGTACTACAAGGACCTGGTGCGCTCCGGCGCCGCGCTCGACGAGAGCCAGAAGGCGCGCCTGAAGGAGATCAACTCCGAGCTGGCGACGCTCGGCACCACCTTCAGCCAGAACGTGCTGGCCGAGGTCAACGACTCCGCCGTGGTGGTCGACACCGCCGCCGAGCTTGAAGGCCTGACGCCGGAACAGGTCACCGCCGCTGCCAATGCCGCCAAAACGCGCGGCCACGAAGGCAAGTACGTCATCACCCTGCTCAACACCACCGGCCAGCCGCCGCTGTCGCAGCTGGCCAACCGCGAGCTGCGCGAACGCATCCACAAGGCCTCGGTGGTCCGCGGCGCGCGCGGCAACCAGTGGGACAACCGGGAAATCGTCGCCACGGTGCTGAAGCTGCGCGCCGAGCGCGCGAAGATGCTGGGCTTCGACACCTACGCCGACTACGTGCTCGACGGCGAAACCGCCAAGACCACCGATGCCGTCAACGCCATGCTCGGCCAGCTGGCGCCCGCCGCGGTCGCCAACGCGCGGCGCGAGGCCGACAAGCTGCAGGCAATGATCGATTCCGAGCAGAAGGCCAAGGGCGAGGCGTCGTTCAAGCTCGAGCCCTGGGACTGGGCCTACTACACCGAAAAGGTGCGCAAGGCCGAGTACGACTTCGACGAATCGCAGCTCAAGCCCTACCTGGAGATGAAGAGCGTGCTCGAGGACGGCGTGTTCTTCGCCGCCAACCAGCTCTACGGCATCAGCTTCAAGGAGCGTACCGACCTGCCGAAGTACCACGAGGACACCTGGGTCTACGAGGTCTCCAACGCCGACGGCAGCCAGCTCGCGTTCTTCATCTTCGATCCCTACGCGCGCGACTCCAAGCGCGGCGGCGCCTGGATGAGCGGCTACGTCTCGCAGTCGGAGCTCGAGGGCACCAAGCCGGTGGTCGCCAACCACCAGAACATCCCCAAGCCCGAGGCCGGCAAGCCGACGCTGCTGACCTGGGACGAGGTCACCACGATGTTCCACGAGTTCGGCCATGGCCTGCACGGCATGTTCTCGGACGTGAAGTACCCCTACTTCTCCGGCACCAGCGTGCCGCGCGACTTCGTCGAGTTCCCCTCGCAGGTCAACGAGATGTGGGCCGACTGGCCGTCGATCCTGGCCAACTATGCCAAGCACCACGAGACCGGCGAGCCGATGCCGCAGGCGTTGCTGGACAAGGTGGTCGCGACCGCCAAGTTCAACCAGGGCTTCGCCACCACCGAATACCTGGGCGCGGCGATGCTCGACCAGTACCTGCACCAGCTGCCGGCCGACCGGCTGCCGGCCGCGGGTGACGTCCTCGCGACCGAGGCTACCGCGCTCAAGGCCGCCGGCCTGGACTTCGCCGCGGTGCCGCCGCGCTACCGCACCACGTACTTCAGCCACATCATGGGCGGCTACGCGGCCGGCTACTACGCCTACATCTGGTCCGAGGTGCTGGACGCCAACACCGTGGCCTGGATCGAGGAGAACGGCGGCCTGACCCGCGCCAACGGCGACCGTTTCCGCGCCACGCTGCTGTCGCAGGGCGGCAGCAAGGACGCGCTGCAGCTGTTCACCGACTTCTCGGGCAAGACGCCGGATATCACGCCGCTGCTGGTGAAGCGTGGCCTGGATGCCACCACCGAGGACGGCGCCCCGCCGTCCGGAACCATCCAGCAGGACTGATGCAAGCAGACTTCCCCCGCTCCGGCGGGGGAAGTCTTTTGTGGAGCAGCCGCTCCCACAAAAAAGGCTCTTCTCCCAAGTGAGGGTGAGAGGCACACGGCCGACAGCGCCGCTCAGCGCGGCACGACGATGCCGCCGGGCACGCCCTGCGGCGACATCAGCACCTGCCACAGCTGGGTCCGCCGCATCCTGAAGGCCGCCATCGAGCAGCCCAGGTAATAGCGCCACATGCGCCGGAAGCGCTCGTCGTAGCGCGCCGGCAGCCGCTCCCACGCTGCTTCGGCGTTGTCGCGCCAGGCCTGCAGGGTCAGGTCGTAGTCGGCGCCGAAGTTGTGCCAGTCCTCGATCACGAACAGGCCCTCGCTGGCCTCCGCCAGCTGGCGCGCCGAGGGCAGCATCGAGTTCGGGAAGATATGGCGCGCGATCCAGGGGTCGGTGCGGCGACGCGAGGCGCTGCCGCCGATGCTGTGCAGCAGGAACAGGCCGTCCGCGGGTAGCAGCGAGCGCACAAGGTCGAAATAGCCGCGGTAGTTGCGCGAGCCCACGTGCTCGAACATGCCGATGGACAGCACCCGGTCGAAGCGTGCGCCGCGGAGCGCGCGGTAGTCCTGCAGGCGGAATTCCAGCGGCAGGCCCTCGCACAGCCCCTCGGCGAAGGCCTGCTGTTGCCGTGAGATGGTCACGCCCACGCCGCTGACGCCGTACCGCTCCGCCGCGAACTTCAGCGCCTCGCCCCAGCCGCAGCCGATATCGAGCACGCGCATGCCGGGCCGCAGGCCGAGCTTGCGGCAGACCAGGTCAAGCTTGGCTTCCTGGGCGGCATCGAGCGACTCCACCCGCCTGCCGTCACGGTCATGCCAATAGCCGCAGCTGTAAACCAGGCGGCGGCCGAGCATGGCGCGGTACAGGTCGTTGCCGAGGTCATAGTGGCGCTCGCCCACCGCGTAGGCGCGCCGCCCGAGCTGCAGGTTGAGCAGGCGCGCGGCGGCGGCGTCGCGGAGGTCGGCCCAACCGGGCGCACGGCGGTCCAGCCCCGCCGCGAGCAGGCGCCCGATCAACTGGTCAAGCGAGGACGTCTCCCACCAGCCATCCATGTAGGACTCGCCCAGGGCCAGCGAGCCCCCGGCCAGCAGCCGCGCCGGCAGCCTGGAGTCATGAACCCGCATGTCCCAGGGCCTGTCGCCGCCCACGCGGACATCGGCGGAGGCCAGCAGGCCATGGACGCGTTCCCGGATCGGATGCATCACCGCCCCCGAAATGGCCCGGGACGATGCTAGCGCCTCGCGGCGGCGGGGCCAACCCGGCCCGGCGCTCAATTCGGGGCGAACAGGCTCCGGTACGGCTCCGAAACGTGCGGAAGCAGCACGCTCGCCGGCACGTCGACCGTCTGCACGCCATCGGAGTACGGTCCCACCTGGTAGGGCGGGAACACGAAGCGCAGCCCCCGCAGGCGGCCGTCGGCCCCCGGGAGCGGCTCGAAGTGGGTGAAGTTGGCCGCGTCCGGCCCGGTGCCCTCATCGATCATCCGCCCACCGCTGCGCTGCAGGCGCGCCCGATCCTCGGGCTCGAGGTTCTCGTCGGCATCCAGGCGCTGCGAGAGCGCCCCGTGCAGGGACTCGCGCACGAACGCCGAGACATCGTTCCAGGCATCCGGCCCTTCGACCAGGGCTTCGGCGCGGAGCATTTCGTTGCGACCCGGCAGCCACACGAAACGCGCGACCAGCGGAGCGCCGTGGGCGCCGCCGGTATAGCTGGTACCCGTGGCCTGCACCGCCACCACCTCGGGCGACTGCATCACCATGTCGAATGGCAGCGACAGGTCGTAGGGGGCGCCGGCGCCGGGGGCTTCGGGATCCCGCGCTTCAACCGCGTCCATCAGGTCGGCGCGGGCGGCATCCGCATAGCGTCCAATCTCCGCCGCCAGCCCCGGATGGCGATTGATGCCTGGCGGATAGCTGATGCCGATGATGTAGCGCGGGTCGGACTCCATCACGTCCTCGAGCACCCGCGGCTCCTCGCCCCGGGCATCCGCATCGGTGATGGCGGCCGCCGGATCCGGCGCCGGGCCGCTTGCCGCGCCCCCCGGCACCTCGGCCTCGCGACGGCATCCGGCCACGGCCAGCGCCACCAGCAGGATCAGCGGCACGATGCGACAAGAGCGACGAATCATCTGGAACCCCCCCGTTCAAACCATGGAAGGCACAGGCTAGTGGCCCGGGCGTGACGCCGGTGCTTACGCCCGGACATTAAAAAAGCCCCGGACGTTGCCGTCCGGGGCTTCTTATGCAGCGATGTGCGGACCTTAGATGGCCTGCACTTCGTCGGCCTGCAGGCCCTTCTGGCCCTGCACAACCTTGAACGAAACCTGCTGGCCTTCCTGCAGCGACTTGAAGCCGGTGCCCTGGATCGAACGGAAGTGGACGAACAGGTCCTGGCCGCTCTCAGGCGTGATGAAGCCGAAGCCCTTGGCGTCGTTGAACCACTTGACGGTGCCGGTCTGACGATCGGACATGGTGTTACTCCTTGAACAGTTTTGAAATGACACGGTCCGCAAGCGGATCCGAGACTGCGAAGCAAGGGGTAGCACAGGAACGATGGAGCGGATCGTCGGAAGCTGGCGCAAACGCCTTGTAACCTTGGATCTACCGCACCGGAGCCACGATGTACCGTGATCCCGCTTTGAACAGTGGGCGAACCATACCGCAAAATCGATGGCAAATGTGAACGGCGTGTACCGTTCGTCGCCATGGCGGCTCCGGGCGAACCCTTACCAGGCCTCCTGCTGCGGCAAAAGGACCTTCAGTTCGGCGTCGCTGAGGTTCCGCCAGCGCCCGGGCTTGAGGTGGCCGAGCTGGACCGGGCCCACGCGCACCCGCACCAGCCGCTTCACCCGATAGCCGAAGTGCGCCGCCATCAGTCGCACCTGCCTGTTCAGCCCCTGCACGAGGGTGATCCGGTAGCCGAAGCGGCCGAGCTTGCGGGTCCTGCATGGCAGGGTGGTCTCGCCGTGGACAGGCACCCCGCGGGCCATGCCGCGCAGGAACTCGTCGGTGACCGGGTTGTTCACCGCCACCAGGTACTCCTTCTCCAACTTGTTTTCCGCGCGCAGCACGGCGTTGACGATATCGCCGTTGCTGGTCATCAGGATCAGGCCCTCGGAATCCTTGTCCAGCCGCCCGATCGGGAAGATGCGCTGCTGGTGGCCCACGAAATCGACGATATTGCCGGCGACCCCTGACTCCGTGGTGGAGGTGATGCCCACCGGCTTGTACAGGGCGATGTACACGTGCTTGCGCTTGTCCGGCGCAGTGACGCGCGGGCGCAGCGGCTGGCCGTCGAGCAGGACCGTGTCGCCTTCGCCGACCTCGGCGCCGATCCGCGCACGCATGCCGTTGACGGTGACCCGGCCCTCGCCGATAAGGCGGTCGGCCTCCCGTCGCGAGCAGGCGCCGGTTTCACTGATGTGTTTGTTGAGGCGCATGGCCGTCGGCACCGACCGAGGTTGAAAAGGGGCGCAAGTCTGGCAGATCACGCGCCAGAGCGCGCGGCGCGCTTCAGTCCAGCACGTCGGCGTACTCGGGATGGCGGCCTGCCCATGCCTCGGCGTAGGCACAGAGCGGGCGGACCTTCCAGCCTTCGGTGCGGGCGTGGTGGAAGGCGGCTTCCACAAGCTTGCCGGCGATGCCGCGCCCGCCAATGGCCTCGGGCACCCGGGTGTGGGTGATGTGCATGCGGCCATCGGCCATCTCGTAGTCGAGGTTGGCGACGTGGCCGTCGACCTCGGTCACGAACCGGCCGGGAATGCCGTGGTGGGTGATATCCGGGGTGCCCATCGCGCTCACTCCTCAGTCGGTGTCGCCACGGCCATCGCGCTTGCCCTGGTTATGGCGGTCGGTGGTGGACATGCTGCCGTGGATCGAAGCCATCCGCGACTCGCCCGCGTGCAGGTCATGTGCCTTGCTCGCCGCCTGCGGCGACTGGTAGCCGGGCTGCGGAACATGGTCGGCGACCGGGTCGAGCGACTGCCAGGGCTGAGGTGAGCGATCGCGCTCCTGCTTTGCCTCGAGCAGCTTGCGGGTGTTCGCGAGCGCACGCTCGGGCGAAACCTTCTTGGCGGTGGCCTTCTTCGCGGTGGCCTTCTTCGCGGTGGCCTTCTTCGCTGTGGCCTTCTTCGCGGTGGCCTTCTTCGCGGTGGCCTTCTTCGCCGTGGCCTTCTTCGCGGTGGCCTTCTTCGCCACCACCTCAGGCGCGGTCCTGCGGGCTTCGACGAAGCGCCCCAGGATTTCGGCCAACAGCTCTTCCTTGCGTGCGGTCCTTGCCGCAACGCCGCCCGGGCCAGTCGCCTTGCTGTCGCCGCGCTTGCGCGCAGCGACGCGCTGACGCTTCAGCATGTCCCGTGCGCGGTCGCGCGAGGCACGTGCGCGCGTAGCGCGTCCGGCCAGCGCCGCCCGGTCAAGCCCGCGCAGGGCATTGGCCCGGCTGTCGTCGTACAGGCGCATCTCGGCCTTGTTGAGCAGTTCGGTCGCCTGGGCGCGGGTAAAGGCCATCTGCTTTCTCCATTTGGTGACGGATGCATGGGTATCACGGAATGGATTCAGGCGCGGTGAGTGCGGCCGGCCCGGGTCACTGCCGGCCCGACCCGGCGCGTTTGTGACAGGAAGCGTCACCCTGCCCGCTCGGCCGCCATGTTGGCCCGGACTGGCACGTTTGATGCATGCATTCCGGCACGCAGCCCAGACGGAGAGCCACCATGCACGCCACCACCGAAACCCGCGCAGCGCACGAAGCCGTCACCCGGCTGTTCGACCTGTCCTGTTCCGGCGAGGTCGACAACGTCGAGTTCAACCAGCTCGATTCGCTGGTCTACGCGCGCCTGCTCCAGGCCTACGAATGCGACGAGAAAGGCCTCCGCACCGGCGACGAATCGATCTCCTGATTCAGGACATCGGCGACATCAGCCGCGCCAGGAAGACCTCGACCACGCCCGGCTCCATGATCACCGTGAACAGCAGGCCGTAGCCCGCGCCCCACAGGTGGGCGCTGTGGTTGACGTTGTCACCGCCGCGGCGCTCCATCCAGATCGAATAGCCGACGTAGAGCACGCCGTAGACGATCGCCGGCACCGGGATGAAGAACACGAAGATCAGCGCCCAGGGCTGCACCAGGATGAAGGCGAACAGCACCGCCGACACCGCGCCCGACGCACCGAGGCTGCGATAGCCGGCATCGTGGCGATGGCGCAGGTAGGTGGGCAGGATCGCCACCACGATCGCCGACAGGTAGAACAGCGCGAACCCGAGCGAACCGATGTAGGGCGCGAAGATCTGTTCGACGTAACGCCCGAAGAAAAACAGCGTGACCATGTTGAACAGCAGGTGCTGCCAGTCGGCGTGCACGAAGCCGTGCGTGACCAGGCGGTCGAACTGCCTTTGGCGTTCGATCGCCGGGGGCCACAGCAGCAGGCGCTCGAGCAGGCGCCGGTTGCCGAAGGCCTGCCACGACACCAGCACCGTCAGCGCCAGGATCACCAGGGTGACCATGCCCCCGCCGCTCACGTCGCCACTCCCGCGGACACGCGGTAGTTGTCCTGCATCGGATACCTGCGCGCATAGGCCGCGAACGCCAGCGCCGCCAGGAATGCGAACAGGGCGAAGAAGAACATCAGGAACGCGTTCTCGCTGAGCCCGGTGGAGGCGATGGCCGAGGTCACCGCGTCGTTGCGGACGCCGGCGTTGGTCAGCAGCACCCAGAGGCTGCCGAAGGTGCTGGTCAGGTACCAGAAGGCCATGATCACGCCCTTCATCGCGTGCGGCGCCTGGCTGTAGGCGAACTCGAGTGCGGTCGCCGAAACCAGCACTTCGCCGAAGGTCAGCAGCAGGTAGGGCAGGCTCTGCCAGGCCAGCGAGACCTCGGCGCCACCGTCGAGCCACAGCTGAAGTACGCCGGCCGCGATCCAGGCGATCCCCGAGAACACGATGCCCCAGCCCATCCGGCGCAGCGCGGTGACCGTGAAGCCCATGCGGCGCAGCAGCGGGTACAGCACCAGGTTGTTGAACGGGATCAGCAGCATTACCAGCAGCGGGTTGAGCGCCTGCATCTGCGCCGCCTCCTTGATCAGCCAGCTCGGCCACCACCAGGCCTCGTGCGGGATCAGCATGGTGTTGCCCTGGATGATCCAGGTCGAGGCCTTCTGGTCGAACAGCGACCAGAACGGGGTCACCAGCGCGAACACGATCAGGATGCGCAGCACCGCGCGCACGCCGTCGACCGCCGCGTCCGGGTGCAGGCCACGCGCGCGCTCGAGCTGCAGCGATGCGCCCCAGCCGACGCAGGCGATCACCACGCCCAGCGCCAGGCAGGCGGTGATGACGAAACCGAAGGCATCGGGCCAGGGCAGCGGCACGCCGGCTGCGTCCAGCGCCCAGAGCGCAAGCATCAGCACCGCGATCGCCACGCCGACGCGCGCGACCAGGGTGCCGGAGCCGCCCTGCTCCGCGCCGTGCCTGCGCAGCGCGGTCCGCACCACGTTGAGGAAGGAATCCGGGTCGGCGCCCGAGGGCGGCACGTTGACGTACTGCTTGCGGCCGAGCCAGAACACGAAGGTGGCGATGAACATCAACACGCCGGGCACGCCAAAGGCGACCGCCGGCCCGTAGCTGCGCAGCAGCAGCGGCGCCAGCAGGGATGCGAAGAAGGAGCCGAAGTTGATGATCCAGTAGAACGCGTCGAAGACGATCTTCGCCTTCGACTTGTTGGTCTGGTCGAACTGGTCGCCGCAGAAACTCACCACCAGCGGCTTGATTCCGCCCGAACCCAGTGCGATCAGGAACAGGCCGGCGTAGAAGCCGTTGCGGCTGTCCTCGAACATCGCCAGGCAGGCATGGCCGGCGCAGTAGATCAGCGAGAACCAGAGGACGGTGTTGTACTTGCCGAAGTAGCGGTCCGACAGCCAGCCGCCCAGCAGCGGGAAGAAGTACACGCCGATGACGAAGGTGTGGAAGATATCCTTGGCCGCGCCCTCGCGCTCGGGTCCAGCCGGCAGGTAGGCCAGCAGCATCGAGCTGATCAGGAACGGGATGAGGATGTTCCTCATGCCGTAGAAGCTGAAGCGCTCGCAGGCCTCGTTGCCGATGATGTAGGGGATCTGGCGCGGCAATCTGCCGGCGTCGGCGGCAACGGGGGCGTGGCTCATGCGGTGTGGCCGGTCTGCGGTCGAAGCCGCGAAGGCTAGCGTATCCGCCGCCGCCGCGCTTTGGCCGAAAGGCATGGACGCGGCATCATGGGCGCCCGTCACCCCGGCTCGAGCCCATGTCCAGATCCGCCTTCGCCGCATTGCCGCTGTGCCTGCTGCTTGCGCTGCCGGCCCTAGCCGCAGCCTCCGGTCCGGACGCAGGCGCGGACGCCTCCCCCGCGCCGCCTGCCGTCGGCGCGGCGCCGCCGCCGGCCACGATCGCCGAACAGTCGGGCTTCGTGCGCACCGGACGGTACGACGAGGTGATCGCGCTGTGCGCCGGCTTTGCCACGCGCTATCCGGACGCGGTGCGCTGCATCGACTTCGGCACCACGCCGGAGGGGCGGCCGATGAAGGCGCTGGTCGCCTCGCGCAGCGGTGCGCTGGCGCCGGAGGCCGCGCGTGCGGCCGGCCTGCCGGTGCTGCTGGTCCAGGGCGGCATCCACGCCGGCGAGGTCGATGGCAAGGACGCCGGCTTCCTGGCCCTGCGCCAGGCCCTGGACGGCGAGGCCGCAGCGGGCGCTCTTGAAAAGCTGGTGCTGGTGTTCGTGCCGGTCTTCAACGCCGACGGCCACGAGCGCTTCGGCGCCTGGAACCGGCCAAACCAGCGCGGCCCCGAGAAGATGGGCTGGCGCACCACCGCGCAGAACTACAACCTCAACCGCGACTACCTGAAGGCCGATGCGCCGGAGATGCGCGCGATGCTCGGCCTGGTCGAGGCCTGGGACCCGATCGCCTACGTCGACCTGCACGCCACCAACGGCGCCCAGTTCGAACACGACATATCGGTGCAGATCGAGCCCCTGCACTCCGGTGACGCCGCGCTGGCCCGTGCCGGCCTGGCGCTGCGCGACAGCCTGCTCGACGACCTCGCCGCCCAGGGCTCGCTGCCCCTGCCCTTCTACCCCTCGTTCGAGGTCCATGACGATCCCAGTTCCGGCATCGTCGACGGCGTCTCCCCGCCGCGCTTCTCGCACGGCTACTTCCCGCTGCGCAATCGTTTCGGAATCCTGGTCGAAACCCATTCGTGGAAGGAGTACCCGGTGCGCGTCGCCATTACCCGCAACCTGGTGATCGGCATGCTGGAGCAGACCGCATCGCGGGGCCGCGAATGGCTGGAGGTCGCGGCCGCGGCCGATGGCCGCGCGGCGCGGCTCGCGGGCCAGGCCGTGCCGCTGGACTACATCGCCACCGACCGGGTGCGCAGCGTGGACTTCCGCGGCTACGCCTGGGCGCGCACGCACTCCGACGTGTCCGGAGCGCTCGCCACGCGTTACGACGAAACCACGCCGCAGATATGGAAGATGCCGCTGCGCGACGAGATCGTGCCCGGCCGCAGCGTGGCCGCACCGGGCGCGGGCTACCTGGTGCCGGCGCGCCATGCCGCCCAGGTCACGCGCTGGCTGGACGTCCATGGCATCGGCTACCGCCGCGTGGCGCAGCCCCTCCCGGGCGTCGCGATCGAAGCGTTCCGCGCCGACGCCGCGCAGCTGGCAGCGGCTTCCAGCGAAGGACGGCAGCGCCTGGAGGTCGAAGGCAACTGGCGCTCCGAAACCCGCGACCTTGGTGCCGGCGCGCTGTTCGTGCCCATCGCCCAGCCGCGCGCGCGCCTGGTGATGGCGATCCTGGAACCCCGGGCACCCGACTCGATGGCGGCCTGGGGCGAGTTCAACAACGCCTTCGAAGCCAAGGAGTACATGGAGTCCTACGTCGCCGAAGCCGTCGCCCGCGACATGCTTCGCGATCCGGCGGTCCGCGATGCCTTCGAGCGCCGCGTGGCGGAAGACGCGGAGTTCGCGGCCAGCCCGCGGGCCCGGCTGGAGTGGTTCCATCGCCGCCACGCAAGCTGGGACGAGCGCCTGGGGCTTTACCCGGTCTTCCGCACCGACACCGCGCCCGACTGACCGCCGCCCGGCAGGCAACACGGCGCGACGCGGCCCCCATCCGACCTGCTCAACGCGGCCGCTGGCAGGCCAGCGTCATGTCGGACTCGACCCGGTTGCGGCCCGCCGCTTTCGCCCGGTACATCGCGCCGTCCGCTCGCTGCAGCCACTCGTCGGCGGTGACTACCGCAAGATCGACCTCGGCCAGGCCAATGCTCAACGTGCAGTTCTGCAGCACCGCCTCCTCGGGGCGCTCGGCGAGAAAGGTGGTGCGCACGCGCTCGGCCACCCGCAGTGCCCCCTGCAGCCCGGTCTCTGCCAGCAGCACGCCGAACTCGTCGCCGCCGTAGCGCGCCGGCGTGTCGATGTCCCGGGCACAGATCTCCAGCACCCGGGCCACGTTGCGCAGCACCTCGTCGCCCGCGATGTGGCCGTGGTTGTCGTTGACCTCCTTGAGGTTGTCGACATCGACCAGCATCAGCACCGCCGGCCGCCGCGTGCGCGCATGCCTGGCCAGCTCGGCGGCCAGGGCCTCGTTCCAGCCGCGCCGGTTGCGCAGGCCGGTCAGCGCGTCGATGCGGTTGAGCCGCCGCAGCTGGCGGTTCTTCGCGCTTACGTGGCGCCCGAGCTCGTAGGTGATCGTGGCCAGCACCAGCGGGTACACGATCAGGAACGGCAGCGTGGCAAGAATGCCCGTCATGCTGCTTTCGAGTCCGACAGGGAATCCAAGCGCCGCGGACACCAGCACGCAGGCGACGAGCAGCGCGGGCGTGGTGCGCGCGACGAAGCGCCAGCCGCCGACTGCGATCTTGTCCATGGTGGCCATGACCAGCAGCACGGCGCTGGGCACCAGATTGAATTGCATGAGTGCGATCCAGGCGCCGGCGGCGGCCGAGTCGATCACCAGATGCCGCTGCGCGGCCAGCTTCGGCTCGTGCGCGCGGTGCGTGAGCCAGCGCGCAAGCAGCGGCCACGCGAATCCATTGAAGGCCCACAGCGCCCAGGTCCAGGCCGGCGCGTCGTTGCCTGCCAGCACCGCGGCCACGAGCAGCGCCGACAGGGCGCCTCCCAGGGTTCGCATGTGGTGCACGCGCGCGACGAAGCGGCCCTCGCGCTCACGGACTCCAGACTGGTCTGACGATTGCATCCGCGCAGGGTGGCCCCGTTCCGCCCGTGCGGCAAGTCAGTCCGAGTCCGCGTCCAGCGCCTCCCAGCGTGCATACGCGACATCGAGCTCGGCCTGGGCATCGGCCATCGCTGCATTGTGCGCGGCGATGGCGGCGCTCCCTCCCTGGAAGAACGCCGGATCCGACAGCCTGGCAGTGAGCCCGGCCATCCGGCCTTCAAGGGCTTCGATGCGCGCCGGCAGCTGCTCGAGCTCCCGCGCCTCCTTGAAGCCCAGCTTTCGGCGCGGTGCCGGTGCCGGGGCCGGTGCTGCAGCCGCGCTCGCCGTTGGCCTGGTTCCGGCACGGCCTTGCGACGCCGTGGCCAGGGCCGGGACGGCCGACGACTTCTGCCGCAGCCAATCGCTGTATCCGCCGACGTATTCGCCGATGCGGCCCTCGCCGCCGTCCTGCATCACCAGGGTGGAGGTCACCACGTTGTCGAGGAAGTCGCGGTCGTGGCTGACCAGCAGCAGCGTGCCCGGGTAGTCGGCCAGCAGTTCCTCGAGCAGCTCGAGCGTCTCGACGTCGAGGTCGTTGGTGGGTTCGTCCATCACCAGCAGGTTCGACGGTTGCGCGAACAGCTTGGCCAGGAGCAAGCGGTTGCGTTCGCCGCCGGACAGTCGGGTGATCGGCGCGCGCGCGCGTTCGGGCGTGAACAGGAAATCCTGCAGGTAGCCGATCACGTGCTTGCGCTTGCCGCCGACCTCGACGAAGTCCTGGCCCTCGGCCACGTTCTCCAGTGCATTCCAGTCCTCGCGCAGGGTCGCGCGGTACTGGTCGAAATAGGCGATCTGCAGCTGGGTGCCGATGCGGATCTCGCCGGACTGCGGCTGCAGTTGGCCGAGCAGCAGCTTCAGCAGCGTGGTCTTGCCGCTGCCGTTGGCGCCGACCAGGCCGATGCGGTCGCCGCGCAGGATGGTGGTGGAGAAGTCGCGCACCATCGCGCGGTCGCCGAACGCGAACGACACCTCCTTGGCCTCGATCACCTTCTTGCCCGAAGCCCCGGCCTGCGCGGTATCCATGCGCACGTTGCCGGTCAGCTCGCGGCGCTTGGCGCGGTCGTTGCGCATCGCCTCCAGGCGCCGCACGCGGCCTTCGTCACGGGTGCGGCGCGCCTTGATGCCCTGGCGGATCCAGATCTCCTCCTGCGCCAGCATCTTGTCGAAGCGCGCGTTCTCCTGCGCCTCGGCGTTGAGCCGCTCTTCCTTGCGGCGCAGATAGTTGCCCCAGTCGCCGGGCCAGCTGGTCACCTGGCCGCGGTCGATCTCGACGATCCGCGTGGCCAGCGCGCGCAGGAAGCGGCGGTCATGGGTGACGAACACCAGCGCGCCGGACCAGCCCTTCAGGAAGCTCTCCAGCCAGTCGATGGCGGCGATGTCGAGGTGGTTGGTGGGCTCGTCCAGCAGCAACAGGTCGGGCGCCGACACCAGCGCGCGCGCCAGCAGCACGCGGCGCTTCATGCCGCCGGAAAGCTCGGAGAACGCCAGCTCGCCGTCGAGGTCGAGCTTCTGCAGGGTCTCCTCCACCCGCTGGTCCGCGGCCCAGCCGTCGGCGGCATCGATCTTCGCCTGCACCGCCGACATCGCGTCGGCATCGTAGTTGTCGCCGTGGCTCAGGTGGTGGAACTCGGCCAGCCAAGCGCCCAGCTCGCCCATGCCTTCGGCAACGACGTCGAACACGGTGCCGCCGGCGCCGGCAGGCACCTCCTGCTCCAGGCGCGACACGCGCACGGTGCCGTCGCGGCGGATGTCGCCGTCGTCGGGTTTGATCTCGCCCGACAGCAGGCGCATCAGGGTGGACTTGCCGGCGCCGTTGCGGCCGATCAGCGCGATGCGCTCGCCGGGTTCAATGGCCAGCTCGACTTTCTCGAGCAGGAGCGGACCGCCGACGCTGTAGTCGACCGAATTCAGTGTGATCAGGGGCATCCGCCCATTCTACCGGTCGCGGGCGCCGCGACCGGCATGTTCATGAACTGCAGGACAGCATCGAGCAGCCGGCGCGGTCTCGGGCCCAGTCGGGGCGCAGGGCGGCAAAGGCTTCGCGGCCCGGCTGCTCGCCGTAGGGGTCCCGGAACACGTCCAGCAGCTCGGCGATTCCCGACTCGTCGCCGGATTCGGCGCGGTCGATCGCCTGCTGGGCCAGGTAGTTGCGCGGCACGTAGCGCGGATTGGCGGCGTGCATGTGGGCAACCCGGGCCTCGCGGGGCAGCGCGTCCGCCCGGCAGCGGGCGGCGTAACGGGCGAGCCAGGCGTCCAGCGCAGCGGCGTGGTCGGCCAGGCGGGCGAGGTCGTAGAAGGCGCTGCGCAGCGGCATGGCCGGCGGAGTCCCTGCTTCGACATCGATGTCCGACAGCGCGCGGAAGAAGCGTGTCATGTCGGCGCCGCTGCGGTGCATCAGCGCCTGCAGCGTGCGCATCAGCTCGACGTCGCCATCGCTGCAGTCTGACAGCCCCAGCTTGGCGGCGGCATTGTCGCGCTCGCACTCGGCCCAGGTGGCCGCGTAGGCGTCGAGCCCGGCCTGCAGCGGTGCGGCATCGGCGAACAGCGGCGACAGCGCGCCGGCCAGCCGCGACAGGTTCCAGTGTGCGATGCGCGGCTGCCAGCCGAAGCGGTAGCGGCGCCCCTTCGCATCGGTGGTATTGGGGGTCCAGTCGGGGTCGTAATCGTCGATCCAGCCATACGGGCCGTAGTCGATCGTGAGCCCGAGGATCGACATGTTGTCGGTGTTGAGCACGCCGTGGACGAAGCCCACGCGCATCCAGTGGCCGACCAGCCGTGCCGTGCGCACGCAGACCTCATGGAACCAGCGCGCGAACAGCGCCTCGTCGAACGCGCCCGCTGCGCGCAGGGCCGCAAGCGACCGCCCCTGGCCGTCGCATGGCGCGCCGTTCCCGCGCCCGTCATCGCCTGCACTCCCGAGCAGCCATGGAAAATCCCGCCAGATGCAGAACTCGGCCAGCGCGCGCAGCAGGTCCACGTCGCCGCGCGAAGCCGGCAGCTCGAAGGTCCCGAAGCGGATGAACGACGGCGCCACCCGGCACACGACCGCCCCGGGCTCCGGCCGCGGATGGCCGTCGTAGAACATGTCGCGCACCACGGTGTCGCCGGTGGCCACGAGCGACAGCGCGCGGGTGGTCGGCACGCCCAGGTGATGCATGGCTTCACTGCACAGGAACTCGCGGATCGAGGAGCGCAGCACCGCGCGGCCATCTGCGCCGCGGGAATACGGCGTCTGCCCCGCGCCCTTGAGCTGCAGTTCGTGCCTGCTGCCATCGGCGGCCACGGCTTCGCCGAGGCTAATCGCACGCCCGTCGCCGAGCTGGCCGGCCCAGTGCCCGAACTGGTGGCCGCCGTAGTTCGCGGCCCAGGGGTCCATGCCCTCGAGCAGCCGGTTGCCGCCGAAGACCCGGGCGAACGACGGCGAGGCAACGTCGCCCGCGTCGACACCCAGCTGAGCGGCCACCTCGGCCGCATGCGCGACCAGCCGCGGCGCCGCAACCGGCGTCGGCGCGACCCGCGACCACGCCGCACCCTGTACCTGGCGCACGCCCGGCCCGGCGAGCGGATCGCCAGGGAGTTCGCGCAGGAAGGCGTTGTCGAAGCGCAGTTGCATGCGCGCAGTGTGGCAGGCGGAGCGCGACGGCTCCGTGCGCTTCAGCGGCTGCATCCTTCCAGGCGCAGGCGCTGGCCGGTGCGGATGGCGTACGCAGGCGCCTTCAGGCCGTTGGCCTGGACCAGCTTCTGCACCTCGCAGCCGTACCTGCGCGCGATCGCGACCAGGGTTTCGCCGCGCGCCACGCGGTGTTCGCGCGGCCCTGCGGCCGGCACCGCCACGCCGGTGGCGACCGTGGTCCCGGCAGGACGCACCGCTTCAACCGGTCCGGTGCGCACCAGCGCCGCACTGACGCTGCTCCCCATCAGTTGCCGCGCAAGCTCCGCGCGCCGGCCCTGCGCGCACCAGCGCTTGTACAGCCCGGCCATGCGCGTGGTGCCCTGCAGAACGGCCCCGGCCGGAATCACCTGGTCGGCCTCGAAGCGGGGGTTGAGGTTGCGCAGCTGGCGCATGTAGCCATACCGGCTGCCACTGTCGCCCATGCACACGCTGAGTTCGTAGATCGATGCCGGTCGCGAAAGCGCGAAGTGCGTGGGACGAACATCGGCACGCGGGAAACTCAGGCCGTACTCCCTGGGATGCAGGTACAGCCAGGCCGCGGCGATCACCATCGGCACGTAGTCGCGGGTCTCGGCCGGGAACTGGTTGTAGACGTCGGCATCCCAGAACGGTCGCCCGCCGCTGGCCTCGTGGATGCGCTTTGCCCGGCCTTCGCCGCCGTTGTAGGCGGCCAGCCACTTTTCGACCTCGTTGCCGAACTCGGCGAAGCGCTCGCTGAGGTAGCTCGACGCCGCGTCCGCGGAGAGTGCGGGGTCGTAGCGGGTGTCGAAGCCGCTGGCATCCACGCCCAGTCCGAAACGCCGCCCGGTGGCGGGCATGAACTGCAGCGGACCCACCGCGCCGGCGCGGGACCCCACGTGCACGCGGCCGGTGGATTCCTTCGCCATGATCCCGAACAGCAGCGCTTCGGGCAGGCCTCGTTTCTCGAAGGCCGGCGCCATCAGGTGGCGCATGTACTGGTAGTTCTCGTGGCTGGTGATCAGCGACACGCGCATGTCGGTGAGCCAGCGACGGATGCCTTCCTGCACCGCCGGATTGAACTGCACCATGCGCACGAAGCGCTGGCCGTCTTCACTCAGCAGCGCCGCGGCCGTGGCCGCCTCGGGCACGTCGCCGGTCGGCAGGCCGCCCTCGTCGAGGCCTTCGGGATCGAATTCACCGCCGTCCACGCCCGCGGCGTCGTCGGCCCGGGCCTTCAGCAGCCGCTTCCAGCCCGGCAGCAGTGACGCCAGCTCGCAGCCGCGCTGCTTCTCGCAGGCCAGCATCACGTCTTCCATGTCCTCGAGCGCGGCATTGCCTTCCTCGATCGCGACTGGATCGGCGTTGGCGGCCTTGACCAGCGATTCGCGGTAGCGGGTCTCGGCGGTGGCCATGCGTTCGACCAGGTCCGCGGCGGCGGCGCGGTCGCGCTTTGACTGCGCGGAGGCTTCGGGGGAGTACAAGGCAAGGACTGCAACGGCCGCGGCAAGCGCCAGCCGCGGCAGGACAACTGAAAATGGGGGCATTCGGGGACCGGGGACTGCGTTTCGATCCCGCAGGGTAGCGGCCGCTCTCGGCCACCGGCAAGCCTTGCGCCCGGGGCCCCGCTCCCGCGGCGCCTTCTCGCTAGAATCCGCCCATCACACAGGAGCCCCCATGGACCCGATCCTCGTCGGCAAGGCCGTCACCCGTCCCGATTCCCTGCCGGAGACCGGCGGTCGCGTTTTCCTGCAGCCGAAGTTCGCCAACCGCCACGGCCTGGTGGCCGGCGCCACCGGCACCGGCAAGACAGTGACCCTGATGACCCTGGCCGAGGGCTTCTCGCGGATCGGCGTGCCGGTGTTCCTGGCCGACGTGAAGGGCGACGTCGCGGGCCTGGCCGTGCCCGGCGAGATCGGCGACAAGCTGCGCGAGCGCGCGGAGATGATCGGCGTCGACGCCTACGGCCCTGAAGCCAGTCCGGTGCTGTTCTGGGACATCTACGGCAAGCAGGGCCACCCGGTACGGACCACGGTCAGCGAAATCGGACCGACCCTGCTTTCGCGCATGCTGGAGCTCAACGACACCCAGTCGGGCGTGCTCGACATCGTGTTCAAGCTGGCTGATGACCGCGGCCTGCTGCTGCTCGACCTCGCCGACCTGCGCGCCCTGCTCGGCCTCGTGGCCGAAGAGCGCAAGGCGGTGTCCACGCGGTACGGCCTGGTCAGCACGCCCTCGATCGGCGCCATCCAGCGCGCGCTGCTGCGCCTGGAGTCCGACGGCGGCGAGGCCTTCTTCGGCGAGCCGGCGCTTGAGCTGGCCGACATCATGCGCACCACCAGCAACGGCCGCGGCGTGGTCAGCATCATGGCCGCGGACCGGCTGATCCTGAAGCCGCGGCTGTATTCGAGCTTCCTGCTGTGGCTGTTGTCCGAGCTGTTCGAAACGCTGCCCGAAGTGGGCGACCTGGACAAGCCGAAGCTGGTGTTCGTGTTCGACGAAGCGCACCTGTTGTTCAACGACGCACCGGCGGCGCTGCTGCAGCGCATCGAGCAGGTGGTGCGCCTGATCCGCTCCAAGGGCGTGGGCGTCTACTTTTGCTCGCAGTTCCCGGACGATGTGCCTGACAACGTGCTCGGCCAGCTCGGCAACCGCGTGCAGCACGCGCTGCGCGCCTACACTCCCCGCGACCAGAAGGCAGTGCGCACCGCGGCCGAAACTTTCGTGTCCAACCCCGGGCTGGATGTCGCCAGCGCCATCGGCCAGCTCGGCACCGGCGAAGCGCTGGTTTCAACGCTTCAAGGCAAGGGCGCACCCATGCCGGTGGAACAGACCCTGGTCGCGCCGCCGCGCTGCCGGATGGGCGCGATCACCGATGCCGAGCGCGAGCGGGTTCGCGCCGGCAGCCCGGTAGGCGCGAAGTACGACACAGCGGTGGACCGCGAGTCGGCGTTCGAGATGCTGGCGCAGAAGGCCGACAAGCTCGCCGCGCAGGCCGATGCGCCAAAGGCGCGCACCGCGAAGCAGGATGAACAGGAATCGGGCGGCGGCTTCGCGCAATCGATGAAGGACGCGGTGTTCGGCACCAAACGCCGCCAGGGGATGGTCGAAACCATGGCCAAGCAGACCGCGCGCACGGTCGGCAACCAGATCGGCCGGCAGATCCTGCGCGGGCTCTTCGGCGGCCTGACGGGCAAGAAGTGAGCGCGCGCATGGTCCGCCCCTCAGCGTCGGCGTCCGTGTCGGCGTCCAGCAGGCGCTGAAGCCGCCATGTCGCGCTGGCGCCCGCCTCCGGAAAAATCGACTGCCCTGGTTACCCCGGAGGGGCACGCGCGCCTGAAGGCCGAGCTCGACGATCTCTGGCGCGTGCGCCGCCCCGAGGTGGTGCGCGCGCTCGCCGCCGCCGCGGCCGAGGGCGACCGCTCGGAGAACGCCGAATACACCTACCGCAAGAAGCAGCTCGGCGAGATCGACCGTCGCGTGCGCTATCTCTCCAGGCGCCTGCAGGAGCTGCGTGTGGTCGACACCGCCCCCAGCGACCCGTCCGCGGTGTATTTCGGCGCCGTGGTGGAGGTGGAGGATGTCGCCAGCGGCGAATGCTCGACTTACCGCATCGTCGGCCCGGACGAGACCGATGCCACGCTGGGCTGGATCAGCATCGATTCGCCGCTGGCGCGCGCGCTCTTGAAGAAGCGGCTGGACGACGCGGTCGAAGTGGAGCTCCCGGGCGGAGGGCGCAGCTTCACCGTGGTCGCGGTGGATTACCCCGCGGACTGAGGCGCTGGCGCGGGACCTCCTGGCGCGCTGGCGCTGACACGAAGCCTGTAGGAGCAGCTATAGCTGCGATACCCGTCGGGAAAGTCCGGCTCACGGTAAAGCGCGACGCTCTTCCACCAGCCCGCCTCAGCGTTGCAGCGGAGGGTGGGCAGGCCTCAGCCGTTGTATTCCACCTCGCCATAAAGATCGTGCTCGTCGCTGCCCATGATCCGGATGTCCGCGAATTCGCCCGGGACAAGTCCCGCCTCGCGGCCATCCTGCACCTGCACCAGGCCGTCGATCTCCGGCGCGTCGGCCATCGAACGCGCGATCGCCAGGTCGCCATCGATGGCATCGACGATGCAGCGCTGCACGGTGCCGACCTTGGCTTCCAGCCGCGCCGCGGAAATGTCGGCCTGGCGCTGCATGAAGCGCGCCAGCCGCTCCTGTTTCACGGCTTCCGGCACCGGGTCCGGCAGCGCGTTCGCGGCGGCACCGGTGACCGGCGAGTACGCGAAGGCGCCGACGCGGTCCAGCTGCGCCTCATCGAGGAACTCGAGCAGCGCTTCGAATTCCGCCTCGGTCTCGCCCGGGAAGCCGACGATGAACGTCGAACGCACGGTGAGCTCCGGGCAGGCGGCACGCCAGGACTGCACGCGCTCGAGCGTCCGCTCGACGGCACCCGGGCGCTTCATCAGCTTCAGTATGCGCGGGCTGGCGTGCTGGAAGGGGATGTCGAGGTAGGGCAGCAGCCGCGGCTGGCCGTCGGCCTTGTGCTGCGTCATCAGCTCGATGATGCCGTCGACGTGCGGGTACGGATAGACATAGTGCAGCCGCACCCAGGCGTCGAGCTCGGACAGGCCTTCGCACAGCGCCTTCATCCGGGTCTGGTAGGCCCTGCCCCGCCACGGGCGCTCGGCGTAGCGCAGGTCGACGCCGTAGGCCGAGGTATCCTGCGACACCACCAGCAGCTCGCGTACGCCGCCGTGCACCAGGCGCTCGGCCTCGCGCAGTACTTCGTCGACCGGGCGCGACACCAGGTCGCCGCGCATCGAGGGGATGATGCAGAAGCTGCAGCGGTGGTTGCAGCCTTCGGAGATCTTCAGGTAGGCGTAGTGCTTGGGCGTCAGCTTCACCCCCGACGCGTAGTCCTCGCCGCTGAGGCGCGGCGCGGGCACGAGGTCGATGAAGGGATCGTGCCGCGGCGGCAGCGCCTTGTGCACTGCGTCCATGACGCTGGCGTAGTCCTGCGGGCCGCTGATCGAAAGCACGCCCGGGTGCGCCTCGCGGATGACCTCGGCGCGCTTGCCCAGGCAGCCGGTCACGATCACCTTGCCGTTCTCGGCCATGGCCTCGCCGATCGCGTCCAGTGATTCGGCCACGGCCGAGTCGATGAAGCCGCAGGTGTTGACCACCACCACGTCGGCGGCATCGTAGCTGGACGACAGCGCATAGCCTTCGACCCGGAGCTGGGTGAGGATGCGCTCGGAGTCGACCAGGGCCTTCGGGCAGCCGAGGCTGACGAAGCCCACGCGCGGGGCGGTCGGGGAGGTGGTGTCGGTCATGCGCTGGGGCAACTTCTGGAAAAGGGTCCGCGCTACGCGGACGGGAGGGTGCGGGGTCTTCGCACGGCGATTATAGCGGCGGGCTAGAATCGACCCGAGGACCGACTTCCCGCCGAGCGCGCCCGCGCCCGCAGCGGACCATTGAAGGAGGGCGCCATGCCCAGGCACAGGTCACCGCAGCACGAACCCTACGCCCTGCATCCGCAGCTCGCCGCCGACAGCCATCCGCTGGCCAGCCTGGAGCTGTGCGACCTGCAACTGCTGGACGACAGCAACTATCCGTGGCTGGTGCTGGTGCCGCGGGTGGCCGGCGCGCGCGAGTTGCTCGACCTCACCCCCCCGCAGCGCGCGTCCCTGGTCGAGGAGATCAGCCGCTGCGAACGGTTGCTTCTCGACGTGTTCCAGCCGCACAAGCTCAACGTCGCCGCGCTCGGCAACCTGGTGCCGCAGCTGCATGTGCACGTGATCGCCCGCTTCGAGCACGACCCGGCCTGGCCGGCGCCGGTCTGGGGCCGGATTGCCGCGCGCCCCTACGCGCCCGAAGCCCTGGTCGGCCGGGTGCGCGAACTGCAGGCGGCGCTGGCCAGCTGAACAGGCTCAGGTCCGTGGCAGGGTGACCCCGGTCTGGCCCTGGTACTTGCCGCCGCGGTCCTTGTACGAGGTTTCGCAGACATCATCGGCGGCAGCCTGGAAGAACAGCATCTGGGCCACGCCCTCGTTGGCGTAGATGCGCGCCGGCAGTGGCGTGGTGTTGCTGAACTCCAGCGTGACATGGCCCTCCCACTCCGGCTCCAGCGGGGTCACGTTGACGATGATCCCGCAGCGCGCGTAGGTGCTCTTGCCCAGGCAGACCACCAAGGTGTCGCGCGGGATCCGGAAGTACTCGACGGTGCGCGCCAGCGCGAACGAGTTCGGCGGGATGATGCATTCATCGGCCTCGATGTCGACGAAGCTCTTGGGATCGAAGTGCTTCGGGTCGACGATCGTGGAGTTGATGTTGGTGAACACCTTGAACTCGCGCGAGCAGCGCACGTCGTAGCCGTAGCTCGAGGTGCCGTAGCTCACGATGCGCTCGGCGCTGGCGCCGCCCTTGTCGACGAACTTGACCTGGCCGGGCTCGAAGGGCTCGATCATGTTCTTCTCCGCGACCATGCGGCGGATCCAGCGGTCGGACTTGATGCTCATGCGGCTCCCGGATGCGGCGCCCGGGCGGCGGTGCGCCGCGGGCAGGAGCCGCAATTGTATGGACTGGCGACCGGCCCGGCACCCGCTGCCGCGGGCTGCCGGACGCCGGCTACATTAGCGAGGCCGAGATCGCGGCCGGCGCGCGCGGGCGCTTGGCCAGCTCCGCGACAAGGTTGGCGGCAAGCGCCCGATAGGCGGCGGCCGCCGGCGAACCCGGCGCCGCCAGCACCACGGGGGTGCCCGCGTCGCCGTGTTCACGGATCGCCCGCTCGAGCGGCAGCGAGCCCAGCAGCGGCACGCCGTACTGCTCCGCCATGCGCGCGCCCCCGCCCTCGCCGAAGACGTGTTCGGCATGACCGCAGTTCGAACACACATGCACAGCCATGTTCTCGACCAGGCCCAGCACCGCGACCTCGACCTTCTCGAACATCTTCAGCCCCTTGCGCGCGTCCAGGGTGGCCACGTCCTGCGGCGTGGTCACAATCACCGCCCCCGCCACAGGGATCTTCTGCGCCAGGGTCAGCTGGATGTCACCGGTGCCCGGCGGCAGGTCAACGATGAGGTAGTCCAGGCCCTCGTCGCCACCCCACAGGGTGTCGTTGAGCAGCTGGGTCAGGGCCGAGGTTGCCATCGGCCCGCGCCAGATCATCGGCGTGTCCTGTTCGACCAGCAGCCCGATCGACATGGCTTCTATGCCGTGGGCGCGCATGGGCAGGATCGACTTGTTGTCCGGACTCTCGGGGCGCCCCGAGAGGCCGAGCATGGTCGGGATGCTGGGGCCATACACGTCGGCGTCGAGGATGCCGACCCGGGCGCCATCGCCGGCCAGCGCGAGGGCCAGGTTCACGGCGGTGGTGGACTTGCCCACCCCACCCTTGCCCGAGCCGATGGCGATGATGTTGCGGACCCGCGGCAACGGCTTCAGGTTGCCCTGCACGGCGCGGGCCGCTACCCGGGCAGTGGCGTCCGGGCGATTGTCTGAGAACAACACGGCGTCTCCTGCGATCTGGAACCAGCGATGGGCGCATAGCTTGCGCCAATGGTTCCTGGATCGCTAATCCGCGGCCGCCAGGGGCTGCCGGATATTGCGCCCACCGTCTCTATGGCAATGCGGTTAAGTGCATGTTAAGTTCCGATGACCGTTGTCCCTGGGAAGGAGAGGCAACGGGACGCAATCGGAAAGGCTTTTCAAAACGACCAGCTCTTCAGAGCATTAACGTGCAAATGCAGGGGATCAGAATGACTCAACAGCGCCGAACCGGCTTCAAGCCCAATTCGCTCAGCATGGCGCTCGTCGCCGCGCTGTCGATGTCCGTTACCGGACTCGCGATGGCCCAGGAGGCCGCCGGGGACGAGAGCACCACTACCTCCAGCAGCGCCACGACGCTTGACCGCGTCACCGTGACCGGCTCGCTGATCCCGCAGACCGAAATCGAGACGTTCACTCCGGTCACGGTGATCACCGCCGCGGACATCCAGGCGCGCGGCTTCACCAGCGTGTCCGACGTGCTGCAGAAGAGCTCGTTCGCCACCGGCGGCGTGCAGGGCGCGCAGTCGTCGGCGTCGTTCACGCAGGGCGCGGAGACGGTCAGTCTGTTCGGCCTGCCCCCGGGCTACGTGAAGTACCTGATCGACGGCCGCCCGATGGCCAACTATCCGGCGCTGTACAACGGCTCCGACACCTTCAACAACATCAGCGGCATCCCGATCGACCTGATCGAGCGCATCGAGATCCTGCCCGGCGGCCAGTCCTCGCTGTACGGTTCTGATGCGATCGCGGGCGTGATCAACGTCATCCTGAAGAAGCGCATGGAAGGCGTCGCCCTGAACATCCGCGGCGGCGGCTACAGCGAGGGCGGCGGCAACAGCTTCCGCGCCAGCGTCGCCACCGGTTTCTCCGGCGTCGAGGACCGCCTGAACGTCCTGCTTGGGGCCCAGTACGAAGAGCGTGGCGCGATCTGGGGCTACGACCGCGACATGACCAAGACCTACTTCGAAGGGGGCCAGGGCGCCCGCCCGGCAAGCCGCGACTTCCTGGTCCACAGCCCCTTCACCAGCTACAAGTGGGTGGACCCGAACAACTGCGCGAACGTCGAACACCTGTTCGACGGCGGCGAGGGCCTGGCCGAGCGTCCCGGCTTCGGCGACGGCTATTACTGCGGTTCGTACAACAGCCCCGGCTACCGCACCCTGCTCAACTCGAAGGAAGCCACCCAGGCCTACGGCAACCTGACCTTCGACATCAACGATTCCACCCAGCTGTACGCCAGCGCGCTGTACAGCCGCGAGACGGTGAAGTACCACGTCGGCTCCAACTACACCTGGTGGGGCACCGGCCCCGGATGGGGCTACTACTTCGACCCGCGCGTGGGCAATGACATCGCTGACGCGTACGGCGGCTATTTCTGCGGCGAAGACCCTGATCCGGCCTGCCTTGCCGGACTGCCCCCCGGCTCGCTCCTCGGCCTGCAGCGCTCCTTCGCCCCCGAAGACATGGGCCAGGGCGGCTACGAGAACACGATGCAGCGCGACAAGAGCGAGTCCATGCGCATCACGTTCGGTGTGAACGGGACCTTCGGCGACTCCGCCTGGGACTACGACATCGGCTACACCCGCACCGACTACGAGCTCAACGAGCATGGTTGGGTCCGCTGGGCCGACGCGATGAACGACTACTTCCAGGAGCGCGTCCTCGGCCCGCAGCTGGGTTGGGATCCGCTGTTCGGCGCCTACCCGGTCTTCGAGCCGGACTACGCGGCGTTCTACCAGCCGATCTCGCCCGAGGACTTCGCCGCGATGACCGGCTACGCCGTGTCGCGCAGCAAGACCGAAGACGAGATGATCCGCGCCCAGGTCACCAACGCCAGCCTGTTCGGCATGCCGGGCGGCGACGCCGGCCTGGCCGTGGCGCTGGAGTACGGCCAGCAGTCCTGGAGCTACGATCCGCACCCGGGCTATCTGAATGGCGACATCTGGGGCACCACCGCCGTTGCCGGCGGCGGCGACCGCGACCGCTACGCCGTGGTGACCGAGCTGCGCATGCCGGTACTCGAGCCGCTGACCGTCACCCTGGCGGGCCGCTACGACTCGTTCAAGGCTTCCGGCCGCACCATCGACAAGCCGACCTACAGCCTCGGCCTCGAGTGGCGTCCGAGCGACACCCTGCTGCTCCGCGGCAAGTACGGCACCGCGTTCCGCTCCCCGACCCTGTCCGACCTCTACCAGGGCGAAAGCGGCTACTACACCTTCGTCACCGACTACTACAACTGCTCGCTCCTGGGCTTCGAGCCGGGTAGCACGACGAACTGCCCCGCCGCCTACGGCAACCGCCAGGTCTTCGGCGTCCAGGAAGGCAGCACCGAGCTCGACCCGATCAATGCCGACGTCTGGAGCGCCGGCGTGGTGTGGGCGCCGATCGACCGCATGTCCGTCAGCCTCGACTACCACAGCTGGGACATCGAGGACGAGGTCACCCAGCAGAGCCCCGACGCCCTGATGCTGCAGGAATACCGCTGCCGTACCGGAATCGATGAAATCAGCTCGACGCTCTGCCAGATGACCCTGTCGCAGATCACGCGCGGCGCCACGGGCAACGTGAACGAGATCTACACCCCGAAGGTCAACGTGTCGCGGCAAACGCTCGAGGCCCTCACCGCCGGCATCAACTACGCCGTCGACGCGGGCGTGGTGGGCGAGTTCAACCTCCGTGCCAACTACACGCAGAAGCTGAGCCACGAATACCAGCAGTATGCGGAAGACGGGATGGTGGACATGCTGCGCCGCCCGTGGTGGTCCTCGGATCCACAGCGCAAGGCGGATGCCTCGGTGACCTGGACGAAGAACAACCTGTCATCCACGTTGTATGCCAACTGGACCGGTTCGACGCCGAACTATCGCGCCCGCGTGGTCGACACCTATGACGATCCGCTGTCGCACAAGATCGGTTCGTTCACGACCTACAACGCGTCGTTCAGCTGGTCGCCGCTCGAGAACATCAGCTTCTCGCTGCTGGTGAACAACCTGTTCAACGACATGCCGCCGATCGACGATTCGTACCTCAACACCTCGGGCGCGCCGTACAACAGCTCGGTGTGGAACGTGTATGGCCGTGCGTACTACCTGGAGGCGCGTTACCTCTTCGGCCGCTGATCCGGCCAGCAAGCCTCTGCCGCAACACGGAGGGCCCCGGGAAACCGGGGCCCTTTTTTTGGTTCTTCTCCCGATTGAGGGAAAGCCGGCCGCCGGCCATCCATGGCCGGCTGTACGCACATCCCCTGTGCACGGGACGGCCCGTGGCGCTTCTTGGCTTCGGGACGGAGATCAAGAGCGTCGCGCTCGCCGGCGTGGCCGCGGCTGTACCTGTGCCTGTGCCGCTTGATCCGGTGAGACCGCCCGATTGCGACGTCTGCGTCGACGTTGCCCCCGTCCACCACCGCGCAAAAGGTCCGTGCCCGCCGTGGAGGCAGGGGGATGAACTTTTTCTTTCCGGGGCGGGGACGGGTATCGTGGCGGCTGGCTGTCCGGCACGATGCGGCCGACGGCCCACCACCTTCGTCGGTCCCTGTCCCGGAGTCCTGAAATGCGCCTGATGCAAGCCGCCCTGCCCCTGCTCCTCGTGCTGCCCACGCTCGCCTTCGCACAGGCGTCGTCGCCCACCGGGCGCTGGAAGACCATCGACGACGAGACCAACAAGGCGAAATCGATCGTCGAGATCACCCAGGCAGCGAACGGCACGCTCAGTGGCCGCATTGTCGAACTCATCGACCCCAGCAAGCCCAACCCCGCCTGCGACAAGTGCAAGGACGACCGCAAGGACAAGCCGATCACCGGCATGGAGATCATCCGCGGCATGAAGGCCGACGGCGCCTCCTGGTCGGGCGGCACCATCCTCAAGCCCGACGAGGGCAAGGTCTACAAGTCGAAGATGGAGCTGGTGGAAAACGGCACGAAGCTCAAGGTGTCGGGGTGCGTGGCCTTCTTCTGCAAGTCCCAGGTCTGGGAACGGATCTAGTCCTCCGTTCCTTCAACCGCACGAAGGGCCCGGCCAGCGCCGGGCCCTGTCGTTTCCGGGCCTGCCGCGACCGGGGACGCTCCAGGCGGGCATGCGATAATTCGCGTCCTTCCGCACGCAGCCACGCCATGTCACGCCCCGCACTGGTCACCAACGCCCTACCCTATGCCAACGGTCCCCTGCACATTGGCCACCTGGTCGGCTACGTGCAGGCCGACGTCTGGGTACGCGCGCGGCGCATGGCCGGCGGCACCGTGCATTACGTCTGCGCCGACGACACCCATGGCACGCCGATCATGCTGGCCGCCGAGAAGGCCGGGACCACGCCTGAGGCTTTCGTCGCCGGAATCCAGGCCGGGCACGAGCGCGACTTCGCCGACTTCGGCGTCGCTTTCGACAACTACGATTCCACGCATTCGCAGCGCAACCGCGAGATCACCGAAGCGATCTACAAGCGCCTCGACGACGCCGGCCACATCACCCGGCGCTCGGTCGCCCAGCTCTACGACCCGGCCAAGGGCATGTTCCTGCCCGACCGCTACGTCAAGGGCCGCTGCCCGCGCTGCGGCACCGCCGACCAGTACGGCGACAACTGCGAGCACTGTGGCGCCACGTACTCACCCACGGAACTGCTGGAGCCGTATTCCGTAGTCAGCGGTGCCACGCCGGAGATGCGCGACAGCGAGCACTTCTTCTTCGAAGTCGGCCACTTCGAGGCCTTCCTGCGCGAGTGGCTCGCCGGCGACGTCGCGGTGCCGGGGGTCAAGGCCAAGCTGCTGGAATGGGTCGACGGCGAAGGCGGCCTGCGCGCCTGGGACATCTCCCGCGACGCGCCCTACTTCGGCTTCGAGATTCCGGGCCACCCCGGCAAGTACCTTTACGTCTGGATCGACGCGCCGATCGGCTATCTGGCGAGCTTCCAAGCGCTGTGCGAACGCGAAGGCCTGGACTACGCGGCATTCACCGCGCCCGCCAGCCAGACCGAAATGCACCACTTCATCGGCAAGGACATCATCAATTTCCACGGCCTGTTCTGGCCCGCGGTGCTGCACGGCAGCGGCCATCGCGCGCCGACGCGCCTGCACGTCAACGGCTACCTGACCGTCGACGGCGCGAAAATGTCGAAGTCTCGCGGGACCTTCGTGATGGCGCGGACCTGGCTTGATGCCGGCCTGCCGGCCGAGGCGCTGCGCTACTACTTCGCGGCCAAGTCCGGGGGCGGCGTCGAGGACATCGACCTCAACCTCGCCGACTTCGTGGCCCGGGTGAATTCGGACATCGTCGGCAAGTTCGTGAACCTTGCCAGCCGCTGCGCCGGCTTCATCGGCAAGCGCTTCGACGGCATGCTCGCCGGCAGGCTGCCGGAGCCGGACATGTACGCGCGCTTCGTGGCCGCGCTGGCGCCGGTGCGCGAGGCGTATGAATGCAACGAGCCCGCCAGCGTGCTGCGCCAGGTGATGGCGCTGGCCGACGAGGCCAACCGCTGGATCGACGAGCGCAAGCCCTGGGTGATCGCGAAGCAGGATGGCGCCGACGCCGAGCTGCAGGAAGTCTGCACGCAGGGCCTGAACCTGTTCCGGGTGCTCGCCGGTGCGCTGCAGCCCGTGCTGCCGGCGATGGCCTCGCAGGTCGCGGACTTCCTCGATGCGCCGCTGGCGCGTTGGGAAGACCTCGATGCGCCCCTGCTTGCGCATCGCATCCGCGCCTACCAGCCGCTGTTCACCCGCATCGACCCGAAGCAGGTCAACGCCATGATCGAATCCAGCAAGGACGACCTCAAGCCCCGCGATGCCACCGCGACGGGTGCCGCCCCGGCGCAGGCGAAAGCCTCGCCCGATGTCGCGGCCGATGCCGCGGCCGCGCCACGGTCCACGCCGGCCGCTGCGCCGGCAACCGCGGCGGACGGCGAGGCCGCGTCGCCAACCATCACCATCGACGACTTCGCGAAGCTCGACCTGCGCATCGGCCAGGTCGTCGCCTGCGACTTCGTGGACGGCTCGGACAAGCTGCTGCGCTTCGAACTCGACGCCGGCGAGCTGGGCACGCGCCAGGTCTTCTCCGGCATCCGCGCCAGCTACGGCGAGCCGGCCGCCCTGGTCGGGCGCAAGGTCGTGTTCATCGCCAACCTGGCGCCGCGCAAGATGCGTTTCGGCCTGAGCGAGGGCATGATCCTGTCCGCCGGCTTCGACGGCGGCGAACTGGCCCTGCTGGGCGCCGACGCCGCGGCCCGGCCCGGGATGCCGGTGCGCTGAGCCCGCCATGGGCGCCCGCCGCGAAGACGCCCTGGTCGAACGCCTCGACCGCCTGCTCCCGCAGACCCAGTGCGGCCAATGCGGCTACGCCGGCTGCCGGCCCTATGCCGAGGCCATGGCCGCCGGCGGGGCCGGCGTGGATCGCTGCCCGCCGGGTGGCGATGCCGGCGCACGGGCGCTGGCGAGTCTGCTCGGCGTCCCGCCCCTGTCCTACGACCGCAGCCTGGGCGAGCACCGCCCGCCCGAGCTCGCGCTCGTGGTCGAAGCCGACTGCATCGGCTGCACCAAGTGCATCCAGGCCTGCCCGGTCGATGCGATCATCGGCGGCAGCAAGCGCATGCACGTGGTGATGGAGCCGCTGTGCACCGGGTGCCGGCTGTGCGTCCCGGCCTGCCCGGTGGACTGCATCGTGATGCTGCCGGCTCAGTCGTCGACGGCGATGCCGGCGGCCTCCAGCAGCTCGCGGACCGGCTGAAGCTCGCGTTCGTAGCGTTTCCAGCGACCGATCGCGCGCCGGTTGACCGGCTCGCGCACCTGCGCGGCACTGGCCGTGGCCACCGGTGCCGGGTTCTCCTCGAACCGCAGGCAGGCGTCTTCCCAATGCAGGCCGCAGAAGTCGACCAGGCGCCGCGCGCCGGACTCGAAGTCGTCCACCAGGCCCTCGTACGACACTTCAAGGATCCGCCCAGCCAGGCGCTCCTGCCAGCTGCGCATCATCCGGTCGAACAGGACGTAGTAACGCGCCGTGTCCAACAGGTCGAAGGAGTACTCGTACATCGGCGACCCGAGCGCGAACAGCTGCCTGAAATTGCCGAGCACGCTGTCCATAGGGTTCCGGCGCAGGCAGATGATCCGCGCCCTCGGCAGCGCCGCGGCGATGCAGCCGGCATAGAGGAAGTTGTGCGGGAGCTTGTCGACAAAGCGCGGCGCAGCCGCCGTCCCGGGCCGCGTGCTGGCCAGGTAGGCCTCGCCCAGCGCCTTCCAGTCCAGGCCGCCGCGGCTGCGTTCGACCACGTCCAGGTCCAGCACGGGCGGCGTCCGGCTCCCGGTCGCGCGCTTGAGCGCGACGCTGAAGTTCTGCAGCTCCCCGGCCGCGTGCACCTGAGAATGGCTGCTGAGCACGCGCTCGACGAGCGTCGTTCCCGAGCGTGGCAGGCCGATGACGAAGATCGGCGCGTCGCTGTCGCAGCCACCATCGGCGGGAGGCGACGGACAGGCGCCGACCAGCGCCTGGAACAGAGCCTCGTCGCTGGCGCTGGTGTAGGCCGGCGACTGCCTCCGCCAGGCGCGCTTGCCCGAGACCAGGCGCTCGAACGCCTCCTCGTGCCGGCCGCAGTCCTCGAGCTCCCTGGACAGGGCCAGATCCACGCACAGGACCGCCATGGCGTCGTCGCCAAGCCCTTCGCGGACGTGTTCGAGCCCGGCGATATGATTGTCCTCGGGCGAGTGCCGCCGCAGCTGCGCGCGCGAAAGGTAGGCCTTCCAGTAGGTCGGGTCGATGCGCAGGCAGGCGTCGAGCGCCCGTTCCGCGGCGTCGGTATCACCGGCATGGATCAGGGCCGTGGCGTGGTTGTACTGGAAGCGCGCCGAGTCCGGCACGATCTTCGCCGCGCGCCTGAACATTTCCGCGGCCCGGACATAGTCGTGGGTGGCGGTGTAGGCAAGGCCAAGGGCGTCGAGCGTGGTCGCATCGGCTCCCGGAAGCGCCGCGCCGCGCTCGGCGGCCTCGTGCGCGCGCGTGGGCTCGCTGGCCTGGGCCAGCGCGCGCGCCAGCTGCGCGAAATAGTCCGGGCGCCCGGGATTGATGCGGACCGCCTGCTCCAGCAGCTCGATCGCCAGCGGGATCTGCAGCTGTTCGCGGGCGGCGACGCCGGCCACGAAGCACACGCCCGCATGCGGCGGCACCTCGCGCAGCAGCGCCATCGCCAGCGACTGCGCCCTGGGCCAGTCGCCGCGGTTCAGGGCATCTATGGCCTCGTGGTAGCGCGCACGCGGATCCCCGCTCACGGCCGAGCGCACGCCGAACACACCCGCTCCACCGCATAGCCCTTCGCACGCAGCTTCTCGACCACGCCGTCCTCGCCCAGCAGGTGCATGGCGCCGACCACCACCAGGCTGTCGTCGCTGCCGTCCTCGCGAAGCCGCGCTTCCAGCTTCGGCACCCAGGCGTCGTTGCGCGCGACGTTGATCACCTGGTACAGCGCGGGGAATTCGCGGCGCATCTCGGCGATCGTGCCATCGATGATCGCTTGTGTATCGCCGGCTCGCCAGGCGCCGTGCAGGGCGAGCATCTGCTCCGCACCCGCTTCGGCCTGTTCAAGCGCCTGCTCGAGCATCTGCAGCTGCTCGCCGGTGTCCATTCCGTCGAGGAAGGCGATCTGCAGGGCACCGGTCTCCAGCCCCGCCACCGGCTTCTGCGCGGCCTCCGCCAGCCCGCCCATGTGCGCGTCGAGCCCGATGGCGGGATCGAAGCCGAGCCCGGTCATCTGGCTGATGGTCACCATCATGCCCACGAACCAGGGCTCGAAGCGCTGCAGCACCTCGACGGTCAAGCCGGTGGCGGCCAGCTGCGCGGCGTTGTCGCTGCCCCAGGCGGCAAGCTTCGCCGCCAGCTCCGGGCCCAGCTCGTCGTCAAGCGTGCTGCCGTCGGTGCGCATTGCCGCCCGGGCCATCTGCAGGCCGAGCTGCGGCGAGGCCAGCTCGTCCGGGGCGATCTCGAACACCAGTTTTTCGGCGTCGGCGAAAGCCATGTCGACGTCGCGCGACAGCGGATAGTCCGTGGGAAGCAGCAGGTGGAACGAGCCGAGCAGGTACAGCGAGTTGTCTTCGTCGGACACCTTCCACAGCAGCGGCACCGGAGGCGCCTGAGCCGCGGCGGCGGCAGCGCCGGGCTGCGCGTCCGCCGGCGGCACCGGAGCGGCGATCACGGTGGCGGTGGCCGCGAGGGCGAGCGTTGCCGCAAGCGCGCCGGAGAACAGGGTCCCGCGGGCGCGGTGGATGTTGAGCATGGCGGTCCTTTGCTGGGATTCGGGTTCGGGTTTCAGGTTTCAGGGATCAGGCGCCGGTGCCAGCGTCGGCGTCGGCGGCCTGGCTGCCGGCCTGCCGCGGCGTGCTGCCCGGTTTCGCGTAGGCCTTCTCGCCCGCGGTCACCGCGAGCTCGAGCCGGTTTTCCGGCGGTGGCAGCGGGCAGGTGGCGAAGTCGGTGAAGGCGCAGGGCGGATTGTAGGCGCGGTTGAAATTGAGGATCACCCGGCCAGCCGCATCCGGCGGCGCGGTATCCAGGTAACGGCCGGCGCCATAGCTGGCGTGGCCGTTGGTGCGGTCGGCAAAGATCAGGAACAGGCCGCCGTCCTCGCCGTCGATGGCCTCGAGCCTGTAGTCGACGCCGTCCCTGCTGAATTCCACCGCGCCCGGATTGGGAAGCGGGTCGATGCCGCCGACGATGTTGGCGATGTCGATGGTGCGCCCGGCGGGATGCGGCTCGAAGCGCGCCTCGACCAGCCAGTCCGCATTCACCGGCCAGTACTCCAGCTCGCCGAAGCCGGTACGCCCGCTCGCCTCCGCGTGCTTGACCCGCAGCGCGCGCTGACCGCCGCGCGTGATCAGCGAAAGCCTGCCCATGCCATCGTCGAACAGCAGCTCCGTCGGTTCCGCATCGAGGGCGTCGTGCATCTCTATGCGACCGCGGACCGGCGCGTCGCCCACGGCCACGTCCACGCCTTTTTCAGGCGTGAAGTACACCCGGCCGCCCTCCTGCTGCACCAGGCCGAGCTTCTCCGGACCGTGGCCCAGGCGGATCCCGCTGGTGGCGCTGTTGCCGACGTAGTGCGCGCGCAGCTCGAGCCGGTGCAGGCCGACCAGGCTGGTCCAGCCATCTACGGCCAGCAGGCCTTCGCGTCGCTCGCTGCGCCACTCGGCCTCGGCCGCGGTCAGTGCCGGACTGGTCCGCGCCACGCCGGTGGCCTGATGGTCGCCACCGGCCGGTGGCGCATCGGAACCACATCCCGCCAGCGCGACGGCGAACAGGATGCACGCAGCGAAGGCGGCAGGCGGCAGGTGTCTGGTCATCAGCGTCCCCTCAGGAACCAGCGGTCGATATCGGCGAGCGAGAATCGCGTCCACGTCGGGCGCCCGTGGTTGCACTGTCCCGAACGTTCGGTGGCCTCCATGTCGCGCAGCAGCGCGTTCATTTCGGCGATGGTCAGGCGCCGGTGCGCGCGCACCGCGCCGTGGCAGGCCATGGTTGACAGCAGCTCGTCGCGGGCAGCGCGCACGCGGCGGCTCTCGCCATGTTCGCGCAGGTCGGCGAGCACGTCGCGCAGCAGGGCCTCGGTATCGCCCTGGGCCAGCAGCGCCGGCACGCCCCGCAGCAGCAGCGATTGCGGACCGGTGCGCGAAACCTCGAAGCCGAGCTCGGCTAGGGTCGCGGCCTCGCGCTCGGCAATGTCGGCCTCGCGCTCGCTCACCGCCACCGCCTGCGGCACCAGCAGCGGCTGCAGGCGCAGGCCGGCGCCGTCGTGCGCGGTCTTGAGCTTCTCGTAGCCGATGCGCTCATGGGCGGCGTGCATGTCGACCACGACCATGCCGTCGGCGGCTTCGGCGAGGATGAAGATGCCGTGCAGCTGTGCCACGGCGAAGCCGAGCGGCGGGATGCCGTCGTCGCCGGTATCAGGCAGTGCGGCCGACGCACCGGTGTACGTTCCCCCGGCCTGCGCCGCACGCGCTGCTCCGAGTGCGATACCCGCGCCCGGGACACCGTCTGCGTACGCGACCCCGCCGCCTTCCGACACGGCATGTCCGGCGCCATAAAGCAGCGCATGCGCATCCCGCAGCGGGTCGCCGCGCAGCGACAGGTTCGACTGTTCGGCCACGCGCGCCGCCAGCTCGCGCGAGACCACGCCCTGGGTGCTGACCGCCGCGACCAGTGGGGCGTTGCCAGCGCGGGTGTCGGCAAGCGCCTGATGCAGCGTGCGATAGACGAAATCGTGGACCATCCGCGAATCGCGGAAACGCACTTCATGCTTGGCCGGGTGCACGTTCACGTCCACCCGCGCCGGATCCAGCTCCAGGAACAGCACGTAGGCCGGCTGGCGGCCGTGGAACAGGACGTCGGCATAGGCCTGTTTCACCGCGTGCGCGACGCTGCGGTCGCGGACGGCGCGGCCGTTGACGTAGAGGTACTGCTGGTCGGCGCTGGCGCGCGAGTAGCTTGGCTGCGCGATCCAGCCGTGCAGGCGCAGCGCGGGCCCGTCGCTCCGGCCGTCGTCGCCCGGGCGGGGACCGACGGCATGCTCGACCCGCAGCGCGGCCTGCGCAAAGGCTTCGCCCAGGGTTTCGAGCAGGCGCCCCGCCCCTTCGTCGAAATCGAGCCCATCACCACCGCCGCGATAGCGACGCGACGCACGGCCGTTGTGCGTGACCCGCAGTTCGACGTCCGGGCGCGCCAAGGCCAGCGAGCGCAGCCATTCTTCGATGTGGCCGAGCTCGGTGCGCTCGGCGCGCAGGAACTTGCGCCGCGCCGGCACGTTGTAGAACAGGTCGCGGATCTCGACCGTGGTGCCCTGCGGATGCGCCTTCGGCAGCACCTCGCCGACGCGCCCGCCGTCGACCTGAAGGCTTGCGCCATGCCCCTCGCCGTCGCGCCGCGAAGTGATGGTGAAGCGGCTGACCGATGCGATCGACGGCAGCGCTTCGCCACGGAAGCCGAGCGTGGCCACCACCTCAAGGTCGTCCAGCGATGCGATCTTGCTGGTCGCATGCCGCGACACCGCGAGCGGCAACTGCTCCGCCGCGATGCCACCGCCGTCATCGCGGATCCGCATCAGGCGCACGCCGCCTTCCTCCAGGTCGATGTCGACGCGGCGCGCGCCGGCGTCGAGCGCGTTCTCGACCAGCTCCTTGACCACCGACGCCGGGCGTTCGATGACCTCGCCGGCGGCGATCTGGTTGACGAGGGTGTCGGGAAGCTGGCGGATGCTCAAGAGGTCGCGGGCACCGGCCGCTGTGCGTCCGGCTGATAGGGGCCAGACCCGATGATAAGCGAGCTTGCCGCCCTCAGCGGCTGCCGCCGCTCGCGACCGGCACGCCATCCGCGGATGCGCGCATCGCAAACAGCGTGCCCGGCGGCGGCTGGCTGGTGAAATAGGTCTTGACCCCGTCCAGCACCGCGCGCGCGACGTTGCCCTGGAAGGTCGGGTCGATCAGGCGCTTTTCTTCTTCGGGGTTCGAAAGGAAGGCGGCTTCCACCAGCATCGAAGGCATGTCCGAGGTGCGCAGCACCGCGAAGTTGGCGCGCTCGATGTGCGGCTTGTGGTTGTTGCCGATGCGCTTGAGGCCCGCGAGGATATGGTTGCCGGCGTCTTCGGAGGCCTTCATCTGCCCGCTCTGGGTGAGATCGAGCAGGACGTTGGTGAGCATGCTGTCGGAGGTCGCGACCTTGCCGCCGCCGATCAGGTCGGCGGCGTTTTCCTTGTCGGCCAGCCAGCGCGCGCGCTGCGAGGACGCGCCCTTGAGCGACAGCACGTACACCGACGAGCCCTTGGCGCTGCGGTTCTCCGCGGCATCGGCGTGCAGCGAGATGAACATGTCGGCGCCGGCGGCGCGCGCCAGCTGCGCGCGGCGGTTGAGCGGAATGAAGACGTCGGCATCGCGCACCAGGTGCGCCTTCAGGCCCGGCGTGGCGTTGACCTGGCGCGCGAGTTCGCGCGCGATGGCGAGGTTGATGTCCTTCTCGCGCTTGCCGGTGGGGCCGACGGCGCCGGGGTCCTGGCCGCCGTGGCCGGCATCGATGGAGATCACCAGCGGGCGGGTCGCACCGCTGGCAGCCGACTGCGCGGCGTTGGCGACCGCCGGCTTCGGCGCGGGCTGCACGACGGGCTCGCGCTGGACCGGCGTTGGCACGCCGGTGGCGACGGTGGTCGGCACCGCCTGCCGCGGCGACGGATCGCTCGATGGCTGCGGCCGCTGCGGGGATGCCGTGGACGGGACCGCGGGCGCGGTGGCGCCGGCGGCGGGAAGGTTTGCGATCAGGCGGGAGGTGGCATCGGCGGACGCGCGCGCGGGATCAGGGGCGGGAGCGGCCGCGGCGGGACCGGCCACTGCCGCACCCGTCGAGGCGCCGGACTGGCTCGCGGCCGCGATCTGCGCGATCCGGTCAACCGGAGCGGGTGCCTGCGCCACCGGCACAGTGCCGCCTGCTACCGCAGGCGCGCCAGCGTGGTCACCGGGCCATTCCAGCACCAGCCGGGTGCCGTCGGAGCCGGCTTCGAAACGTGGTGCGAGGACCACCACCGGCATCGACAGGTCGAACACCACGCGCGTGGTTCCGGGCGTCGGCTGCCCCGTACGCACCGCCTTGACCACGCCCGCGCCCGCCGGAGGGCCGGCTCGAAGGGCGAGCCGGCTGCTCGGGAAGTCCACGACCAGGCGGTCGGGTGCCGACAGCGCGATCAGCTTGTATTCCGCCTCGGCGTCGAGCCTGAGTTCGGCGCGCGTGCCCGTGGGGCCGGCACTCAGGCGCAGGTCGTTGATTTCAGCGGCTTTCGCGAAGTTCCAGAGCAGGGCAGCCACGAGGGCCGCGCCGAGCACGAACTGCTGGAGATTGGAGCTGCGGACGCGCATGGCCGTAGTCAAGCACCACTTCGGCATCTTTGCAACATTTTTTCCCTTATGAATCCGGGACCTGCCCGCCCTTCCTACGGGCTGGGTTCAGGAAGCATGCGCAAACGGCGTCGCTCGTCCAACGCGGCCAGCCAGCTCTCGCCCGCCACGCCCCGGAATGCCAGCCGGCAGCTTCGGCCGTCTCCCTCGACACCAAGGTGGACCTCGAGGTCGGGCACCGGCAGGGCGCCCAGGCCCCGCTCCGGCCATTCCACCAGCCACAGCCGCGCATCGGCGTCGTCCAGGCCCAGGAACTCGAGTTCGCCGGCATCACCGATGCGATACAGGTCCAGGTGCAGCGCCTCGCCACCGGAGGCGAGCGGATAGCGCTCGACCAGGGTGTAGGTGGGGCTGCGCACCGGGCCGGACACGCCCAGCGCCCGCAGCCAGGCGCGGGCCAGGGTCGACTTGCCTGCGCCGAGATCGCCATGAAGGTGCACCACGGCGAGGTCCGGCTGGGTGGTGGCCAGCGCGTCGGCCAGCAGCGCGGTCGCCGCGGCATCGGGCAGGAACATGCTGCGTGCGCGGGCGTCCATCAGCCCTGCCCCACTTCACGCAGGGACGCGATGAGGTCACTGGGCAGCAGCCCGCGGGTACCGCCCGCTGCCGCCGCATGGTCGCCCGCCACGGCGTGCTGCAGCGCGCCGGCGACCGCGGCTTCGGCCGCCGGGAGGCCCTGGGCGCGCAGCGCGGCAATGATTCCGGTCAGCGCATCGCCCATGCCGCCCACGGCCATGCCCGGATTGCCGGCATCGATGACCCAGGCACGCGCGTCGGGCGCGGCCACCACGCTGCCGGCGCCCTTGAGCACCACCACGCAGCCATTGCGCGCGCACAGCGCATGCGCCGCGGCGATGCGGTCATGTTCGACCTCGCCCACCGTGCACCCGAGCAGGCGTGCGGCTTCGCCTGGATGGGGCGTCAGCACGGTATCGGCCGGAAGGCTGTGCGGGCTCGCGGCAGTGAGGTTCAAGGCATCGGCGTCGACCACCAGCGCGCGCGCGCCGGCGATCACCGCATCCATGAGGCCTGCCGCCCACGCATCGCTGCCCAGCCCGGGCCCGATCGCACAGACGTCGGCCGCGGCCAGCAGCGGCGCAAGGTCGACGGGGTCTTCGAGTGCATGTGCCATCACCTCGGGCGTCCGCGCCAGCAGGGGCGCCACATGCCCCGCGCGCGTGGCGACACTGACCAGGCCCGCGCCCGCCCGCAGCGCCGCGCCTGCCGCAAGCAGCACCGCGCCGCCCATGCCGTGGTTGCCACCGACCAGCAGCACATGGCCCGAGCTTCCCTTGTGCGCGGTGCGGGCGCGCCGCGGCAGCAGCGCTCCCAGTGCCCCTGCACGCAGCCGCCAGGCCGCAGGCCGCACGCCGTCGAGCGCGGCATGCGGGATGTCGAGCGGTGCCATGGCCAGGTCGCCGACGTGATCGAGGGCCGCGCCCGTCGCCAGCCCCGCGTGGTCGCCGAGAAACTGCAGCGTACGGCTCGCGCGCACGGCGATTCCGGGCACGTCCCCGCAGGACGCATCCACTCCGGACGGCACGTCGAGCGCAAGGACCTCCGCGCCGCTTCCGGCAATCGCCGCGATCATCGCGGTGCAGGCACCGTCGGCGCGGCCGGCGAAGCCGATGCCGAACATCGCGTCGACGACGACATCGCAAGCGGGTGGAAGAGCTGCCGCCACGTCCACGGCACCGCCAGCCTCGAGGAATCCGGCCGCCGCACGCTTGGCCAGCGTGCTGCGCGGTGCCTGGCCACCGGCGTGCAGCACGCGCACGTCGCGCCCGGATTCGAGCGCGTGCCTTGCCAGCACATAGCCGTCGCCGCCGTTGTTGCCCGGGCCGCAGGCCACGACGATGCGCTGTGCCTGCGGCCAGTGCTGCAGCAGGAAGCGCCAGGCGGCAGCGCCCGCGCGCTGCATCAGGGCGAAGTCGTCGCCGGCAAGCAGGGCAATCGCCTGCGCCTCGATGCGGCGGATGCCTGCAATGTCGTACAGCGGCGTGGCCGCGTCGGTTCGGGAGGCGTGCATGGCCCGGATTCTATACTTGGCGCGCCATGTCCCAGCTTCCTGCCAGCGCTGCGATCGCCCCGCGATCCGCCACCCCGCCCGATCCCGCTGCGCTTGCCGCGTTGATCCGCGGGCTGGTGCGCGAGGCCGGGTTCCAGCGCTGCGGCATCACCGGCATCGACCTGGGCGACGACGAGGGCCACCTGCGCGACTGGTTGGCGCGCGACTTCCACGGCTCGATGGACTGGATGGCGCGCCACGGCGACAAGCGCTCGCGGCCGCAGGAACTCGTGCCGGGCACGATCAGCGTGCTTTCGGTGGGCCTGGACTACGGCCGCCGCGACGACGTCGAGGCCTGGGCGACGCTGGCCGATGGCGAGCGCGCCTACGTGGCGCGCTACGCGCTGGGCCGCGACTACCACAAGCTGATGCGCAACCGCCTGCAGAGGCTGGCCGACCGCATCGCCACCGAGATCGGTCCCTTTGGCCACCGCGTCTTCGTAGACTCCGCGCCGGTGCTCGAACGCGCGCTGGCGCGCAACGCCGGCCTGGGCTGGATCGGCAAGCACACCTGCCTGATCGACCGCGACGGCGGCTCCTGGTTCTTCCTCGGCGAGCTCTACCTCGACATCGCCCTGCCCCCCGATCCGCCGGCGACACCGCACTGCGGCAGCTGCAGGCGCTGCATCGACGTCTGCCCGACCCAGGCAATCCTGGGCCCGAACGTGCTGGATGCGCGGCGCTGCATCAGCTACCTCACCATCGAGCACGAAGGCTCGATCGACGAAGAGCTGCGGCCGCTGATGGGCAACCGCATCTTCGGCTGCGACGACTGCCAGCTGGTCTGCCCCTGGAACAAGTTCGCCCGCCGCCACGACGAACCCGACTTCCGGGCCCGCAACGCGCTCGACACCGCAGGCCTGGCCGAACTGTTCGCGTGGGAAGAAGACGAGTTCCTGCGCCGGACCGAAGGCAGCGCGCTGCGCCGCAGCGGGCACGCGCGCTGGCTGCGCAACATCGCCATCGCACTGGGCAACGCGCCGACCACGCCGGGCGTGCTGCAGGCGCTCGGCACGCGCCGCGACCATCCGGACCCGGTGATCCGCGAGCACGTGGTCTGGGCGCTGGCGCGGCATGGCTTCAGCTGAACAGCCCCTCTCGTTTGCAGGAGCAGCTATGGCTGCGACCGGATTCCAGGCAGGCCGAGATCGCAGCTGTAGCTGCTCCTGCAGGGGAGAGCCGGTTCGCGCGATCCACAGCGCGCGGGCCCACGCGATTCAGCGGTGCGTGCGGATCTCCGCCAGCAGCGCCCGCGTCACCGCATCGCCCGCCTCACACTCGCCGCGCACCGCCGGCAGCAGTTCACCTGCGATCCGCTTGCCAAGCTCCACGCCCCACTGGTCAAAGGCGTTGATGCCCCACAGCACCGACTGCGCGTAGACGCTGTGCTCGTACATCGCCAGCAGCGCGCCAAGCGAATGCGGCGTGAGTTCGTCGAGCAGGAACAGGGTCGAGGGCCGGTTGCCGGGATACGCCTTCTGTGGATCATCGGCGGCGTGACCATTGCCCAGCGCCTCGGCCTGGGCCAGCAGGTTGGCCAGCAGCGCCTCGTGGTTGCCACGGTGCGCATGCGCCGGCCGCACCACGCCGATGAAATCGGCCGGCACCACGTCGGTGCCCTGGTGCAGCGCCTGGAAGAAACTGTGCTGGGCGCCGGTGCCGGCGCCACCCCAGACCACCGGCACGGTCGCCACGCCGGGCGCGCGGCCGTCGCTGCGCACCGACTTGCCCAGGCTTTCCATCACCAGCTGCTGCAGGTAGGCGGGCAGGTGCGCCAGGCGCTGGTCATAAGGCAGCACGGCCTGCGTGGGCAGGCCGAGCGCGTTGCGGTTCCAGACCGCCACCAGCGCGTGGCGAATCGGCAGGTTGGCCTCGAGCGGCGCTTCGACCGCGTGCGCATCCATGTCCGCGGCGCCGGCGAGCAGGGCCTCGAATCCATCCATGCCCACCGCCAGCGCGATCGCGAATCCGACCGCCGACCACAGCGAATAGCGCCCGCCGACCCAGTCCCACATCGGCAGCACGCGCTCCGGCGCGACGCCGAAGGCCTCGGCCGCGGCCACGTTGGCGCTGACCGCGTACAGGCGCTCGCCGCCATCCAGCCAGTCGCGAACGACCGCGCCGTTGAGCAGCGTCTCCTGGGTACCGAAGCTCTTGGACACCAGGATTGCCGCGGTGCGCGCCGGATCCAGGCCGCGCAGTGCGTGCTGCACCTCGCTGCCATCGACGTTGCTGACGAAGTGCAGGCGGAAGCGGCCGTCGTTGAAATCCTTCAGCGCATCCACCACAAGCCGCGGCCCAAGATCCGAACCACCGATGCCGATGTTGACGATATCGGTGACGCCGGATTCGCGCAGCGACGCCACCAGCCCCGCCATGCGCTCGCGCGCGGCCAGCGCGTCGGCGTGCGCGCGTTGCGCGACTTCGCTGCCACCGATATCCGAGCGCAGCGCCGTGTGCAGCGCGGGCCGGCCTTCGGACACATTGACCTCGGCACCATCGACCAGGGCGCGCAGCGCCAGCGACAGGCGCACATGCCCGGCAAGTTCGCCGAGCGTGGCCAGGGTCGGAGCGTCCAGTCGCTGGCGCGCGAAGCTCGCATACACCGGACCCACGCGCAGCGCCATGGCCTGTGCACGGGCTGGGTCGGCCGCGACGAGGTCGGGAATGCGGGCGCCGGCAAGGCGCTCGGCGTGGTCGAGCAACTGCCGGACCAGCGCTTCGCCGGCCAAGGCTTCAGGCCGCCTGCGCCGGAATGGCGTCGTTGGTGTGGGTCATCCGGTTGTCGCGGTCGACATACACCAGGCTGGGCTTGAACGCGGCGGCTTCGGCCTCGTCGCAGGCGCCATAGGCGCAGATGATGACCAGGTCACCCGGTTCGGCCTGGTGGGCGGCGGCGCCGTTGACGGAGATGATGCCGCTGCCTTCTTCGGCGCGGATCGCATAGGTCGCGAAGCGCTTGCCGTTGTTGATGTTGTAGATCTCGATGCGCTCGTATTCGCGGATGCCCGAGAGCTCGAGCAGGCGGCCGTCGATCGCGCAGGAGCCTTCGTAATGCAGTTCGGCGTGGGTGACGGTGGCGCGGTGGATCTTGGCTTTGAGGAGGGTCAGAAGCATGTCGGGGGACCGCAAGCTGCCGGGGAATCGGCGTCGGGTCTGGATTCTACAAGATGGCGCGCGCTGCTCTTGTCCGGGAACCCGTTCACCGGGGACCGATTCAGGGTTCGAGGGCCTTGGTCTGGCGGGGGCGGAGGGTGGGGCCTTGGTCTGGCGGGTACTCCGCCGGCGTCACGATGGGGCCGCTCCTTATTGCCGGCGGAATACCCGCCCACCCTCCGCTGCCATCAGCGCGGTGGGGTGGTGGGAAGGGCGGGAGCGTCGCGCTTTTGATTCTCACGACAGTCTGCCGGGAAGGCGCAGCAAGGCGGGTTCGGGAATTCGAGGTTGTCGATCAGGCGGGTGCGGCCGAGGCGGGCGGCGATGAGGGCGACGCGGTGGCCGTTGCCGGCATCGTCCATCGCATCGGGTTCGACGAGCAGCGGCGTGCGGATCACGGCGTAGTCGACTGCGAAGCCGACGGCCTGCAGTCGCGCGATGGCCTCGGCTTCCGTGGCGTGCCGGTCGGCGCCGCCCTGCACCGCCGCGCGCATCGCCAGCAGCGTGCGGTGGATTTCGGGCGCGAGTGCGCGTTCGGTGGGCGACAGGAACTGGTTGCGCGAGCTCTGCGCCAGGCCGTCGGCTTCGCGCACGATATCGGCGCCCCGTACCTCCACCGGGAACGCCAGGTCATCGACCATGTGCCGGATCACCGCCAGCTGCTGGTAGTCCTTGCGGCCGAACACGGCGACGTCGGGCTGCACCTGGTTGAACAGCCGCGCCACGACCGTGCAGACGCCGTCGAAGTGTCCCGGGCGATGTGCACCGTCCAGCACGCCGGTGATATCGGGCACCTGCACGCGCACCGCGCGCGCCGTGCCCAATGGATACATCTCCTCCAGCGGCGGCATCCAGACCAGGTCGCAGCCGGTGGCCTCAAGCCCCGCGATATCGGCTTCGGGCGTGCGCGGATAGCGCTCGTAGTCTTCGCCGGGGCCGAACTGGGTGGGATTGACGAAGACGCTGGCGACCACGCGGTCGGCGTTGGCACGCGCCAGGCGCACCAGGCTGTAGTGACCCTCGTGCAGGTTGCCCATGGTCGGCACCAGGCACACGCGCAGGCCTTCGCGCTTCCAGGCATCGATGCGGGCGCGCAGGGCGCCGAGCGCGCGCGCGACTTCTATCGCGGCGTTCATGCGTAGGAGTGCGCCGCGTCGGGGAAGCTGCCGTCGCGCACGGCGGCCACGAACGCTTCCGCGGCACCGGCCACCGAGCCGCCCTCGGCCAGGAAATCCTTCACGAACTTCGGGCGCCGGTGGCCGGAGTCGAGGCCGAGCATGTCGTGCATCACCAGCACTTGGCCATCGCAGTCGGCACCCGCGCCGATGCCGATGGTGGGCACCGCGCTGTCGCGGGTGATGGCGGCGGCCAGCGCCGCGGGCACGCCCTCGAGCACGATCAGCGCGGCGCCGGCTTCGGCCACTTCGCGCGCTTCGGCGCGCAGGCGTTCGGCCGCGGCCTCTTCGCGCCCCTGGACCTTGAAGCCGCCGAAGCGCAGCACCGACTGCGGCGTCAGGCCGAGGTGGGCGCAGACCGGCATCTCGCGCTCGGCCAGGAAACGGATCACGTCGAGCTTGGGGCCCGCGCCCTCCAGCTTCACCATCTGCGCGCCGGCCTGGAGCATCCGCGTGGATGCGTCGAGCGCGCGTTCGGGCGTGGCGTCGGCCTGGAACGGCAGGTCGGACACCAGCAGTGCATGGGTCAGCGCGCGGGCCACGCAGGCGGTGTGATAGGTGATGTCGTCGACGGTCACCGGCAGCGTCGACGCGCGGCCCTGGACCACCATGCCCAGTGAGTCACCGATCAGGATCAGGTCGACGCCGGCGGCGTCGAACACGCGCGCGAAGCCGGCGTCGTAGGCGGTCAGCATGGCGAGCTTGCGGCCCGCCGCGCGCGCCTCGGCAAGGCCGGGCACGGTCATCGGCCGGCGGTCCTGGTTCTTGGCCATCAAGTATCGCGTCCGTGGTTTGGGGGCATTACGATCTTACGCCGCGTGCCGGCTCGCCGGGCCCCGACGGGGCGATGCCGCTGGCGTCGATGCCGGCGAGCAGCGCGTCGGCGCGACCGAGCCCGGGGACGACGGCGTCCGGCGCGACTTCGGCCAGCGGCACCAGCACGAAGGCGCGCACGTGCAGCAGCGGATGCGGCACCACCAGTCCGGGTTCGTCCACCACCGCGTCGCCATGCAGCAGCAGGTCGAGGTCGAGCGTGCGCGGCCCCCAGCGGCTGCCGTCTTCGGCGCGCTCGCGGCCATGGTCGCGCTCGATCGCCAGCAGCGCTTCAAGCAGCGCGCGCGCACCGAGCGTGGTCTCCAGCACGGCAACGGCGTTGATGAAATCGGGCTGCGCTTGCACGCCCCACGCCGGCGTGCGGTAGAAGCGCGACGTGCGCAGCAGGCGCGTGGCGGGCAGCGCGTCGATCGCGGCCAAGGCCGAGCGCAGGGTGGCGGCCACCTCGCCCATGTTGCCGCCCAGGCCGATGCAGGCCCGGACCGGCGCGCTCATCCCGTGGTCACGGGCCGCCGCCGGCGGCGGCGGCGCGGCGTGCGCTGGGCGTCGTCGCCGTCGCCCTCCCAGTCGTCCATCGGGCTGTGGGCGATGGCCATGTCGGGATCAAGCTGGGCCTCGCGCCAGAAGGCGATGTCCTCGGCGTGTTCGTCGGAACCGGCCTGGCGCACCTGCAGGAAGTCGAAGGCGGCGCGGAAGCGCGGGTGCGCGATCATGCGCATCACCCGTTTGCGCTGGCGCAGGCCGAAGCGCGACTGCAGCAGCCAGATCTCCTGCATCGGCAGCGAGAACCGACGCGGGACCGCAATGGTGGCCAACTCGTGCACGGTGACCCGGTCGGCGGCGCGGCGCTGGGCGTCCGCCGGAGGCACGTCCTGCGCCTGCAGCGTCATCAGCGTGCGGCAATAGGCGGGCCACATCAGCAGGGCGAACAGGAACGCAGGCGACACCGGCTCGTCCGCGGCCACGCGCGCATCGGTGCCGCGCAGTCCCTCCAGCACGACCGCGCGCAGCGCACCGCTGCGGTTGGCTTCCATCGCTGCTCCCGCCTCCGGGAACATCGCCTTCAGCAGGCCGTGGCGCTCCAGGCCCTTGAAGCTGGCAACGCCATGTCCGGAGAGGAACAGCTTCAGGGTTTCCTCGAACAGGCGCGCGGGCGCGGCCTCGGACAGCAGCGGCGCCAGTGCGCGGATCGGCGCCGCGGTGGCCGGGTCGATGTCGAAGTCGAGCTTGGCCGCCAGGCGCACCGCGCGCAGCATGCGCACGGGATCTTCGCGGTAGCGGGTTTCGGGGTCGCCGATGAGCTTGAGCACGCGGTTCTGCACGTCCTCGAAGCCGCCCAGGTAGTCGCGGACCGAGAAGTCGTCGATCGTGTAATACAGCGCGTTGGCGGTGAAGTCGCGGCGCACGGCATCGTCTTCGATCGTGCCGTAGACGTTGTCGCGCAGCAGGCGCCCGCCCTCGTGGGTCTCGCGGTCACCGCTGCCGTCGTCGACGTTGGCGCGGAAGGTCGCGACCTCGATGATCTCGCGTCCGAAGACCACGTGCGCCAGCCGGAACCGGCGCCCGATCAGGCGGCAGTTGCGGAACAGCGACTTGACCTCTTCGGGCGTGGCGCTGGTGGCGACGTCGAAATCCTTGGGGCTGCCGCCGACCAGCAGGTCGCGGACCGCGCCACCGACCAGGTAGGCCTCGTGGCCGCCCTCGCGCAGGCGATAGAGGACGCGCAGCGCGCTGGCGCTGATGTCCTTGCGGGAGATGGTGTGCTGGTCGCGCGGGATCGTCCGCAGGACCGGTGTAACGGAAGGGATATCGTTGGGCATCTGGAAAAAAGTACCTGCGCTGGTTGCCCAGTGGCAGCCTGTGCTTGCTATACTAGCAAGCCGCATACAGCCTTGGCTTGTCGCGGGAGCCGGTCGTCCAACCGGTGCCGTCCAAAAGGCGGCGAATGCAACACTGCTCCCTTCGTCTAGAGGCCCAGGACGTGGCCCTCTCAAGGCTAAAACACGGGTTCGAATCCCGTAGGGAGCACCATTTCCCTCAGGGCCCGCACCGGAAACGGCTGCGGGCCCTGTTTTTATGCGTGGGCGCTACGGCGGCGCCGGGCGCTACAATATGCGGCCTCCACAGCCAGCATCGCGAGCCATGCCCTTCGTCGTCACCGAGAACTGCATCAAGTGCAAGTACACCGACTGCGTCGAGGTGTGCCCGGTGGACTGTTTCCACGAGGGTCCGAACTACCTGGTGATCGATCCCGACGAGTGCATCGACTGCACCCTGTGCGAGCCCGAATGCCCGATCGGCGCGATCTACGCCGAGGATGACGTTCCCGCCGGCCAGGAAGGCTTCGTGGCCCTGAACGCCGAGCTGTCGAAGGAGTGGCCGGTGATCACCACCCGCCAGGAGCCGCTGCCGGACGCCGAGGAGTGGGACGGCAAGCCGGGCAAGCTGCCGCTTCTGGAGCGCTGACGCGCGGCGCCGGGACAATGGCGCGCGACCCTTTCCGGATCGCGCGCGCCACGACTGCCCGCGAAGGGCCCGTTACCTGGACAGGCCCGCGCGCAGGGCTTCGATCACGCGCACGGCGTCGTCGCCGGCCGCCGGCAGGCCGCGCGGATCGACCGCCGACACATAGGTACCCGCTTCGACCTGGGTCACGCGCACCAGGAACTTGGTGTCGCCGGCGTCGATGTCGTAGGTGCCCAGCAGCTGCGCCTTGCTGACCACGGTCACGCCCTCGATGTCGCCGAGCAGCGACTCGATGCGCTCGAACACATCTTCGCGCGCGAGCTGGACGGTGAAGCCGTTGGTCGAGCCCTGCGCGGCCGCTGCCGTGGGCGCTGCGGACGAGATGTCCGAGCGGGTCACGCTGGTGGTGCCGGTGTCCGGAACGGCCATCGCCGAGCTGGTATCTGGGCGATCGAGATCGGGCGGCACCTCGAGCGGGCGGTCCTGCGGCGCGGCTGCGTAAAGCGCGTTGTCCTTGCGGAACCAGCTGCAGCCGGCGGTGGCGACCAGCGTCACGAGAAGGGCGACCGCAATGGCCGGACGGAGCATGGAACGGGAAGGCTGCATTGCTGTCTCCTGGGAAAACGGTTCAGGCCGCGATGGCTTCGCGGCAGGTCTGTTCAAGCGCTTCGAGGCCGGCGGCGAGCTGGTCCGCTGCGGCAGCGTACGCCGCCGAAAGCGGCAGCAGCGGCAGCCGGATGCCATCGCCATCACCGAAGCCGCGCCGCGCCAGCAGGGCCTTGACCGGGATCGGGTTGGATTCGACGCCGCAGAATTCGATCAAGCCCTGGATCTTCGCAGCCAGGCTCGCGCAAGCGCCGGCATCGCCGCCCCGCGCAAGGTCGCACAGGCGGCGGAAGGCCACGGGCGCCACGTTCGACGCAACCGAGACCAGGCCATCGGCGCCGGCCAGCATCGCGCGTGCCGCGCTGCCATCGTCGCCACTCAGGACCGAAAAGCCCGGCCCTGCCAGCGGCAGCAGCGCGCGCATGCGTGCTTCGTCCGCCACCGCTTCCTTGATGCCGATGATCGCCTTGCAGGTAGCCAGCTCGGCCACCGTGTCCGGCTGCATGTCGCAGCCGGTGCGCGGCGGCACGTTGTACAGGATGACCGCCAGCGCGCCGTCGTCGGCGACCGCACGGTAGTGCGCGACCAGGCCGGCGGGCGTCGGCCGCACGTAGGGCGGCGTGACCACCAGTGCCGCATCGGCGCCGCAGGCGGCAGCCAGGCGGGTGCGTTCGACAGTGTGCGCGGTGCCCGACTGGCCGGTACCGGCAATGACCGGCACGCGGCCGGCCACGCGCTCCACGGCCGCCCGCAGCAGGGCTTCGTATTCGGCGCCGGTGAGCGCGGCCGCCTCGCCGGTGGAGCCGGCGACGACCAGGGCCTGGGTGCCGCCCGCAAGCTGGGCGTCGACCAGGCGCAGCCATGCGTCGGTATCGGGTTCGCCGGCGGCCGTGAAAGGCGTCGCCAGCGCGGTGATGCTGCCGGAAAGATGCAAGCTGGACCTGCGTTGGGAAGCCGTGCGGGAGGCTGCGCGACGGGGCGCGCAGCAGGGTGATCTTACTTGCGGCGTCGAAGCACGGGCAAGTATGCTGGCTGCAGCCTCAAGGGCGGCCGCTTGGCCCGTCCAGGCGCGAATGGCAGCCAGTCTCCCGGCGCCTTTGCACCGCCACCCCCGTGGACTCCGATTTGACCGACACCGATACAACCCGGCCCGCGCCGACCGAGAACCACCTGCTCATCAACGCCTATACGACGCATCCGCGCTCGCCGCTGCTGGCGGTATCGCGGCGCATCGCCGACAGCGGCTGCAACCTGGTCGACACGCGCCTGTCCACCGTCGGCCGCGACGTCTCGGTCACCGCCCTGGCCACAGGCTCCTGGGACGCAGTGGCCAAGCTCGAGGCCATGCTTTCGCGCCTGGAGCGCGAAGAGGGCCTGAAGCTGGTCTGGTACCGCACCGGCGCCAAGCCGGTGCAGTCGAACCTGCTGCCCTACATTGTCGAAGTGGTGGCATCCGACAAGCCCGGCATCCTCTACCAGCTGGCCGATTTCTTCGACCGCCAGAGCATCACCATCGAAAGCCTGCACTGCTCGCGCTACCGCGCGATGCAGACCGGCGCCGACATGTTCTCGGCCCAGGTCACCATCGGCGTGCCGGCGGACATGCACATCGCAGTGCTGCGCGACGATTTCCTCGAATTTTGCGACCACCTCAACCTCGACGCGATCATGGATCCGATGAAGTTCTGAATGCGCAGGCACAAGGAATGAACGAAGGCGACAGGCTCGACGGCAGCACCGTGAACCTCCCGCTGCAGCTGTCAGGCGGCGCAAGCGCGATGCTTGCCGATTACGCCGGCCGCTGGCTGGTGCTGTACTTCTATCCCAAGGACTCCACGCCCGGCTGCACCACCGAGGGCCTGGACTTCAACGCCCTGCTGCCGCAACTCGAAGCGCTGGATGCAACGGTGCTGGGCGTGTCACGCGACTCGGTGAAGTCGCACGACACCTTCTGCGCCAGGCAGGGCTTCCGGTTCCCGCTGGTCAGCGACGCCGACGAGGCCTTGTGCCGCGCCTTCGACGTGATCAAAGAGAAGAACATGTACGGCCGCAAGGTGATGGGCATCGAGCGCAGCACCTTCCTGATCGACCCCGAGGGACGCATCGCACGCGCATGGCGCAAGGTGCGCGTGCCGGGGCACGCCGATGCCGTGTTCGAGGCGCTGAAGGAAGCCCGCGCCCGGTGAAGCACCGCTGCGCCCCCGCCCATCGCCGCCCCGCCACGCGGGCCGCGGCGGTCGGCGCGTGCGCCACATCCGCACCACCCCCCTGCCACGCCACCCCGGACGGACGAACACCCTGATGAACCACGGCAAGCGGATCTACGTACTCGACACCAACGTGCTGATGCACGACCCGACCGCGCTGTTCAAGTTCGAGGAGCACGATGTCTACCTGCCGATGCAGGTGATCGAGGAGCTCGACAACGGCAAGAAGGGCACCACCGAAGCCAACCGCAACGCGCGCCAGGTCAGTCGCTTCATCAACGAGCTGATCGAGGCCCACGGCGCCGAGCACATCGCGTCCGGACTGAAACTGGAGCGTCCCGGCGGCCTGCAGCTGCGTGGCACGGGCGCCAGCGGCGTGCTGCGCTTCCAGACCACCACGCCAAAGGAGGACAGGACCTCGTTCGGCGCCGTGGCCCCCGACAACCGCATCCTCGGTGCCATCCTCGACCTGAAGCGGGAGGACGGCAGCGACCCCGTGGTGTTCGTCTCCAAGGACATCAACCTCCGCATCAAGGCCGCGATCGCCGGCATCCCCAGCGAGGACTACGAGAACGACCGCGCGCTGGACGATTTCAGCCTGCTCTACACCGGCGCCACCGCCCTGCCGGAAGACTTCTGGCAGCGCCACGGCAAGGACCTCAAGTCCTGGACCGACAAGGGCCGCACGTATTACGAACTGCGCCACACCGAAGACGACGACTGGCATCCCAACCAGTATCTCTACCTGCCGGGCGACGAAAACGCGGAGTTCCGCGTGGCCTCGGTCGAGGGCGACCGCGCGGTGCTGCAGATCGTCGATGACTACCGCAGCCACCAGCACGCGGTCTGGGGCATCGTCGCGCGCAACCGCGAGCAGAACTTCGCGATGAACGCGCTGATGGATCCCGAAATCGATTTCGTCACCCTGCTCGGCACCGCCGGCACCGGCAAGACCCTGCTGGCGCTGGCCGCGGGCCTGGCGCAGACCATGGACGCGCAGCGCTACCGCGAAATCATCATGACCCGCGCAACCATCAGCGTCGGCGAGGACATCGGCTTCCTGCCCGGCACCGAAGAGGAAAAAATGACGCCCTGGATGGGCGCGCTGACCGACAACCTGGAAGTGCTGCTGCCCAGCAACAAGGAAGGCGGCAGCTGGGGCCGCGCCGCAACCAATGACCTGCTCGCCTCGCGCATCAAGATCCGCTCGCTCAACTTCATGCGCGGCCGCACCCTGCTCGACCGCTGGCTGATCCTGGACGAGGCGCAGAACCTCACGCCCAAGCAGATGAAGACCCTGATCACCCGCGCCGGCCCCGGCACCAAGATCGTCTGCCTGGGCAACGTCGAACAGATCGACACGCCCTACCTGACCGAAACCACCTCGGGCCTGACCTACGCCGTGGACCGGTTCCAGCACTGGGCCCACAGCGCGCACGTGACGCTGCGGCGCGGCGAACGTTCGCGCCTGGCGGATTACGCGTCCGAGGTGCTTTAAGGCCCCGGTTGGCGGCGGCGGAGTACCCATCGACCCGCCACTCCGCAGCGCGCGACCCGCTGCATACGCCTCGCCCGCACCTTCGAACCCGAGCAGGCCGGGATCGCCTCCACGTCCGGCGTTTCGCCCGTCAGCCGTCGACGCCAGGCTCCACCACGCCACGCTGGGCTTCGACGAACAGCAGCGCTTCCGACAGGGTCTTGAAGTAGCTCCCGGGAGCGTCGCGCCGCACGATGTCGGCGCGCACCAGCTTGCGCAACACGCCCATGTTGGCGCCGTTGAGCAGCACCCCCACCCCGCGCGCGCGCAGGCTTGCGATGGTGGACTCCAGGCGTTTGAGGCCGGTCGCATCGATGAACGGCACCCGCTCCAGGCGCAGCGCCAGATAACGCGGCGGCGCCTCGCGTGACCATGACAGCGCGCGCTCCAGCGAATCGACCGAGCCGAAGAAGAACGGCCCGTCGATGGAGTACACCGCCACATCCTTTGGCAGGGCGGACAGCCCCGCCTCTTCCAGCTCCTGGCGCAGGCTGGCCTGGCGGTGCTCGACCACTGCCACGGCGGAACTCATCCGGCGCATGAACTGCATCATTGCCAGGATCACGCCTATGTTCACCGCCACCACCAGGTCGGTGAGGATTGTCAGGGCGAAGGTGATCAGCAGGATCGCGACGTCCGCGCGCGGCGCCTGGCGCACCATCCGCAGGAAGCGCGGCGCCTCGCTCATGTTCCAGGCGACCACGAACAGGATCGCGGCCAGTGCGCTCAACGGCACCCTGCCGGCATAGGGCGCGATCACCAGCAGGATCAGTACCAGCAGCAGCGCGTGCACCACGCCGGCGATCGGGGCGTTGCCGCCGTTGCGGATGTTGGTCGCGGTGCGCGCGATCGCGCCCGTGGCCGCGATGCCGCCGAACAGCGGCGAAACGATATTGGCGATGCCCTGGCCGACCAGCTCCTGGTTGGAGTCATGCTTCGTACCGGCCATGCCGTCGGCCACCACCGCCGACAGCAGCGACTCGATCGCACCGAGCATCGCGATGGTGAACGCGGACGGCAGCAGCAGCATCACCGTATCGAAGCTCATCGTCGGCAGCGCGAATGAGGGCAGCGCGCGCGGGATGGCGCCAAAGGTCGATTCGATGGTCGCCACGCCGGGCAGGTCGAAGGCGGCGACCACGGCTGTCGCCGCGATCATCGCCAGCAGCGGCCCCGGCACCCGTGCCATGCCGGGAATGCGCGGGCCATAGAGCACGAGCCCCAGGCTGCCAAGACCAAGCAGCGCAGTTGCCGGGTGCAGCTGCGGGAACGCACCCAGCAGCTGCCAGGCCTTGAGGTAGAACGGCCCCTCGCCCGCGGTCGGCAGGCCGAAGAAATACTGCCACTGCCCCACCCAGATGATCACCGCGATGCCGGCGGTGAAGCCCACGATCACCGGGTCCGGGATGAAGCGGATCACCGAGCCCAGCCGCGCCAGGCCCATCACCACCAGGATGACCCCGGCCATCAGCGTCGCCACCAGCAGCCCGCTGACGCCGAACTGCGCCACCACGCCGGCAAGGATGACGATGAAGGCCCCCGTGGGCCCCGCGATCTGCACCCGCGAGCCGCCGAACAACGACACCGCGATGCCGGCGATGATCGCCGTGTACAGGCCCTGCTCCGGCTTCACTCCCGAGGCGATCGCAAACGCCATCGCCAGCGGCAGCGCGACCACGCCGACGATCAGCCCGGCGATGATGTTGCGCATCCAGTTGTCACGGCGGAACAGGCCGGCGCGCCTGGCTTCAAGCAGCGCGATCATGCGCCGGCCTCCGGCTCCGGGCGCTGGATGGGGCCGGACCTGGAACGGGGCCTGGAGTCCAGCACCCGTATAGCAGCAGTCATCCGCCCGGCTCCCTTGAGGACATGCATTCCGACAAGCACACCATCACAATACCCGACCATGACCAGGCCCATCTCAGCGCTCACCATCGCCGGCTCCGACTCAGGCGGCGGCGCCGGCATCCAGGCCGACCTCAAGACCTTTGCCGCCCACGGCGTCCACGGCCTCTCGGCGATCACCGCGCTGACCGCGCAGCACACCCGCGGGGTGACCGCGGTGCACGTGCCGCCGGTGGAATTTTTGCGCGCCCAGATCGATGCCTGCTTCGATGATTTCGACATCGGCGCGGTGAAGCTGGGAATGCTGGCCTCGGCCGAGGTGATCCGCGCCGTGGCCGATGCGCTCGAGGTCCATCGCCCGCGGTGGCTGGTACTCGACCCGGTGATGGTGGCGACCTCGGGCGCGCGCCTGCTCGAGGCCGAGGCGCTCGAGGCCATGCGCACGCGACTGCTGCCGATGGCCGACCTCCTCACCCCGAACATCCCCGAGGCCGAGCTGCTGCTGGGCCACGCCATCGCTGACGGGCCGGTGGCGGACGCGGCGCTCGCCACACTGCGTGGCCTGGGGCCGAAGGCGGTGCTGCTGAAGGGCGGACATCTCGACGAAGGCGACACCGTCCTCGACCGCTTCGCCGACGGCCGGGTGGCCACCGGGCACCGCGGGCCGCGGCTGGTGGTCGATGGCCACGGCACCGGCTGCACCCTGGCATCGGCGATCACCGCCAATCTCTGTCTTGGCCACGCTCTTTCCGACGCCGTCAGCCACGGCATCACCTATGTGCGCGACGGCCTGCGCAAGGGCGTGCGACCGGGTCGCAGCGACGTGCTGGTGCTGGGGCACTTCGACGCGCGCCCGACGACATGACGGCGCAAGCTGCCGCCGACACCGGGCCCATCGCGCCGTCGACAGTCACGCTTGAAGCCCGGGACGGCCACCGCTTCGAACTGCTGGCGTGTCTTCCGGACCAGCCGCAACGCAGCCTGCTGTGGATGCCGGCGCTCGGCGTCGCCGCCCGCCACTACCTGCCGCTGGCACAGGCCCTGTCACGGCACGGCGTGGCGGTGTTCCTGCACGAGTGGCGCGGGCACGGCAGCAGCAGCCTGCGCGCCGGCCACCACGCGGACTGGGGCTATCGCGAGCTGTTGACGCTCGACATCCCCGCCAGCGAAGACGCGATCACCACGGCCCTGCCCGGCCTGCCGCGCATCGCCGGCGGCCACAGCCTGGGCGGGCAGCTCGCCAGCTGCCGCCTGGCGCTGGCGCCTGCCACGTACGGCGCCCTGTGGCTGGCCGGGTGCGGGGCACCGTACTGGAGGGCGTTCCCGCTGCGGCAGCGCCTGTGGCTGCCGCTCGCCTACCGCACCCTGCCCTGGCTTGCCGAGCGCGCTGGCAGCCTTCCGGGCCGGCGTCTTGGCTTTGGCGGCAACGAGGCGCGCGGCGTCATGCGCGACTGGAGCAGCACGGCGACCACCGGCCGCTATGCGGCGCGCGGGCTCGGCGACCTGGAACCGGCGATGGCCGGGGTGCGGGCGGACATCCGCGCCGTCCTGTTCGCACGCGACTGGCTCGCGCCGGCGTCGTCGCTCGACTGCCTGCTGTCGAAGATGCCGCGGTCAGCGTCGGCGCGGGTGGTGTTCGACCATGACGCCCTCGGCGTGGCCGCCGACCACTTCGCCTGGATGAAATCGCCCGGGCGCGTGGCCAGCTGGCTGCAGGAGCCCGGCCCTCGCGGGCGAACCGCTCAGGACGCGCCGTCCGCCGCTGGCGCCTCCGCCGCGGCGGCTTCGTAGCCTCGCGGATTGCGCGACTGCCAGCGCCATGCATCCCGGCACATCGCCTCGATGCCGTGTTCGGCGCGCCAGCCGAGGAGCTCCTGCGCAAGCGAAGGATCGGCATAGACCTCGGCCACGTCGCCGGGGCGGCGCGGAACGATGTCGAAGGGCACCGCATGCCCCGACGCGTCTTCAAAGGCCCTGACCAGTTCCAGCACGCTGGTGCCGCGACCGGTGCCGAGATTGATATTGGCGCTGCGCGCCTCGCGAAGCAGGAACTCGAGCGCGTCGGCATGGGCGCGGGCCAGGTCGACCACGTGGATGTAGTCGCGTACGCCGGTGCCGTCCACGGTCGGCCAGTCGCCGCCGAACACCGCAAGCCGCTCCCGCTGCCTCACGGCCACCTGGCAGACGTAGGGCATGAGGTTGTTGGGTACGCCACCGGGCGCTTCGCCGATCAGGCCGGAGGCGTGCGCACCGACCGGGTTGAAGTAGCGCAGGTTCACGGCGTGGAAGCCCGGGTCGCTGGCGCACAGGTCGCCGATCAGCTGCTCCATCACCAGTTTGGTGCGCCCGTAGGGGTTGGTGACCCTCAGCGGCGCATCCTCGCGTACGGGCACCGAGTCCGGGTCGCCGTACACGGTGGCCGAGGAGCTGAAGACCAGCCTGTGGACCCCTTGGCTGCGCATCGCCTGCAGCAGGTGGATGGTGCCGCCGATGTTGTTGTCGAAGTAGTCCAGCGGCCGTTCGCAGGACTCGCCCACGGCCTTGAGCGCTGCGAAGTGGATCACCGCGTCGAAGCGCTCCCCGGCAAACAGCGCGTCGACCGCGGCACGGTCGCGCAGGTCCACCTGGCGCAGCGCGGGGGCTTGGCCCAGGAGCGTGGCCAGGCGTTCGAGCACGCGCGGCGAGCTGTTGCTGAAATTGTCCGCGATCACGAACTCGTGGCCGCGACCGGCCAGTTCAAGGCAGGCATGGCTGCCGATGTAGCCGGCGCCGCCGGTGACCAGGATGCGCATTGGATCGTTCCCCTTGGAATCTGCGTCGGAAGCGTACGCCAATGCCCGCGGCCAGCGGAAACCGCGGCATCGCGGCCGCCACGGCCGCCTGACGCAAGGCCGGCCCGCTGCCACAGCCTGCCAATCAGTGAGCTGCGTCACTCATTCATGCATCGCTGCTTGTTCCCGGCGGCGCATTCAGCCTGAATTCGAGCTGCGTTGAAGCGTAGTGTTGACGCGCGAGCGAATTCCCGATCCCTTCCTGGATGTGCCCCCGATGACCGTCCTGCCATGCCTGCCGAGCCGCCGCGCCTGCTTATCGCGCTTATCCAGCTTGTCCCGATTATCCGGCCGCTCCCGATTACCCCGCACCACCCCTGTTTCCGCCCCCTTGCTCGTTGCACTTCTGTTCGCCGCCGGCACCCTTGCTGCCTGCAGTCCCGGCTCCCGGCAGGCCAACGCCGGCGAAACCGCCGCGGCCCATGCGTCATCGGCATCCGGCGCGGCCCGCGCCGCCGCCCAGGCACTGCCGCCACCGCCTGCCAACGCGTTCGCTTCCACCCCGGTCCAGAACCCCGTCCTCTTCGTCACCCAGGTGCCGACCGACGGCGACGTCTTCGCCTCGCGCCTGTCCACCTTCGCCAACCACATGACCAGCATGACGTCGGTGCCCCGCGGCGGCGGCCTGGTGATCCGCTATCCCGACGGCAGCCTGCGCGACCTGACCCGCGAAGCGGGCTTCGGCATGGATGGCCGCCAGGGTGCCAACGCCATCGCCGTCCGCGAACCCACCGTGCACTGGTCGGGCACCAAGGCGATCTTCAGCATGCTGGTCGGCGCGCCCGCGCAGCAATACGGCGGTACCAATGGCCGCTGGCAGATGTACGAAGTCAGCGGTCTGGCCCAGGGCCAGGCGGCCAGCATCACCAGGGTCGCGAACCAGCCCGCCTACAACAACGTCTCGCCGCTGTACGGCTCGGACGACAGCATCCTCTTCACCTCCGACCGGCCGCGCAATGGCGCGGCGCACCTGCATCCGCAGCTCGACGAATACGAGAGCACGCCAATCGTCACCGGCCTCTTCCGGCTTGATCCCGCCAGCGGTGCGGTGCGCATGCTCAACCATGCGCCCAGCGGGGCCTTCAGCCCCGTCATCGACAGCTATGGCCGCATTGTCTTCACGCGCTGGGACCACCTGCAGCGCGACCAGCAACAGGACGCCGGCACTTCCGGCTCGTTCGACTTCGAAAGCGAAGCCGCCGACGCCGCTCCGGCCGGCACGCGGGCCGATGTCTTCCCGGAGGCGCGGCTGGGGATGGACAGCCCGTATGGCCCGGTCGGCAATTACCACAGCAACATCTTCATGCCCTGGCAGGTCAACCAGGACGGCAGCTTCGAACAGACGCTCAACCACGTCGGCCGGCACGAGGTCACGTTCGGCTTCCTCGGCCGCTCCTTCGCCGGCGATCCCTCGCTGTCCGACAACACCGACACGTCGCTGATCGCCAACCGCAAGTTCATCAGCCAGTACGGCGGCCTGTTCCATCTCCGCGAGGACCCGACGCAGCCCGGGATCTACTATGGGATCAACACCGCCGAGTTCGGAAGCCTGACGACCAGCCAGATCATCCGGCTGAGCGGCGCTCCGCATCTCAACCCAGAACAGATGGTGATCACCGATGCCTCGCCCGCGCCGAGCGGCGCGGGTCTGTCCGGCGGCCGTTTCCGCAATCCGCTGCCGATGACCAGCGGCCACATGGTCGCGGCCCACACGCCCAGCCCCCACGCCAGTGCGGACATCGAGCTGCGCCTGCGCCAGGTGGTGGGTACGCCGGGCACTCTGGCCGCCGGTCCCGCGCTGACACCCGGCATCGTCAGGTCGGTGTCGTGGTGGACCCCCGACAGCCTGCGCTCCTTCGAGGGCGCGCTGTGGGAGATCGAGCCCGTGGAGGTGGCTGCCCGCCCGCGCCCGCCCCACACCTCCGAAGCGGTCCTGCAGTCGCCGGAACGGACCCTGTTCGCGTCCGAAGGCGTGGACGAGGGCGCATTCCGCAGCTGGCTCCGTGCCAAGGACCTGGCAATCATCGTCACCCGCAACCAGACCAGTCGCGACCGCAGCGACCGCCAGCAGCCCTACAACCTGCGCGTGCCCGGCGGCACGCAGACCGTGGCCAACGGCGGCATCGTGTACGACATCGCCCACTTCCAGGTGCTGCAGGGCAACCTTGTGCGCGCGTACCGGAACTCGACGTCTGGGCGGCGCGTGCTTGCGCAGCCGATCGACACGGGCGCCAATCCGGGCAACCCGCTGGGGCCGGACGGCAGCGTTCGCATCGAGGCCGACGGTTCGACCGCCGCCTTCGTGCCCGCCAACCGCGCGCTGACCTGGCAGACGGTGGATTCCAACGGCGTGCCGGTCGTGCGCGAACGCGTCTGGATCACCCTGCAGCCCGGCGAGATCCGCACGTGTGGCGGCTGCCACGGCGAAAACACGCGCAACCAGGCCGGCCAGCCGGAGCCGGCCAACGCGCCGACCGCCCTGAGGACCCTGCTGCGGCACTGGAAGCAGAGCGGTACACGGCCGGCACCGCGCGACGGCTCGGCACCGCTGCTGCCACCGGCCCTTTAGCACGCGCACGCGCCGTGACGTGGTGACCGCCAATGGCGGGCTTTGCCGTTGTAACTGGCAACCCGCCATACGTGGAAACTCCGCCCATGACCGCGCTTCGCCTGATTGCCATCTTCGTGCTCGCCGTCCTGATGGGCGCATGCGCGTCGTCGGGCGGCATCACCGATGTCCCGCCCGACCAGCCCCAGGCCGCAGTCGGTGACTACCTGATCGGCGTAGACGACATCGTCCAGGTGACCGTGTGGCGCAATCCGGAGTTGGGGATCACCGTCCCCGTGCGCCCCGACGGCCGGATTTCGGTGCCGCTGGTGGGCGACGTGGTCGCGGGCGGGCTGGCACCGGCCGCCGTTGCGGCCGACATCCAGGACAAGCTCTCGGCCTTCGTGCGCGATCCGCAGGTGGCGGTGATCCTTACCGACCTGCGCAGCCACGAATATCTGTCCCGGGTACGCGTCACCGGCGCCGTGCGCCAGCCGGTCTCGATTCCCTTCCGCCAGGGCATGACCGTGCTTGACGCGGTGCTGGCGGCAGGCGGCGTCAACGAGTTCGCCGCCTCCGACCGCGCCGCGCTGTACCGCCGGACCGGCAACGATTCCACCACGACCTATGCCGTGCGCCTGGACCGGATCCTCGATCGCGGCGACCTGGCCACGAACCACCGGGTCGCGCCCGGCGACGTGATCACCATTCCCGAGCGCGCATTCTGATGGCATCCCTCGCCCTGGCCGCACCCCGCCGCCCCGGTGGTCCGCCGGCCACCGTGCCCGACCTGACGCCCAACGAACTGCTTCCGATCCTGCTGCGCGAGGCCCGCGCCCGGATCATCCCGCTGGTCTCGATCTTCACCGCGATCGCCCTGCTGACGCTGGTCGTGGGCCTGTTCGTGATCCCGCGCAATTACACGTCCTCGGTCACGATCCTGGCCCAGGACAGCGACATCATCCAGCCGCTGCTGGAGGGACGGGCGGTTCCCACCGGCGTGTCCGACCGCGCCGGCATGGCGCGCCAGATCATCTACGGCCGCAAGGTGCTGGGCGAGGCCCTGGCCGTGGGCGGCTGGCTCGAGGGCGCCCCCTCCCCGATCGAGCAGGACCGGCTGATGGAGGAGATCCGCAACCGGACCATGATCGAGAGCCCGCGGCCCGAACTGGTGCAGATCAGCTACCGCGATCGCGACCCCGAACGCGCCTTCCGGCTGGCCGAAACCTTCGGCGACATGTTCATGAAGGAAGCCGCCGCGGCCAAGGAGCGCGAAAGCCGCGAGGCCTACGAGTTCATCGACAGCCAGGTCCAGGGCTACCATGCCAAGCTGTCGAGCGCCGAGCGCAACCTGCAGGACTACCAGTCGCGCAACGTCGACGCCCAGCCGGGCAGCGCCGCCGACGCCACCACCCGCATCGGCGCGCTGCGCACCCAGCTCGAGCAGACGCGCATGGCGCTGCTCGAGCAGGAGTCGCGCGAAGCGTCGATCGCAGCCCAGCTGTCCGGGGAATCGGCGGTCACGGCGGTGCAGACGCGCGAAAACCTGTATCGCACGCGCCTGATCGAACTCCAGTCCGAACGCGACCGGCTGCTCCTGGCCTACACAGAGCAGCACCCGGACGTGGTCCGCCTGCGCCACCAGATCGACGACATCACCCGCATGCTCACCGACGAGCGCGAACGCCGCGAGGCGCCCGGCACCGCCGGCACCCTCTCCGACGAAGCCCAGGCCAACCCGCTGTACCAGGAGCTGCGCAGCCAGCTCTCACAGGCGCGCCGGGAGACCGCCGCCACCCGTTCGCGACTGCAGATCGCGCAGTCGCTGCTTGACGACGAACTCGACCGCAGCCGCCGGATCGCAGCATCGGAGGGCGCGCTGGCCGAGCTGACCCGCGACTACGAGGTCAACCGCGAGATCTACCAGGACCTGCTGCGCCGCCGCGAGAACGCCCGCGTGTCGATGGGCCTCGACCAGGAGAACCGCGGCCTCACGCTGCGCATCCAGGACCCGGCGATCATGCCCCTGCGCCCCTCGGGCCTGCGCTTCATGCACATCGCCGCGGTCGGCCTGCTGATCGCCATCACGCTTCCGCTGGCGCTGGTGTTCGCGGTGGCCCGCTTCGACCCGCGCGTGCGCTCGCAGCACCTCATCGTCAAGCACGCCAGCCTGCCGCTGCTGACTGCCGTGCCGACCTACCCGACGCCCGGCGAGCGCCGCCGCGAGTACCTCTCAGTGGCTTTCGCCATCGCCATGCTCGGCTCGGTGGCGCTGGTCTATGTCCTTACCTATGCATACAGGGTCGTGGCCGCATGAACTCCGCATCGATGATCGAACCCCGGCGCGGCGCGCATGCCCTGGCCGAAGCCATCGGCACCGCCCCGAAGGAGGCCTCGCGCAGCCTGGCGCGGGTACAGCCGCCGCCGTTCTCGCCGCGTGCGCTCGAGGAGCGCCGGCTGATCCACCGCCAGGACTCCGTGCGCGTCCAGGCCGACGCGTTCCGCGACCTGCGCACGCGCCTGCTCAACCTGCGCGGAAACCAGAACTTCATCACCCTGGTGGCGCCGGTTGCGCACAACTGCGGCGGCAGTTTCGTGGCGCGCAACCTCGCGCTTGCGTTCGCTTTCGACGAAGCCAAGACCGCGCTGCTGGTCGATTGCGACGCCCTGCACCCGAGCCAGCACATCGCGCTGGCCGCGGGCAGCGACAACTGCGGGCTGATGGACTACCTCGGCGGCAGCGTCGATGACCTCGAGGATATCCAGTACTCCACCGGGATCCCGCGCCTGCAGCTGATTCCCAATGGCAGCGTGCGCGAAATCGCCGGCGAGTACTTCACCTCGGCGCGCGCGCGCACCATGATCGACTCGCTGCGTCAGGCCGATCCCAACCGCTACATCATCCTGGACGCGCCGTCGGCGCTGAACTCGCCGGACGCCCGCATCCTCTCCGACCTTGCCGACGTGGTCGTGCTGGTAACCGGCTACGGCAAGGCGACGCTGGAGGCGATCGAGAAGGCCGCCGCCAACTTCGACCCGGCAAAGCTCGCGGGTATCGTCTTCAACGACAACCATTGACCCGCCATCGGGAAGGACCGCCATGGGAACGTCCAGCATCCGGGTTTCGCTGACCGCCGCCGCGGTTGCGGCGGCGGTGTCGCTCGCCGCGCCGCCCTCCGCGCGGGCGGCCCGCGTCGACTACGTCGTCGACGCGGGCGTCGAACACGATGACAACGTCCGCGTGTCCGCCGTCGATGCCGACGCCCAGCGGATCCTGCGCGCGGGGCTTGGCTTCCTGGTGACCCAGGAAGGCTCCGCGCTGCAGGCGGTGGTCGCCGGCCGCGCCGACTACCGCGAATTCGACGGCGGCATCGACGATGGCGTCGAGGGCATGCTTTCGGCCTACCTCAACTGGGTCGCCATTCCCGACCGCTTGAGCTTCACGGTCCAGGACGAACTCGAGCTCCAGGCGGTCGACCGCTTCGCCGCCGACTCGCCCGACAACCGGCAGCAGGTGAACGTGCTTTCGCTGGGACCGAACTTCCTGTTCAACCTCGGACGCACGCTGCAGGGCCGGGTGGAGGCCCGCTACATCGACTCCGACGCGGAGATCACCGACGAGTTCAACTCGAAGCGGGCCAGCGCCGCGCTGCGCGTGACCAAGGCCCTGGACGAACGCGGCAGCCTGGGCTTCAACGCGCAGTGGACCGACATCGACTACGACAGCGACCTCGCCGCGCGCGACCACGAGCGCACCGACGTCTACGCCAGCTACGTACGCACCCGGGCCAGCGCCGACTACACCATCAATGCCGGCTACTCGCGGCTTGACTACCGGGACGGCGACCGCCGCGACGGCCCGCTGCTGCGCCTCGAGGCCGGCTGGCGCCCAAGCGAACGCAACCGTCTGTCGCTGATGGTGCTGAACCAGTTTTCCGACGCCGCCGATGCGGCGCTGTTCGACGGTGTTGCCGGCAGGCCCGAAGCCTCGGTGCCCGGGAGCGTGCTGGTCGACGCGCGCACGGTCATTCCCTCGGCGTATCGCGAGCGGCGCCTGGCGCTGGCCTGGGACCACGCCGGCGATCGCGTTGGCTGGCGCATCGAACCCTACATCCAGCGCCTGCGGTACATGGATGCGCTTGCTCCCGACGAAGAGGCCCGCGGCATCTGGGCCGGAATGGACTACCGCATCAGCCCCACGGTCACCCTTACCGGCTGGGCCGGCGCCGACCGGACCGAATACCGGCCGCTGGGCGCCAGCGACGATACCCGCCGCGGCGGCCTTGCGATCGAGAAGCGCTGGGCGCCGCACTGGAGCACCGCGCTCAGCTATTACCGCTACGAGCGCGACAGCGGGGTGTTCGACAACGAAGTCCGGCAGAACGTCTGGTATCTCCGGGTGTCGTACCGGAACCGGCCCCTGTGAGCACGCTGGCCGCCGTGCGCCACTGGGTGCGGACGTCGCCCCACCCCGCCGCCGTCGCTGCCCGACGAGGGCGTGCTGCTGCCCGCGGACTGACGCTGCCGGCGCCGCGGATTCTTGTCCTGCCCTACCTCTGGCTGTTCCTCGGCGTGCGCGGGCTGCTGTTCTTCCTGCGCCGCGTCCTGGTGGCCGAACCGCTGTTCAAGGCCTACTGCAGCCGCGTCGGCCGCGGCGTGACCACCGGCGTCCACGTGCCATGGGTCCAGGGCGCCGGCGACCTGGTGGTGGGCGACCACGTGCGTGTGAGCGGAAAGATTTCGATCAGCTACGCCGCGAGCTTCACCAGCCGGCCGCGCCTGGAAATCGGCGACCATTCCGACATCGCCCACGACACGCGCTTTGTCATCGGGCGCGAAATCCGCCTCGGCCGTCACGTGCAGGTCGCCGGCGGGGTCACCTTTCGCGACTCCGGCGGCCACCCCACCGATCCCGAGCGCCGTCGCCTGGGCAGCGCCCCGGATCCCGGCGACGTCAAGCCGGTGGTGGTCCATGACCACGCCTGGATCGGCTCGGGCGTACTGGTGATGCCGGGCACCGAGATCGGCGAAGGCGCGATCGTCTCCGCGCACGCAGTGGTTTCGGGGAAAGTCGCTCCCTACAGCATTGTCGCCGGCAATCCGGCGCGGCGCATCGGCATGGTCGAACGGAGCGGCGCGGGGGGGGGGGGCCCAAAACCGAAGCCACCACCCACCCCCCCAAACACCCACCACCCCCCCCC
>NZ_JBCLVB010000005.1:0-111812 GCF_039548455.1 Luteimonas sp. MJ250 | reverse complement strand
GTGTGGTGCGTGGGTGTGGGGGAACGGGGTGCCGCGTTTGTCCCCCCCACGACCGCGGCCCCGGCGCCAGCCTCCGAAGCCGCCACCGCCACCGCCTGATCCAGTCTCAGACCAGCGCTTCGGCGGCGTCGGGATGCCCGAGGAAGTCGCGCGGGCTGGCACTGCGACCGTAGGCGCCGGACTGGAACACCACCACCAGATCGCCCGGCTCGGCGACTCCGAGCTCCATGCGGTCCCCGAGCAGGTCCAGCGGGGTGCACAGGGGGCCGACCACGCTGGCGGTCTCGAAGGCGCCGGTGCGGCCGTTGACCGCGACCGGGTAGTTACGGCGCATGACCTGGCCGAAGTTGCCCGATGCCGCGAGATGGTGGTGCATGCCGCCGTCGACCACGAGGAACACCTGGCCGCGCGAGACCTTGCGATCGACCACGCGCGCCACGTACAGGCCGGCGTCGCCCACCAGGTAGCGGCCCAGCTCGATCACGAGGTGCGCGCCGGGCGCGTCGTCGCAAAGGCGCGCGGCCAGGCCGGCCAGGTTTTCTGCCACCGGTCCGACATCGAGCGCCGACTCGTTGGCGGCATACGGGATTCCGAAGCCACCCCCCAGGTTCAGGCTGCGCAGCGGCGCCGGCAGCAGGCCGGCCCATTCCATGGCCAGCTCGTAGCTGCGCGACTGCGCCTCGACGATGGCGGCGTGGCGCAGGTTCTGCGAGCCGGCGAACATGTGGAAGCCTTCGAAGGCCAGCCCCGCCGCGGCGATCGCCCGCAGCGCGGTGGGGACCTCCTCGGCATCGATGCCGAACTGCCGCGCACCACCGGTCATCTTCATGCCGGAGGCCTTGAGCTCGAACGGCAGGTTGACGCGCAGCGCCACGCGCGCGGGCGTGCCGGTGGCCGCGGCGGCGCGCGCCAGGATGTCGATCTCGCGGAAGGCCTCGATGTTGACCAGCACCCCGGCCGCCTGCGCCTGGCCGAGCTCGGCGGCGGATTTTCCGGGGCCGGCGAAGGACACGTGCATCGGATCGGCGCCGGCATCCAGGGCTATGCGGAGTTCGCCGGCCGATGCGACGTCGATCCCGTCGGCCAGGCTCACCATGTGGCCCACCAGCGCCGGCATCGGGTTGGCTTTCATCGCGTAGTGCACGCGAACGGTGTCGGGCAGGACGCCGCGCAGGCCGTGCATCCTCCCGGCGATGCGCGCGCGGTCATAGAGATAGCACGGCGTGCGGCCGACCTCGGCCACCACCCGCGACAGCGGCCGGCCGCCGATCATCAGTTCACCGGCCGCATCGACCGGCCAGGCAAGCATGCCCGGGTGGGCGCGTTCGATGTTCAAGTCCCAGGATCCCGTGTTGCCTGCAGGCGGTGGTGGAAATCCACCAGCTGCAGGATGTTGTTCCGCCACTGGTGGCGTTCGGCCACGCGCCGGCGGGCATTGCCGCCCACGCGCGCAAGGTCTTCCGGCGCGCGGCTGCGCGCGATGACGGCGTCGACCGCCGCGTCGAGGTGACCGGCCGGGAACATCCAGCCGGTCGTGCCCTCTTCAAGCACCTCGCGGATCGGCTCGAAGTCTGGCGCCACAGGCGGCACGGCGCAGGCCATGAATTCGAACAGCTTCACCGGTGAGGTGTAGTCGCCGGCGCTGGGCAGGATCGCCATGTCCATTGCCGACAGCAGCCCGGGCACTTCGTCGTGCGCGACGCGGCCGGTCAGTACCACCTGCCGCGACAGCCCGCGTTCCTCCACGAAGGCGCGCAGGGCCGGGTACGTCGCGCCATCGCCGACCAGCAGCAGCTTGAGTCCGGGCGCCGAGGCCAGGCGACCGGCGATGCGGTGCACGAAGGCATCGATCGCGTGCCAGGGCACGAACGCCCCGAGGTAGCCGCAGACTACGCTGCCATCGAGCCCCAGGCGTCCGCGCGCCTGCGCGCGCTGCTCCGCAGTGAACGAGAACTTGGCGATGTCGGCCGCGTTCGGCGTGACGATCGCCGGTGCCATGTCCGGATGTACCGCACGCGCGCGGTCGCGGAACACGCTGGACACGAAGACCAGGCCGTCGGCGTCGCGGAAGGCGCGGCGCTCGATCGCCATGGCCAGGCGGCGCAGCGACAGCGGGCGCACGCGCTCGACGATGGCCGAGTCGTTGACTTCCAGGATGATCGGCACGCCGCGCCGCCGCGCCAGCCAGATCGTGGCGTACATGAACAGCGCATAGCGCTCGTAGATGAAGTCGACATCCGGGTTGCGCCGGAGCCAGCCCAGCACGCGCCAGCCGGCGACCAGGTTGTAGGCGAGTTCGGCGAGTTCGAAGAGCGGCTCGGGCAACCCGGTCACCAGCTTCATCCAGGGCCGAGCCTGCCGCGTCGGAGACATCGCGCCGGGCGATGCATAGGGATCCGCACCGGGCAGCGACACCACGTCCACGTCCACGCCTTCGCGGCGCAGCGCGTCGGTGATCCCGCGGATATGCACGCCTTCCACCGCCTTGCCCTGGGTGCGATGGTGGTAGAGCACCTTGCGCACGCTTGCCGCCACATTGACCGTGTCCATGGCGTCAGGCCTCCTGTGTGGATGGCGCGGGTGGCATGGTCGCCAGCGCCTCGCCGAGGGGAACCCCCAGGGTCCCGCGCTGGGCAATTCCGGCGCCGATGCGTTCGGCCGTTGCCCGCATGCCCGATCGACGCACGTCGATCGAATGCAGCATGAGCTCCGTGCTCGCCAGCCTGCGCTTGTATTCCTGGTCGCCGGCAAGGAAGTCGAAGACCAGCTCGCCGGCGGCCGCGGCCTGCTCGACCACCGCGTACAGGGAGGCGATGCCCGGCCGGTCATGGCGCCGCAGGAGACCGTAGTTCATCCCCGCGTTGTAGTAGTAGACCTTGTCCTGCCAACCGAGGTTGTAGAGATAGCCGACCAGCGCATCGCCGGCCGTCACGCGGACCATGCGCGCGAAGCCTTCGTCGCTTGAACGCTCGATCAGCGCACGGTGGAAGCGCCGGAAGAAGGGGCTGGCGAAGCAGCCGCCGGCGCCGCGTGACTGCCAGTGCTGCGTGTGGAGCTGCTCGAAGGCGTCGAACCAGTCCAGCGCGACGCGCGTGTCCGCCGCCGCTTCGGCGCGCAGCGGCCCCAGCGAGTCGTAGGCACGCAGGGTCTGCCGCAGCGAGCCGCGCGCCTTGCGGCCCAGGACTTCGAGATAGCCACCCGGCGCTTCGCGCACCACCTGGAGGTCGACCTGGTAGCAGGGCCGCGAGCGCACGCTCGTCGCCAGCATGTCCTGCGGCAGGGCCGCGGCGATGGCCTCGCCCTGCTCCGACGTCGAGACGCGCAGCCGGCGCCAGTCACGCGGCAGCCGGTCGAGCGCATCGAACAGCGCACGCCAGGCGGCCGGCAGGCACCCGGGCCTGGCGAGCAGGCCTGCATATTCGATCGTGATCTCGTCGACTTCCGCATCCCCGGTCTCCTGGAGATGCCACGACCGCCGCCCCAGCCAGCGCGCACGGCCCTGCTCCGGAGCGTCCACAAGCAACGCCAGTGCGGCCACGCCACCGCCTGCATCGCGTGCGCGGAACACCATCGGCCGGATTCCCGCCGGCAGGTGCTCCAGCCAGGTGGACACCCAGCGCCAGCTTGCGAACGGCGAGCAGGCGACCGCGTCCTGCAGCGCGACCCAGTCCACCGCGAGGTCCGGGCACCGGTCCAGCGGCAGCAGTTCGCCACGCAAGCTGGAGTCCCGGCTCCAGGACTCCGACATCGTTGCCTCGTGGATGGCTTCATTCATCGGCATCGTTCAACCGTCCTGGTCGATATAGGTCAGATGGAGCGGCGGTGGATCCGCAGCCAGCCCGGGATCGATCCAGCGCACGACCACCTGTTGCTCTCCACGGGGTCGGAAGCCGCACGCGCGCCATGGCGCGGCTGCGCCGGCACCAACGGCCGCACGCAGACCGACCGCTGCGTAACCCTGCCGCCTCGCCTCGCGCAACAGCACGCGCAGCGGCGCGGGCGAAATTCCGTCGCAGGCATCCATCGACCAGAAATCGTGCACCTCGAGGATGTGGGGCCACAGCGGCTCCGTGCCGCAGGCGAACCATGCCTGCACGCGACCTGTTTCATCCTCCACCAGCAGGTAGCGAATGCGCATGCCCACGCCCTGGTCGAAACGCCAGCGCAACATCGTTTCGTCGCGCACCGCGGTAAGCGCCGGGTGCTCGCGTGCGCCCGACCAGACCTCATCCATTGCCGGCTCCAGGCGGTCGGCCCAGCGCGCGCGCATTCGCGGACCAGCCAGTCGACGCCAGGCAGCCATGATCGCGTCGCCGCCGTCCACCGCGAGGCCCGCCACGCGTGCCGGCATTGCCAGCAGACGCGGCAGCCGACGCGCCAGATAGTGTCCGTGGCGGACGATACGCACGCTTCGCTCCATGCCGGCCAGAGGACGAAGACCTGCCCGCCTCAGGGCGGCGTTGGCGCCCTGGCTCGCGTTGGGTATTCCGTAGACGAGATCGAAGTGCTGTTCGGCGGCTGCAAGGACGGACTCGAGCAGCATCAGCGCCGGCCCCAGCGACCGGTGGCGCGGATGGATCGCGAGATGCGACAGCACGCCGGCCAGAAGTTCGCGCCCACCGGCGCGCATCCTGCGCGGGGCCAGGGCAAGCAGGCCGACGATGCCATCGTCCACGTGCTCGACGAAACGGAGCACGGGCCGTCCGAAGGGCGAATGCAGGCACATGGCGTCGTAACGCGCGCCCAGCAGGGCATCATCATCGCCAAGACTGCCTCGCCAAGCGGCGATCGCGGCCCCGCGGGGGTCGCCGACCCCATGCTGGCCGTGGCAGATCCTGTAGGCGGGAACCACGGCCGTCGACTCCAGGTTCAAGCCGCCACCTCCTCCAGCGCCCGCGGCTCGCGCAGGACCAGCGGGCGCTCGTGCAGGTAGCGCGTGGTGCGCCGCTTGTTCTCTATATCCGCATAGACCGCGGCTGCCTCCAGGGCGCCGATGCCCAGGGCGCGCCCGAGCTCTTCCGCGGGACGGTCGTGTTCAAGCGCCCAGAGCGCCAGGTCCATCTCGCGGTAGGGCAGTGCGAAATAGAACTCGTCCTGGCCCTGCGCAAGGCTGTAGGTGTCGGTGGTCGGGACGGCCGCGCAGACGCGTTCGGGCAGCCCGAGGTGTCGCGCCATGGCATAGACCTGGGTCTTGTACAGGTGTGCGATCGGCTTGATGTCGGCCGAGCCGTCGCCATTCTTGACGAAGAAACCCTGGTCGTATTCCAGACGGTTCGGCGTGCCCACCACCGCGTAGTTGAGGCGGTCGGCGTGGTAGTACTCGATGGTCTTGCGGATGCGCTGCTTGTAGTTGGTGGCCGCGACGATCTGCAGGTATTCCGAGAGCCCAAGCACGCAGTCGTGCCGGCTGCCGGCGGGATCTTCCGCGACCAGGCGGAACACGTTGATCCGCCCCTGCGTGCCGCCGTCGATGACGATCTTGAAGCGCCAGCCCTCGCCGTAGCCCGGCAGCGCGCGTCGCACCGCGGCGTCGCGCTCGCGATAGCAGCCGATGGCTTCCAGTGCCGGCGCGATGTCGACGGTCTCGACGCGGATCCCCAGGTGTGAGGCCAGCACCCCGGCGCGCCCCGCGCTGTCGTCCGAGGAGTCGCGCTCGGGAAGGATCAGCCCGACCACCCGCTCCGGCCCCAGTGCGCGCACCGCCAGCGCCGCACAGCACGAGGAGTCGATGCCCCCGGATATCGCGACCACCAGGCCACGCCGATGCAGGCGCCTGGCCGTGCTTTCGCGCAGCCACGCAGCAATCCGGTCGGCCTCTGCCTCCAGGTCGATGTCCAGGACGCCATAGTCCAGTTCGCTCACGGTGTCGCCTCCAGGTGTTCCGGCCGGGCCAGGCTGGCGCGCCTGACCTTGCCGGATGCGGTGCGCGGCAGCGCCGACACGAAGTCGACGCGCCGCGGGATCTTGTAAGGGGCCAGTCGGCCGCGGCAGTGGGCGCGGATGGCGTTCTCGCACAGGTCCGGGTCGCGCCTGACCACCCAGGCACTGACGACCTGGCCGAGGACGTCGTCCGGAACGCCCACCACCGCGACTTCGGCGATGCCGGGGTGTTCGAGCAATGCTTCCTCGACGTCCAGCGGATGCACGCGATGCGCGCCGGTCTTGATCATGTCGCTGCGGCGACCAGCCAGGAACAGATAGCCCTCGGCATCCATGCGGCCGATGTCGCCGGTGCGCAGCCATCCCGCGCGCAGGGCCAGCGCGCTGGCGGCCGGGTCGCGCCAGTAGCCGCACATGATCCCGGGACCGGCCGCCCAGACCTCGCCTTCGACCCCTGCGGGCAACACGATTCCGGCCTCGTCGCGGACCTGCAGGCGCACGTCGCGGATCGGGCGTCCGGCGGAACCGGGCTTGTCGTCCAGGCGCGCCGGTGGCACCGAGGCCAGGCGCGCGGTGGCCTCGGTCTGGCCGTACATGATGTGCAGGCGCACGCCGGGCAGGCGTTGGCGCAGGCGCCGGGCCAGGGCCACCGTCATCGCGCCGCCGGCCTGGGTCAGGTAGCGCAGCCGCGGCAGCGCGCAGCCCTCCAGCGCGCCGCGCTCCAGCAGCAGGGCGAAGGTCGAGGGCACGCCCGAAAAGCCGGTGGCCCCTTCCCTCTCCAGCGTGCCGACCACCAGGTGCGGGAACACCAGGTTCGGCTCAAGCACCACGTGCGCGCCGGCGGCAAGATGCGTGTGCAGCACCGAGGCACCGTACGAGTAATAGAACGGGAGGACGCTCACCGTGCAGTCGTCCGCGGCGAGGCCCAGGTCCGCGACCACGGCGCCGACGTTGGCCGCGACGTTGGCGTGGGAAAGGGTCACGCCCTTGGGCGCACCGGTGGTACCCGAGGTGTACATGATCATTGCGAGATCGCTGCCGACGCCGGGCCCTGCCGGCAGCTCCGCCGGCGAAGGCGCCGCCGCTTCGGGCCAGCCCGCGTGGCTGCGCGGCCCCAGCAGCATCCGGCGATCCGGGGCCACCTTGAGCTCGAGCGCCGCCTCCGCTTCCGCATCGCCCGACACCGCCAGCACCAGCGCCGGCTCGCAGTGCGCAAGCCATGCCGCCAGCTCGCGCCTGCTGGCCTGAGCGTTGAGCGGCACCACCACGGCGCCGGCAAGCCAGGCGCCATAGCAGGCCACGACGGCCTCGTAGCGGTTGGGCAGCACCAGCGCCACGCGGTCCCCGGCAACGACGCCGCGGGCCCGCAGCACCCCGGCGAAGCGCAGCGCCGATGCCGCCAGCGCGGCATAGTCCGCCCGGCATTCGCCGTCGCCGATGGCGGCTGCCGACGGCCTGCGTGCCGACGTGGCCAGCAGGCGGTCGGCAAGCGTGATCACTGCACGCCGCCCGCCGTCTTGCGGCCGAGGAAGATGCTGATGCTGTCGATGCTGTCGAAATTGGCCGGCACCATTTCCTCCGGGCTCACCCGGATGTCATAGGCCGACTCGAGGAACTCGATCAGCTCCAGGATCCCCGTGGAGTCGACGATGCCGCCCCGGATCAGCGAGGTGTCGTCGGCAACGGCACCGCTGTCGTCTGTGAACAGGAAATTGCTCAGGATGAACGGCTTGATGGTCGCCTTGTAATCCATTGCGTCTCGCGCGCCTCTGCTGGGTGACGGGCTCCGTGCGGCACGCCCGTGCGCGCCGGATCTCCCCGTGTCGACTTGAGAAACGGAAATTCCTCCATGTTCCGGACGGCGACGTTCAGCACACGCCCGCGGACCGGGGGCGCGGGCGCATGGCGGTGCGGGCCGCGAGCACGTCCGTGCAGGCGGACAGCGTCTCGCGCGCCACGTCGTCCCAGCTTCGCGCCATCGCGCGCGCGATCGCCGCGTGATCCCAGGTGCGGGCCAGTGCTTCATCCAGCGCCTCTGCAAGCCGCACAGGGTCGCGCACCGGCACCAGGATCCCCGACCCTGCGGCGACGATCTCTCCGGAGCCGCCAACATCGGTGGCGACTACCGGGCAACCGCAGGCCAAGGCTTCCACCAGCACGTTCGGATAGCCCTCCGACCAGCTTGGCAATGTGAGCACGTCGGACGCCGCGATCCACTCCGCGACCTGTTCGGGCCCCACGCCCCCGGTCATGCGTACGCGTGCGGACAGGCCGCTCGCCGCCACCATTCCCGCAAGCCGTTCGCGCATGACGCCGTCGCCCACCAGGGCAAGCATGGCTTCCGGATCACGGGCATGGACCGCGGAGAACGCTTCGAGCAGCTCCTGCATGCCCTTGGACTCGATCAAGCGGCCAACGTAGGTCACGAGCTTCGCCCGCGGGTCGATGCCGAGCCGCCCCCGCACCGCTTGCCGATCGCGCGGCTGGAAAACCGCGGTGTCGACACCGTTGACGATCGTGCGGACCGTGCCCGCATCCACGCCGAAGTCGTCGATCACGGCTCGACGCATGGCCTGGCTCACGGTCAGCACCGCGTCGGCGCCATGGAGCGTCTTCCGGGTCAGCCAGGCCGACACGCCCGATCGCATGTGGATGTCGGAGCCGCGCCCGCCGACGATGCACGGTACGCCGAGCGCCCGGGCCGCATGCAGGGCGGCGTGGCCGTCGGGATAGACCCAGTATGCGAGCACGATGTCCGGGGCGAAGCGGCGCAGCCTCGGGGCCAGCGCACGGCCGCCGACCAGACCGTTGCTTGCGCGAGAAAGGCCGGGGAACCCCGGATAGGTGTAGGACTCGAGTTCGATCCCCTCCAGCGCATAGCCGGGACCGACGATGCCGCCGAGGAACGTCCTGGGCGCCAGTCCGGGCAGGCGTGGATGGCGGACCTGCGGGAAGTACACGCGCACATCGGCGAGCCGCGAAAGCGCGCGCGCGGTCTCATGGATGTAACGCCCTCGCGCAAGGTCGTGCGGTACCGGGAGATTCGGCGTAACCAGCGCGATCCGCGGCATGGTCACGACATCACCAGCAGGATCCTGAGCAGCACATAGAAGCCCAACGTAGCGACGCCCGCCAGCAGCACCCATCGGAACATGTCGCCGCTGAGGCGGAAGGCCGGCACGGCCGGGAAGCGCTCCCGCACCGCAGTGAAGTGCGCAACCACCAGCGCCGCCAGCAGGTAGAGCAGGATGATATAGCTCCGGCTGAGGAAGAATGCCGTGGCTGCGAAGCCCACCAGCGAGACCAGCAGCGCCGTCGCAACCGCGCGGTCGCGGCGCCACTGCTCGACCAGGGCCATGTCCCAGGCGGCATCGAACGCGGGTGCGGCGGCTTCACCTTCAGCTTCAGCTTCAGCTTCACCTCCGCCTCCTGTCGCAGCGTCGTCCCACGCCCAGCGCTGCCCCGGATAGCTCCCCTGCGGCGCCTCGCGCAGGATGCGCACCATCATCCAGAAGCAGTAGCCGATGAAGGCGAACCACAGCCCGAAGCCGATGACTCCGTTTTCGGCGAGCACCAGGACCAGTGAATTGTGCGCGGTGAGGTGGTGATAGTTGGTGAAGTTGCCGGTGCCGACGCCGTACAGCGGGCTGCCGATGAACATCTGGATGCCTTCGTACCAGGCTTCCACCCGCCCTGATGCCGAGCGCTCCGTGACGTCGAGCTCGTTCAGTCGGGAAGGCAGCAGGCGCATTGCCACCAGGCCCGCCACCGCAACCACCAGCGCGCTTGCCGGACCACGCCGCACCCACAGGAAGACGCCCAGCATCGCCGCCACGGCCAACATGCCGCCGCGGGAGTTGGTGAGGTAGATGCCGTAGAGCAGCAGCCCGGCCACGCCCAGCCACAGCATCCGGCGCAGGCCGAACAAGCCGCCGCGACTTGCCAGGTACACGGCCATCGGCAGGCAGATCACGAACAGCATCGCAAGATCGTTGGGGTCGCTGAATATCCCGAGGTACTGGATGCGTCCGTCGTCCACCAGCGGCATGCCGGTCCAGCCGACGCCGGTCGACTTCTGGTCAACGCCGTGCACGGCCATCACCGCGGCGCTGGCGGTGAACACCACCATCACCCAGGTCATGCGCCCGGGCGCGGTGGTGGTATTGGCCAGGACCACGAAGGCGACCAGGCTCGGGGCGAACAAGGTGAAGTGCTCGACCGCGCCGCCGACCCATCCGTTGAGTGCGATTGACAGTGATGTCATCAGCACAAACACCGGCAGGATCAGGTACTGCGGCTCGTCGAAACGCTTTTCCCGCGAGCCCAGCCACGCCAGCAGGGCACTCACCAGGGCGATCGGCAGCAGCGGGATGCCCGCATCCACCATCTGTGGATACTCCTGCGGGCGCAGCAGCACCAGCAGCAGGTAGAGGGAAATGCACAGAAAGGCGAGCATCAGACGATCACCAGAGGTGCAGCCTGCGGCCGCGTGCGAAGGCGAACAGGGCCTGGGCCGCGAACAGGTTCATGTGCACGAACGCGACCAGCATGCGCACCGGAGGCACCGCCGCGAGCGTCGGCACGCGCGGAACCAGCGCGACCAGCGCGACCCCCGCCACAGCCGCAATCGCGCAGGCGAGGTAGAAGGCATGTCCGCGCGCCAGAACCAGCGCTGCCAAGCCCATCGCCAGCAGCGCCCACGGGGCCGCCAGGCGCAACAACTTGTGTCCGACGAAGCGGAACCAGAGCGGGTTCCGACCGGGATGCAGCAGCCAGGGCGCGAGCTGCACCAGCTGCAGGTTTCCGGCCAGGGTGCGCACCTTGCGCACGCGTTCGCCGGACACGGAATCCGAGGCACGATCCCAAGCCACTGCTGCCGGCTGCCAGGTCACGCGCGCGCCCTGCGCGGCCACCCGCATGGGGACCAGCACGTCGTCAAGCACTGTCTCGGCCGGCAGTGGGCGAAACAGCGTGCGGCGCATCGCGTACAAGGCACCGCTTACGCCGACCACGGAACCACTTGCCGCCTCCGCCTGGCGGATCGCCGATTCGTAACGCCAATAGGCATCGACGCTGGCTGCGAAGCCGGTATCGGGATCCTCGAAGCGGAGCTGTCCGCCCACGACCCCCACCGCGGGATCGGCAAGGTGCGCCACCAGCGCCCGCAGCGCGCCGGGCTCGATCCGCTGGCGGACGTCCACCATCAACAGCACGTCGCCGAGCGCCGACGCCACGGCATCGTTCAGGCAGCTCGCCTTGCCGCGCCGTTGTGCGAACTCCAGCACGCGCACGCGCGGATCCCCGATGCCGCGCGCGGCGTCCGCCGTGCCATCGCTGCAGCCGTCGCAGGCGACCAGCACCTCGATGCGCTCGTCTGGATAGTCCAGCGCCAGCAGGTTGCGCAGTTTGGCTGCCACGCCGGCCTCAGCGTCATGCACCGGCATCACCACGCTGACCATCGGCAGCGCCGCGTCCGCGCGGGCCGCGACCGGACGCGGCGCGATCCGCGCAAGCAGCAACATGCACAGCGGATAGCCGGCATAGGTAAACGCCACCAGCAGCACGCAGCTCCAGAACACCAGGCTCACGGCGCGGCCCTTCCACCGGCAAGGCGCATTGCCCAGCTGCCGCCCCATGCCGCCAGGCGCGGGTAACGCTCGCCCAGGCCGGCGAGGACCCGGGCATCGTCGCGCCGCCATGCGCGATAGGCCACGCTTGCGGCGACATAGACCAGCACGTATGCCGCGGCCGCCACCAGCCCGCCCCAGGACGCCGGCAGCACGCGCACCAGCACCAGCGCCGGCACAAACGCCGTGGCCGCCGCGGCCATCAGCCGGAGCAGTTCGCGCCACGGCATGCGCAAGGCCAACAGGTAAGTGATGCCGACCGAGGTGACCGAGAACACCAGGATCCGAGACACCGCGTGCGCCAGCACCGCCCCGGCCAGGCCGTGGCGCGGCACGAGGTAGATCGCCAGTGATGCCGTCAACGCCAGCGACAGCACGACAAAGCCAACGCGCAGCTTCTGGTTGTCCGTGGTCGACAGCAATGCGCCGAAGGCCCCCTCTGCGAGGGTAAGCCCTCCGACCACCACCATCACCTGCAGCGGCAGTACCACCTCGCCATAGGCATTGCCGTACAGCAGCACGACCAGTGCGGGCGCGGCCAGCGCGCCGGCGCCGGCAAGCAGCAGGCCCAAAGCAGCGTAATAGCGCACGGCACCGGCAACGATGGGTCCCACGCGCTCGCTGCCACCCGAACCGTAGGCGTGCGACATCATCGGCATCAGCACGGTGCCCAGGCCGGAGGACAGCATGTCGATGCCGCCCCGGGTCAGCGCCGCTGCGATCGCGAAATAACCCACCGCAGCTGCACCCACGGTGCGGTTGAGCAAGAACGTCTCGATCGACTTGTTGCTCAGCGCCCAGGCAAGCACCAGCAGCACGGTCCACCACAGGTGGCTGCGCACGCGCGGCTGCAGTGCGGGCTCGAGCCGGGTGTAGTTGGGCAGGAGGTCGGCACGGCGCCGGAGGGTCCGTCCGGCGATGGCATGGCCTGCACCCACGATCGCGAACAGCACGACATATGCCTCCAGCCCCGCGCCCATCCACAGCAACAGCAGCACCGCGCCGATGTTGAGCAGGCTCATCGCTACCGTGGCCCCGGCCTCGATGCCGTAGTGGCCGTGGCCCTTGGCGATGGAGACATCGAAAATGAACCAGGCCTTGCACATGCCGGCGGCAAGCGTGGCGACCGCGAACAGGCCCAGACCTTCGTTTTCCCAGCCGGTGGGCTTGAACTGAGGCAGGAACACCAGGAAAGCGATGCCCACCAGCGCCGCGCTCGCAAGCTGGCGCTTCAACAACCACCCGTGCACGCTGCCTGCGACCTCTGCCGAGCCCCGTCCGAGACTTTCGGACACGAAGCGGATCGCGGTCGTGGTGATGCCGTTGTTGACCACCAGCACAAGCAGGCCCGCCAGCCAGACCACGTAGGCATAGCGTCCGAAATCGTCCGGGCCGAGCGTGCGCGCGATGACGATGCTGGTGAGCATGCCCAGCGCGTAGGTGACGTAGGTCGACCCCGTGACCATCATCGCGCCGCGGAACGCGGACACACCGCTGAAAAGCTGATTCGACTGCTGGCGTGCCAAAGTGTTGATCGCTGGGCGAAGGTGGCTGTCATTGAGAACGTGCATGCGGGCCCGATCCGGCCACCCGACCCCGTCTTGCGCGCTTCCATTGGCGCCTCCATTGGCCTCTCCAGGCCGGCCTCCGCGTTTCATGTCCAAGACACTCCGACAAAAGCGCGCCCCAGCGGTCATGCGCTCAGGAACCATGTACTACGACGCTTACAGCCGGCAGGAAATCGTTGACGACTTCGCCTCCCGCGACTACCTCACGCCGGCAGAGTTCGCGGCACTCGGCGAGGTCTGGCCGCTGGTGCGTGGAGACGTCCTTGACGTCGGTGTTGGCGGTGGCCGCACCACGGGATACCTGCAGGGAGTAGCCCGGACTTACCGCGCGCTGGACATTTCCGAAAACATGGCCGCTGCCTGTCGGGCGCTTTATCCGGATGCCGACGTCAGCGTCGGCGACGCGCGCTCGTTGGCCGCATACCCCGATGGAAGCTTCGACCTGGTGCTGTTTTCGTTCAACGGCATCGATTACATCGACCACACTGACCGGAAACAGGTCCTTGCCGCGGCGTACCGAGTGCTTCGTCCCGGCGGGGCGTTCGTGTATTCATCGCACAATCTCGCTGTGCTGGAAGGCCGCCTGCCACCGGTGGCACCCGCGCGGATCGTGCCTACCATTGATCCGCTCCGCATGCTGGTCCGCAGCGTGCGGACGCTGGCCACAGGGCTGCGCAGGCGCCGCAACCGCAGGCGCCTGCAGGACCGGCAATACCTCGCAGGCGACCATGCCGTCGTCAACGACGAAGGCTATGACCATTCCCTGCTCACCGTCTACGTCGATCCGGCCGCCGAGTGCGAGGCGCTGTCCGCCGCGGGCTTCGTGGATACGGTGACGATCGACGCGCGCGGCCGGCGCGATCCCGCGCGCCACCTGGATCCCTGGGTCTATTACGTCACCCGCAAGGCCGCGGTCCGGTCTGGCCGGTGAGCGCAGCACCAATGGCCACCGCGCCGCGCCAGGCGGGCGATGGCCGGCTCTCCATCCTGCACGTGGTCGATTCGCTCGAGTGCGGCGGCCTGGAGCGCGTGGTCGCGGATCTGGCGGTCGCGCAGCGAGACCATGGCCACTCGGTGGCCGTCTTCAGCCTCACGGACGCCACCGGCCTGGGGCCCGAACTCACCGGCGCCGGGATCCAGGTGATCGAGGGCGGCAAGCGTACGGGCTTCGACGTCGCGCCGCTGGCGCGACTTCTGCGCACGATGAAAGACAAGCAGACCGGCATCGTCCACAGCCACAACTTCGTGCCCAATTACCACGCAGCGCTGGCCCTCGCGCTGCCGGGGCGTGCGCGCGCCACGCTGGTCAACACCTGCCACAACATGGGTGGCCGGCTCTCCAGGCCGCGGCTGCGAGCGCTGTACAGGCTCTCGCTGACGCGGACCGCGCGCGTGGCCGGGGTCGGCGACCAGGTCGCGCAGCACCTCGTTGAGCAAGGTCTCGCACCACCGGCCCGGGTGGTCGCGGTGCGCAATGGCGTACCGGTTCCGCCGTCGCCAGGCGCCATAGACCGCGCTGATGCGCGCGATGCGCTGGGAGTGCCCGCCGACGCGCTGGTGATCGGCTGCGTCGGCCGGCTGGTAGAGCTCAAGAACCACCGCCTGCTCCTCGACCAGGTGCCGGCGCTGGCGGCCATGTTTCCCGATGTACGCGTATTGCTGATCGGCGACGGACCCATGCGCGCGTCGCTCGAAGACCGGGCACGGGTGCTCGGCATCGAAGCGCATGTGCGGTTCACCGGCGCCCGCGACGACGTCGGGCGTCTGCTGCCGGCGCTGGACGTGTTCGCCCTGCCCTCGCGCACCGAGGGCCTTTCGATCGCGCTGCTGGAAGCCTGCGCGGCGGCGCTGCCGGTACTGGCCAGCGATGTCGGCGGCAACCCGGAAATCGTGCGCCATGGCCGCACCGGGCTGTTGTTCCCGAGCGACGACGGCGCGGCGCTGCGCGCAGCGCTGGTGCAGCTGCTCGCGGACCGGCAGCTGCGCGCTTCGCTGGGCTCGGCCGCGCGTGCCTGGGTGGTCCACAGCGCCTCGATCGACGCCATGCGCGCAAGCTACGACGAGCTGTACGCGGAGGCGATCGGCGCCGCCTAGCGCTCCGCGCCGTCGCCCAGGGCGTCGAACGTCCTGCGCATGCCTTCCGCCGTGGCGACCTTCGGCGTCCATCCAAGCGCCTTGAGCGCGGCATTGGAATGGCGGAAGCGCCGGTACATCGAGCGCACGATGTAGGGCGTGAACACCGCAGGCAACTGGCCCTTCGAACGGCGGTTGTACGCCACCAGGCCGCGCGACCCCAGCAGCAGGGCCCAGTACGGAACCGGCAGCATGCGTATCCCCCGCATCCGCGCACGGTAACCGCGCAGGTAGTCCGCGCAGTCGGGCAGGTCGTCATCCACCACGCTGTATGCGGCGCCGTCCGGTGCCCGTAGCGCCGCGAGCGCGATCGCGTCGGCGCAGTTCTCGACGTAGGTCAGGGGCAGTTCGGCGCGCCTGCCGAGGCTGAAGAACAGGCCCATCGCCGAAATGCCGACCCGCGACGATGGTCCGGCAGCACCCGGCCCGTAGATGACGCCGGGACGCAGGGTCACCGTCTCCAACCCGCCTGCTCGCCGGTATGAATCGACCAGCTGCTCCTGCCGCGTCTTGGCGTGCGCATAGGCACCCTTGGAGATACCGACGTCCTCGATCGGCACCGACTCGTCGTGGACCGCGCCCGTCGCCAGTCCCTCGGTGCGATAGACCGAGAACGAGCTCACCAGTACCAGCCGGCGCACGCCGGAGGCCACGCTGGCATCGAGCAGGTTGCGCGTGCCGACCACGGTGTTGGCGAACATGTCGGCGGCCGACCCGCGCATTCCGGCTGCGGCGTGGACCACGCAATCCACGCCGGCGGTGGCCGGGTCAAGGTCGTGGCGGTACAGCAGGTTGGCGCCCACGGTCTCGATCGACGCCGAGGGAAAGCGTTCGGCCAGCTGCTCGACCAGCCCCGCTGGCGGCCGTCCGCGGAAGTGCAGGCGCAGCTGGTCCACGCCCTGCTCCAGCAGGCTGGCCGCGACGTGTCGCCCCAGGAAGCCGCCCGCGCCCGTGACCAGGACCCTCATCGCCCCGCCTCCGTCTGGCCCACCGCATCCACGATGGCGTCGATCAGCGTCGCCACCTGCAGGATTTCCGCGGCCGGGACCGGATCCGGCGCAAGGCCGCGGATCGACTCGTGGAAGCGCTGCAGCAGCACCCGCATGCATTCGAAGTAATGGAAATCGTGGCGTGCGAACGCCGCGAGGTTGCCAAGGCCGCTGCGCGCGAAACGCGCCGACTGCACCCAGGCCGGGAACAGCCGCCCGATCGCGCTGGGCTGCTCCTGGCGCTGGCTGCGCACCAGCGTCCGCGCGCCGTAATCGAGCTCGACGGTGTCGCGCGTGCCGCGCACGGTCATCGCATGCGACACCGGGCGTGCGTGCGAGCTGACCATGCCCGACACCGTCACGCCGTTGCTGCCGGAAAGCAGGAAGCGCAGCTCGTCGGGCATGGCATCGACCAGCGCGCTGCCGCTGTCGGGGCGCATCCGCCACGCCCTCGCATGGACCTCGACCGGGCCCTGCAGGAACGGCACCACCTTCGCCAGCACATGGTCGATGACGTTGTGGAACAGCTTGCCGGGCAGGCGATGCACCCAGTGCGCAGGATCGGACATGACCGCGATGCCGTAGTCGCCGGAGAGGTTGTAGCCGTAGCTGGTGTCGATGTGCACCACGTCGCCAAGCCGGTCCTGGTCCAGGAGGCCGTGGAGGGCGAGCGCCGGCGACTCGAAATTGTAGAGGTAGTTCACGCACGCTTTGCGGCCGTTGCGCGCGGCGCAATCAAGGATCGCCGCGGCCCCGCGGGCGTCGAGCGCGAACGGCTTTTCGACGAACACGTGGCAGCCCGCGTCCAGCGCCATGCAGGCCAGGGCGACATGGGAGTCCGGCGGCGTGGCCACGTGCACGACATCCAGCCGCTGCGCTTCCAGCATGGCCGCCACGTCCGTGTAGCCCTCCACGCCCGGCCAGCGATCGGTGAACTGCCCGACCATCAGCGGCTCGCGGTCGCAGGCGGCGACGAGTTCGACGCCGTCCAGCGCGCGCAGCTGTTCGGCATGGCCGTCGGCGATCTTGCCGCAGCCGATGATTCCAACCCGCATCAAATCCCCTCCGCCATGGTCCTGGCCTTTCCGGTGCCGGTCACAAGGCCACCGCGCGTGGCTCGGCCATCGCACCGCCACTGACCGCCTTGCCGGCCGCGCGGTAGCCCGGCCGCGGCACTTCGTAGTCGCGGCAGCGGTTCGGGTCGCCCGCCAGGCCGTCCTCGGCCGCGCGCACGATGTTGTACATCTCGCGTGCGCTCACGTAATGCAGCTTCCATTTCTGGCCGTCGTTGTATCGCGACTCGAGGTAGTCGTAGGCCTGGTCCATGGGCGCACCCAGCAGGGTGTCCATGTCGCAGTCCTCGGCGCCGTGCGTGTGGATCTTCACGAAGGTCCACTCCGGCCGCCCCTCCACGTGGATGCCGGTCTGGACCCAGGCATCGATGCGGTCGCGGCTGGGCGGTGCCACGGCGCGGATGTCGCTGTTCTCGATCCGCGGCAGCAGCCCGAACTTGCGGCTCTTCCAGCGCAGGCCCAACGGCCCCTGGATGATCATCAGGTCGCCGTCGCTCTTGCCGCCCACGCGCACGCGCTCGCCGGTGTCGTGCGACTTCGGCTTCAGCGGATCGTCGGTGGCGCGGTAGATGCGGTTGATCGTGCGCGGCTGGCAGGGATCGGGAGCGGCGGGGAAGGTGAAGTCCGCGTAGCAGCCCTCTTCGCGCAGCACCGTCAGCTCGTTGTCCACCCCGCAGTGATTTCCGCTCGGGTGGCTGTTGTCGAGTGCCCAGTCGCCATGGATGAACGCCCAGCGCGGCTGCCCGGTCACCGGGTCGCGTGGCAGCGCGTCGTGGCGCGACGCCAGGGTGTCCGCGAAGTCCGCAAGCTTGGCGCGCAGGGTCGCCTCGGTGTCGTCGTGATGGTGCAGATGGATCTCGATCTCGCCCAGCCCCATGCGGCACAGCTCGACCAGCGAATCGATGTGCTCCGGGCGGTACTCGTCGCCGGGAAAGAAGAACGAATGCACCGGCGGCCGGCCGTCGGCGTCGCGGTGGCCCTCGCACAGCCGCGGCAGGTCGCGCTGCCAACGCGCCACGCGCTCGCACTCGCGCTCATGACCCGGCTGCCCCCAGCCCGGCTCGTAGTGATCGACAAAGCAGAACAGCAGGTGCCGCGTGGTTCCCTCCGGCACCGGTGCGCGCCAGTCCTGGCGCAGCCAGGAAAACAGCCAACCGGCGACGTTGCGACGGTGGAGCAGATAGGCGGTCACCGCACCGGCAAGCAGCAGCGCCAGCGCTGCGGCAAGCGCCACCCAGGCCAGCGACGAGCCCCACGGGCCGCGTGCAGCCGCAGCGGAGGCTTCGTCCCCGCCCGGGCCGGCAGGCGTCCGGGCATCTTCGCCCGATGGAGCGGAGTCGGTTGCCGGCGTGCCGTCACCGGTCGGGGCAATGCCCGGCGCGACTGCGGGCGCGGGCTGCACCTCGGCGCCGAACGCTCCGATGGTCATCGCACCGATGCGAAGCGAACCGGTGATGTCGTCCTCCAGGCCGTCCAACAGGACCCCGGGCCCGGCGACGGCTGCCGTCGCAAGCAGCCGGCCGTCTTCGTCGACGCGGAACTCGCCCGAAAGGCCGTGGGCATCGCTGCCCGACTGGTCCTTCCAGCGCACGAACGGCAGCGGCAGGGTCAGGCGCGGGTCACCGTTCCCGGGCCGCGCATCCAGGAAACTGCAGCCATTGCGATAGGCGTTGTAGTCCATGCCCGGATCTCCGTCGAGCGCGGACAGGCCACCCATTTCGCTTGAATGGCGGATCTCGACGCAGCGCCCGCTGCCCACCACCAGGTTGTTGACCAGCCGTGGATTGACGCTGGGCGGGCGCCCGGCGTGCGGCTCCCGGTCCTGGAAGGCGATGCCGAAGTACAGCCCTGCATGGCCCCTGCGCCCGGCATCGACGATGGTGTTGTTGGCCACCAGCGCATCCTTCGCCGCGTAGAGCCCGATCCCCGAATAGCCGGTGTTGCGAACCAGGTTGTTGCGGACCACCCCACGCACGGACTCGTACCAGCCGGGATTCACCTCGGGATCCAGGTACTCCGGGCTGGTGTCGAAGCCGACCAGGATGCCGGCAACGCCGGTGTTCTCGATCCGGTTGCGCTGGATCAGCACGTCGGCGGCACCGCCCTTGAAGTACAGGCCGGTGGTGGCGATGTCGTGGATGTGGCTGTCTTCCACCACCATGCCCGAGCCGTTGACGTTGTCGATGCCGTCGGCGTTCATCGCGTCGACCGGCGTGCCCGGCGGATAGGCGGCCCCGGTGTTGCGGATCTCGACGCGGCGGATCGTCACGTTGTCCGACTTGGGCGTGATCTTGATGCCGTCGCGCCCGGTGTCGCGGATCAGCAGGTCCTCCAGCACGACGTTGGAGGCCCCGTGTTCGCTCGCGGGGCCGCCCTGGTACCAGTTGGTCTGCATCATCACGCCGTAGACCCGGCCGCCGCTGAGCTCGAGCGTGCTGATGCGGCTGCCCGAGGCTGTGGGATCCACCTGTACGACCACGGTTTCTGGCGTCGCGATGTCGCAGTGGATGTGCGCGCGCTCGCCTGGATGCGAGCGCAGCACCAGGCGCACGCGCAGGCGCACGTCGCACTCGTTGTAGGTGCGGTTGCCCGGAGGCGCGCGCAGGGTCACGGTGTCGCCGTGTCCGACCAGGTAGTTCGCCGGAGACAGCACGTGGCCGATGGTCCGGAACGGCCGCTCGCGGCTGCCATCGTTGCTGTCGCTGCCTTCGGTTGAAACGAACCATTCACGCGCGCCCAGGGGCGGCGCGACGGCCACCAGCAGCGCCAGGACCATGCACGCGAACGGGCCGCGGTGGCGGCCGGCTGCGCCGGCGACGGGAGTTTCATGGGACGGCGCGTGGTGCTGGTGCATCGGGTTTCCCGTGTGGATGGCTGGTTGCGCCGTGGTTTCGCGTTGGTATGGACAACGGGAATATCGGCGGCGACAGGCCGCGGTCGGGGATGGCCGGATGATGAAGAGGGACATGGTGGCGAAGGTGCTGGCGACACCGGGCCTGCGCCGCATGGCAGCCGCAGCGCTCCCGCGCGACGGGGTGCTGGTGCTGAACTACCACCGCGTTGGCGACAGCAGCCGCTCGCGCTACGACCGCGCCCTGTGGAGCGCCACCGCCGAGGGCTTCGATGCCCAGGTCGCCTTCCTGAAGGCCAACTGCGACGTCATCGCGCTCGACGACATCGCCGATGCCCTGCGGCGTCCCCGCGGGCGCCACGTCGCGATCACCTTCGACGACGGCTACCTCGACAACCACGACATCGCCTTCCCGGTGCTGCTGCGCCACCGCGTGCCCGCGGCGTTCTTCATCGCCACCGGATTCATCGACCGCAAGCTGCTCCCGTGGTGGGACGCGATCGCCATGCAGGTGCGCGAAGCCCGCCGTGCCTCGCTGGACCTCGCGCCCTGGCTCGACCAGCCGGTCACGCTGGAGCGCGACCGCGAGGCCTGCATCCGTCGCGTGCTGGGCGTCTACAAGCAGCTGCCATTCGAGCAGCTCGCTCCATTCCATGCGCGCCTGGCCGCCGAAACCGGCATCGAGCCACCGGAGACGGTGGAGGACCAATGGATGGACTGGGACATGGTCCGCACGATGGCCGATGCCGGCATGACCATCGGCGGCCACACCGTGAACCATCCGATCCTGTCCACATTGTCCGCGGCCGCTCAGCACGCCGAGATCGCGGGCTGCGCGACCCGCCTGCGCGAGGAACTCGGGATCGCGATGACGCACTTCGCCTACCCGGTCGGCAGCCCTACCGCGTTCAATGACGACACCCGGCGCCTCCTGCGCGAAGCCGGCGTGCAGCAGGCGTTCTCGTTCTACGGCGGGATCGCGAATGCGGGATCGGCGCAGCTCGACCTGCAGCGGACCGCCGTGGAGGAAGGCATCGGCCGCGATCTGTTCCGGGCCATGGTGCAGGTCCCGCAGCTGTTCTGCCGCCAGGCCGTGGCGTGAGCCGGCAGGTGCGCACCATGGCCGGTGGCGTCGACTTCGCGAAGACCTACGCAGAGCTTGGCGTGGCGCCCGACTGCGGCCTCGTCGCATTCAAGCAGGCGTATCGCCGGCGCGTGGCCGAACTGCATCCCGATCGCCCGGCGGTCCGGCCCCGCAATCCGGACGTTCTCATCGCGCTCAACCTGGGCTATGCCGCCGTGCTCGAATTCCACCGCGGGCAGGGCCGGCTTCCCGGCGCACCGGTTCCGGCCGGCGGCGCAAACACCGCTTCCACGCTTGATCCACGGCAACGGCCACAGCCACGGCCGCAGGCACAAGCGGCTGCCGGGTCGCGCGTGGTCACATCGCCCTCGCCCTCGCCTGCTGCCAAAGGGGCCGAACGGCGCGTGCCACGCATGCGCGTACTGTTGCTGCCGGTGCTGCTGGTGGTCGCTGCGATCTGGCGCTGGCTGCCGGTCTCAGACCCGCCGTCAGCCGCCGCCATCGTCCCCGGCGCGTCCCACGACACCGTGGCGTCGGCGCTGGTCCATGCACAGCTCGGCATGGATCGCCGCACCGTGGTCACGCTGATGGGCGAGCCCGTCGCACGCGACGCCGGCGACGCGCACTGGATCTACGGGCCGTCCTGGATGCATTTCGAATGCGACCGCCTGGCCGACTGGTACAGCTCGCCGCTGCGGCCACTTCGCGTCGGCTCGCCCAGGCCGGCGCCGGACGACATGGCGCGGCGCGAGGCGGGCGCGACCTGCATTCCAGGCGGCAACAGCGCCCGGCACCGCATCCACGGAGAGTCCTGATCATGTGCGGACTGGCCGGTTACCTCGGTAGCCCGGTGCCGCGCGACGGCGCACGGGCGGTTCTGGGCACGATGATCGCCACCCTCGCCCACCGCGGACCCGACGGCTACGGCTTCCACGTCGACGACGGCGTCGGCCTGGCGCACGCACGGCTGTCGATCATCGACCTGGCCACCGGCGACCAGCCCATGGCCAGCCCCGATGGCGGCGCGTGGACCGTCTTCAACGGCGAGATCTTCAACTTCGTGGAGCTGCGCGCGCAGCTGGAGGCGCAGGGCCACGTCTTCCGCACGCGCTCGGACACCGAAGTGATCGTGCACCTCTACCAGCGCTACGGCGACGCGTTCGTCGAACATCTCAACGGCCAGTTCGCGATCGCCCTCTGGGACGCACGCAGGCGGCGGCTGGTCCTGGCCCGCGACCGCCTCGGCATCCGTCCGCTGTACTACACCCGCGCCCGCGGCACGCTGTGGTTCGCATCGGAGGTGAAGGCCCTGTTCGCGGCTCTGCCGGGGCATGCGCGGCTGGATCCGGTCGGCCTGGCGCAGGCGCTGACGCTGTGGGCGCCACTGGATCCCGACACCGCCTGGCAGGGCGTTTCCACGTTGCCGCCGGGGCACGTCCTCGCCATCGAGGCCGACGGCCGCGAACGCCTGCACCGCTACTGGGACTGGACCTTCCCCGAGGCCGGCAGTGCGGCCCGGCCGTGGCGTGACATCGACCAGGCCGCGGGCGAACTGCGCGAGCGCCTGGTGGATGCCGTGCGCCTGCAGCTGCGCGCCGACGTGCCGGTGGGCGCCTACCTGAGCGGCGGCCTGGACTCGTCGGGCATCGTGGCCCTGGTGCGCACCGCCACCCGGACGCCGGTACGCACGTTTTCGGTCGCCTTCGCCCAGCGCGAATTCGACGAGAGCGAGCACCAGCAGGCCATGGTCCGCCACCTGGGCACCGACCACACCACGCTGCGCATTGGCGCCCACGAGATCGGCGCGGGCTTCCAGCGCTTCGTCGCCCACGCCGAGACGCCGGTGCTTCGCACCGCGGGCGTCCCGCTGATGCTCCTCGCCGATGAAGTGCGTCGCCAGGGCTACCGGGTAGTGCTGACCGGCGAGGGCGCCGACGAGGTTTTCGGCGGCTACGACCTGTTCAAGGAAGCCAAGGTGCGCCGCTTCTGGGCGCGGCAGCCGGAATCGGCCGCGCGTCCGCGCCTGCTGGGGCGGCTGTACGGCTACCTGGCCAATTCGCCGTCGTCCAACCCGGCGTTCGCCGCCGCGTTCTTCGGCCAGGGCATGGAACACATCGGACGCCCGGTGTTCGCCCACCTGCCGCGCTGGTCCACGTCCGCACGCGCGCTGGCGTTGCTGTCCCCCGAGCTGCGCGCCTCGGTGGCCGGCTTCGATCCGATGGCCCTGGTCGAATCGCGCCTGCCCGCTTCGATCATGCGCTGGGCGCCGCTGGCGCGCGACCAGTACGTCGAGGCCAAGACCCTGCTGGCCGGCTACCTGCTGGCCAGCCAGGGCGACCGCGCGGCGATGGCGGCATCGATCGAGGGCCGCTATCCGTTTCTCGACCACACCCTGGTGGAGTTCGCCAACCGGCTTCCACCGCAGTGGAAGATCCACGGACTCTCGGAGAAGCACGTGCTGCGCAAGGCGCTGGCCGGCCTGCTTCCCGACGACATCCTGCGGCGCACCAAGCAGCCCTATCGCGCACCCGACAGCCAGAGCTTCTTCATCGACGGCCGGCCTCTGGACTACGTGGCCGAAGCCTTCGACCCCGACGCCCTCCGCGCCGACGGCATGTTCGACGCCGCCGCGGTGGCGCGCCTGTACGCCAAGGCCCGGAGTGGCAAGGCGACCGGATTCGCCGACAACCAGGCCTTCGTCGGGATCCTGTCGACGCGCCTGCTGCACAGCAAGGCGTCCGCAGCCGCACCCGCAACCCCACTGCCCGAGCTGGAAACCACATGACTACCCGAGACGCCGTCGTCGCCATCCTGGGCCAGGCCATCGATACGATGAATGCCCAGCTGCCGCCAGCGCGCAAGCTGGAAAAATCGCCGGCGTTCGCCCTGGTCGGAACCGGTTCCACGGTCGAATCACTGACGCTGATGGGACTTGTGGTCGATATCGAGGACCGCCTGATGGACGCGTTCGGGTTCGAGCTGCCGCTTGCCGACATGATCGGCCTGCCGCTGGAGCAGAACCCCTTCCGTTCCCTCGACGCGCTGGCGGACGCCCTGGCTGAAGGAGTCGCCGCACGATGACCGACCAGCCTCCGGTCGCCGGCAACGCGCGCACGCTGCGCTGCCTGCTGCTCTCGGACTTCAATACCCAGGTGCTGGCCAACCACCTGGCGGCCGACCGCGGCGACCTGGCGCTCACCGTCGACAGCGCCGACTACGGCCAGGTCGCGCAGGTCCTCGCCGACCCGGCGCACGGCGCGTGGCTGCCCCGCCCGGATTGCACCGTGGCCTGGGCACGGGCGGCGGCGGTCTCGCCGGCGTTCGCCGGGCTGCTTGCCGGCGACCGCTGCCGGACCGATGAGCTGCTTGCCGATGTCGACGCCTACGCGGCGCTGCTGGCCGGGGCGGCAGGGCGCTGCCGGATGCTGCTGGCACCGGCGTGGGTGGCGCCCGCTTCCGGGCGCGGCCGCGGGCCGCTGGACTATCGCGATGGGCACGGGATCCAGATCGCACTTGCGCGCATGAACGTCCGGCTTTCCGAACAGCTGCAGGACTGCGACAACGTGCTGGTGCTCGACGCCCAGCGCTGGCTGCTCGCCGGCGGCGAGCGCGCCCATTCGCCGAAAATGTGGTTCATGGGCAAGGTGCCGTATGGCGCGGAGGTCTTCGCGGCCGCGGCGGCGGACATCCGCGCAGCGCTCCGCGCGCTGCAGGGGCACTCGCGGAAGCTGGTCGTGGTCGACCTCGACGACACACTCTGGGGTGGCGTGGTCGGCGATGTCGGCTGGCAGGCGCTGGTGCTCGGCGGCCACCACCATGCCGGCGAGGCGTTCACGGCCTTCCAGGACGAACTCGGCCTGCTCAAGAAGCGCGGCGTGGTGCTCGCGATCGCAAGCAAGAACACCGAAGCCGTGGCCCTGGAGGCGATCGACCAGCACCCGGAAATGCGCCTGCGCCGCGGCGATTTCGCCGGCTGGCGGATCAACTGGTCGGACAAGGCGGCCAACATCGCCGACCTTGCCGCGGAGCTGCGCCTGGGCCTGGACTCGGTGGTGTTCATCGATGACAACCCGGTGGAGCGCGAACGCGTGCGCTCCGCGCTGCCGGACGTGCTGGTGCCGGACTGGCCGCGGGATCCCATGCTGTACGCGCACGCGCTGCGCGGCATGGACTGCTTCGATGCCCTGCACTTCACCGCCGAGGATGCGGATCGCGCCGAGGCCTATGCACGCGAGCGCGTGCGCCGGGATGCGCGTGCACGCGTGGGCGACATCGCCTCGTGGCTGCGCGGGCTCGGCACCACGGTCACGGTGGAGCCGCTGTCGGCGGCCAACCTGCAGCGCACCGCACAGCTGCTCAACAAGACCAACCAGATGAACCTGCGCACCCGGCGCATGGCCGTGGCGGAGTTCGCGGCGTGGGCCGCCATGCCCGGCCACCACGCCTGGACCTTCCGCGTCTCCGACCGCTTCGGCGACTCCGGCCTGACCGGCATCGCGAGCCTGGCGATCGACGGCGCGGACGCGGTGCTTGCGGATTTCGTCCTGAGCTGCCGGGTCATGGGGCGCCAGGTGGAAGAGGCGATGCTGGCGTGGCTGCTGGCGCAGGCACAGCGCCTCGGTGCCCGGCGCGTGGTCGCGGACTTCGTCGCCAGCGACCGCAACCAGCCCTGCCTGGAGGTTTTCATGCGCTCCGTGCCGGACGCGCGCGAGGCCCCGCGCTTCACCTTCGACACCGGCCGGCCCTGCCCGCTCCCGGAATCGATCACCCTGCTGGAGCCCGGAAGGGCCGAAGAGATGGACGCATGACGCCCGTTCCCGCGACACCGGCCTGGCCCGACGGCAAGCGCTTCGCCTTCACCATCTTCGACGACACCGACCGCAGCACGCTGGACAACGCCCCCGCGGTCTACGCACTGCTGCGCGACCTCGGCATCATGACCACCAAGTCGGTGTGGCCGCTGGCCCCCAGTCGGCCACCCAGCGTGGTGGGAGGAGCCACCTGCGCCGAGCCCGCCTACCTGGACTGGGTCCTGCAGCTGCAGGCGGAAGGCTTTGAGATCGGCCTGCACAACGTCACCTACCACACCTCCCTGCGCGACGGGATCGCCCGCGGCCTGGAGCGCTTCAAGGCCCTCTTCGGGCAGCGTCCGCGGGTGCTCGCAACGCACACCGACTGCGGCGAGGGCATGTACTGGGGCAGCGCCCGGGTCAGCGGCGCGCAGCGCCTGGTCTACGACGCCCTGACCCGTTACCGGCAGCGCGGCTTCGGTGGCCACGTTGAAGGCCATCCTTCGTTCTGGGGCGACCTGTGCCTTGAGCAGGTCGACTACGTGCGCAACTTCACCTTCGCCGGCGCCAACACCATGGCCTCGTGCCCGTGGATGCCCTATCACGACTCCGACCGGCCCTGGGTCAAGGCATGGTTCGCCTCATCGGAGGGCGCGAACTGCGGCATCTTCAACGCCACCCTTGACGAGGAGGCCCAGGAGAAGCTCGAGGACGAAGGCGGCGCCTGCGTGATGTACACCCATTTCGGCAAGGGGTTCTGCACCGACGGCGTGCTTGAGCCCCGCTTCGTCGAATTGATGACGCGGCTTTCCCGGCGCGGCGGCTGGTTTGTGCCCGTGTCGACGCTGCTCGACCACGTCGCCGCGTCCCGCGGCGGCGTGCATGCGCTCACCGCGGCCGAGCGCGGCCGGCTGGAGCGTCGATGGCTGCTGCACAAGTTCAGCCACGGCACGTCCTGAGGCCTGGCGATGGCGATCGAAGCCTACCTGCCCCACCACGAGGCGGCCGTGGCCCGCTTCAACCAGCGGCTGGCCGACGGCGGCTCGCCGTTCCGCTTCCCTGCATCGAGCCGCATCCCGTGGCTGCCGAAGGACCCCGGACGCAGCACCTTCCTCGAGGGCTACGTGGCGGTTGCCGAGGGCGAGGTACGCGGCGGCTACCTGGTCAAGCAGCAGCCGTTCGCACTCGAGGGCGAGACCAGGGACGACATCAGGAACCTGCAGCTGCCGCTGTCGGAAGGCAGCATCGACCCGGCGCACGCGCGCGTGGGCGTGGAAGTCCTGGCCAGCGCGTCGCGGCGCAACCGGATGATGTACGCGCTGGGCATGGGCGGCACCCACACCCCGCTGCCCACCGTGCTGCGAAGCATGGGCTGGACGGTCGGCCTGGTGCCGTTCTACTTCCACGTGGTGCGGGCGGCGCCGTTCCTGCGCAACATCAGGGTGCTGCGCGGCAGTGCGCCACGCCGCATGGTCCTCGACGCCATCGCCGTGACCGGCGCGGCGGGCCCGGCGCTGGCCGTGGTGCAAGGGCGGTGGCGGCGGAGCCCGGGGCCGTCGGTCGAGGTCGTCGACCGCTTCGGTGACTGGACTGACGCCATCTGGCGCGAAGCGCATGGCCAGTACGCGCTGCTCGCCCTGCGCGATGCGCGCGAGCTCAACGCGCTGTACCCGCCCGAGGCGGCAAAGCCGATCCGGCTCAAGGTGTCCGTGGCGGGGCGCGTGGTCGGCTGGGCGCTGGTCTTCGACAGCCGCCTGGAAGGCCACAAGCAGTTCGGCGACATGCGGCTGGGCACGCTGGTCGACTGCCTTGCACTTCCCGGCCAGGAGGCAGCGGTGGCGCTGGCCGCCCGCGACCATCTCAGGACGCGCGGCGTGGACCTTGTGGTGAGCAACCAGCAGCATGCCGCCTGGGGCGCCGCGCTGCGCCGCCACGGCTTCCTGCGCGGGCCGTCGAACTATGCCCTGGCCGTGTCCAAGGGCCTGCATGCCGCGCTGGCGCCCTGGGATGCCTGCTCGGACCGGATCCACATGACGCGCGGCGATGGCGACGGCCCCATCCATCTCTGATGCCATCCGGTGGGCTGCCCGTCCCGAGGGCAGCGCTCAGGACGGGAGCGCCTGCGGCAGCCCGGTTTGCGCGGCGGCATCGGCCTCCGCCTGCAGCTCGCTGCGCCGGATCTTGCCCGTGCCGGTCTTCGGCAGCGAGTCGCGGAACTCCACCGTGCGCGGCACCATGAACTCCTCCAGGTGGGCGCGGCAGTGCGCGATGACCGCGCGCGCGTCCAGTCCGGGGCCATCGACCACCAGCAGCGCCTTGAGGGCGTGGCCGAGCAGCGGCTCGGGCACGCCCACCAGCGCCGCCTCGCGCACGCCGTGCATCGCGTACAGCACGTTCTCGACTTCCTTCGGGCTGACCTTTTCGCCGCGCGACTTGAGGATGTCGTCCTTGCGCCCGACGAAGTACAGGAAGCCCTCCGCGTCCATCCGGAACAGGTCGCCCGTGTACAGGACGCGCTCCCAGGGATAGCGCCCCGGCCGCAGGGTGCGGGCGGTGGCCTCGGCGTTGTTCCAGTAGCCCTGCATCACGTGCCCGCCGCGCACAACCAGCTCGCCGACGGTGCCCGGCGGCAGCGGCTGGCCCGCATCGTCGACCACCCAGGCGCAGGTGCCGGGGATGGCGATGCCGACGCTGTCGGGTCGGCGCTCCAGCTCCTCGGGCGGAAGCCAGGTGCAGCGCTTTGATTCGGTCATGCCGTACATCGAGTACACCCGCGCGGCCGGGAACAGCTGCTGCAGGCGCCGGATGTGCGCTGGCGGCAGCGCGGCGGCGGTATTGGTGAGGCAACGCACGCTTCGCGCCCAGGCGGGGTCGAAGTTGCGCAGCTGCAGCAGCAGCGCGGCCATCGTCGGCACCAGCGGGAACACGCTCACGCCCTCGCTGGCCAGCAACGGCAGCACCTTCTGCGGGAACGCGAAGGACTTCTCCAGCACCAGGGTGGCGCCCAGCTTCACGCACATCAGCAGCTGGTAAAGGCCGTAGTCGAAGGCCAGCGGCAGCACGCTGAGCACCACGTCGTCCCCGCTGGAGCGCAGGTAAGTCGTGATCGAGGCCGCGGCGAAGCGCACGTTGGCGTGCGTCATCATCACGCCCTTGGGATTGCCGGTCGATCCCGAGGTGTAGACCAGCATGGCCAGGTCGATGTCGATGCCGACCTCCGCCGGCAGCCGGGCCGGGTCGGCCGCCGCGAGGAAGCGGCCATAACCCATGGGGGTGCCGTCGGCACCATCGCCGTCGCCATCGACCACCACGATGCAGCGCAGGCCCGGGGCGCGCGCCGCGGCCGACAGCGCGACCGGCAGCAGGCTGGCCTGGGTCAGGAGCACCGACGCGCCGCAGTCGCCAAGCACGAAGGCCAGCTTGTCGGCCTTGGTGGTGGGGTTGATGACCGAGAACACGCCGCCCGCCCGCAGGGTGCCGAACACCCCGACCGCCGCCTCGACCGAATTCTCCAGGAACACCACGCAGCGGTCGCCGTTTTCAAGGCCGGCCTGCCCGGCCAGGCTGGCGGCAAAGCGCTCGCTGTCGGCGTGCAGGGTGGCGTAGTCCACGCGCTGCCCACCGCGCACGATCGCCACCTTGTCCGGATGCGCCGCGGCTGCCCGCGCGAGCCAGCGTTCGCAGCGTGCGGTCACTCAGCCGGCTCCGCTTCCAGCTTGCGAGCGACGAAGGCGCCGATGGCGGCGATGCTGTCGAGGTTCTCCGGCACCACCTCGTCGTCGTCCACCACGAAGCCGAAGTCCTGCTCCAGCCAGGTGACAAGCAGCAGCACGCCCATCGAGTCGATGACGCCGGATTCAAGCAGGCTGAGGTCGGCGGCCGGTGCCTCGCCGGGAATGGCGGGTGGAAAGTTCTCGTCGATGAAGCTGCGGACCTGGGCTTCGTACTGGCTCACTGCGGCATCCATTGAAGGGTCGAGTCAGGGAGAACGGAAACCGCGCCGGCTTGCGGCCGACTCACCGCGCACCGCGTCCGAAAAGCACGACCTCGACGGTCTGCAGCAGGATCAGGAAATCGAACAGCAGGCCATGGTTCTTGACGTAGAACAGGTCGAACTTCAGCTTCTCGTGTGCGTCTGCGGCGGATGCGCCATAGGGATAGCGCAGCTGCGCCCACCCGGTCAGGCCCGGCTTCACCGAGTGGCGCACGCGGTAGTAGCGGATTTCGTCGTTGAACTGGTCGACAAACTGCGGGCGCTCGGGCCGCGGGCCGACAAAGCTCATGTCGCCGGCCAGCACGTTGAACAGCTGCGGCAGTTCGTCCAGGCGGGTCTTGCGGATGAAGCGGCCCACACGGGTGGTCCGGTCATCGTTGCTGCTCGCCCACTGCGCAACGCCATCCTTCTCGGCATCGGTGCGCATGCTGCGGAACTTCGCCAACTCGAAGCTGCGGCCGCCCTCGCCCACCCGGACCTGCCGGTACAGCGCCGGTCCGCCATCTTCCAGGCGTACCGCCAGCGCAACCAGGAGCATCGCGGGCCAGCCCACCACCAGCAGCACCAGCGCCGCGGCCAGGTCGAAAGCGCGCTTGCTGAGCCGGCGCATGACGGAGTGGTCGAAGCCACCCGAGAACACCAGCGACGATGGGTCCACGACCTCGAGCTTGATCATGCCCGCCTCGCGCTCGAAGAACGCCGGCAGGTTGACCACCGAAACCCCCCGCTGCGCACAGGCCAGGATGTCCTCCATCGGCAGGCCACCGCGACGCTCATCAGGCGCCACCACGATCTCGTGCACGCCCAGGCGCTGGACCAGGACGGGTAGCGACTCTCCGGCGTCCAGGCACAGGGCCTCGGACACGACCACCTGCTGGCCGGGGACCGGCAGGAAGCCGACTACGGCAAAGCTCTGCCGGTCCGCCCGGCGCCGCATGCGGCAGTTGATCAGGTCGGCGTTGCGTCCGGCCCCATAAACAAGCACGCGGCGCTTGTACGCTTCGCCGCGCATGAGCCATTGCACGAGGATGCGCAGCCCGTAGACGCCGGCAAATCCAAGCGCCAGCGTGATCGCCAGCAGGCCCCGGCCGATATACATCGGTGGCACCAGGTAGTACAGCACCAGCAGCGCGACGCCACCGAAGCAGAACGCAAGCAGCAGGCGCAGGAGAAGTTCGCTGCGGTTGAGCCGGATATGCGACTGGTAGAGGCCGAACGCCGCCATCGACAGGGTCACGAAGGCAGCCACCAGAAGCGCTGGGACCGGACCACGCTGGAACAGCAGGTCGCGACCCGCAGGGTCGTCGGGAAAGCGCAGCCAGATCGCAGCCACCACCGCCAGCACCACGAGCACCGACTCACCGATCCAAAGCCACCGGGCCACGCGGTTGGCACGGCTGCCAAAGACGCCGATCACGGAAACCCCCGGGCGGCGGGCATGGTGTTTGCCCCGCCCACGGCAGCGTGTCTGTGCATTGCTCCCCCGTTCGGCCTTGTGCCAGACCCGGCCCATCCGGATCTCCTGCATGGGAAAACTCGGAATGCGGGCAAAGACGGCCACTGACCGGAGGGGCGGTCTACCCCGGAGAAAAGGCCCCGACGTTCCAGTCGGGGCCCTCGGGCATTGCCTTGCGGCAGCGTGTCACTCCATCTGGAGCGTCAACCTGTCGCGCGCCACGTCCAGCCAGGCCATGAATCGCTGCCACGCGACCACGGCGGGTGCGGTGATGCGGACCTGGCGCGGCGCCGTGGCGTGCACGACGCCTGCCGGCACTGGCGCGACGCTCTTCCCGGCGTGTCCGCCCGCCGGGGCAGGCACGCTTGCGATGCCTGCACGATCGCCGGCGGCCGCCGTTCCGACGGCAGGCGGCACCAGCGGCGCGGATCCGTTGCGTGGCCTGGGCCCCGGATTGGACCCGATGTATTCGTCGGCGCCGATGTCGTAGCGCACCGGGCGGATCTGGCCGTCGATGTCGTCGAGCACCTGCGACAGGGCCACGCCGCGATCGATCGCCGGGCTGCCGGCAGGCAGGTGTCCGCTGGCATCCACGGTAAACGTGGCCGACATGCTGTTGGCATCCGAACCTGTGGTCGACCGCCATTGCGCCAGCGAGCCGTCCGCGAGGTTGCTGCCGGGGCGTGCGTCGCGGAACCGGCAGCTGGCCTGGAAGCCGTTGTAATCACTGCCAGGCGAGCCACTGAGCCCGGACAGGCCGCCGAGCTCGCTGGAATAGCGGATCTCCACGCAGCGGCCGCCATCCTGCACCACCAGGTTGTTGCGCAGCATCGGATTGCGATTGGCGGGACGTCCCGCGGCCGGGTCCCAGTCCTGGAAGGTCACGCCGAAGTACAGCGGCGCATGGCCCTTCCGCGCCGCGTTGACGATCGTGTTGTTGGCCACCAGCGAGTCCATGGACGCGTACATGCCGATGCCGGCATAGCCGGTGTTGCGCACGTAGTTGTTGCGCACGGTGCCGCGGATCGCCTCGTAGTAGCCCGGATTGAGCTGCAGGTCGAAGAATTCGGGGCTGGTGTCGAAACCGACCAGGATCCCGGCATCACCGGTGTCCTCGATCCGGTTGCGCTGGATCACGACGTCCGCCGCGCCGCCCTTGAAGTACAGGCCGGTGGTCGCGGTGTCGTGGATGTAGCTGTCCTCCACGACCATGCCGGAACCATTGACGTTGTCGATGCCGTCGGCGTTCTTGGAATCATCCGGCGTGCCCGACGGATAGCCGACGCCAGTGGTGTGGATCTCGACACGGCGGATGGTCGCGTGGTCCGACTTCGGGGTGACCTTGATGCCGTCGCGGCCGGTGTCGTGGATCAGGAGATCCTCCAGGACCACGTTGCGCGCGCCGTGCGCGCTCGACGGCCCGCCCTGCTCCCAGTTGGTCATCAGCATCACGCCGTAGTAGCCGCCGCTGATCTCGAGGCCCGCCACCCGGCTGCCCGATGCGTTGACATCGATGCGTACCGCGACGTCGGAGGTGTTGCCACACTGGATGTGCGCACGTTCGCCCGGGTGGGAGCGGAGCACGAGCCGATGGCGCAGGCGCACTTCGCACTCGCTGTAGGTCCGGTTGCCGGAAGGGCCCCGGATGGTGATCGTGTCGCCCGCGGACGAGACACTGCCTGCAGCAGCGTGCCTGATGGTGCGGAACGGCTTCTGGAGCGTGCCGGTTCCGGTGCTGTCATTGCCGGCCGTGGATACGAACCACTCGGCGGCAAGGCCCGGGAGCGAGGCGGCAAGGAGGAATACGGTGGCTGCAGCAGCCAGGGCACGCATGTAACGAGGAGGCCTGCGCGAAGGCCGTGTTTCGGAGCCTGCGGTCGGGCAGGCAGGTAATCGCACATCCTGGTGAAGACATAATCGCATCGGGGAAACTCCGGAAATGGCGACAGCGCCCCTGCTCGACGTCGCGGACTGTGTGTGGCACCGGTGCCCGAGCACGGGCGGGTGCGGATCGGATCGTACCGGTGCGCCGGGTGCCGCAGCGTGCGCTTGGTCACACTTGCTCCGGCGCTGGCCGGGAAAAGCAGAAGGCCAACGGTGCTTGCCGGTTGGCCTTTTGCGCGTTTCCTGTGGTTAGCCCGGAGGGATTTTCATGCACTCGCCTTGCACCCATTTGACCCGGTTCGTACCGCTTTTTCGCCGCCACCGAGCCGTCGGGCTCGGCGCTGGCACGAAAATCCATCTGGACCGCCACATCCCGTCCTTGGCCACCAGGCTTGCAGACCGCGGAAATGGCACCCGGGACCGGCCGACCCTGTCACGGACGCAGGAAAGCAACGTGCGCCGGCTCGCCATCGACGCCCCCCACCTGGCGCAAGCCACGCAGGCGGTCCTGGATGCGATCGCGATCGCGCGCCGTGCAAAAGGCCCGCCGCGCCTTGCACCAATCCTCCTGTCGGGTCCGCCGGCAAGCGGCAAGTCCTGGTGGGCGCGGCAGATTGCGCAGGCGCTTGGCTTCCCGGCCACCACGATCGTGATGCCGAAGGTGACCGCTTCTTTCGTGCTGTCCGGCAGCACCGCAAGCTGGTCAAGTGCCCGGCCGGGGCGGATCGTCGAAGCGTTCATCGGCACCCACGTTGCCAGCCCGGTCATCATCATCGACGAGATCGAGAAGGCAAGCGCGGCGCGGTACGACCCCACCCCGGTCCTGCTCGACCTGCTGGACCATGCATCCGCATCGCGCTGGCATGACGAATTCTTCGGCGTCGAGTTCGATGTCAGTTCGGCGATCTTCGTCGCCACCTGCAACTCCCCCGGGCTCCTCGACCCGGCCCTGCGTTCGCGCTTCCGGGAGATCGGGATCCGGACGCCGGATGCCGGGAGCCTCCAGGCGGTGATCCAGTCGGCATGGCGCTCCCATCGCGACCTCTATCCCGGGCTCCGGCTGCCCGCCGCGCTTCCGGAATCCGCCATCCGCCACCTGGCCCGGACGCAGCCCGACATGCGCATGCTGCAGCGCTGCTTCGACGATGCCATTGCCCGTGCCGTGCGTCGCCCGGGTCGGATCCGGATCATTCCCGCCGACCTCGGCGCACCATCGGTCGAACTGGCATGAGGCGATACCTGGTGGTTGACCTGGAGGCCACCTGCGACGACCAGGGCTCGGTTCCGCGCGAAGAAATGGAGATCATCGAGATCGGTGCGGTTCTGCTGGATCCCGCCTCATGGCGGATCGAGGAGGAGTTCAATGCGTTCGTGCGGCCCGTGCGCAATCCCCGGCTGACGCCGTTCTGCACGCAGCTCACGTCGATCACGCAGGCTGACGTCGATCGGGCGCCCGGCTTCGCCGAAGTGATCGGACAGCTGCAGGACTGGCTGCGTCCGTTCCGCCTGACTGCCTGGGGTTCCTGGGGCAACTACGATCGCCGCCAGATCCGACAGGACGCCGGCTTCCATGGCATCGGCTTCCCGATCGAAGCAGCGCACTTCAACCTCAAGGACCGGTTCACCAGGCGCCTCCAGCTGCCGAGGCGGCCTGGCCTGGGCAAGGCCCTGGACATCGCGGGGCTGACGTTCGAAGGCACGCACCACCGCGCCATCGATGATGCGCGAAACATCGCACGGCTGATGCCGATGATGTACCGGGCGACGCCGGCCGCCCCGTCTTCATGACCCGGAGGCTTCGCCAAGCCCGACAACGCAAAAGGGCCAACGAGTGCTAACCCGTTGACCCTTGTGCGTTTGTAATGGTGCGCCCGGAAGGATTCGAACCTCCGACCCCCAAGTTCGTAGCCTGGTGCTCTATCCAGCTGAGCTACGGGCGCGTTTTGCAGAAGCGGAATTATGCAGAGACAGCCAACTTTCGTCAATCGCCTTCCGCCATGGATCTGGCGGAGAGTGAGGGATTCGAACCCTCGATAGAGCTATAAACCCTATACTCCCTTAGCAGGGGAGCCCCTTCAGCCACTCGGGCAACTCTCCGGATGTTGCTTCCCTGAAGGCCTTGCGGCCGACGGGGTGCGTAAGAATACCGGCTCGGCCCTCAGCCGGCAAACTTCAATTCGATTCCGTCTCGCCCTCGTCGGCCGCGTCGTCGCCACCGGCCGCTGCCACGGGCTCGTTGCGCTGGATGCGCTGGTAGATTTCCTCGCGGTGGACCGAAACGTCCTTGGGCGCGGTGATGCCGACGCGCACCTGGTTACCCTTGACGCCGAGCACGGTCACGGTGACCGAGTCACCGATCATGAGCGTCTCGCCGACCCGCCTGGTCAAAATCAACATGTGGGAGCTCCATGGGCCGGGTCTCCGCCCGGTTTTTTGTTGAAAGGCTCGCAGCTGCGGCCTTCCTGAGTGTTCACGTGATCCCGCAATGATAACTAGGCGCCTGCCCACTGCGTGCATGCACAAAGTAACGAATCACCGGTTCAGGCCACCCGTTCCGCCACCCAGGCCGGGACCGCCGCGAGTGCAGCCGCAAGGGCCGGGCCGTCTTCGCCGCCGCCCTGGGCCATGTCCGCGCGCCCACCGCCCTTGCCACCGACCTGCGCGGCCACGTGCGACAGCAGCTCGCCGGCCTTGATCCGGCCCAGCGCCGAGCCGCTGACGCCGGCCACCAGCGCGGCACGGCCGTCGCTGGCGCCGGCAAGCAGCACCACCGCATCGCCAAGCTGCTGCTTGAACCGGTCCAGGGCGTCGCGCAGCGCGCGGGCGTCAAGGCCCTCGATCCGCGCCGCCAGCACCTTGATTCCGCCGATATCGACCGCGCCGGCGGACAGGTCGGCCGTGGCGCTGCTGGCCGCGCGCGCCTTCATCGCCTCGAGTTCGCGCTCCAGCTTCTTCTGCCGGTCAAGCAGCGCGCGCAGCTTGTCGCCAACCTCGGCGGTGGTGCCGCCGAGCAGGCGCGCGGCTTCGGACAGCCGTGCTTCCTCCGCTGCCACATGATCGAGCGCGGCGCGGCCGGTCAGCGCCTCGACGCGACGCACGCCCGCGGAGACACCGCCTTCGGAGACCAGCTTGAACAGGCCGATCTCGCCGGTGCGGCCAACGTGGGTACCGCCGCAGAGTTCGACCGAGTCGCCCATCTGCACCACCCGCACCCGCTCGCCGTACTTTTCACCGAACAGCGCGATGGCCCCGGCGTCGATCGCTTCCTGCATGGCCATCTCGCGGATGCTCACGCCGTGGTCGGCGCGCACCTCGTCGTTGACCCGGAGCTCGATGCCGCGCAGTTCGTCCGCGGTGATCGGTTCGAAGTGCGAGAAGTCGAAGCGCAGGCGGTCCGGCGCGACCAGCGAGCCCTTCTGCGCGACGTGGGTGCCGAGCCGCTCGCGGAGGGCGCCGTGCAGCAGGTGGGTCGCGCTGTGGTTGAGCACGGTGGCGCCACGGCGACCGGCGTCGACGCCGGCCGTCACGCGGTCGCCCACCGCCAGCGCGCCGCTGCGCACGCGGCCGATATGGCCGTGGTACTGGCCTGCGAATTTGCGGGTGTCGTCTACGAGGAAGGAGGCACCAACGGGTGCGGTGGTGGTCGCGGCCACGGCGAGCTCGCCGGTGTCGCCTACCTGGCCACCCGACTCGGCGTAGAACGGGGTGCGGTCGAGGAACACGATCGCCTCCTCGCCCGCCTCGACGCGCTGTACCGGGCGGCCGTCGCGCAGCAGCGCCACGACCGTGAGTCCATCGGCCTGCAGGCGGTCGTAGCCGAGGAAGCCGGTCGGCGCCATCTTCGCCACCAGGTCGGCCGGCAGCGTGGTGCCGCCGCCGAACTTGCCCGCCGCGCGCGCGGTCTCGCGCTGCTGCTCCATGGCCGCCTGGAAACCGGCGACATCGACCTCCATGCCGCGCTCGCGCGCCATGTCGGCGGTGAGGTCGAGGGGGAAGCCGTAGGTGTCGTACAGGCGGAAGGCGTCGGCGCCGGGGATCACCCCTGCGGAAGCGTGACCACTGGACGCGGGGGCCGCGCTGCGCACGGCGACGTCCTCGAAGATGCGCATGCCCGAATCCAGGGTCTCGGCAAAGCGCTCTTCTTCGGCCAGCAGCGCGCGTTCGACCAGCGCACGCCGGGTGCGCAGGTCGGGATAGGCCTCGCCCATCAAAGCGTCGAGGGTGGCCACCAGCCTGTGGAAGAAGGGCTTGCGCACGCCGAGCATCCAGCCGTGACGCAGGGCGCGGCGGATGATCCGGCGCAATACGTAGCCGCGGCCCTCGTTGGACGGCAGCACGCCGTCGACGATCAGGAAGCTGCAGGCGCGGATGTGGTCGGCGATCACCCGCAGCGACTTGTTGCCCAGGTCATCGGTGCCGGTGAGCGCTGCGGCCTCGCCGATCAGCGCCTGGAACAGGTCGATCTCGTAGTTGCCGTGCACGCCCTGCAGCACTGCGGCCAAGCGCTCCAGGCCCATGCCGGTGTCGACGCAGGGCGCGGGCAGCGGCAGCAGCGTGCCGTCCGGCTGGCGATCGAACTGCATGAAGACCAGGTTCCAGATCTCGATGAAGCGGTCCCCGTCTTCGTCTGGCGACCCGGGCGGACCACCGGCAATATGCGCACCGTGGTCGTAGAAGATCTCTGTGCAGGGGCCGCAGGGCCCGGTGTCGGCCATCTGCCAGAAGTTGTCCGAGGCGAAGGGCGCGCCCTTATTGTCGCCGATACGGACGATGCGCTCGGCGGGCACGCCGACCACGTCGTGCCAGATGGCGTAGGCCTCGTCGTCGGTGTGGTAGACGGTGACCAGCAGGCGCTCGGCCGGGATCTTCCAGACCTGCGTCAGCAGCTCCCAGGCCCAGGCGATGGCGTCCTTCTTGAAGTAGTCGCCGAACGACCAGTTGCCGAGCATCTCGAAGAAGGTGTGGTGGCGCGCGGTATAGCCGACCTGGTCGAGGTCGTTGTGCTTGCCGCCGGCGCGCAGGCAGCGCTGGACGTCGGTCGCGCGCACGTAGCCTGGCTTCTCCGCCCCGAGGAACACGTCCTTGAACTGGACCATGCCCGAATTGGTGAACAGCAGGGTGGGATCGTTGCCGGGCACCAGCGATGCCGAGGGCACGACGGTGTGGCCGCGATCGCTGAAGAAGGCAAGGAAGTCACGGCGGATGTCGGCCGTGGTGGGGCGCGCGAGGGGGGTGTGGTCAGGCATCTGGCGTACGGACTTTTTTTGCGGGGCGGCGCCTTCCCGGCGACCTCGCTGGCCGCAGGCCGGACAGGGGCGCCGGGCGCTTGCGCTCGGATCAGCCTAGGTTAGCAGGCCGTGGCATGCGCGCAGAACCACCTGCCGCCGGCAGCCGCTCAGTCATCCGCGTCACCGAAGGCGGTTGCGGCACGCACCGTCTCGTGGTCGAAGCCGCGACGGAACAGCAGGTCCGCGGCCTTGCGCCTCAGGACAGCATCATCGGCGACCGCTGTGCCATGACGGCGCCGCACCAGCCTGCGGGCGCTGGCCCGCCAATCGTCGGCGCCAGACTCCGCCAGCGCCTCGAATGCCGCCTCGATGGCCTCGTTGCCAAGCCCATGGGTACCGAGCTCTGCGCGGATCCGCAGCGGGCCGTAGCCCGCCTCCGCGCGCATGCGCGCCAACCCTGCCGCGAAACGGCCGTCGTCCTGCCACCCGGCCTCGGCCATGCGTTCGACAGCCGCCTCCGCTTCCGGCCCCTCGATGCCCCGGGCCTCGAGCTTGCGGACGAGTTCCTTGCGCGAGTGCTCGCGGCGAACCAGCAGCGCGAGCGCGCGCTGCGCGGGGGTCAGCTCGGGGCGACGCCGCCGCCCCCGCTCCGTGGCGCGCTCTCCGGCGGCGCGCGCTCCGGCGGTGCGTTCACACGCACCGCCATCAGCCCCGCCCTCGTCCGCGCCCGCCATGCTCAGGCCTTGGCGTCCTTGGCGTCCTTGGCGTCCTTCGCCTCTTTGACGCCCTTGCCGGCCTTGGCAGCCACGTTGTCGGCCCCGGTGGCGGACTCGGCGGCGGCGGCCAGGACGGCCTGGGGCATCAGCCGGGCGCGCAGCTCGGCTTCGATCCTCTTCGCAACCTCCGGATTCTCCTTGAGGTACAGGCGGGCGTTCTCCTTGCCCTGGCCGATGCGCTCTTCGCCGCAGCTGTACCAGGCACCCGCCTTCTCGACCAGCTTCGCCTCCACGCCCATGTCGATCAGCTCACCCTCGCGGCTGATGCCTTCGCCGTAGAGGATTTCGGTGATGACCTGCTTGAACGGCGGCGCCATCTTGTTCTTGACCACCTTGATGCGGGTCTGGTTGCCGATGATTTCGTCGCCCTTCTTGATCGCGCCGATGCGCCGGATGTCCAGGCGCACCGAGGCGTAGAACTTCAGCGCGTTGCCGCCGGTGGTGGTCTCGGGACTCTGGCCCGGCATCATGATGCCGATCTTGTGGCGCAGCTGGTTGATGAAGAACACCATGCAGTTGCTGCGCTTGATGTTGCCGGTCAGCTTGCGCAGCGCCTGGCTCATCAGGCGCGCCTGCAGGCCCGGCAGCTGGTCGCCCATTTCGCCCTCGATCTCGGCGCGCGGGGTCAGCGCGGCGACCGAGTCGATCACCACCATGTCGACCGCGTTGGAGCGCACCAGCATGTCGGCGATCTCGAGCGCCTGCTCGCCGGTATCGGGCTGCGACACCAGCAGGTCGTCGACGTTGACGCCGAGCTTCTGGGCGTAGGTCGGGTCGAGCGCGTGCTCGGCGTCGATGAAGGCCGCGACGCCGCCGAGCTTCTGGCATTCGGCGATGGTCTGCAGGGTAAGCGTGGTCTTGCCCGAGGACTCGGGGCCGTAGATCTCGATCACGCGGCCGCGCGGCAGGCCGCCGATGCCGAGCGCGATGTCGAGCTGCAGCGAACCGGTGGGAATGACCGGGACCACTTCGGCGACGCGGTCGCCCATGCGGATCACCGATCCCTTGCCGTACTGCTTCTCGATCTGGCCCAGGGCCGCGGAAAGCGCGCGCTTCTTGTTCTCGTCCATCGTGGTGTCCTCGGATCAGGTATTCGGGAATGTGACCAGTGTGGTTGCGAGCGGTCGCAGGGGCTGCGACATCGCGCCGTGTTTGAAACTAGTGCCAGCCGCGGGTCACCGGCAGCGGCGGAAGCCGCGCGCGGCAGTGGGGGAATTCCCCCTCACCGGTTCGGCCTGACGAGGCCGCAATACAGGCCCTCGATGGCGAAGTCCTGGCCCGGCGCGACCTCGATCGGCGCGTAGTCCGGGTTGCGCGGCAGCAGGCGGATGCGGTCCTTGCCCATCTTCAGCAGCTTGACGGTGATCTCGTCGTCGATGCGGGCGATGACGATCTGTCCCGAGCGCGCGTCGGCGGTGCGGTGCACGCCGATCAGGTCGCCGTCGAAAATGCCCTCGTCGCGCATCGAATCACCGCGCACGCGGAGCAGGTAATCGGGCGCCGGGGAGAAGAAGGCGCGGTCCATCAGGACCATCTGGTCGCTGCCGATATCGGCGCCGATGGGGACGCCGGCGGCGACCTGGCCGAGGACGGGAAGTTCAAGAACGTCGGCCGGGGCATTTGCAGTGGCATTCGCAGCTGTAGCTGCTCCCACAAAAGCTGCTCCCACGGTCGGAGAGCGGCCTGTGGGAGCGGCCATGGCCGCGCCGTCTTCATCGGCGGCACCCGGGAATCCGAGCGCCCCCTGCGCACGCTCCGGTGCCCGCAACACGCGAATGCCACGCGCCCGCCCGGGCACGCGCTCGATGGCCCCCGCAACCTCAAGCGCCTCCAGATGGTATTGGGCGGCGCGCACGCTGCTGAAGCCGAAAGCGCGGGCGATCTCGGCCTGCGAGGGCGGCATGCCCTCCTCCGCGATGCGCTCGGCGATCAGGGCGAGGATGGCCTGCTGGGTGTCGGTGAGTTCCATGGTTAGTAGTAATACTACTAACAGGCGCAGGAATCAACGCCTGTGCGCGCCCTTCCAGATCGAATACACGATCCACACCCCCAAGGCAGCCGCGCCCACGAAGCCGGCGACGCCCAGCGCCATCAGCCACTGGTTGCGGGCGCCGCCGCCGACGCTGTTCATCACGATCGAGGAGCCGATGATCAGCGCCGCGGTGATCACGCCCATGGTCAGGCGGCTGGCCGCGCGGTCGACCTGGTCGCCGAGGGCCTGCAGCGTGGGAATCTCGATTCGCGCGCCCAGCCGCCCGCCGCGCGCCGCGCGGATCAGCCGGCGCAGGTCGCGCGGCAGCTCGGCGCCGAACTCGAGCATCCCGGCCAGGCCACGACGTCCGCGACGGGCCAGGGCCGAAGGCGCGAACCGGCGCCGCATGACCCGCTCCAGCCACGGCCGCGCCTCGGTCGCCATATCGAACTCCGGGTCCAGCTGGCGACCGAAGCCTTCAAGCGTCAGGAAGGCCTTGATCACCAGCGCGAGATCCGGCGGCAGCATCAGGCCATGGCTGCGCAGCAGGCCGGCGGCATCGGACAGCATCGTGCCCATGCGCAGGTCTTTCAGGGCCACGCCCTGGTAGCGGTCCACCACCACCGCGGTATCCGCCTCCAGGCGCTCCTCGTCGACCTCCCCGCCGACGCTCCAGTCCAGCAGGATATCGGCGACAGCCTCGGCATCCTGCACCACCATGCCGTGCAGCAGGCGCGCGATCTCGAAGCGGCGGCGCTCGCCCAAGTGGCCGACCATGCCGAAATCGATCAGGGCAATACGTCCGTCGCGCAGGAAAAAGAGATTGCCGGGATGCGGGTCGGCGTGGAACAGGCCGTCCTCGAGCACCATCTTGAGCACGATGCCGGTGCCCGCCCGCGCCAGCGCGGCGCGGTCCAGGCCAGCGGCATCCACCGCCGGAAGGTCGCCTGCGGGAATGCCATCGACGAAGTCCTGGACGTTGAGCCGCTCGGACGTCCACTGCCAGTGCACCCGCGGCACCAGCACGCTGTCGTCGTCGGCGAAGTTGGCCGCGATCCGCTCGGCGCTGCGGCACTCGGCGGCGAAGTCGAGCTCGCGCCGCAGCGAGGTCCGGAACTGGCGCACGACCTCGACCAGCCGATAGCGGCGCAGGTCGGGCAATTGTGACTCCACCATCTCGGCCAGCCGCGCCATCAGCCGCATGTCGGCATCGACCACCTCGACGATGCCCGGGCGACGCACCTTCAGGATCACCGCCGTGCCGTCGTGCAGCCAGGCGCGGTGCGCCTGTGCAAGCGAGGCCGCGGCAACCGGTATCGTCTCCACCCGCGCGAAGGCGACCTCGGGCTCGACGCCGAGGTCCTCCACCAGCTGTGGCCGCACCGCCTCCCAGGGCAGCGCCGGGACCGCGTTCTGCAGCAGTCCGAGCTCCGCGATCCACTCCGGCGGCAGCAGGTCCACGCGCGTGGCCAACACCTGGCCCAGCTTGACGAAGGTCGGCCCCAGCTCCTGCAGCGCACTGCGCAGGCGCTGCGGCGGCTTCATTTTCCTGCGCGCTTCTGCGTGCTCCCAGTGCAGCAGCCGTCCGGCGCGCTCGAGTACGCCCGCCATGCCGCTTCGGCGCACCAGGTCGCCGAAGCCGTGGCGCACGAACACGCTGGCGATCTCCTGCAGGCGCCCCAGATCGCGGACGCTGGCGAGGGCGTCGAGCATGGTCATCGCAGGCGACTCACAGCAGCCGCTCCAGCCCGCGCAGGGCTTCGGCCACGGTCTGCCGGCGCACTGCATCGCGATCACCGGCAAAGGCGAAGGCCTCCGCCTGCGGATAGCCGCCGCGGCGCTTCCAGCCGATCCAAACGGTGCCCACGGGCTTGTCCTCGGTGCCGCCGCCAGGACCGGCGATGCCGGTCACCGCCACCGCCACGGTGGCCCCGGAAGTGACCAGCGCGCCGGAGACCATCTCGATCACAGTCTCGCGACTGACCGCGCCGTGCTCTTCCAGGGTCTGCGGGCGGACGCCCAGCAGCGCCTGCTTGGCCTCGTAGCTGTACGCAGCCAGCCCGCAGTCGAACCAGGCCGAGGAGCCGGCGATGTCGGTGACGGTCTTGGCGATCCAGCCGCCCGTGCAGCTTTCCGCCGTCACCAGCATGTCGCGGTTGGCCTGCAGCCGTGTGCCGGTGTCTTCAGCCAGCCGGGCCAGTTCTGCGTCGCCAGGGACATCCATCGTCTCGTTCCATGCCGAAAGCACGCAGTATCGGGCGTAGCGGGCGGCTTGTCGCCCGGCCGCCGCCGGCGTGCGCCGAGTGAGGCGCCGGAAACGGCGGCGGCCCGCCGAAGCGGGCCGCCGGATCCACGTGCGGCCGAGGCCGCGGGCTCAGAAGTAGTTGAACCGCACGGTCACGCCGTAGGTCCGCGGCGCACCCAGGAAGGTGTTCCACGAGCCGGCCTGGATCGGCGCGTCGATGCCCACCTGCTTGTAGGTCTCGTCGGTCAGGTTCTGGCCCCACAGCTCGACCATCCAGCGGCGGTTCTTGCTGCCGAAGCCGATGCGCGCGTTGACCAGGGTGTAGGCATCCTGCTGCTTCTGCGGATCGAGGTCGGAGCCGGTGTTGTAGTCCGACATGTACTTGGCACCGATGTTGAAGCGGCCAAGGAAGTCGGCACCGAAATCCCACTCGTAGGTCAGCGAGGCATTGCCCGACCATTCCGGCGCGAAGCTCATCTGGTTGCCGGGCAGCAGCACCAGGTCGGCGTCGGGCAGCAGGTCGTCGCCGTACTCGGTCTTCGCATACGTCAGGCCGCCCTGAAGCATCAGGCCGTCGATGCCCGGCTGCCACAGCAGGTCCATGTCGACGCCGGTCGAGGTCACCTCCGGGATCGCGCGGACCACGAACGCGGTGCCGAGGAAGCTGTTGAGCTGGAAGTCCTCGTACTTCTGATGGAACACCGCGGCGTTGAACAGCAGGTTGCCCTCCGCCCAGGTCGACTTCATGCCCAGTTCGAAGCTGTTGACGAACTCGCCGGGGAAGTAGGTGTCGTCCTGCGGGGTGATGCCGACCTGCACGCGGTCGAGGTTGAAGCCGCCCGCCTTGTAGCCGCGCGCGGCCGAGGCGTAGCCCATCAGGTCGTCGGAGAAGTCATAGGCGACCTTCAGCGTGCCGGACCATTCCTTCTCGGTGCTCTCCTGGCGCGTCTCCCGGCCGTTGTGCAGGACGTTGGCCCAGGGCAGGCACATGAAGCCGGCGACCTGCTGAATCGCCGGGCCGAGCTGCGGCAGCATCTGGTCGAGCAGCTGCTGCTGCAGCGCGGGCGGCAGGTTCGCGAAGCCGTTCACGCGCCCGATCATCGCCCCGCCCACCGCAGCCGCCGGATTGGACAGGGCCAAGCCGCAGGCCGCGCTGCCGTTCGGGTTGGTGAAGTGCGAATCGAGCGTCTTCTTCTCACGCGTGTAGCGCAGGCCCAGGGTGATATCCAGCGCGTCGGTGGCGTGGAAGGTGTTGTTGGTGAAGATCGCGGTGCTCTTGGCGTTTTGCGCATAGGTGTCATGCGCGCCGATGCCCCTGTAGTTGGTCCCGAACGGCAGGCCCGTGACTTCCGACAGGAAGGTGTGGGGATTGGCCTGGTTCACGCTCAGTCCCAACTGCGGCGGGAGCTGCCCGATCGCACCGGCCAGCCCGGCCAGCACCTGGCTGCCCACCAGCGTGGACAGGTAGGGCTCGTAGGCGGCACCCATGAAGTACGAATCGTTGCGCGCCAGGTCCTCGTCGGAATAGAACAGGCCCACCATCCAGTCGACGCGGTCGGTCGAACCCGTCAGGCGGAACTCCTGGCTGAAGTTCTCGAACGCGACCAGCGAGTAATCCTCCTCCGGCGGCCGGTACATGATGTCGGCAGCGGTGTAGTCGAAGTCGATGCTGGTGATCGCGTCCCAGTTGCGGAGCGCCGTGATCGAGGTCAGCACGGCTTCGTTGGCCCATGGCGTCGTCCAGTTGACCTCGGCCGAGATGCCCTTGTCCTTGAGGTCCTGCTCGGTGGTGCGGTTGGCATAGCCGAGTCGGCGGTCGAGGTCGGGCACCGGGATCACGCCCTCGCCACCCGGCGTCAGTCCGTCGATGATGGCCGCGGTCGGCCCGCGATGGGTCGTCATGGTGACGCAGCAGTTCTCTTCGCGGCTGGCATAGTCGGCCACGAAGTTGATGTTCAGGGTGTCGGTCGGCTCGAACAGCAGCTGGGCGCGCACCGCATGGTAGTTCTGGTCGCCGTCATCGGTTTCCTGGCGCGGGCCGTTGGCGGTGAACACGTCATCCACGCCATCGCGCTTGCGCTTGGTGGCATAGATGCGGAACGCGGCGTTTTCGCCCAACGCGTCGTTGTAGGAGCCGGACACGCCGAACAGGCCGTAGTTGCCCGCCGTGACCTCGGCTTCCGCGCTCTGCGAATAGTTGGGGCGACGGGTGATCACGTTGATCACGCCCGCCGAGGTGTTCTTGCCGAACACCGTGCCCTGCGGGCCTTTCAGCACTTCGATCCGCTCAAGCTCGCCCAGGTCGCCGAAGGAGACGCTGTTGCGGGCACGGTACACGCCGTCGATGACCACGCCGACCGACGACTCCAGGCCGGGGTTGTCGCCAACCGTGCCGATCCCGCGGATGCGCGCGGTGGTCTGCGCCGCCGACTGGGTGCTGGTGACGGTGAGGCCGGGCACCAGCACCTGCATGTCCTTGATGTCACGCACGCCGGTATCCAGGAGCAGCTGCTCGGGCAGTACGTTGATCACGATCGGCACGTCCTGCAGCGCCTCTTCCCGCTTCTGCGCGGTGACCGTGATGCCTGAAAGCGTTGTGGGTCGTTCTTCAGCCGCTGGCGCGGCATCCTGGGCATGCGCCGTGGACACCAGTGCGGGACTTGCAAGGATGGCGATGAGTGCGGTGGTGAGCGCGTGGCGTTGCAGATGGCCTGAGACCATGGGTGTCCCCCTACGATGGATGTTGTTTCGGTCATCGGTGTCGGCGCGGCCGCCGCCATGAAATGCATGGCGGAACGCACGGGGCCGGCGTGGGGGACTGGCCCGGTGCTGCGGTTTTCGCAACCTTGTGGCGACGCTAGCACAATTCCGGACGCATGCGTATGTGCGCCGCGGCCGGCCGCGGCACGGTCCATTCATGCCGGCCAGCACCGCCGCGCGCGACAATGCGCGCATGGCTGCAGATACCTCCCCGGCCAGCGTCCGACCCGACCCCCAGCCATCTCCCGACCCGCGCCTGCTGGCGGACTGGCGACGGCGACTGGAGGCGGTTTCGGATGACATCCGTACCCTGCTTGCACAGGTCGTGGCGGAGGGCGGCCCGGCGCTGGCGGACCATTTCTACGGCAACATGCTGGACGACCCGAGGGCGGCCCGGTATCTCGACCTCGACCAGGTGCGCGAGCGCCTGAAACCGTCGCTGCAGCGCTGGCTCGTGCAGCTGCTTGCCGCGCGCGCGGACGACGTCGAGGCGCTGCAGACCACCCAGGAACACATCGGCCACGTCCACGCGCGCATCGGAATCCCGGTCGACCTGGTCGGTCGCGGCGCCCGCATGCTGAAGGACGACCTGCACGCGGGCATCCGCCGGCACGCGCGGGATGGGGACGTCGCACTGGACGCCATCATCTGCGCCGACGGCCTGGTCGACATCGCGCTGGAATCGATGACCCGCGCCTACAGCCGCGCGCGCGAAGCCGCGGGCCAGGTGGACGGCGCCTTCAGGCTGTTCTCGCTGATCCAGAACATCGGCACCGAGCGCGAACGCCAGCGCGCGCTGCTGCTGACCTGGGAGAACGCGCTGATCTACTCGCTGACCTCGGACCACCCCGGCCCGGCGGCGACGCTGCAGGTCTCTCGCTCCGAATTCGGGCTCTGGTTCCTGCACAAGGGCATGGCCAGCTTCGGCGACACCGCCGAGACCCGCGAGGTCAACCTCATCGCCGCGCGTATCGACGGCACGCTGGGCGCGCGCCTGCCCGAAGCCGGGACGCCGTCCGAGCGGCGCGAACTGCTGGACGAACTTCGCGCCGACGCAGATGCCATCCGCAGCCTGGTGTCGATGCTGTTCGACGGCATCGGCGACCTAGAGTCCGGCCGTGACGCGCTCACGCGCCTGCTCAACCGCCGCTTCCTGCCCACCATCCTGCGACGCGAGATCGCGCTGCAGGCCAATACCGGGCGCCAGTTCGCGGTGCTCATGCTCGACCTGGACCACTTCAAGTCGATCAACGACAGCCATGGCCACGAGGCCGGCGACCGCGCACTCAAGCACGTCGCGGCCCTGCTGGTCCAAAGCACGCGCGGCAGCGATTACCTGTTCCGCTACGGCGGCGAAGAGTTCGTGGTGGTCCTGGGCTCGGTCTCCGGCGAGGACGCGACGGCGATCGCCGAAGGCCTGCGCCACGCGATCGCCACGTCGCCGGTGATCCTTGCCGACGGCAACGGCCTGCAGCTCAGCGCCAGCATCGGCGTCGCCATGCAGGACGGCCACCCGGACTACGAACGCGTGCTGTCCCGCGCCGACGCGGCGATGTACCAGGCCAAGCGCGGCGGCCGCGACCGCGTGGTGATGGCCGAGGGCGAACTTCCGGAGACACCCGGCGCACGCGCGCTCCGCGGCTGAGCACCGGCCCCGCCCGGCTACAATCCGGGGCCGGGCGCATCCCTCGCGCGCCCTGCCGCCGGACGAATGACGCTGGACAGAAAGCCCGAACACACGCCGTTGATGAAGCAGTACTTCGCCGCCAAAGCGGAGCACCCCGACGTGCTCCTGTTCTTCCGCATGGGCGACTTCTACGAGCTGTTCCACGACGACGCCCGCAAGGCGGCGAAGCTGCTCGACATCACCCTGACCCAGCGCGGCGCGTCCGGCGGTCAGCCGATCCCGATGGCCGGCGTGCCGCACCATTCCGCCGAGGGCTATCTCGCGCGTCTGGTGGCGCTGGGCGAGTCGGTGGCGATCTGCGAGCAGGTCGGCGACCCGGCGACCAGCAAGGGCCTGGTCGAACGCAAGGTGGTGCGCATCGTCACGCCGGGCACGGTCACCGACGAGGCGCTGCTGTCCGAACGCCGCGATACGCTGCTGCTCGCTGTCAGCCGCGGCGGCACCTCGTCCAGGGGCTTCAGCTACGGCCTGGCCTGGGCGGACCTTGCCGGCGGGCGCTTCCTCGCCAACGAGGTGGTCGGCGAAGACGCGCTGGAGGCCGAGCTCGCGCGCCTTGATCCCGCCGAGCTGCTGCTGCCCGACGAGGAGGGCTGGCCCGCATTCGCCACCGGCCGCGGCGGCCTGCGGCGGCGCGCGCCCTGGCTGTTCGACGCCGATGTCGGGCGGCGCCAGCTGCTGCAGTTCTTCGGGCTGCACGACCTCGGCGCGTTCGGCATCGAGGACCGTCCGCAGGCCGTCGCCGCGGCCGGCGCCCTGCTGGGCTATGTCGAGGAGACGCAGAAGCAGCGCCTGCCGCACCTGACCGCGATCGCGCTGGAGTCCAGCGACGGCGCGATCGCCATGAACGCAGCTACCCGCCGCCATCTCGAGCTCGACACGCGGGTGGACGGCGAGCAGAAGCACACCCTGCTTGGCGTGCTCGACAGCACGGTGACGCCAATGGGCGGGCGCCTGCTGCGGCGCTGGCTGCATCGCCCGCTGCGCGACCGCACGATCGTCGGCCAGCGCCAGCATGCAGTCGGCGCCCTGATCACCGACGGCGTCGAGCGCGACCTGCGCGAGCGCTTCCGCGCGCTCGGCGACGTCGAACGCATCCTCTCGCGCATCGCGCTGCGATCCGCGCGCCCGCGCGACCTGTCCACCCTGCGCGATGCGCTGGGCCTGCTGCCGGGACTGCGCGCGGCGCTCGCCGCGGTGGATTCCCCGCGGCTGCAGGCGCTGGTGGCCGGCCTGGGCGAGCACGCGGCCCAGGCGGCGCTGCTGGCGGAGGCCCTGGTCGAGCAGCCGCCGGTCCTGGCCCGCGACGGCGGCGTGTTCGCCGACGGCCACGACGCCGAGCTTGCCGAACTGCGCCGGCTGTCGACCCACGCCGACCAGTTCCTCATCGACCTCGAGGCGCGCGAGCGTGCGGCCAGCGGCATCGCCACGCTCAAGGTCGGCTACAACCGCGTGCACGGCTATTACCTCGAGATCGGCAAGGCGCACGTCGCGAAGGCGCCAACCCATTACACCCGGCGGCAAACGCTGACCAACGCCGAGCGCTACATCACCGAGGAACTGAAGGGATTCGAAGACAAGGTGCTGTCGGCGCGCGAACGCGCGCTGGCCCGCGAGCGCCTGCTCTACGAACAGATCCTCGACGAGCTGAACCTGCACCTGGAGTCGCTCAAGCGCTGCGCCGCGGCGCTGGCCGAACTCGACGTGCTCGCCGGCCTGGCCGAGCGCGCGCTGGCGCTGGACTGGTCGCGGCCGGAGCTGGTTGAAGATCCCTGCCTAGAGATCGAACGCGGTCGCCATCCGGTGGTGGAAGCGGTGCGCGACGAACCCTTCGAACCCAACGATCTGATGCTTGATGGCAATCCGGATGCCAGCGCGCGCCGGATGCTGGTCATCACCGGCCCGAACATGGGCGGCAAGAGCACCTACATGCGCCAGAACGCGCTGATCGTGCTGCTGGCCTGCATCGGCAGCTTCGTGCCCGCGGCACGCGCGCGCATCGGCCCGATCGACCGCATCCTCACCCGCATCGGCGCCGGCGACGACCTCGCCCGCGGCCAGTCGACCTTCATGGTCGAGATGAGCGAGACCAGCCACATCCTGCACCACGCGACCGAGCATTCCCTGGTGCTGATGGACGAGATCGGGCGCGGCACGTCCACCTACGACGGCCTGGCGCTGGCCGAGGCCTGCGCGCGCCATCTTGCCGCGCACAACCGCTGCTACACGCTGTTTGCAACCCATTACTTCGAACTCACCGCGCTGGCCACGCCCGGCAGCGGCATCGCCAACGTGCACCTGGACGCGGTCGAGCACGGCGACAAGCTGGTGTTCATGCACGCAGTCAAGGATGGCCCGGCGAACCGAAGCTTCGGCCTTCAGGTCGCGGCCCTGGCCGGACTGCCAAAACCGGTCCTGCGCCAGGCGCGCGCACGGCTTGCCGAACTCGAGCAGCATGGCCAGCCCGCATCGCCGCCGCTGTCGGCGGAAGCGCTCGATGCGCCGCAGCAGTTCGGTCTGTTCGCGCCGTCGTCGGCGGCGCTGGAAGCGCTGGCCGGCATCGACCCCGACGACCTCACGCCCAAGCAGGCGCTGGAAGCGCTGTACCGGCTGAAGGCGCTGTCATGAGCACGGCCCCCGATCTGCGCGTGCGCGTGGATGCCCTGCTCACGGGCATCGCCGTGCCCTACACCCGGCCCGGCAGTCGAAGCGGCATCGCCAAGCATCCGCGCAGTGGCCAGGTACGGATCACCGCCACCGGCGTGGACGGCGACGAGCAGGGCGACCTGCGCGTGCACGGCGGCGTCGACAAAGCGGTGCACCACTATCCCTTCGAGCACTACGCGACCTGGCGCGCCCAGCTCGGAGCGCTTCCGGTGCTCGCCACGCCGGGGGCATTCGGCGAGAACGTCAGCAGCCAGGGGCTGGACGAAAGCATGGTCTGCATCGGCGACCGCTTCGCGTTCGGCAGCGCGGTGCTCGAGGTCAGCCAGGGGCGCCAGCCGTGCTGGAAGCTCAACGACCGGTTCGGCGTACCGGACATGGCACGCCGCGTGCAGGAAAGCGGCCGCACGGGCTGGTACTACCGCGTGCCGCAGTCCGGCGTGGCGGAGGCTGGCGACACCCTGCGCCTGCTGGAGCGTCCGTGGCCAGACTGGTCGCTGCAGCGCCTCAACCGCCTGCTGTTCGATCGGGTGCTCGATCCTTCGGCGCTTGAGCCGACGCTGGCGCTGCCGCTGGTGCCTTCCTGGCGCAGGCTGGTCGAGCGTCGCCTGCAGCTGCACACCGTCGAGCACTGGGGCCCGCGCATCGATGGACCCGACCCTGATCAGGCACCACGCAGCCGCGAGCCCTGACGCGGTCGCGTGGCGCACCGTTGCGCCATCGAAACGACGTAGCATCGGGAGTCCGACACCGAGGACACCAACATGGCCAACCTGACCGACGATCTCCTTGCCCAGCTCCAGGGCGCACCCGCGCAGCAGGTCGCGCAGCAGCTGGGCGTCGCACCGGCGCAGGCGTCCGACGCGATCCGCGCCGCGCTGCCGCTCCTGATGGGCGCACTCGGCAAGAACGCCAGCCAGCCTCAGGGCGCGCAGGCGCTGTACGGCGCGCTGCAGAAAGACCATGCGGGCCTCGACCTGGCCGGGGTGATGGGCGCGGTGCTTGGCGGTGGCAGCGCCGGTGGCGCCAATGCGGGCGCCGGCCAGGGCGGCGCGATCCTCGGCCACATCTTCGGCGGCAACCAGCCGCGCGCCGAAGCCGGCGTCGCGCAGGCCACCGGGCTGGGCCAGGGCCAGGCCGGGCAGCTGATGAAGATCCTGGCGCCGATCGTGATGGCCTACCTCGCCAAACAGATGTTCCAGCAGCGCCAGACCGGGGCCAGCGGCGATGGCGCAGACGCACTGGGCAGCATCCTCGGACAGGAGCAGCGGTCGATCCGCGAGCAGTCCGGCGCGGGCGGCCTGTTGGGCGCCGTGCTCGACCAGGACGGCGACGGGCAGCTCGGCATCGGCGACCTGGTGAAGCTTGGCGGCGGTCTTTTCGGGAAGAAATAAAGCCGGCGATAGCCAGGTGCTATCAATCGAAGGCCTCAAATCGATTTCATCTTTCAATCACCTCGCCGTAGAGTCAAAGCCGACCACCACGGCACTGGGAGCCAGCGCATGAACACACCCTCCGACGACGGGAAGAAATGCCCCGTCACCCATCTCACCACCGATTTCGGCGCCCCGGTTCCGGACAACCAGAACAGTCTCACCGCCGGCCCGCGCGGCCCGCTGCTGTCGCAGGACGTCTGGCTGCACGAGAAGCTCGGCAACTTCGTGCGCGAGGTGATCCCCGAGCGGCGCATGCACGCCAAGGGCTCCGGTGCCTTCGGCACCTTCACCGTCACCAATGACATCACGAAGTACACCCGCGCGAAAATCTTCGAGGCCGTCGGCAAGACGACCGAGATGTTCGCCCGCTTCACCACCGTTGCCGGCGAGCGTGGCGCGGCGGACGCCGAACGCGACATCCGCGGCTTCGCGCTGAAGTTCTACACCGAGGAAGGCAACTGGGACATGGTGGGCAACAACACACCCGTGTTCTTCATTCGCGACCCGCGCAAGTTCCCCGACCTCAACAAGGTGGTGAAGCGCGACCCGCGCACCAATCTGCGTTCGGCCACAAACAACTGGGACTGGTGGACGCTGCTGCCCGAGGCGCTGCACCAGGTCACGATTGTCATGAGCGACCGCGGCATTCCCGCCAGCTACCGCCACATGCATGGCTTCGGCTCGCATACCTACAGCTTCTGGAACGAAGCCGGCGAACGCTTCTGGGTGAAGTTCCACTTCCGCACGCAGCAGGGCATCAGGAACCTGAGCGATGCCGAGGCCGCGGACATCATCGGCAATGATCGCGAGAGCCACCAGCGCGACCTGTACGACGCGATCGAGCGCGGCGACTTCCCGAAGTGGACGCTGTACATCCAGGTCATGGCCGAAGCCGAAGCCGAGAAGGTGCCCTACCACCCCTTCGACCTGACCAAGGTCTGGCCCAAGGGCGACTACCCGCTGATCGAGGTCGGCGAGTTCGAGCTCAACCGCAATCCGGAGAACTTCTTCGCCGACGTCGAACAGGCCGCGTTCGCACCCAGCAACCTGGTGCCCGGCATCAGTGCGTCGCCCGACAAGATGTTGCAGTCGCGCCTGTTCAACTACGCCGACGCGCAGCGCTACCGCCTGGGCACCAACTACCAGCAGATCCCGGTCAACGCCGCGCGCTGCCCGGTCAACAGCAACCATCGCGACGGCATCGGACGGGTCGACGGCAACTACGGCAGCCGCCTCCACTATGAGCCCAACAGCTTCAACCAGTGGCAGGAACAGCCGCAGTTCCGCGAGCCGCCGCTGCAGATCACCGGCGACGCCGACTGGTGGGATTTCCGCGACGACGATGCCAACTACTACAAGCAGCCTGGCGACCTGTTCCGGCTGATGACACCGGACAAGCAGCAGCTGCTGTTCGACAACACCGCGCGCGCGATGGGCGACGCGCCGGACTTCATCAAGCAGCGCCACGTCGACAACTGCACGAAGGCCGATCCGGCGTATGGAGCCGGCGTGGAGGCGGCATTGCGCAAGCTCGGCGCGTTTGCCGGCACCACCTCGCCCAACAGCCTGGGTGAACAGGAGCCGCGCTCGGAGAGCTGATCGTCCGGTTCAGATGCTGCAACGCGAAGGCCGCGACGCCGATGGAGTCGCGGCCTTTTTCGTCGCCGGTCAGCTGGCGTCGATGTCGCCGAGGGCGCGGATCAGCCGCCGTGCGCGCTTGTCCGGGCGGTGCTCCGGCGCGCGATAGCCGTCATGGGCGGCACGGCGGGCGAGCGCCGCCTGTTCGCGTGCCTGGCGGGAGGCATCGGACTCGCGGTAGAGGAGTCGCGCGACCGGGGCCGGGCCGCGGTCGTCGGAAAGCCCCAGCACCTCGACCTCGAACGCGTCCTCGCCGCGCAGCACGCGCAGTGCATCGCCCACGCGCACCGTGCGCGAGGGCTTGGGCCGCTGGCCGCCGATCTCGACCTTGCCGTTGTCCACGGCCTGCCTGGCCAGCGTGCGCGTCCTGAAGAAGCGGGCAGCCCACAGCCAGATGTCGATGCGTACCCCGGCCGCCGGGGCCGGTGCCTGGTCCTGTGCAGTCATGTCCCGATTCTAACGCCGGCCTCGACATCGCTTCTGGCACGATGCGTCCATGGCAAAACCTTCGACGCGCGACCTCACCGCGGGCGCTATCGCCCCCACCCTGCTGGTCTTCGCGCTGCCGATCCTCGCCGGCAACGTGCTGCAATCGCTCAACGGCTCGGTGAATGCGGTCTGGGTCGGGCGATTCCTGGGCGAAGAGGCCCTGGTCGCCACGGCCAACGCCAACAACATCATGTTCTTCCTGCTGGGTTCGGTGTTCGGCATCGGCATGGCCGCGACCATCCTGGTGGCGCAGGCGATCGGTGCGCACGACCCGGTGCGGGCGCGGCGCGTCATCGGCACCAGCGCGAGCTTCTTCGGCGCGCTGTCGCTGCTGGTGGCTGCCGCCGGCCTGCCGCTGGCGCGCCACATCCTGGATTGGATGGGCACGCCGGAGGCTTCGCTCCCGCTGGCCGAGGCCTACCTCCAGGTCATCTTCCTGGCAGTGCCCTTCATGTACATGTTCGCCTTCCTCACCGCGGTGCTGCGCGGTGCCGGCGACACCCGCACGCCTTTCGTGTTCCTGGCGGTGGTGGTGGTGGTGGACATCGTGGTCAACCCGGTGCTGATCTTCGGGCTTGGCCCGTTTCCGCGGATGGGCATCGCAGGCTCCGCCGGCGCGACCCTGGTGGCGAATGCCTGCAGCCTGGCGGCGATGCTGGCCTGGCTGCGCTGGCGCCGGCACCCGCTGTGGATCCCGCGCGCCGAGGTCCGCGCCTACCTGCCCGACCCGGCGATCGTGCGCGCGCTGGTGGTCAAGGGCGTGCCCATGGGACTGCAGATGATCCTGGTGTCGCTGGCGATGCTGGTGATGATCAGCATGGTCAACGGCTACGGCGTGGATACCGCATCGGCCTATGGCGCGACCCTGCAGCTGTGGACCTATGTGCAGATGCCGGCGATGGCGATGGGCGCCGCCTGCACTTCGATGGCGGCGCAGAACGTCGGCGCCGGGCGCTGGGACCGGGTCGACGGCATCATGCGTGCCGGCGTCGCCTTCAACTTCCTTCTGACCGGCGCGCTGATCGCACCGCTGCTCTTGTCCGGCCCGCGGATCCTGTCGCTGTTCCTGCCTCCGGGCAGCCCGGCGATCGAGGCCGGCCAGCACATCAACCTGATTGCGATCTGGTCGTTCCTGTTCTTCGGCGTGACCTTCGTGGTCTCGGGCGTGGTGCGCTCGACGGGCGCCGTGGTACCGCCGCTGCTGATCCTCGTGGTCGCGCTGTGGGGCATCCGCGTGCCCTTCGCGAACCTGCTGCAGCCGGCGCTGGGGGCGGATGCGATCTGGCTGAGCTTCCCGGTGAGCGCGCTGTGCGCGATGGTGATGTCGCTGGCCTACTACCGCTGGGGCCGCTGGCGCGAGGCGCGCATGCTGGCAGGCGACGGCGACACGGATACGGTCGCCCCCCCCCCCACCACCCCCCCCCCCCCCCCCCCTCCCCCCCCCCCCCCCTCCCCCCCCCCCCCCCCGCGTCCCGGCGCCGTGCCGGCAGGCGCGCGGGCGGCGGCGCAGGGAGCGGATTGAACGCGGAAATCCGGGCCCGGAAACGCGAACGGCCGCCCGAAGGCGGCCGTCCGGTGGAGCGCGTGGCCGGGCTTACTTGGCCGACGCTGCCTCGCTGGCTGCAGCGGCTTGGGCGGCGGCCTTCGCACGCGCCTTGGCGTTGCCGGCCAGGTCTTCCTTGATGCGCGCCTTGCGGCCCTCGAGCTCGCGCAGGTAGTACAGCTTGCCGGCGCGCACCGCGCCGCGGCGCTTGACCTCGACCGAGTCGATGGCCGCGCTGTGGGTCTGGAACACACGCTCGACCCCGAAGCCGTGCGAGATCTTGCGCACGGTGAAGGCGGAGTTCAGGCCCGCGTTCTTCTTGGCGATCACTACGCCCTCGTAGGCCTGGAGGCGCTCGCGATTGCCCTCCTTCACCTTGACGTTGACGATCACGGTGTCGCCGGGGCCGAAGACGGGGAATTCGCGCGTAACCTGCTCGGTCTCGAAGTTCTGCAGCAGGGTATTGAGTGAGGGCTTGTTCATGGTCGTGGTTGCCTGTGCCTGTTGGTAGTGCCCTGTGGGCTGTTATAGCGCGAGTGCACGTGGACCCGCGTCTTGGCGTGGTTACAGCTAGCCGCGCATTGTAGCGTGGTTTCTTCCCTGCCTGCCAGCGGCGTGTTATCCCGCCGGGCGCGGGCGGTCGCCGACCGGAGCCAGGCCGGCTTCGACCAGCCATTCGTCAAGCAGGCGACGGTCGGCCCGCGACAGTGCGCCGGGATCGATCAGGTCCGGGCGGCGCAGCCAGGTCCGTCCCAGCGCCTGTTGGCGACGCCAGCCCGCGATCGCTGCGTGGTTGCCCGACAGCAGCACCGGGGGAACCGCACCCAGCGGATGTTCGACCGGGCGCGTGTAGTGCGGACAATCGAGCAGAAGTGGTCCCCCGCCCCCGTCGGCCGCGGACTCGAAGCTGTCCTGGGCGGCCGACTCCGCATCATTCAGGGCCCCCGGCAGCAGGCGGGCGACCGCATCGACCACCACGGCCGCGGCCAGTTCGCCGCCGGACAGCACGTAGTCGCCGATCGACAGCTCCTCATCGACCTCGGCCGCCAGCAGGCGCTCGTCCACGCCCTCGTAGCGTCCGCACAACAGCACCAGGCGCGGCAGCGAGGCCAGCTCGCGGACCCTGGCCTGGTCCAGCGGCCGCCCCTGCGGACTCATGTAGATCACGTGCGCAGGCGACGGGTCGGCGACGCGCGCGGCGGCCAGCGCGGCCCGCAGCGGATCGATCAGCATCACCATGCCCGGCCCGCCGCCGAAGGGGCGGTCGTCGACGCGGCGGTAGTTGCCTTCGGCATGGTCGCGCGGGTTCCAGCCGTGCAGCGACAGCAGGCCACGCCCGGCGGCACGCCCGACCACGCCGTGGCCGGCAACCTGGGCGACGAAATCCGGGAACAGGCTGATGACGTCGATGCGCATCGGGTCGCGCGTGGCGGCGCCGGCGTCGACGGCGTCGATGGCGCCCGCGGCCATGCCTAGAACTCCGGGTCCCAGTCGACCGTGACCAGGCCGGCCTCGAAATCGACCGAGACGATGTAATCGGGGGTCACGAAGGGAATCATCCGTTCGCGATCACCCACGGCCACCAGCACGTCGTTGGCGCCGGTGGCGAACAGGTGCGACACGGTGCCGAAGTCGACGCCTTCGACATTGGCCACGCGCAGGCCTTCCAGGTCGACCCAGTAATATTCGCCGGGCGCCGGTGGCGGGAGTACCGAGCGCGGCACCAGCACTTCACTGCCGCGCATCGCCTCGGCGGCGTCGCGGTCTTCGATGCCCGGCAGCGTCACGACCAGCCCCTTGGGGCTCTCGCGGCCCTGCGCACCCGACAGCTCCCGCTCGCGGCCCTGCGCATCGCGCAGGATCCACGGCTGGTAGCGAAGGATCGCGCGTGCCGGCTCGGTGAAGGATTCCAGCTTCAGTTCGCCACGCACGCCAAAGGCGCCGTGGACCCTGCCCAGCAGGATGCGGCGCCCGGTGGTGTCCATGAGGGTTGTGGCCGCGCGCGGACGCGCGGCCGGCCATCAGGCGGCGGGGGCCGCCGCGGCGCCGGTCGCTTCCTTGTACAGGTTGCGGACCTTGTCGCTGACCTGCGCACCCTGCGAGACCCAGTGGTCCACGCGGGCGGTGTCGAGCACCACGCGCTGTTCGGCGCCCTGCGCGACCGGGTTGTAGTAACCCACGCGCTCGATGTTGCGACCGTCGCGCGCGCTGCGCGAGTCGGTGACGATGATGTGGTAGAAGGGGCGCTTCTTGGCGCCGCCGCGGGTGAGGCGGATCTTGACCATGGTGGTTTCCGTATTGCCCAGTCGCCAGGGTGGCGAGGTAAGCCGGGAATTATAGCGCAGGCCGCAGCCGCGCGAAACACCCGCCACCGCCGCCCGACCCTGCGCCTAGAAGGCCTCCCGGGGAACGGCGGCCAGCAGGTCCCTCAAGGCGCCGCCGAACCCGGCATCACCGGGAAACGCATGCGCATTGATTGCCGCGACGGCGCGGATCCCGCTCGAATTCACCGCGAACGCGGCGCGCTGCCCGGCCAGGTCGCCCAGGCGTACCGGCACGTGCTGGCTGCGGATCCGGGCATGATCGAGCGCGCGCTCCAGGAGCCGCCTGGTCACGCCCGGGAGCGCCGGAGCCCGGGGCCAGGTCACTGTCTCCCCGTCCCAGAAGGCGATGCTCCAGAAGCTGCCCTCGGCAATACTCCCGTCGGGGGCAACCAGGAGCGCATCGTCGTAGCCCGCCGCCTGCGCCTGCGCCCGCATGGCGAACTGGGGCTGCAGGGCGAGATGCTTCACCAACGGGCAGGCGCGAAGGCCGTGATGGCTGCGCACGCGAAGCGGGGACGCGGGAACCGTACGCGGTGGTTCGATCCCGACGTCGACGCGCAGCAGCCGGGCGGAGTCGCCCTGTGCCGAGGTGTCGTACCGGAACGGCGAAGCCGCGGCCGCGCGATCATCCGATGACACCCCGCGACCTGCCGGGCGCACGCAGATCCTCAGCGTGCAGTCGGCGCGGTCGTCACGCTGCAGCAAGGCATTGCGGATCTCTCGCCGCAACCGGCCCATGTCCGTGCCGATCCGCCACAGGTTCTCGGAGGCGTGGCGCAGCCGCAGCAGGTGCAGGTCTCGCCCCTGCACCCTGCCCCCACGCATCTGCAGGCTGGTGAAGTGGCCGGCATCCACCGGATCTTCCACGGGGGCGGCAAGGCCTTCGGACACCGCCGGATCCTCCGCCATGCGACGAGTTCCGGCGCTCAGCGGAGAGGCATGCCGCCGCGCCCGCCCATCATTCCCTGCAGGCCGCGCATCATGCCCTTCATGCCGCCGCGGCCCAGCTTGCCCATCATCTTTTCCATCTGCTGGTACTGCTTCATCAGCTTGTTGACGTCGGCCGGCGTGACGCCGGAACCGGCGGCGATGCGCTTGCGGCGCGAGCCGTTGAGCAGCGCCGGATTGCGGCGCTCCTTCTTCGTCATCGAGCCGATGATCGCGACCATGCGCGGCACTTCCTTGCCGGTGACCTGGTTCTTCACGGAATCCGGGATCTGGCCCATGCCCGGCAGCTTGTCCATCAGGCCGTGGATGCCGCCCATCCCCTGCATCTGCTCGAGCTGGTCACGCATGTCGTTGAGGTCGAACTTCTTGCCCCTGGCGACCTTCTCGGCGAGCTTCTGCGCCTTGTCCTTGTCGACCTGGCCTTCCACCTGCTCGACCAGCGACAGCACGTCGCCCATGTCGAGGATGCGGCTGGCGATGCGATCGGGGTGGAACACGTCCAGGCCGTCGACCTTCTCGCTGGTGCCGATGAACTTGATCGGGCGACCGGTGATGTAGCGCACGCTGAGCGCCGCGCCGCCGCGGGCGTCGCCGTCGGTCTTGGTCAGCACCACGCCGGTCAACGGCAGCGCCTCGCTGAAGGCCTTTGCGGTGTTGGCCGCGTCCTGTCCGGTCATGGCGTCGACCACGAAAAGGGTCTCGACCGGCTTGACAGCGGCGTGCAGCTCCTTGATCTCGGCCATCATCGCCTCATCGATCGCGAGGCGGCCGGCGGTGTCGACCAGCAGCACGTCGATGAACGACTTGCGCGCATCGGCGATCGCCGCGCGGACGATGTCGGCAGGCTTCTGCGAGACGTCCGAAGGGAAGAAGCGCACGTCGACCTGCTTCGCCAGCGTTTCCAGCTGGGCGATGGCGGCGGGACGATAGACGTCGGCGCTGACCACCATCACCTTCTTTTTGCGCTTCTCCTTCAGGAGCCTGGCCAGCTTGCCGACGGTGGTGGTCTTGCCCGCGCCCTGCAGGCCGGCCATCAGGATCACCGCCGGCGCCGGCACGTTGAGGTTGAGGTCGGAGGCGGCCGCGCCCATCACCGCGGTCAGCTCGTCGCGCACGACCTTGATCAGGGCCTGGCCGGGGGTCAGCGACTTCAGGACCTCCTGGCCGACCGCGCGCACCTTGATGCGTTCGATCAGGGCCTGGACAACGGGCAGCGCGACGTCGGCTTCCAGGAGTGCGATGCGCACTTCGCGCGTGGCCTCGCGGATGTTCTCCTCGGTCAGGCGGCCGCGGCCGCGCAGGCGCTCCATGGTGCCGGAGAGTCGCTGGGTGAGGGATTCGAACATGGAGGACGCCTGGCAGGGATCTGTGGACCGCCAAGTATAGCTTTCAGCCGTGAGCCCCTCGCGCGCCCGCGGCGAGTCGCGACCGGTCGGCCCGGCGCCGGTCAGTCGGGACGCGGCGCGGCGCGGCGCAGCGGTGGACCGCGGCGGCGGACGCTGTCGCGGACGTCGACTTCGAAGGCGAGCCTCAGCGCTGCTTCGCCGCCGGGCAGCGCGAACTCCAGGGCATCGCGGCATGGCAACCGGGCAACGTAGTCGCGCACCTCGGCCTCGGGAAGGCTGAAGGTCCACGCTCCGCCATCGGCGTCGAAGCGCGCAGCGGCCCTGCCCTCGTCGCTGGTCGCGGCAGTGGCCGCGTCGCCAACCAGCAGCCGCAGCCGCTGGCAGGCCACGGCGCCCGGCGCCGCCTGCGTGCGGTTCACCACGTCTTCGCCAGCCAGCAGCCGCGCCAGCTCCTCCTCGTCGATGCGCAGGCGCAGCGATGGGCCTTGAAGCTGGACTTTCATCGCCGCGTGGCGGACGGAAGCGACGCGCCGCCCTCAAGCGTCGAAGCCACGCCAGCCCGCCGGTCATCGGCATGCGGGTGGCCATGGCTGTCGGCGTGAAGATGGGCACCGGCATGATCGTGCCCGTGACCTGCGCCCTCGCCATGCGCAGCGGCGTTGGCGTCATCGACGCCGCACAGCGAGCAGCCCTCGCTCCAGACGCTGTCGCCGTCCTCGTAATGCTCCTGCTTCCAGATCGGGCTGGTGTGCTTCACCTGCTCGATCAGCTCGCGGCAGGCACGGAAGGCCTCGTCGCGGTGCGGGGTACCCGCGGCCACCACCACCGCCAGGTCGCCCACGCCGAGGCGTCCCCTGGCATGCGCGACGTACAGCCGGACCTTCGGTCCGAAGCGCGTATCGATCTCTTCGGCGATGGCCCTGAAGCCATTCAGCGCCAAGGGCTCGAACATGTCGTAGCTGACGCCGGTGACCACGCGGCCGTGGTTGAGGTCGCGCACGCGGCCGATGAACATCGTCATGCCGCCGAAGCCGGGATCGGACACGAACTCGAGCGCCGAGGCGGGATCCAGCGGGCCATCGGCGATGTCGGTCACCGCGCAGTGGAAGCGTTCCATGTTCAACCTCCGCTCACCGGCGGCAGCACGGCCATCGCCACGCCGGGGACCAGGGCCTCGGCATCGCGCATCACCGTGCTCTCGCTCGCGAAGGCCGAGGCCTTCAACAGTTCCGGCCGGAACGCCGGCCAGTGTTCGCGCGCGTGGTGGTCCAGCGCCTCGCGCAGGTCGGCCACGCGCGCGCCGTCGGGCACCTCCAGCTCGACCAGCGCCGCGGGATCATGCGCCCGGAACGCACCAAACAGGCTCAGCTGCACCTTCACTCCAGCACTCCTCCGATCAGCGGGGCCTCGAGGTGCCCCAGGCCATGGACATCCACCATCCCGCCCGCCTCGAGCGCCATCGATTCCGGCGGCACCACGATCCAGGCGTTGGCCGCAAGCAGCGGCAGCACCTTGAACGATTCCTGCCCCTGCAGCACCCGGGCACGCAGGCAGCCGTCGACAAGCTCGACCCGCCCCTTGAGGTGGAAGCGCAGCGGCGCACGCTTGCGGTAGGCGTCGGCCAGCGGCATGCGCAGGGGGCGCTCGGCCGCCATGCCCGCCATCGCGCGCAGGGCGGGTTCGGCGAAGAACCGCAGGCCTACCGCGCTCGACACCGGATTCCCGGGCAGCCCGAAGAACAGCGCGCCGCCGGCCAGGCGCGCGAACAGCAGCGGCCTGCCGGGACGGATCGCGACCTTGTGGAACCGGATGTCGGCGCCGATGCCGCGCAGCGCGTCGGGCACGAAATCGTGTCGGCCCATCGACACCGCGCCGGTGCTCAGCACCACGTCGGCCCCGGCCCCGAGCGCGCGCTCGAGCGCGGCCAGGAACATCTCCGGCTCGTCGCCGACGGTCTCGCGCAGCACGATGTCCGCGCCCGCCGCGGCCGCGCGCGCGGCCAGGAACGGCCCGTTGCTGTTGCGGATCTCGCCCGAGGCCAGCGGACGCGCCGGGTCGTCGACCAGCTCGCGGCCGGTGTTGATCACCGCCACTCGCGCCCGGCGCCGCACCGCCACCGCGGTGACGCCCAGCGAAGCGAGCACCATCAGCTCGGCGGCCCCGATGCGGCTGCCGGCCGCCACCGCCGGCGCGCCGCTGGCGATGTCCTCGCCGCGCAGGCGCACGTTGTCGCCGGAAGGCACGTCGGCGGACAGCCGGATGCGCAGCGGCCGCCCGCGTTCGTCGCGCTCAAGGACCTCCACGCGCTCCACCGGCACCACGCTGTCGAGCCCGCCCGGCATGCGCGCGCCGGTCATGATTTCCCAGGCGCCGTCCTCGGCTGCGGCCGCCTCGTCGCCGGCCACCTGCGCGCCGGAGACGTCGAACTCGCGGCCCGCGGCCAGTACCTCGCCCGCGGCGCGCAGCGCGAATCCGTCCATCGCCGAGTTGTCGAAAGGCGGCAGGTCCGCTTCGCTCGCGACCGCCTCGGCCAGCACCAGGCCCAGCGCGTCCTGCGGAGCGCGCCGCTCGATCGCAAGCGGCGCCGCTTCAGCCAGGACCAACGCCAGCGCCTCGTCGTACGCGAGGGCCGCGCTCACGGATGTCCCCCGCCATCGACCATCGCCAGCGCATGCGCCAGCAGCGGCGCCAGGATGTCGATGCCCTGCTGTGCCGCGCGCCGGCTGCCGGGCAGCGCGAACACCAGCATGCCGCCGACCTGCACCACGTCGGCCCGGCTGAGCCAGGCCAGCGGGGTGTGCTTCGCGCTCTCGCTGCGGAACATCTCGGCCAGCCCGTCGACGCCGCGATCGGCCACCGAACGCAGGGCTTCGGGCGTGTGGTCGCCGGGGCCGAGGCCGGTGCCGCCGGTGGTCAGGCAGATGCGCACGCCGTCGGCGGCGAGCGCACGCAAGCGGCCCGCAAGCGGCTCGATGCCGTCGGGCAGCACCTCGGCACCGGCCACGCGCGCGCCGAGGCGGCGCAGGCCGTCGACCAGCAGCGGGCCGGACAGGTCCTCGTATTCGCCGCGGCTGGCGCGGTCGCTGAGCGTCAGCACCGCGCACGGCACGCCGTCCAGGCGGGCAAGGTCGCGCGGCCGGTAGTGCGCGCGTTCGTCGCCGTCCATGCCGTCGGGGTGCAGCCAGAGGCCGCTCTTGCCGCCTTCCTTGAACAGCAGGCGGATGCCATCGATGGCAAGCGCCGGCTCCACCGGTTTGGTCAGGTCGTACAGCGTCAGCAGCGCCGCGTTCACCCCTGCCAGCGCTTCCATCTCGACGCCGGTGCGGGCTTCGGTGGCGCACTCGCAGTACACGCGGATGGCATGGCGCGCCGGCACCGGCACGCAGCGCACCTGCACCAGCTCCAGCGGCAGCGGATGGCACAGCGGCATCAGCGCGGAGGCCATCTTCGCGCCCTGCAGGCCGGCCACTTCGGCCATCACCAGGGCGTCGCCCTTCGGCAGGCGGCGCTCGACGATCATGGGGAAGGCGGCCGCGCCGGCCATCAGTTCGCCCACCGCGACCGCGCGCCGGCGCGTGGGGCGTTTGTTGCGGATGTCGGCCATGTGGAAGGCCGCGGGTTCGCTGGTCACGCGCTGTCCGCCCATGCTGTCGTCATTCATGCGCCGGTCATCCGCCAATGGACGCGAGGTGTGGAGTGAGGCCGGTCTCGCCCTGGTGCAGGCCATGGCCGGCCGCCTTCAGTCCGAGCTGGGTGCCGATGCGCGCGACCAGCGCACCATGGTCGTCGTCGGACTGCAGCAGCGGGCGCAGGCCGATGCCGAAGTCGCCGAACAGGCACAGCCGCAGGTCGCCGCGCGCGGTCACCCGCAGGCGGTTGCAGCCGGCACAGAAATCCTTCGAGTACGGCGCGATGATGCCGATGCGACCCCTGTACCCGGGATGCGAATACTCGCGCGCAGGGCCGGCGTCGGGCGCGCGCGGGCGCAGCGTCCAGCCAGCCGCGACGATCTGCTCTTCCAGGGCTTCGGCGCGCACGTGGTGGCGTTCGAAGAACTCGAGGTTGTCGCCGGTGCGCATCAGTTCGATGAAGCGGATGGCGATGTCGCGCTCGCGCAGGTAGTCGAACCAGCCCGGCAATTCGTCGTCGTTGCGCCCGCGCAGCAGCACCGCGTTGAGCTTGACCGAATCGAAGCCCAGGCCAAGCGCCATTTCCACGCCCTCGGTGACCTCGGCGAAACGGTCATGGCCGGTGATCGCGCGGAAGCGCTCCGGGTCCAGCGTATCCAGGCTGACGTTGAGGGCCGTCAGGCCGGCCTCGCGCCACTCGCGCACATGGCGCGGCAGCAGGGTGCCGTTGGTGGTGATGGCGATGCGGCGGACGCCGGGCACGGCGGACACCGCGGCGATGATCGGCAGCAGGTCCTTGCGCAGCGTCGGCTCGCCGCCGGTGAGCCGGATCTTGCTCATCCCCAGCGCCGCGAAGGCGCGCACCAGGCGCTGGACCTCATCGAGTTCGAGGAAGCGCGGACGCCCGTCCGCCTGGTAGCCGTCCGGTAGGCAGTAGCTGCAGCGGTAATTGCAGGCCTCCGTCAGGGAGAGGCGCAGATAGGGAAACGACCGTCCGAAACGGTCGACCAGGGCAGCCATGTTGTCGCTCCATTCCGGGACAAGGGAGGCCGGCCCGTTTCCAGTCCGACCCGGTGGCCCGCGAAGGCCACGGCCCGGTCGCCATATCCAGTGGAATATCCCACCAGACCCAGGCAGCCGGGCTTGGAGTGCCACGGGGCCGGGGCCCCGCTTGTGGACAGCATAGCGCGCCCGCCGCACAGCGTCGCCGCCCCGTTCAGGCCGGCCAGCGCCTATGCGACACTGCGCGGATGATTCCCGTCCTCATCGCGATTCTTCTCTATCTGGCGGCCGCCGGCCTGCTGGTGCGCGGAATCCGGCGCGGCCAGCGCGCCAGCACCTGGCTGCTCGCGGGGGGCGGCGCCATCCTCGCGCATGCGCTCGAACACGTGCTGGCCTGGCGTGCGCTTGGCGGCGCCGACATGCATTTTTTCGCGGCGATTTCGCTGGTGACCCTGGGGATGGCGGCGCTCACCGCTGCAGTTGGCGCACGCGGACGCACGGGCTCGCTCGGCGTCGTGGTGTTCCCGCTCGCAGCGCTGGCGCTCCTCGGCAACCACCTTTACGGCCACCTGCCGCCAGAACCGCTGGACTGGCGGCTGCAGCTCCACGCCTGGCTCGCGCTCCTGGCCTACGCCACCCTGGCCGTGGCCGCGCTGCTGGCGGGCATGCTCTGGCTGCAGGATCGCGCGCTCAGTCGCCGCGAGGTCCACCGCTGGCTGCGCGCCCTGCCGCCCCTGGTCGAACTTGAAACCCTTCTGTTCCGCACCATCGGCGCCGGCTTCGTGCTGCTGGCCATGACCCTGCTGACCGGCGTGCTGTTCGTCGAGGACCTGCTCGCCCAGCATCTTGCGCACAAGACCGTGCTCAGCGTGCTGTCATGGCTTGTGTTCGGCGTGCTGCTGCTGGGCCGCTGGCGCTTCGGCTGGCGCGGGCGCAAGGCGGTGCGCTGGACACTCGCCGCCATGGCGCTGCTGGTGCTGGCCTTCTTCGGCAGCAAGTTCGTGCTGGAGCTTGTCCTGCAGCGCGCCTGACGGTGCCGGCCCTGTTGTGGGAGCGGCCATCGCCGCGATGTCGATCCACAAAAGCAGCTGCGGCTGCGCCGGCAACAACCCGCCCCTCAGCCCGCGGCGTCGATGGCGTCGGCCAGGCGCTCCACGCCCACCACTTCAAGATCCTTGTAGCGGCCGCCCTTGGGCGCATTCGCCTTGGCCACGATGGCGCGCTTGAAGCCGTGGGTAGCGGCTTCCTTCAGCCGCTCCTCGCCGTTCGGCACCGGCCGGATCTCGCCCGACAGGCCGACCTCGCCGAAGGCGACCGTCTTGTCCGCCAGCGGCCGGTCCTGCAGCGATGAGAGCACCGCCAGCAGCACCGGCAGGTCGACCGCGGTCTCCTGCACGCGGATGCCGCCGACCACGTTGACGAACACGTCCTGGTCGCCGACCGCGATGCCGCCGTGCCGGTGCAGCACCGCGAGCAGCATCGCCAGGCGGTTCTGTTCCATGCCCACCGCCACCCGGCGCGGGTTGGACAGCGGCGATGAATCCACCAGGGCCTGCACTTCGACGAGCAGCGGGCGCGTGCCTTCGCGGGTCACCATCACACAGCTGCCGGGCTGGCGCGTGCCGCCGGAAAGGAAGATCGCCGACGGATTGGGCACTTCCTTCAGGCCCTTGTCGCCCATGGCGAACACGCCGAGCTCGTTGACCGCGCCGAAGCGGTTCTTGAACGCGCGCAGCACGCGGAAGCGGCTGCCGGAGTCGCCTTCGAAGTACAGCACCGCATCGACCATGTGCTCGAGCACGCGCGGGCCGGCGATGCCGCCCTCCTTGGTGACGTGCCCGACCAGGAACACCGCGGTGCCGGTCTCCTTGGCGTAGCGCACCAGGCGCGCCGCGGATTCGCGCACCTGGCTGACCGAACCGGGCGCGGCGGTGAGGGTCTCGGTCCACAGCGTCTGCACGGAGTCGGCCACGATCAGTTTGGGCCGGAGCCTGGCGGCATGGCCGAGGATGTGCTCGACGCAGGTCTCGGCCAGCGCATCCACGCCGTCCAGCGGCAGGCCGAGGCGGTGGCCGCGGCCGGCAACCTGGGCCAGGGACTCTTCGCCCGTCACGTACAGCCCCGGCAGCGCCCCGGACATGCTGGCCACGGCCTGCAGCAACAGGGTCGATTTGCCGATGCCGGGATCCCCGCCGACAAGCACCACGGCGCCCTCCACCAGCCCGCCGCCCAGCACGCGGTCGAACTCGCCGATGCCGGTGGACACGCGCTGGTCATCGACCTGCAGGACGTCTTTCAGCGGCGTGACCTTAGGCGCCTCGGCCTTGCCCGCCCATCCGCCCCGCCGCGCGGGCGCTGCGGCCTTGGATGAGGCGGCGGTCTCCAGGACGATCTCCGACAGCGTGTCCCAGGCGCCGCAGGCGCCGCACTGGCCCTGCCATTTGCCCGAGTCGGCGCCGCATTCGGTGCAGACATAGGCGGTGCGGGCCTTGGCCATGAACAAGCTCCGGTAGAAAGATGGAGTGAGGATACCGGCCCGCCATCGCGCGGAGTGAGACCGCCCGATGGCGGGCATGTGTCCGCTGCGGGAGGCACTCGGCGTTTTCACGACTGGTGCCAGCGCGATCGGCGGCATGCGATGCCATGAAGGAACCCTCTTGATCCTCGACTACCTCGACCCATCGGCACCCGACGATTATCAGTGCCACGTCTGCGTCATCGGTGCGGGACCGGCCGGCATCGCGATCGCCAGTGCCTTTGCCGACAGCCGGTTCACCGTGTGCCTGCTCGAAAGCGGAGGCCTGGAAAGCGAGCGCAGCGCACAGGCGCTGAACGAAGGCGAATCCGTCGGCACTTCCCCGCTCGACCCGCACCTGTGCCGGCTGCGCGCGCTGGGTGGCAGCTCCCGGCTCTGGGGCGGCGGCTGCGTGCCGCTGACGCGCCTGGACCTGGCGCCGCGCGACTGGGTGCCAGCCAGCGGCTGGCCGATCGGCTTCGACGAGCTCGCCACTTGGTGCGGCCACGCGCGGTCCACGCTTCGCATCGATCCACGCCATGGCATCGCCGACGGCAGCTTTGGCAACGCGCACTTCCCGCATGCCCTGCCCCTGCTCGAGGAATGCGCGGTGGACCGCGTGTGCATCGAGAGCCCGGTCTTCTTCCAGGCGCATTACCGGTCGCTGCTCGAGGAGTCGGACAACATCACCTTGGTGTTGCACGCCAACCTCATGGAACTCGCGGCCACGCCGGACGCCAGGCGCGTCCAGGACGCGCGCATCGGCAGCCTGGACGGCCGCCGCGGCACCGTGCACGCGCGCCACTACGTGCTCGCGGCCGGCGGCATCGAGAATGCGCGCCTGCTGCTGCTTTCCGATGGCGCGCATCCGCGCGGACTGGGCAATGCCCATGACCAGGTCGGCCGCCACTTCATGGATCACCCGCGCTGCCTCGCCGGACAGGTGCTTGGAGGGAACCTGGACGCGCTGCTGCGCCCCTACGACCGCGACAGCCAGCGCGAGTCGCGCCCGCTCTATCGCGAACTCGCGCTGGCCGACAGCGCCCAGCGCCGGCTGCGCCTGCTCAACGCCCGCGCCCGGCCGCTGCCCGTGCTCGATGCGGCGCCTGCCGGGCTGCAGGCACTGCGCGACCTCCGCGCCACCTTCCGCACGCCAGCGGCCATCGACGCCAGCGGAGTGGAAGGCGACGTACAGCGCGCCCTGGCCACGGGCCTGGGCGGCTCACCCGCGTCCGTGCCACGGCCAGCCGGCGGCGCAAGGCGGGCGCGTCTGGCGATGCGCATTGGCATGAACGCCGGCCACGTCGCGGGTGCAGTCGCCCGCAAGCTTCGCCATCGCTCCGTCGACAGCGTCAGTTCCGTGGACCTGATGGCCTATTTCGAGCAGGCGCCCAATCCCGAGAGCCGGATCACACTCGGCGAATCACGCGACGCCCTGGGCCAGCGCAAGGTCCGTGTGGACTGGCGCTTCACCGACTTCGACTACGCTTCGTTTCGCACCAGCGCCAGCCTGCTCGGACACGAGGCCGCGCGCTGCTGCGCCGGCCGCTTCGAGCCTGCGCCCTGGATCGCCGATGCGACGCAGCGCCCCGGCCTCGTGGGCACGGCCCACCACATCGGCACCACCCGCATGTCCGACCGGTCCAGCGATGGCGTCGTCGACCGTGACTGCAGGGTGCACGACCTTGAAAACCTGCATGTTGCCGGAAGCTCGGTGTTTCCAACCGGCGGCTGGGCCTTCCCCACGTTCACGATCGTGGCCCTGGCCATGCGCCTGGCCGACCGGCTGCGCACCGGCCTGGAGGTGGTGGGCCTGTAATGCTTTGACCGGTGTGCCAGCCGCCCCTACAATGTGCGGCCCCGCCGGAATAGCTCAGTTGGTAGAGCGGCGCATTCGTAATGCGTAGGTCGTAGGTTCGATTCCTATTTCCGGCACCAGCATCATGAAAAAGGCCGCCCCTGGGCGGCCTTTTTCTTTCCGGTTTCCGGAACCGGCGCTGGTGGCGGGCGCCTCAGTCCACCAGTCGCAGCCGCAGCTCCTTGGGCAGGGCGAACACCATGTTCTCGCGCTCGCCATCGAGCTCGCGCACGCTGCCGGCTCCGAGATCGCGCAGTCGCGCCAGCACGCCTTCCACAAGGACATCCGGGGCCGAGGCACCGGCGGTCACGCCCACGTGGTGGCGGCCAAGCACCCATGCGGGGTCGATCTCGTCGGCGCCGTCGATCAGGTAGGCCTCGACGCCGTCGCGCTCTGCAAGCTCGCGCAGGCGGTTGGAATTCGAGCTGTTGGGCGAGCCGACCACCAGCACCAGGTCGCATTCGGTGGCCAGCAGGCGCACCGCGTCCTGGCGGTTCTGGGTGGCGTAGCAGATGTCGTCGTTCTTCGGGCCCTGGAGCGCCGGGAAGCGCGCACGCAGGGCGTCGATCACGCCGCGCGTGTCATCCACCGAGAGCGTGGTCTGGGTGGTGTAGGCCAGGTTGTCCGGCTGCGCGACCTGCAGCGCCTCGACATCGTCCACGTCCTCGGCCAGATAGATGGACCCGGTGCCGCGCTCGCGGCTCCACTGCCCCATCGTGCCTTCGACCTCGGGGTGCCCGGCGTGGCCGATCAGCACCACGTCGCGCCCGGCGCGGCAGTGGCGTGCGACTTCGAAATGCACCTTGGTCACCAGCGGGCAGGTGGCGTCGAACACTTTCAGGCCGCGACGGTCGGCTTCGTGGCGCACCGCCTGGGAAACCCCGTGGGCGCTGAAGATCACCGTGTTGCCGTCGGGCACTTCGTCGAGCTCCTCGACGAAGATCGCGCCGCGCTGCTTGAGGTCGTCGACCACGTAGCGGTTGTGCACGACCTCGTGGCGCACGTAGATCGGCGCGCCCAGCGTCTCGATCGCACGCTTGACGATCTCGATCGCGCGGTCGACGCCGGCGCAAAAGCCGCGGGGGTTGGCGAGCAGGATATCCATGCCGCCATTCTACCCCTGCCCCGATTGGAGCGCTGCGGCCCCTGCGGGCGTGGCCTTCCGCTGAAGCCGGAGCTGGAGCGGCCATCCGCCTTTTGTGGCAGCGGCTATAGCCGCTCCCACAAACAGCCGTCCTACAGGGTTTCGGGCTTCTTCGCGGCGAAAATTCCGAACAGGGCGATGCCGATGGCGCCGCCGACGATGGCGGCGTCGGCGATGTTGAACGCCGGCCAGTAGTGGTCGCGCCAGTGCCACTGGATGAAGTCGATGACGTGCCCGTGGACCAGCCGGTCGATCACGTTGCCGATGGCACCGCCGATCACCAGCGCGAACGGCAGCGCCGTGCGCCAGTCCGCACGCGGCGTGCGCGCCAGCCACACCGCCAGCAGGCCGCTGATGCCAAAGGCCAGCACGGTGAAGAACCACTTCTGCCAGCCCCCGGCGTCGGACAGGAAGCTGAAGGCGGCGCCGGTGTTGTAGGTGCGGTACCAGTTCCAGAAGCCCTCGATCACGGGGATCGCGGTGTACTCCGGCAGGCTGGTCAGCACCCACTGCTTGCTGAGCTGGTCAAGCACCAGCACCACGAGCGAAACGACCAGCCACGGCAATGCGTTGGGCTTCGGCCTCAGAACCACAGGCGGTCCTCCCCCGGGCCTTCCACGTTCGACACGCAGCGCGTGCACAGCTGCGGGTGCGCCTCGACCGTGCCGACATCGCCGCGCCGCTGCCAGCAGCGCACGCACTTGGGCTTGCTGGTAGGCACCGCTGAAACCGCGACCTCGCCGGCATCGTCATCGGCCACCAGCGCCACGTCGCCGCTGATGAAGAAGAAGCGCAGTTCGTCGAGCAGGCCCGACAGGCGGTTCTGGTCGGCCACGCCGCAGGTCAGGGTGATCTCGGCGTCCAGCGCGGCACCGATCGCGCCGCTGGCGCGCATCGGCTCCAGCACCCTGGACACCTGCTCGCGCAGGCGCAGCAGGTCGTCGAACCCGCGCGCGGACAGCGCTGCATCGTCGGTCAACGGAGCCAGGCCTTCGTACCAGGTGGCGAACAGTACGTTGCCTTCGCGTTCGCCCGGCAGGTAGCCCCACATCTCGTCGGCGGTGAACGACAGGATCGGCGCGATCCAGCGCACGAAGGCCTCGGCGACGTGGTACATCGCAGTCTGTGCGCTGCGCCGGCCGCGCGAGTCCTCGCGCATGGTGTAGAGCCGGTCCTTGGTGACATCCAGGTACAGCGAACCGAGATCGACGCTGCAGAAGTTCATCAGCAGCTGCACCACCTCGGCGAAGTCGTAGCGCGCACAGGCATCGACGATCTTCTGCTGGACGCCGTGGGCGCGATGCACGATCCAGCGGTCGAGCGCGACCATGTCGGCCGGCGCCACCACGTCCACCGCGGGGTCGAAACCGTGCAGGTTGCCGAGCAGGAAGCGCGCGGTGTTGCGGATGCGGCGGTAGGCGTCGGCGTTGCGCTTGAGGATCTCCTTCGACAGCGACATCTCGTTCGAGTAGTCGGCCGATGCGATCCACAGGCGCAGGATGTCGGCGCCGAGCGTCTTCATGATTTCCTGCGGTTCGATGCCGTTGCCCAGCGACTTCGACATCTTGCGGCCGTGCTCGTCGACGGTGAAGCCGTGGGTCAGGCACTGCCGGTAAGGTGCGGCGCCGTCGATCGCGATGCCGGTCAGCAGCGACGACTGGAACCAGCCGCGATGCTGGTCGGAGCCTTCCAGGTAGAGGTCGGCCGGCTTGCCGATGCCGCGCGCGGCCAGCACGCATTCGTGGGTGACGCCGGAATCGAACCAGACGTCGAGGATGTCGGTGACCTTGTCGTACTGCGCGGCCTCGTCGCCAAGCAGCTGCGCCGGATCAAGCGCGAACCAGGCATCGATGCCGCCCTGCTCCACCAGGTCGGCGGCGGCGCGCATCAGCTCGCTGGAGCGCGGATGCGGCTCGCCGGTCTCGCGGTGCACGAACAGCGCGATCGGCACGCCCCAGGTGCGCTGGCGCGAGATCGTCCAGTCCGGGCGATCAGCGACCATGCCGGCGATGCGCGCCTCGCCCCAGCCGGGGAACCACTCCACGCCCTCGATCGCGGCCAGTGCGTCGCGGCGAAGGCCGGCCTTGTCCATCGAAATGAACCACTGCGGCGTGGCGCGGAACGCGACCGGCGTGCGATGGCGCCAGCAGTGCGGATAGCTGTGCTCGATCCTGGAATGCGCCAGCAGCGCACCACTGGCGCGCAGCACCTCGACGATGGCGTCGTTGGCCTTCCAGATGTGCGTGCCCGCCAGCTCCGCGCCGTTGGCCGCGGGCGTCGACGGCAGGTACACGCCGCGTCCGTCGACGGGGTTCATCTGCGCGGCGGTGTAGCGGTCGACGATGCCGTACGCGCGCGCGGCCGCGAAGTCCTCCTGGCCGTGGCCCGGAGCGGTGTGCACCGCACCGGTGCCGTCGTCGTCGGTCACGTGGTCGCCCAGGATCACCGGGATATCGCGTTCGGCGTAGAACGGATGCGCGAACAGCAGGCCTTCCAGCGCGGCGCCCCGGGCATGGCCGTGGACCAGGGCCTCGCCTTCGACGCCGTAGCGTGCCAGGACCTTCGTCGCCAGCGAGGCGGCCACGACGAGCCAGCGGCCACGCCCGCCGTGCGCTGGTCCCTCGACCAGCGCGTATTCGATGTCCGCGCCGAGCGACACCGCCAGCGACGCCGGCAGCGTCCACGGCGTGGTGGTCCAGATGGGGAGCGCAAGTTCGACGCCATCGGGCAGCACGGCGCCGAAGGCACGCGCCACCGCGTCCGCATCACGCGCCGGATAGGCCACGTCGACCGCGGGCGACACCTTGTCCTGGTATTCGATCTCGGCCTCGGCCAGCGCCGAGCCGCAGTCGAAGCACCAGTACACCGGCTTCGCGCCGCGCACCAGGTGGCCGTGGTCGATCACCTTCGCCAACGCGCGCATCTCGTTGGCCTCGTACGTCGGGTCCAGCGAGAGATAGGGATCGTCCCAATCGCCAAGCACGCCCAAGCGCTTGAAGTCGGCCTTCTGCAGCTCGACCTGCGTCAGTGCGTACTCGCGGCAGGCCTGGCGGAAGGCCGCTGCGTCGAGCTTCACGCCCACCCGGCCGTGCTTCTTCTCGATCGCGATTTCGATCGGCAGGCCGTGGCAGTCCCAGCCCGGCACATAGGGCGCGTCGAAACCGGCGACCGTCTTCGAGCGGACGATGATGTCCTTGAGGATCTTGTTGACCGCGTGGCCCAGGTGGATGGCGCCGTTCGCATACGGCGGGCCGTCGTGCAGGACGAAGCGCGGCCGGCCCGCGGCCCGTTCGCGCAGGCGGGCATACAGCCCTTCCGCCTCCCAGCGCGCCAGGATGGCCGGCTCCCGCTTGGGCAGGTCGCCGCGCATCGGGAACGCGGTCTCGGGCAGGAGGATGGTGGGTTTGTAGCGCTGGCTGTCGTCGGTCACGCGGTCGCTCGCTGCGAGGTATGCATCAGAATTTCGCGGGCCTGTGCGGCATCGCGGTCCATCTGCGCGACCAGGGTCGGCAGGTCGGGGTATTTCTCTTCGTCGCGCAGGCGCGCCACGAACTCCACCTCGATGCGGCGACCGTACAGGTCGCCGTCGAAATCGAACAGGTGGGCTTCCAGCAGCGGCTCGATGCCGTCCACCGTGGGCCGGGTGCCGAAGCTCGACACCGAAGGCCAGGGCGCGTCGCCAACGCCGTGCACGCGGGTGGCGTAGATGCCCTGCAGCGCCGGCACCTTGCCGCGGAAGCGCAGGTTGGCCGTGGGGAAGCCGAGCGTGCGCCCGAGCTGGCGGCCGCGCACCACGCGCCCGCCGATGGCATAGGCATGGCCGAGCAGGCGCGCGGCGGTGGTGAAATCCCCTGCGACCAGCGCCGCCCGGATGCGCGTGCTCGACACGCGTCCGCCATCGAGCATGACCGGCGCGATCTCGCCCGCGCTGAAGCCGAGCCGCTCGCCCGCGGCCTGCAGCGTGCCCAGGTCACCCGCGCGGCGGTTGCCGTAGCGGAAACCGGGACCGACCCAGACTTCGCGCGCGCGCAGGCGTCGCGCCAGCACGCGTTGGGCGAACCCGTCGGGCGACATCGCCGCGAACGCGCGGTTGAAGCGCAGCAGCCCCACCAGGTCGGCACCGAGCGCGAACAGGCCCTCGGCGCGTGCGCGCGGCAGCATCAGGCGCGGCGGCGGTGCGTCCGGCGCGAAGAACTCGCGCGGCAGGGGCTCGAAGCTCAGCGTGGCCAGCGGAAGGCCCAGCGCCCGCGCGCGCTCCGTCGCGTGCCCCACCAGCGCGCGATGGCCGAGGTGCAGGCCGTCGAAGGCGCCGATGCAGGCCACGCTGCCTTCGGGGCACAGGGGCCCGCCGTCGACGTCGCGGAACAGCTGCTTCATGGGATCCAGGATGGTTTGGCGCCGCCAACAGCGGCAGCGCGCCCGACCGCAGTCGGTCGGCAAGTATACCGACGCCGCCGAGCGCCCATGCTCAGTGGCGCAGGTGCCGCGGCCGCAGGCCCAGTGCCAGCAGCGTAACGGCGTAGGCCAGCCCACCACCGGCAACCACCGCCAGCAGCCACAGCGCGCGCAGCACCAGGCTTTCGATCGCGGTCCAGTCACCCACCCATCCACGAAGCCCCAGGACCACGGCTGCCATCGCCGCGCAGGCCGCGACCAGGCGCAGCCAGAACCGCCCCCAGCCCGGCTGCAGGCGCACCAGGCCGGCGCGCCTGACATAGCGCCACAGCAGCCAGGCATTGAGGATCCCCGCCAGGCCGGTGGCCAGAGCGATCCCACCGTGCGCGCCCTGCACGTCCCAGAGCCACAGCGGGGTGGTGAAGGCGATGGTCATCAGCACGTTGGCAATGACGGTGATGATCGCCGCGCGCATCGGAGTCTTTGTGTCCTGGCGGGCGAAGAACGCCGGCGCCAGCACCTTGGTCAGCATGAATGCCGGGATGCCGATGCTCATCGCCGAGAGGCTGAGCGCGGCCATGCGGGTGTCGTGCGGGGTGAAGCGGCCGCCCTGGTAAACCACCGCGGTCAGGGGCTCGGCCAGCAGCAGCAGGCCGATAGCCGCCGGCACGCCGCCGAGGAGTGCCATGCGCAGCGCCCAGTCCAGCGCAGCTCCGTAGCCCTCGCTGTCTTCGGCGGCATGGCGCCGCGACAGGTGCGGCAGGATCACGGTGCCGATGGCCACGCCGAACAGGCCCAGCGGAAACTCGACCAGGCGGTCGGACAGGTACAGCCAGGTCTGGCTGCCGGTGACCAGCAGGGACGCGAACACCGTGCCCACCAGCAGGTTGAGCTGCGCCACCGACGAGGAGAACAACGTCGGCACCATCAGCCTGGCCACCCGGCGCACATCCGGGTGGCGGAAGCCAGGCCGGAAGCGCGGGCGCAGGCCGAGCCTGCCCAGGGCCGGCCACAGCAGCGCCAACTGCAGGATGCCGGCCACCAGCACGCCCCAGGCCAGTGCCATCACCGGCTGCGCGAAGTAGCGCGACACCCAGACGATTGCCACGATCATCACCAGGTTGTGCAGCACCGGCGTCACCGCCGGCAGCGCGAAGCGGCCGAAGCTGTTGAGCACGGACGCGACCAGCGCCATCAGCGAAATGAACACCAGGTAAGGGAAGGTGATGCGCAACATGTCGGCGATCAGCCCCAGTTTCCCGGGCTCGTCGACGGCGCCCGGTGCGAACACGGCGGCCACCAGCGGCGCCGCAAGCATTCCGACCGCCGCGAACACCAGCACCACCGCCAGCAGTGCGCCGGCCATGGCATCCAGGAACGCCTTCAGCTCCCGCGGGTCCTTGCGCTCGCGCAGCTCGTTGAATACCGGCACGAACGCCATCTGCACCGAACCTTCGGCGAAAATCCGGCGCAGGTAGTTCGGGATCCGGTAAGCGATGACGAACGCGTCCATCGCCACCGAAACGCCGAACACGCGCGACTGCAGGGCGTCGCGAAGGAAACCCGCGATCCGCGACAACAGGGTCATTGCGCTGAACACCGCGGTGGAGCGCAGCAGGCCGCCGCCGCGGCGCCCCGGGCTCTTTTCTCCCGGGTCCGGGCCCTGGCCGCGGCCCGTGTCCGCGTCCGCCACTGCGCCGTCCCCGGCCGGGGTCATTGCGGGCATCGACGCGGCGGGATCCAGCCCCGCGGGTGCTTCGGGAGGGGATCCGCCCGCGGCTTTCGACCCGTCCTGGCCTGCCCGGTTCACGACCGCGTCTCCATCTGGCAAGGATTCTTGACGCAAGCCCCTGATTCCCCCATAATTTCCTGCTCGCTTGACCCGAATTCCGTCTTTACACCCGTTCCCAGGATCCCATTGTGGCCAACATCAAGTCTTCCAAGAAGCGCGCCAAGCAGGCTGTCGTGCGCAACCTGCGCAACAACAGCCAGCGTTCGCAGCTGCGCACCGCCGTCAAGAAAGTGCTCAAGGCGCTTGACGCCAACGACGCCGCCGGCGCCCAGGAGGCCTTCACCTCCGCGCAGCCCCTGCTCGACCGCTTCAGCGCGCGTGGCCTGATCCACAAGAACAAGGCCGCCCGCCACAAGAGCCGCCTGACCGCCCGCATCAAGGCGCTGGCCAGCGCCGCCTGAGGCAGGCCGCACTGCGGTGAACGAAAGCCCGGCTTTGGCCGGGCTTTTTGCGTGGGCGGACACAAAGGCATTCTTGGCCACGGACGTACGCGGATACACCGCCTCAAAGCCCGGCGGCATCTGCCGCATCCGCGGCATCGCGGGCCTGTTCGTCGAGGAAGGCCTGCACGCGCAGCATGACTTCGCGGGTTCCTTCACTGGCCAGGCCCGACACCACGAACCAGGGGGCGCTCCAGCCCAGTTCGGCGACCACGCGCTCGGCATGGGCGCGGGCGTCTTCCGGCGGCAGCAGGTCGGCCTTGTTGAACAGCAGCCAGCGCGGCTTGGCCATCAGGCCGGCGTCGAACTTCTCCAGCTCGTGCTCGATCGCGCGCACCTGGTCGGCGGCGTTCGAGCCGTCCAGCGGCTCGACTTCCACCAGGTGCAGCAGCAGGCCGGTGCGCTGGATGTGGCGCAGGAACAGCGCGCCCAGGCCGGCGCCGTCGGCGGCGCCTTCGATCAGCCCGGGGATGTCGGCGATCACGAAGCTGCGCGCGGGCTCCACGCTGACCACGCCGAGGTTCGGGTAGAGCGTGGTGAACGGGTAATCGGCCACCTTCGGCGTGGCCGCCGACACGGCGCGGATCAAGGTCGACTTGCCGGCGTTCGGAAAGCCCAGCAGCCCGACGTCGGCGAGCAGCTTGAGCTCCAGGCGCAGCCCGCGCTGTTCGCCCTCGTCACCCGACGTCGCCTTTCGCGGCGCACGGTTGACCGAGGTCTTGAAATGGATGTTGCCAAGCCCGCCCTTGCCGCCGCGGGCGACCAGCAGGCGATCGCCGTCGCCGACCAGGTCGCCGATCACCTCGTCGGTATCGATGTTCATCACCTGGGTGCCCACCGGCACCATGATGACCGTGTCCTCGCCGCCCTTGCCGTAGCGCTGCTGGCCCATGCCGTCTTCGCCGCGGCGGGCGCGGAACACCCGCTGATGGCGGAAGTCGACCAGGGTATTGAGGTTGCGGGTGGCTTCCAGCCAGACATCGCCGCCGTTGCCGCCATCGCCGCCGTCCGGGCCGCCGAGCGGAATGTACTTCTCGCGACGGAAGCCCACGCAGCCATTGCCGCCATTGCCGGCGGTGACGGTGATTTCGACTTCGTCGACGAGTTTCATGGCGATGGATCCAGGCTGTGGCGGGGCCGGGCCCTGAAGCCGCGGCGGATGATCGGAAATTCAGCTGGCGCCGGTGCGTGCGCCGGAAACGAAAAGCCCCGCCGGAGCGGGGCCTTCGCGGAGCGTGCTGCCAAGCTCAGGCCTCGGCAACCACGTTCACGGTACGACGCTTCTTCGGGCCCTTGGTCGTGAACTCGACCTTGCCATCGATCAGCGCGAACAGGGTGTGGTCGCGGCCGAGGCCGACACCGTTGCCCGGATGGAACTGCGTGCCGCGCTGGCGGATGATGATGTTGCCGGCATCGATCGCCTGGCCACCATAGATCTTAACGCCGAGGTATTTCGGGTTGGAATCGCGGCCGTTGCGCGAGGAACCTACGCCCTTTTTATGTGCCATGGCTGCGTCTCCTTACTTCTTGTCGCCACCGGCAATGCCGGTGATCTCGATTTCGGTGTAGTGCTGCCGGTGGCCCATCTGCTTGCGATGGTGCTTGCGGCGGCGGAACTTCACGATGCGCACCTTGTCGGCGCGGCCGTGGGCCTTGACGGTGGCGGTGACGGTTGCGCCATTGAGCGCGTCGCCGACCTTGATGCCCTCGCCGTCGCCAAGCATGAGCACGTTGTCGAACGTGATCTCATTGCCTGCTTCGACGTCCAGCAGCTCGACGCGCAGCGTCTCGCCCTTCATCACGCGGTACTGCTTTCCGCCTGTTACCAGGACTGCATACATGACCAAGCTTCCTATGTAGTTATTGTGGTCGCCTGCCACCCTTGGGGTAGACAGGAGCGGAATTGTAATTGGAACCGGGCTTTCGGGTCAAACCAGGGTGAATGGGACTTATACAGTTGCGCATCGCCCCCCGCTTCCGGTAGGTTCAAACGGTCGGACGGGTCACAGGGGACCGTTCGCTGCAAGGACAGCATCAGGCACCTGTTGCGTTGCGGACATCCGCGCGCAGAGGGTCGAATCGTCTCTTTTCACGGAGAGCCTCTGTACGTGCATGGTTCCACCTGCAGCAATCAAGCGGCGCAAGGCCACGCCAGCGCCCAGGATGACCGGCGCAAGAGCGTGCCGCATCGCGCCCGCGCCGCCCGTCCGTCCCGACCGGCTTCGTGCCTGCCCCCCCCGGCACCGCGCATCCGCGCCACGGCGCATCCATATCCGAATTCCGCCCGTCCGCAGGCCGTCGACCCCTGGTCGCGCTGCGGACGCGCGAACAGCTTCCACTGAAGTAGCAACAGCCACTGCGTGGATGGGGCCGACGCCATAGCTGCGCCGGATCGACGAAAGGAGAGAGGAACAAAATGACAAGCACGACTTGGAACACCACAACAACCGCGCTGGCGGTGGCGATCACCGCCGCCCTCGTCGCGGGGCCGTCCTACGCGGCACTCAAGAAGCCGGCGGCGAGCAAGCCGGCACAGACCCAGAAGAGCGCCGTGAAGGCCCCTCTGTTCGCCAAGCCCGGCCATCCCTACGGGGCCAACCTGAAGGCGCCGGCGGACACCGCATACGACTCTTTCATCGTCAGCTTCCAGAAGGGCGCGAAGCCCGCGGCCGACCTTCAGCGCCAGCTCGACTCCGTCGGCAAGCTGCTCGGCACCCGCATCGCGATCCAGCGCACTACCGGCACGGGGGCGCAGATCATCCGCACCGCGCGCACGATCGACGTCGTCGAACGCAAGCAGCTTGAAGCGGCGCTGAGGAGCAACCCGGCGATCCGCGCCGTCGAGCCCAACGGCCGCATGTACCGCATGCTCGAGCCGAACGACCCGATGTTCGCACAGCAGTGGCATTACCAGGGCGACGGCATGGGCATCAATGCCACCGAAGCCTGGGATAGCGTCGACGGCACCGGCTACATCGTCGCGGTGCTCGATACGGGACAGGTCGAGCACGCCGACCTGGATGGCCAGTTCATCGCAGGCTATGACTTCATTTCCGACCCCGCCAACGCGCGTGACAACGATGCCCGCGACGCGGATCCGAACGACGAAGGCGACTGGGACAGCAAGTACGACAGCAGCTGGCACGGCACCCACGTGGCCGGCACCATCGCCGCACTGACCGACAACGGCCTTGGTGTCGCGGGCGTTGCCCACGGTGCCAAGGTCCAGCACGTCCGCGTCCTGGGCAACGCCGGCGGCAGCTTCGAGGACATCAACGACGCCATCGTCTGGGCGTCGGGCGGCAGCGTCCCGGGCGTTCCCGACAACGCCACCCCGGCGAACATCATCAATCTCAGCCTGGGCGGCGCGATCGCATGCCCGACGGACATGCAGGATGCGATCGATATCGCCGTCGAAAACGGCACCTCCGTGGTCGTGGCGGCGGGCAACTCGAGCTCGGACATCGCCAATTACTCTCCGGCGGGCTGCGACGGCGTGATCGTGGTCGCGGGCACGGGTCCGGACAACACGCGCTATGCCGCGACCAACTTCGGCACCGGCATCAGCGTCGCGGCTCCGGCCGGCAGCGGCGTCATGCCCAGCGAAGACCAGGTCCTGTCGACCCTGAACAGCGGCCTGACCGTCCAGGAAGACGACGCCTATGCCTGGTACGCCGGCACGTCCATGGCAGCGCCGCACGTGGCCGGCACGGCCGCGCTGATGATGGAGGCAGCGGGCGAGTGGCTGCCGCCAGACGAGGTAAAGGCCATGCTGCGCAACACCGGCTATGCCGCCAACGGCCTGGTCACCGACTGCGACACCAGCTCGCGCTGGTGCGCCAGCCTGATCGACGCCGGCCGCGCGGTTGCCGTGGCATCTGGCGCCGAGGATCTCCCGGCAGACCCGCCGCCGCCGCCGGCCCCACCGCCGCCGACCGACCTCGAGAACAGCGTCCCCGTCGAGCTCGGATCGATGGGCGCGGGCAACGAGAAGTTCTTCAAGCTCGACGTGCCCGAGGGCATGGGCTCGGTGGTCTTCAACCTGACCCCCGGTACCGGGGCGACCGGTGACTCGGACATCTACGTCCGCTACGGCGCGGCGCCGACCAACTCGCTGTACGACTGCCGTCCGTGGACGGGTGGCACCGTCGCCGAAACATGCGAGTTCACCGCGCCCGAAGGGGGCGAATGGCACGTCAGGGTCGTGTCCTACAGCGCGTCCAACGGCTATTCCGTGATGGGCACGTACGACGACACGCCGGTCGAGGTGGATCCGCCCACCGAGCTGGAAAACGGCGTTCCCGTGACGGGCATCAGCGTGGATGCCGGCGAGGACGTGTTCTACTTCATCGACGTGCCGGAAGGTGCCACCAACCTCGAAGTGTTGATGGATGGTCCCAACGGCGACACCGACCTCTACGTCAGGCACGGCGCGGAACCCACCAACACGCTCTATGACTGCCGCCCGTACCTGTACGGCAGCATCGAGGAGTGCCTGATCGAGGCACCCGCCGCGGGCGAGTGGTTCATCCGCATCGATGGCTACGAGTCGACCACGGGTCTTTCGCTGACCGCCAGCTTCGACATCGAGGGAGGCCCGGGCGTCGCTCCGACGGACCTCATGGCTCGCCAGGTCTTCCCGCTGCGTGGCCAGCGCATCCGCGTGCCGCTGGCGTGGACCGGCGGCGAGGGCGAGCAGGTCGACGTGCTGTTCGATGGCGAAGTGGCGGCCACGTCGAGCAACACCGGCTCGTTCGTCCATACCTTCACCGCAGCGTCGACGGGCCCCGGCTCGGCGACCTACCAGGTCTGCAACGCGGGCACCGACGAGTGCTCGGAGACCATCACGGTGAACTTCAACGCGCGTCGCTGATACAGGTCGCAAGGTGACATGGAGGGGCCCGGTTCGCCGGGCCCCTTTCTTTTGGCTCTTCTCCCCGATTGCTCGCCGGCGTGGCCGTGGCCGTGTCGCTTGATCCGGTGACAATCCCCCTGGTTGCGACGTCGGCGTTGACATTGCCTCCGTCCACGACCGCGCAAAAGGTCCGGGCGCGCCCTCCCGGAGCAATCACCCGCAAGCCCCACGCAGTCGGGAGAAAGACCCTTCTTTTGCCCGGCCCGCGGGGTTCTGGGAAATCGGCGGAACGCCCCCATCCAAGGGGCTGGTAGGCTGGTTGACCGCCCACCCCCTCCTTCCCCCGGAATACCCGATGGCGCTCGACCTCATCCGCATCCGCGGAGCACGTACCCACAATCTCAAGGACATCAGCCTCGACCTGCCGCGCGACCGGTTGATCGTCGTCACCGGGCTGTCGGGGTCCGGAAAGTCCTCGCTCGCGTTCGACACGATCTACGCCGAGGGCCAGCGCCGCTACGTCGAGTCGCTGTCGGCCTACGCGCGCCAGTTCCTGAGCGTGATGGACAAGCCCGACATCGACCACATCGAAGGCCTGTCGCCGGCCATCGCGATCGAGCAGAAGTCGACCTCGCACAATCCGCGCTCGACGGTGGGCACCATCACCGAGATCTACGACTACCTGCGCCTGCTCTACGCCCGCGTCGGCCAGCCGCGCTGCCCGGACCACCACTACCCGCTCGAGGCGCAGACCGTCAGCCAGATGGTCGACCAGGTGATGGCCCTCGGCAGCGACCCGGCGCGTGCCGAGCAGCGCTGGATGCTGCTGGCACCGGTCGTGCGCGAGCGCAAGGGCGAGCATGCCCAGGTCTTCGAGCAGCTGCGCGCGCAGGGCTATGTGCGCGTGCGCGTGGACGGCGCCGTGCATGAAATCGACGCGGTGCCGCCGCTGGCGCTGCGCCAGAAGCACACCATCGAGGCCGTGATCGACCGCTTCCGCGTGCGCGATGACATGCAGCAGCGCCTGGCGGAATCCTTCGAGACCGCGCTCAAGCTGGGCGACGGCATGGCCGAAGTGCGCCCGCTCGACAATGCCTCGGCCGAGCCGCTGCTGTTCTCCTCGCGCTACAGCTGCCCGGTCTGCGACTACGCGCTGCCCGAACTCGAGCCGCGCCTGTTCTCGTTCAACGCGCCCGCCGGCGCCTGCCCGACCTGCGACGGCCTGGGCGTCAGCCAGTTCTTCGACCCGGGGCGCGTGGTGGTGCATCCTGAGCTGTCGCTGGCGGCCGGCGCCGTGCGCGGCTGGGACCGCCGCAACCACTATTATTTCCAGCTCATCGCGTCCCTGGCGCGGCACTATGGTTTCGACGTCGACAGCCGCTGGCAGGAGCTGCCGGAAGCGGTCCGCCAGGCGGTGCTGTTCGGCAGCGGCGGTGAGCGGATCCCCTTTACCTACGTGACCGAGAGCGGCGTGCGCAGCAAGCGCAGCCACGCCTTCGAGGGCATCGTCCCCAACCTCGAGCGCCGCTACCGCGAGACCGAATCCTCGGCGGTGCGCGAGGAGCTGTCCAAGTACATCAGCGAACAGCCCTGCCCCGACTGCGGCGGCGCGCGCCTGAACCGTTCGGCGCGCAACGTGTTCGTGGCGGAGCGCGCGATGCCGTCGATCGTGGTCCTGCCGATCGGCGAGGCGCTGCAGTTCTTCACCGGTCTCGAATTGCCCGGCTGGCGCGGCGAAGTGGCCGAGCGCATCGTCAAGGAGATCCGCGAGCGCCTGGGCTTCCTGGTCGACGTCGGCCTCGATTACCTGACGCTGGAGCGCAAGGCCGACTCGCTGTCCGGCGGCGAGGCCCAGCGCATCCGACTGGCCAGCCAGATCGGTGCCGGCCTCGTGGGCGTGATGTACGTACTCGACGAGCCCTCGATCGGCCTGCACCAGCGCGACAACGAGCGCCTGCTGGGCACGCTCACCCGCCTGCGCGACCTCGGCAATACCGTGATCGTGGTCGAGCATGACGAAGACGCGATCCGCCTCGCCGACCACATCGTCGACATCGGCCCCGGCGCCGGCGTGCACGGTGGCGAGGTGGTGGCCCAGGGCAGCTACGAGGACATCCTCGCCGCGCCACGTTCGCTGACCGGCCAGTATCTGTCCGGCAAGCGCCGGATCGAGATCCCGGCCACCCGCCACGCGCCGAATCCCAAGCTGGAACTGCGCCTGCTCGGTGCCAGCGGCAACAACCTCAAGGACGTCGACCTGGTCATCCCCAACGGGCTGTTCACCGTGGTCACCGGGGTTTCCGGCTCGGGCAAGTCCACCCTGATCAACGACACCCTGTACGCCCTGGCGGCCAACGAGATCAACGGCGCCTCGCATACCCCGGCGCCGTTCCGTTCGGTCGAGGGCCTGGACCTGTTCGACAAGGTGGTCGACATCGACCAGTCGCCGATCGGGCGTACGCCGCGATCCAACCCGGCCACCTATACCGGCCTGTTCACGCCGCTGCGCGAGCTGTTCGCGCAGGTGCCCGAATCACGCGTGCGCGGCTACGGCCCCGGCCGCTTCAGCTTCAACGTCCGCGGCGGCCGCTGCGAGGCCTGCCAGGGCGACGGCCTGATCAAGGTCGAGATGCACTTCCTGCCCGACATCTACGTGCCCTGCGACGTCTGCGGCGGCAAGCGCTACAACCGCGAGACGCTGGAGATCCGCTACAAGGGCCTCAACATCCACGAGGTGCTGGAGCTGACGGTCGAGGCCGCGCTGGATCTCTTCCACGCCGTGCCGACGCTGGCCCGGAAGCTCGAGACCCTCACCGACGTCGGCCTGGGCTACATCCGCCTCGGGCAGTCGGCGACAACGCTGTCCGGCGGTGAGGCGCAGCGGGTGAAGCTGTCGAAGGAGCTCTCGCGCCGCGACACCGGGCGCACGCTGTACATCCTCGACGAGCCCACCACCGGCCTGCACTTCCACGACATCGACCATTTGCTCGGCGTGCTGCACAAGCTGCGCGACGACGGCAACACGGTGGTGGTGATCGAGCACAACCTGGACGTGATCAAGACCGCCGACCGGGTGATCGACCTCGGGCCCGACGGCGGCCACCGCGGCGGCGAGATCATCGCCCAGGGCACGCCCGAGGAAGTCGCGGCGATGCCGCAGTCGCATACCGGGCGCTTCCTGGCGAAGCTCCTGGCCGAACACGCGGTGCGCTCCGGAGCGCCGGTGGTCGGCGAGGCGCCGCGCCCACGCTCGCGCGGAAAGACCGGAACCCCCACCCGTCGCCGCAAGGCCAGGGACATCACATGAACCGCGAACCCGCCGAACACGGCAAGCTGCTCCACCGCATGCCCATCGAACTGCGCTGGCGCGACCTCGACGCCTTCAACCACGTCAACAACTCCAACTTCATGACCTACCTGGAGGAGGCGCGGATCCGCTGGTTCGAATCGTTGGGCACCGAGTGGGTCACCGACGCCACCGCCCCGCTGCTGGCGGCGGTGCAGATGAACTACCGCCAGCCAATCCCCTATCCCGGCTCGATCGTGGTCGAACTCACCGCCGATCGCGTCGGCACCAGCAGCGTCACGCTCGGCCACCGCATCACCAGCGCGGACGGCGCGGTGCTGCACGCCGATGGCCACGTGGTGATGGTCTGGATCGACCGCGCCAGCGGCCGCCCGACGCCGCTGCCCGAAGTCGTACGGACGATCGCGGCCGGCTGAGTCCGCCGCCCCTGCAGGCGCGGCAGCGCTCAGGCCGTGCCGGCTTCGTCCGCGCCCCCACGCAGGCCATGGCGATTCATCAGCCTGTACAGCGTGACCCGCGAAATCCCGAGATCGCGCGCCGCCGCCTGAAGGTGGCCGCCGTTGCGGACCAGGGCACGCTCGATCGCCACCCGCTCGCCCTCCAGGCGCGCTTCGCCCAGGGTCTGCAGGCTCACGCCGGCATCGTGCAGGCGCAGGTCGCGGGCGGTGATGCGCGCCCCCTCGGCCATCACCACCGCCTGGCGCACGCGATTGACCAGCTCGCGGACGTTGCCGGGCCAGGGATGGTCGTGCAGCGCACGCAGGGCGTCACGGGTGAAGCCGCGCACCCGGCTGCCACCCTCTCCTGCGTGCCGCGCAAGCGCCCAGACCGCGAGCAGCGCGATGTCGCTCCCACGCTGGCGCAGGGGCGGCATCTGCAGTTCGATCACGCGCAGGCGGTGATACAGGTCCTCGCGAAAGCGCCCCTTCTCCACCGCGGACTCCAGGTCGACATGGGTCGCACAGATGATGCGTGCGTCCACGCCGATGTCCTCGTGGCCGCCCAGGCGCTGGATCGTGCCCTGCTCCAGGAAGCGCAGCAGCGAGGCCTGTGATTCCAGCGGCAGGTCCCCGATCTCGTCGAGGAACAGCGTGCCGCCGTCGGCATGTTCGAAGCGCCCGCGCTTGCGCTGGCTGGCGCCGCTGAATGCACCGCGTTCGAAGCCGAACAGCTCGGACTGCACCAGGCTTTCGGGGATCGCGCCGCAGTTGATCACCACCAGCGGCGCACCGTGCCGTTCGGAATGGCGATGGATCGCCGCTGCCGCGAGCTCCTTGCCGGTGCCGGTCTCGCCACCGATGCAGACCGGGGCCGCGGTCATCGCCGCCCGCTGCAGCTGGCGGTAGAGGGCGTGCATCACCGGGCTGTCGCCGATCATGCCGTCGGGCGTCGGGACCGGACGCAGTCCGACGCGGCTGCAATCCTCCAGCCGCGCCATGCCACAGGCGTGGCCGAGCACGGTCGCCAGCAGGAGGCCGTCGCAGGGCAGCACCACGTAGTCGTGGCAGTGGTCGCGGACCAGCTGGCGCACCGGGTCCAATCGCACCTGCCCAGAGGCAAGGCCGGCCACCCAGCCCCGGCCACCCCGGGCGAGCACGTCACCGATGCGCTGCAGTAAAGCCGGCGAAGGGGGGTCGCATCCCCTGAGATCAAGCAGGCCGGCCGGCCAGGCATCCGCGCCATCGGCGTCGGAAGCCGGGATCGCACCTGCCCGGGGCACCATCAGCGGCCGCCAGCCGCAGGCCTCCAGGCCTTCGGGCAGCGCCTCGACCAGCGCGCGTTCGGCCAGGACCCAGTGGATGAATTCCCGCACTCCTGTGCACGCCGGCATGTATCCAGTGCTGCACCCGCCCCCTTTCGGATGGCCTCCTGTCTCCCGTCCAACCAGGCCAACGCGGCCGGCGACAACAAGCGGACACTCAGAACCGGATCGGAAGCCGCGCCACCAGGCTGACGTCGGGCGTATCCCGGGTCATGCCCGCGCCCAGCGCGATGTTGAAGCTGGTGCGATCGCTGATGCGGTAGGTTCCTCCGAGCATCAGCGTGCCCAGCACCACGCGTACCGAGCCCGGCATGTCGCTGCCGTTCTGGCGCGAGCGGGCCACCATGCTGTGGTCGTAGCCGATGCTGATCGAGGCGCGGTCGTTGAGCGCCAGGCCCATGCCGAGGTTGAAGCCGAAGATGTCGCCGGCATCGATCTCGCCCAGGTACTCCGTGGTTGTCTGCGGGAAGCCGTCGGGCGCGCCCGTGAGCGTGGTCCGCGAGACGTCGTCACGGGCGAAATTGTGCAGGTAGCTGAGGCTGCCGAAAAACACCACCGGGTCGGACGCGTACATCCAGGTCACGCCCGGCTGCAGCGAGGCGAAGCCGCTGCCCGTCGGCAGCTCCAGCGGCAGGCCGGTGCCGGTGGCGTTGGCGACGCAGCGGGTGACGCAGTCGGTGGTGACTTCGAACAGGTCCTTGCCGGTGCGCGCCTTGTAGCGCAGCCAGACCACGTAGAACGGCCGGTCCGCGCCCTTGTTGGGCAGCTGGTAGCGCGCGGTCAGCTCCACGTCGCCGAGCCCGCTGCCGTCGGCGCTGAACACGCTGTCCTGCGCGGCGCCGGTGAAGATTTCGCGGCTGACCGTGTCGCCGCGGATGTGCATGTACGGCACCTTGAGTTCGATCTCGAAGCGGTTGCCGATGCCATAGCGTGCGGCCAGCGCCGCCGTCACGCTGGTGGTCTTGACCTGGCGCACGTCGATCAGGCCGATCAGGATGGCCGGAATGACGGTATAGCCGATCAGCGCGACGCGGTCATTGGAGTAGTAGCCGGTCTGCAGCGACGGCTCCAGGATCAGCGTCCCCGCCGGAGTCAGCACGCCGGGCTGGTCGAAGATCCGGGCGACTTCGGGCGGCCGGGTGGACTCTTCGGGCGCCTGCCCCACCGGCAGCTGGCCGCCTGCATCCTGCCCGGCCTCCTGCGCAACCGACAGGGCCAGTGCAGGCACCCCCGGCCGCATGGAGGCGGCGTCGGTCGCACCACCGCGAGCGCGCAGCGCATCCAGCCGCCAGGCGTCGACACCGGCCTTGTCATCCCAGTCGGCGCGCTGTTCCTGCACGTAGTGGCGCAAGGCCTCGATCTGCCGCGCCTGTTCTTCCAGCCTGGCTTCCAGCGCGCTGATGCGCGCTTCGCCGTCCGCCGCCGGTCTCGCCGGCGCAGGCTGCGCATGCGCGGTGTGCTGGACCATCAGCGCCGCAGCCAGCAGCGCGATCGTCGCTCCCCTTCCCCGGGCGCGCATCACGGCGTCCCCGGCGCACCGAGGCCCGCAAGCCCCAGCGCATCCGTGAAGTTCACCGCCTGCAGCAGTCCAAGCGCGTTGCTGCCCGCATCGACGGTCGTCAGCACGCGGATCTGCGCGCCGTCGAGGGTATTCTGCAGCACCAGGCCAACACCGGCGCCGCCGTCGTGGACATTGCCGGCGCCGACCTGCACCAGTTGCAGCTGCTGCAGCTGCGCAAGTTCACGCGCCTGCAGACCGGTCATGTTGGCGACGTCCGGGACATCGATGCGTACCGACGCCACCAGCTCGCCGTTCACCCAGGCCAGGCGTTCGAATCCGAACGAGACCACCAGGCCCGACGGCAGTGCGAAGCCGCCGCGCATCGCATCCAGCCGGGCCGCGGCCAGCGGCATCCAGCCGGCCGGCGGCATCGCGTCTTGCGCTTCGGCGGGGAACGGCATCGCCGGCACGCCGGCCGCATCGGCCGCATCGGCCGCATCCGCCGGCCGCGGCCAGCCGACGGCCGCCAGGGCAAGCAGCGACGTGACCAGCAGCTGCCAACCCAGGCGTCTCGCATTCGGAATCTTCATGGTCAGATGTCCCCGGGTCCGCGACGGTGCATGACCACGTCCTGCAAGCCCTGGCGCTGGACGGCGGTGGCCAGCGGCGCCAGTGGCGCCAGCCGCCAGTCGCGCGGATCGTTGAAGGCCGCAGACTCGCGGCGGTTATGGACCACGAACAACACCCGGTTGTCCCACAAGCGATCGAACTCGCGACGCGGCAGCAGGCGTGTCCCCCGCGCCGGATCGCCGACCAGCACGCGCCCTGCGCGCATGCCCTTGACCACCACGAAGTGCCGGTAGCCGCGATCGTTGAGCAGGACGATCGCCGGCAGCTCCTCCTCGATCAGCCGGTCCAGCGGAACCTCGAAGCCATCGGCCACGTAGCCCTGCGCCTCGAGGTAGGCACGCATGTCCAGGAGGGAAAAGCCCTGGCGGCGGATCCGCGCCTGGTCGCCACGTTCGTACATGTGCCGGAACACCTCGGTCTCGCCGACCGCGTGCCCGTACTGGAAGGTCAACAGGGTGGCGACCGCCGCCGATCCACAGCTGAAGTCATGCTGCTGCGGCACGGTCGTGCGGTAGCGCGCCGCCTTCAGGCTGGCCACCGGCACCGCATAGCTTCCACCGAAGGGCACCCGCACGTCAGCCGGCACGCCCTGTGCCGCGCAGGGCACGGCGGCCTGCCAGCCCAGGCAAGCCACCGCCGCGAGGCAGGCAGGCAGTCCGGCGCGACCGGCACTCACGGCCCGGACCCGCCGAACTGCACGTTCACCGCGGTGCCGTTCTGGATCAGCACGTTGGCGCCGCTGTTCTGGATCACCGTTGAAATCCCCGCGGCGTTGCCAAAAGCGCCACCGCCGACGATGTTCGAGCCGCCGACTGTGCCGATGGCGGTGTTGCCCTCGACGTTGCCGCTGTTGTCGACATCGACGATGACCAGGCTCGTCGACTCGCCGCCGCGCAGGGTGCCCAGCATGCTGCCGGCCACGGCCTGTCCGAAGCCATCGACCGCCGCCGGGCCATCGGCCGGGGATGCCAGCGCGAGCGCGCCGGCGATGAGTGGAATCACGATCGCAGGCATGGTCGATCCTCCTTGCCAGAGGGGTGAGGCGCCGCGGACCTGCCGCGTCCGCGGCGCACGCCCGTGCCCTGACTAGGGGCCGCCCACGCTGAGGTTGGCCTGCACGGTCACGCCCTGCTGAATCAGCGAGGACGCACCGCTGTTCTGCGCCATCACCATCACCCCGGCCGCGGCGTTGGCCGAGCCGTCCATCGAGTTGGACATGTCGAAGGCGCCGCCATGGGCCCAGCTGGTGCCGCCGCTGCCGCCGGCGCCGCCCGCCCCATCGCCACCGCTCGCGGCGCCGCCCGCCCCATCGCCACCACGACCGCCGTTGCCGGCCGTTGCGAAGGCATCGCCACTGCTGCCGGAATTGTCGGCGCTGGTGTCGCCACCGGCCGAGGTGCCGTCCACCGATGCCGTGCTGTCGCCGGAGGTGGCGGTGGCCTCGGACGTCGCGTCCGGGATTCCGTCGCCGGCGCTGTCGCCGTCGGCACTGGCGTCGGCACCGGAATCCGAACCGGCGAGGCCAAGGGCCGCGGCCAGGCTGGACGCGTCCGCATCGCCGCCGCGCAGGCTTCCGGCCGCCGCATCGCCGCCGTCGCCGCCGCTGCCCCCGGCGCCTTCGCCACCCAGCGCCATGCCGCCCAGGCCCGCTCCACCATCACCACCGTCGGCTCCACCGGCGTTGGTTGCGATGTTGCCCAGGACCACCACGCTGTTGCCGGTCACGGTGCCGCTGAGGTTGGTCTCGGCCATCGCCGAGCTGCTGTTGAACGAACTGGCAATGGTGGTGCTGGCAGTACTGTTGTTGTTCGCCGACGCGTTCGACAGGCCGAGGCCTGCCGCGCTGCCGGCGTTGTCGCGGTCGGCGCCGGTGCTGTTGTCCTCGGAATTGCTGGCGTTGTTGTCGCCGGGGCCGGCTTCGGTCTGGTCCTGCGCCCATGCCTGGGCGGACAGGCCCGCACCGAGCAACACGGCCACGGCCAACATGCTTTTGCGGATATGCATGGTCGTTCTCCTTGGGGGAATGTCGCGCCGGGGTACGTAGGGGGAGGTGCCGTACACCGGTGCGACCCGCCTCCACGCATGTTCGATGCCAAACGCGCAGCGACGCATGCAAGCCCTTGATCAAAAGGGATTTTTTATGGAATCGACGGCACAGTCCGGTGCCGGGAGGCGGCTGTCGCGCGCACAGCGCCGAAAAACGTTGCAGGCGTGCAACGTACTTGCGCCGTGTGGCGCCACGACGCACGGCTTCACGCACGCGGGCACCCGCAGGGACGCAGCCGCACGGCGCCGCCGCCGGCGCACGACGCCGGTCCGCAGGGATGTTTCATTTTCGACAATCGCCGACCGGCGAGGTGGCGGCCGGCTACCGCGGGAACGCGCCAGGCGCGTCCTTCAGCGCGCGTTGGCGGCGCGCACCTCGAAGTCGGCGCCGATGCTGCGGCCGTCGGCCAGGGTGAACTCGACGCGCGCCGAGCCACCGGTCTGCAGCGGCGCCACCGGACGCATCAGCATCAGGTGCAGGCCGCCCGGCTGCAGTACCGCTTCGCCGTCCGCGGCCAGGAACAAGCGAGGCACTTCCCGCATCCTGCTGACGCCATCGACAACCCGGGTTTCATGCAGCTCGACGCTTGCGAACGCGTCGCTGTGCGCGCTGACGATTTCGACACCGGTCGCGCACGGATTCTCGATACGGGCGAAGCCCGCCATCATCGGCATCGGCATCGGCGGCGAACGCAGCCAGCCTTCGACCACGCGCGGGGCGCAGGCGTCGGGATCGGCGGCGGTTTCGGAGTCATTGCCAACAGGGCTGGACGCGAACGCGCCTGCGGTCGCTGCACACAGCAGCACGGCGGGAACCAGAGTACGAAGGAGACCGGGCATGCACCTATCATAGCCCTCCACTCCGGCGCGGACCCGACGACGCATGACAGCACTCATCGAAACCATCGGCCACGGCGCGATCACCGAACTCAGGCTCGCGCGCGCTCCCGTCAACGCGCTGGACCCCGACCTCTGCCGCACGCTGGCGGCAGCCGTGACCACAGCCGTCGATGCCGGCGCGCAGGGCCTGGTGCTGTCGGGCGGTGAAAAGGTCTTCTCCGCCGGGCTCGACGTGCCCCACCTCATGTCGCTGCAGTCGCGCGAAGCTCTGGGCGCGGCCTGGACCGGCTTCCTCGACGCCGCGCGCACGCTGGCAGCATCAAAGGTGCCCGTGGCCGCGGCGATCACCGGCCACTCTCCGGCCGGCGGCTGCGTGCTCGCACTGTGCTGCGACTACCGGGTGATGGCCGAAGGGCCGTTCCGCATCGGCCTCAACGAAACCCAGGTCGGCCTGGTCGCGCCCGACGGCATCCAGCACCTGATGCGCCGCGTGGTCGGCACGCATCGCGCAGAGCGCCTGCTGGTGGGCGGCGAACTGGTCGAAAGCGCGCGTGCGTACGAGATCGGACTGGTGGACGAGCTCGCCGCTCCAGGCGAGGTGGTGGCGCGCGCCCGCGCCTGGCTGGAGGCGCTGCTGGCGCTGCCGCGGCGGCCGGTGCTGCACACCCGCGCGATCGCGCGCGCCGACCTGCTGGCCGCGCTGGCGCCGGAGCGCATCGACATCGATACCTTCGTCGATGCCTGGAACGATCCGGACACTCAGGCCGGCCTGCGCGCACTGGTGGCGCGGCTGGGCAAATAGCGCGGGGCGGCAAGCGGCGGCGCGGCGGCGCACCGGACGCCGCGCACGCTGCGCGCGCGCCAGCGGTGCAGCTCAGTCGTTGCCGGTGGCGACCGGACGCGCCGGGTCTTCGATCCACCCGCTCCACGAGCCGGTGTACAGCCCGGCGCCATCCAGCCCGGCATGCGCCATCGCCAGCAGGTGATGGCAGGCGGTCACGCCGGAGCCGCACATCGCCACCACGCGCGCCGGGGCGTCGTTGCCCAGCAGCGCGCTGAACTCTTCGGCCAGCACGCCGCGCGGCTTGAAACGGCCGTCGACCAGATTGAGCGCGTAGGGCCTCGACGTCGCGCCGGGCACGTGTCCGGCGCGCGCGTCGATGGGCTCGATCGCGCCGCGGAAACGCTCGCCGCCACGGGCGTCAAGCAGCCGGCCACCGCCGGCAAGATGGGCTTCGACGCGCTGGCCATCAAACACCCGTCCGCGGTCGAAGGCCACCGGATACGGCGCGGTCGGCGGCACGCGCGGAATGGCGGTGTCCAGCGGCAGGCCCTCCGCGCGCCAGGCGGCCAGGCCACCGTCGAGCACCGCCACCCGGGCGTGCCCGGCCAATCGCAGCAGGCACCAGGCGCGCGCGGCGAACGCGCCGTCTGCGGCGTCATAGGCGACCACCTGGTGAGCGGGGGTGATGCCAAGCGCGGCAAGCGTGCGCCCGAACTCCGCCGCGCCGGGCCAGGGGTGGCGACCGGCGCCCGGCAAGTGCGACCCCGACAGGTCGCGGTCCAGGTGGACGTAGAGCGCACCCGGCAGGTGGCCATCGCGCCAAGCCGCCTCGCCGGCCGTGGGGTCGGCGAGCGAGAAGCGGGCGTCCAGCAGCACCAGCATCGGGTCGCCAAGACAGCCGGCCAACTCCGCGGGCGAAACCAGGGTGCTCCAGTCCGGCGTCGCATTCATGGCAGGCCTCCGGCGGCCAGCAGGCGCTGGCGCAGGTTGTAGAGGATCGACGCCGTCGCACCCCAGACGCGCTGGCCCGGTGCGGCATCGTGGCGATGGTATTCGAGCACGTGGCGCTTGCGCCCAAGGTAGTTGATCACGATGCGGTCGAGGTTCTCGGGGGCCATCAGCCACGCCAGCGGCAGGCTGAACACCTCCGCCACCTCACCCGGCCGCGGACGCGGCTCGAAGCCCGCCGGCACCCGCGCCACCACCGGCAGCACCCGGAAGCCGGAGACGGTCGCCAGCGGATCCAGATAGCCGAGCACGCGCGCATCGGCGGGCCGCAGGCCGATCTCTTCGTCGGCTTCGCGCAGCGCGGCGGCAAGCGGACCGGCATCACCCGGATCCACCCGGCCGCCGGGAAAGCTGACCTGCCCGCCGTGCTGGCGCAGCCCGTCATGGCGCCGGGTCAGAATGACGCTGGTCTCGCCTTCGCCGACCAAGGGCACCAGCACCGCGGCATCCGCCAGGGCGGCGTGTGCCGGCAGCAGATCGCTCAGTTCGTCGAGGTTCCAGGCCGGCCCGGCGGGTACCGCGCTCAGCGGACCCAGCGCGGCCTGCAGCGCGGCATCGGCGGGCATGCCGGCCATCAGCCGCGGCGCGCCTCGCGCTCCGGCAATACCGAGTCCATGAGGTGCTCGCGCTGCGCGTCGTCCATCGCCAGCCAGCCCGCGATCTCGTCGCCGGTTCGCAGGCAGCCGTCGCAGAAGCCGTTCTGATCAAGGGTACATACGCCGGTGCAGGGGCTCTGCACTGCGCGGAAGGCGGTGTTCATCGCGGTATCCGAATCGTGGCGCGGGCCCCGGACACGAACGCGCCGGCACGAGGCCGGCGCGTCCTTGGAGCAGCAGCGTGCGCGGCGGAGGCCGCGCAGCTGGACAAGGGGCGCCGTCGGCGCCCCGCGGTCACTTGACGCTGACCAGCTTGACGTCGAACACCACCGCCTGGTTGGCCATGCGGCCGGCGCGGATGTCATTGCCATAGGCCTTGTCGCCCGGCAGCACCACTTCCCAACGCGAACCGGCCGGCATCTGCAGCAGCGCCTCGCGCAGGCCGTCGAGCGGCACCTGGCTGACCTTGAGCTCGACCGGACCCGGGGTCTGGCCCTGCGGCACCTGGTTGGTGTCGATCAGCACGGTGCCGTCGGGCAGCGAGCCCTTGTACGTCAGCGCGACGTCGCTGGCCTGCGTCGGCTTGGCGCCGTTGCCGGTTTCGATCACGCGGTACTGGACGCCGCTGGCCAAGGTCTTCACGCCGGGCTTGGCCTTGTTCTGGGCAAGGAAGCTGTCGCTCGCCGCCTTGTTGGCGTCAGACACCTTCTTGAACTCGGCTTCCATCTTCGCCTGCTGGCGCTTCTGCATGTTCTCGACCGCAGTGCGCAGCTGGTCGACCGCGACCGCGGGCTCCTTCTTGCCGTAGGCATCCTGAAGCGCCTTGACGACGGTGTTGACGTCGATGGCTTCGCCGCGCCCGGTCAGCTCCGCGAGCTCTGCGCCCGTGTTGTAGCCGATCGCATAGCTGAGCTTTCCCTTCTCAGAGGTGGTGTCCTGGGCTGCGGCGGTGCCGGCAACCAGGGTGGTGGCCGCAAGGGCGATAGCGAGCAGGCGCAACTTCATTCGTGGGACTCTCCGGAATTGCCGATTGGTTGGGTCCAAGATGCGGCAGGGCGGCCTGGCCGCCCCGTCTGGACACGTTAGGATACCGGCCCCAGTGCTTAACCGCCACTGACACCGCCCACTCCGACCCCGCGCGGCGACAGAAGTTCCGCCCGGCCCGACACCGAGGATTCCATGTCCGAACTCATCCTGGCCGCCGACCACGGCGCCGTCCGCGTCCTCACCGTCAATCGCCCAGACAAGCTGAATGCGTTGAACCGGGACACGCTCGAGGCCCTGCAGCTTGCATTCGATGCCGCCGCGGCCGACGACGGTGTCCGCACCGTGGTGCTCACGGGCAGCGGCGGCAAGGCCTTCGTCGCCGGTGCGGACATCGCCGAGATGTCGGCGCTGAGTGCGGTGCAGGCGCGCGATTTCTCGCTGCTCGGCCAGCGCCTGATGCGACGCATGGAGCGCATGCCCAAGCCGGTGGTGGCGATGGTCAACGGCTTCGCGCTGGGCGGCGGGCTGGAGCTGGCGATGTGCTGCCATCTGCGCATCGCCGCGGACACCGCGAAGCTCGGCCTCCCCGAAGTCACCCTGGGCCTGCTGCCGGGCTTCGGCGGCAGCCAGCGCCTGCTGCGCCTGTCGGGCCGCGCCGCGGCGCTCGAACTCACCCTGCTCGGTGCACCGGTGGATGCGGCGCGCGCCTTGCACCTGGGGATCGTCAACCGCGTGGTGCCGGCTGCGGAGCTCGAAGCCGAAACCATGGCGCTGGCCGCGAAGCTGGCCGGCAACGCGCCGCTGGCGATGCGCGGGATCCTCGATGCGATCCATGTCGGCGGCGAGTGCGCGATCGACGACGGCCTGGAATACGAGAGCGCGCAGTTCGGCCTCGCCTTCTCCACCGACGACGCGCGCGAAGGCATGGGCGCGTTCCTCGAGCGCCGCAAGCCGGCGTTCGCCGGCCGCTGAGCCGACGCATGCCCGGGCGTGACGCCACCCGCGACCTCGATGGCCATGGCGGCCGCACCGGTCCCACCGGCCACCCCGGCCCGGTCGAACACGGTGCCGGCGCGGATGCGCCGGATGCCGTGCAGGCCCGGCGCCTCTGCGACATGCTGTGCGAAGACCGGCTGGACGCAGCGATCGATGGCGGCCTGGCGCGCTTCCAGCCGCTGCCCGGCCTCGATGCCGCTTGCAACGCCATGCTGTCGACCGCCCGCGACCGGCTGCTGACGGCGTGGGCGGCGCGCGATCGGCATCGCGCCCGCGATGCACGCCTCGAACGCATCGCCACGGAGCGGCTGCGCGCCCGCAGCGGGCCGGCGGCAGACAGCTCGACCACCGGGACTGGCACGGATCAGGCCGCAGCCGCCGCCGACGGCGCGGCCAAGCCCGCCACCGGCCAGGGAGCCGGCACGCCGTCCCCACCCTCCCGCCCTGCACTGCCCGCCGCCGCGGCCGCGGCGCTGGCACGCGCCAGGGCGCGCGCCGCGGGGACAACGCCTTGAGCGCCTTTCCCGAGCGGCGCGGCCGGATCATGCCCAACGCCGACGTGCGCGAGATGTTCGCGCGCCTGTCCGCGCTGAACCCGAAGCCGGTCACCGAGCTCGAGTACGCCTCGCCGTATGAACTGCTGGTTGCGGTGACCCTGTCGGCCCAGTCCACCGATGTCGGCGTCAACAAGGCCACGCGGCGCCTGTTCCCGGTCGCCAACACGCCCGCGGCCATCGCCGCACTCGGCGAGGACGGGCTGAAGCGCTACATCAGCACCATCGGCCTGTACAACGCCAAGGCCGCCAACGTGGTCGCGATGGCGAAGCTGTTGATCGAACGCCATGGCGGCGAAGTGCCGCGCACGCGCGCTGAGCTGGAAGCGCTGCCGGGCGTGGGCCGCAAGACCGCCAACGTGGTGCTCAACACCGCCTTCGGCGAACCGGTGATGGCCGTTGATACCCATATATTCCGCGTCTCCAACCGCACCGGCCTGGCCCACGGCAGGAACGTCCGCGCGGTGGAGGACCGGCTGCTGAAGCGGGTGCCGGCGGACTACCTGCTGGACGCCCACCACTGGCTGATCCTGCACGGCCGCTACGTGTGCAAGGCGCGGCGCCCGGAGTGCGGACCCTGCGTCATCCGCGACCTGTGCACGTTTCCCGACAAGACGCCTGTTGACGTCACCGCAGCCATCGGCACGCCTGCGGACGAGGCGACGCCCGGCGTCTGAGCGCCGGGTGTCGCACCGGCCTCAGCGCGCCGCCGTCCAGGTCACGGTGACGTTGGGCTGCAGCGGCAGCACCGTCTTGCTGGAGAAGCGCTGCGCATCGGGACCGGTCCAGCTGCAGGCCGAAGCCGACGACCAGGGGCCGAGGTAGCACACCGGCCACAGCAGCGTGGACGCCACCGCCTCGCCGCCGACCTGCTCGCTCGAGAACCGCCACTGGCGCGACGCTTCCGCCGCGGCATCGGCCATCGCGCGCGAGACGGTGCCGGTGGCGGCGTGCACGTCGGCATCCTTCACCGAACCGTCGGCGGCGACCTCCAGCCGCAGCACCACCATGCCCTCGTTGCCGGCGAGCTGGTCGCGCATCGGGTATTCGGGTGGTGTCATCGCCGCCAGCGCCGGCCCGGTGGTGGCGGATATCACTTCGTGGCCACCGCCAGCGGCCTCGTCGACCACGACACGGAGGAAGGTGCGCGAAGCGCCGTCGGCCGCGCCGGAGTTGAACACCCAGTCGCGGATCTCCGCGGCCAGGGCGGACGTGGTGGGGCCGGGCGCACTGCCGTGAGGCTCGAGGCTTGCGATGCGGCCGTCGGCGTCGAGCTCGACCGCGTAGGTGTAGACCTGCTGGGTCGACTGTGGCGCGGTGTCGGCCGCGGTGGCGGCGAACGGAAGGGCCACGGAGAAGAGAAGGGGGATCGCGATCCGCTGCATGTCGGTGCTCCTGCGCACGAAGCGCCTGTAGGTGATGCAGTGATCACACTACGCGCGGCGCTGCGTTGGGTTACACCTCGATGACAAAGCATCTTTCGATTGATGAGCGGTGCAAATATTCCGACAAGCGGTCGGTCACCGGTGCGGCCCGACTCGCAGCCACTTGGTCGCCACCCACTTTTCGCCCTCGATCACCGGTGCGCCGCCATGCAGGCTGCCGGTCATCGGATGCGGTCGATCGTAGGCGAAGAACACCGCGTTGCCCTTGACCGCCGCGACTTCAAAGCGGGCGTCGGGAAACGTGGTCGCACCACCGCAAGCGGGCGTATTGAGGTACATGACGATCGACGCCACGCGCTGGCCGCCACGCGACAGCGCCACGTGCGCGCCGGGGCGGTCGGGATCGAAATAGTCGTAGTGCGGCCTGTACTGCGCACCCGGGCCATAGCGCAGCAACTGCAGCCCTTCGCCGTTCTCGAGCGGCCAGTCGACCAGGGCCGCCAGGCGGCGTTCGATGCGCGCACAGAGCGCATTCTCGCCGCGGCTGAAGAACGTGCCTTCGCTGCTCCGCGCCTCGTGCGACTCGTCGGCGCCCGTGTCCGGGTTGAACACCGCCGAGGGGCGCAGGCGCTGCCGCCCCATCTCCACCAGGGCGTCGCACTCCGCATCCGAGAGCACGCTGCCGAACACCACCACGCGCGGATGCAGCATGTTCGCCAGCACCGGCACGCGCCGGTCCCCGGCATCGATCAACGACGGACCGTTCATCACGATCGGCGCGGGCACCCGTTCCGGCGGCGGCAGGTCGTTCGCGCGCGCATGGGCGTCGAGGTGCCCGCGCATCGCATCCTCGAGCGCGGCGACGGCATCGTCCTCCCCCCAGCCACGCGCGACCATCGAGGCGACCACGTCCTCTGGCGACGCGCCCGACTGCACCTGTCCCAGCAGCCACTGCAGCAGCGCGTGATCGATCACCGGTGTTTCCATGGTCATGCCCGTGAGGAATCGCCGGGTGAAGCAGACACCGGACACATGACCGCGCGATGACAGCTGTCTTCCGGATGTCATGCGATTGCCATGCGTGACCACTCGCCGCCGTGCGACTTGTCCCTGAAAGAAAGCTGTAACCGGACGCCTCTAGCCTTCATTTCCGATTCATCCGGAACGCAGCGGACGCCGCCCATCCAGGGGCGAGCAAGGGCCGCGGTTCCATCGCTGCGTTCGCAGTCCATTCCTCCCGGAGACCCACCCGATGTCCATGCGCCATAGTTCCAAGGCCCTCCTCATGACCTTTGGCGCGGTGCTCGCGCTCAGTGCCTGCGGTGGCGGTGCCGACCGCGTCGCTTCGCCCGGTGAAGGCGCATTCCCGCCGCCGCCGACCACTCCGCCGCCTCCGCCGCCTCCGCCGCCGACCACTCCACCGCCTCCGCCGCCGCCGACCAGTGGTCCGGCCGAGAACTGCCCGGAGGGCTTCAGGAACATCGGCACCATCGCCGACTTCCGCGCCTGCGAACTGCCGGAGCGGATCATCGGTGAACTCACGGTCCCGAAGGCTGCCGGCACCGTCTACGCCATCAATGGTGCCGTCCACGTCGGCGAGGACATGGGTGGCGACCCGGCCGCTCCGAGGGCCGGTGCGCGCGAAGGCATCCTCAACATCGAGCCGGGCGTGACCGTGTACGCCTCCGCCGGCCCCGACGCCCTGGTCGTCAACCGCGGCTCGAAGATCTATGCGCTCGGCACCGCCGAGGAGCCGATCATCCTGACCGCGAAGATCGACGTCGAAGGCAATGCCGACGCCGAGACCGACGGTCGCTGGGGCGGCCTGGTGCTCGCCGGCCGTGCGCCGGTCAACACCTGCATCGGCGACTTCGAGCCGGGCAGCGCAGCTTGCGAGACCAGGATCGAGGGCGGTGACCTCGGCATGTACGGCGGCAACTCGACCACCGACAACTCCGGCACCGTGCAGTACATGCAGATCAAGTACTCCGGCTTCGCCTTCTCCGGTGGCAACGAGCTCCAGGGCCTGACCATGGGCGGCGTCGGCAGCGGCACCACCATCGAGTACGTGCAGGTCCACAACAGCTCCGACGACGGCATCGAGATCTTCGGCGGCTCGGTCAACGCCCGGCGCATCGTGATCACCGGCGCCAGCGATGACAGCCTCGACATCGACTCCGGCTGGAACGGCGGCGTGCAGTTCGGCGTGGTGGTCCAGCGCGACAGCACCGGCGACAACATGAACGAGTGGTCGGGCACCAACAGCAGCAATCCGCTTCCGCTGACGGACGCCCAGTACTCGAACCCGCAGGTCGCGAACTTCACCTACGTCGGCCGCGCCGGTGGCAGCAGCGGCAACGGCTCGGGCTTCACCGTCAACCTCGGCAGCCGCGCCGAGATCTACAACACCGTGGTCACCCGCAAGGCCGGCGGCACGGGCAAGGGCCTGACCTGCCTGAGCATCGAGCAGGTGCCGGAGCGCGGCAGCACCGCAGTCCTCGAGTCGGTCTTCTTCGCCTGCCCGAACAACTTCAACAACGCAGACGCGGAAGCCGCCTTCACTGCCGGCACCAACACCGTTGCGGGCAATTCGACCCTGACCGGCGTGTTCGTCAACGGCGCCAACGAAAGCGCCGTACCGGCAGTCGCGAACCTGGCGAGCAAGCACAGCTTCTTCGAGCAGGTCGACTACATCGGTGGCGTGAAGGATTCGAGCGACACCTGGTGGCAGGGCTGGACCTGCGGCCTGACGGCCGACGCGTCCTGCTGATCGGGCCCGTCGCTGCAACAAGGGGCGGCCCGCACGGCCGCCCCTCCCCATGCCCGGCCCCGTAAACCGCACAGCCCAAGGTCACTTTATGAAGCGCATTCCGTCACGCAGCGTCCTCTTCGTCGCGATCACCACTCTCATCGCATGCCAGGGCGCGTGGGCCCGGCAGCCTGAAGCGCCCGGCGGCCAGTCCGTGGTGCCGTCCCAGGCCACGATCGTGCAGGCCACGATCGCCCAGTCGGCTGCCACGGCCGCCCAGCCGACGCCGGCGGGGCCGGTCCAGCTCGACGCCGTCGAGGTGCGTGGCGAATACATTCCCGAGCCGATGCTGCAGACCGCCGAGGTCGCATCGTTCGTCCAGCGCGAAGACTTCGAACGCACCGGCGACGCCGACGCGGCCGCCGCCCTGCAGCGCGTGTCCGGCGTGAGCATCGTCGGCGACAAGTTCGTCTACGTCCGCGGCCTGGGCGAGCGCTACTCCTCGGCGCTGTTCAACGGTTCCCCGCTGCCCAGCCCCGAACCCATGCAGCGCGTGGTGCCCCTGGACCTGTTCCCGGCCGAAGTGCTGCAGGGCATGACCGTGCAGAAGACCTATTCGGTCAAGTATCCCGGCGAGTTCGGCGGCGGCGTGATCGACCTGCAGTCGCTCAACATCCCCGATGCGCCTTTCTTCAAGCTCAGCGTGGGCGGTGGCTTCAACGACAACACCACCATGGAGAAGGGCCTGACCTATTACGGCGGTGGCGACGACGACTTCTGGGGCTACGACGACGGCACCCGCAAGATCCCGCGCGCGCTCCAGGACGCCATCGGCACCGGCAAGCGGGTCGACCGCAACAACTTCAGCAACGAGGAACTCGCGACGATCGGCCGCAGCCTCGAAAACGCCAGCGTCAACGTGCTGCAGGAAAACGACAGCATCGACCCGGACGTCAACTTCGGCTTCAGCGCCGGCTGGTCCGCCGACATGGGCGACGACGCCCGCATCGGCTTCGTCGCCGTGGCCGGCTTCGAAAACGAGTGGCGCACCATCTTCGGCGACCAGGAGCAGGGCGTATTCCTCGGTCCCGACCTGGAAACGCTTGCCTACGGCAACGACTACGAGTTCCTTTCCACCCGCAACAACGCCCGCGTCAACGCGCTGCTCGGCGCCGGCTACGAGTGGGGGAACAACAGGATCAACCTCACCACCCTGTACGTGCACGACACGCTCAAGGAAGCCCGCAGCCGCGCCGGCATGGACTACATCAGCAACTACGGCTACCGCAGGGACGACACCCGCTGGTTCGAGCGCGAGATGATCAACAACCAGATCAGCGGCTCGCACGAGTTCGGCGAGTACGGCGACCTCAAGGTCGAGTGGCGCGCGGCCTGGGCACAGGCGAAGCGTGACGTCCCCTACGAGAAGATGATCGGCTTCCGCGACGAAGGCGATGGCTACTGGGCCTACTCGGTGGGCAACCAGGAGAACTACACCCGCTTCAGCCAGGTCGACGACGAGGTCGCCAGCGGCGGCGTCGACGTCACCTGGCGGCTGCCGATCGAGCGCGACGTGACGCTGAGCGGCGGTGCTTCGTACATGGACAACGACCGCAACGCCTGGTCGCGGGAGTTCAGGTACTTCGCCGGTGACGGCCCCGGCAACGGCGCCACCCTGCCCCACTACTTCCCGTACCAGCGCCCCGACTACCTGTTCTCCGACTACAACCTGAGCCAGGGCTGGCTGCGGCTGGAGGAAACCACCGGCCTCTCCGGCCAGGCCGCCTACGACGCCACGCTCAAGGTGCTCGGCACCTACCTGCAGGTCGACGGCGAAATCACCCCCAGGCTGCGCGGCACCCTCGGCGTACGCTACGAGGACGCGACACAGGCGGTGCACCCGTACGACATCTATACCGGTGTCCGCAGCGGCGCCCTGGCACCGCTGAAAAACGACTACGTCCTGCCCGCGCTCACCCTGACCTGGAACGTCGCGGAGAACCGCCAGGTCCGCTTCGGTGCCTCGCAGACCATCGCCCGGCCACAGTTCCGCGAGCTCTCGCCGCAGCTGTACACCGACCCCGAGAAGGATCGCCAGCTCTACGGCAACCCCTACCTGGTCGACAGCGAGCTGACCAACCTCGACGCCCGCTACGAGTGGTTTTTCGGCTCGGGCGAGTACTTCACCGCCGGCCTGTTCCACAAGCAGATCGACAAGCCGATCGAATCGATCATGTTCACCGGCGGTGGCGACGAGCTCTGGCAGACCTTCGTCAACGCGCCCGAGGCCACCGTGTACGGCGCCGAGCTGGAGTTCAAGAAGTACTTCGACCCCGGCATCGCCGCGGACTGGTGGGACGGCAATCGCCTCTACCTGGCCACCAACTACACCTGGACGGACTCCGAGGTGACCGCGGGCGCGAACGATACGGTCGCCCTGGACGGCGGCAGCGGCACCACGCAGCCCGCACGCAGCCTGATCCTTGACGGCAGCCGGATGCAGGGCCAGTCGGAGCACATCGCCAACCTGCAGTTCGGCATCGAGAACACCGCGAAGGACCTGCAGGCCACGCTGATCGCCAACTACGTCAGCGAGCGCATCTCGGCGCGCGGCAACAACCTGCGCCAGGACGTCATGGAAGATCCAGGCCTGACGCTGGACCTCGTCCTGCGCAAGACCATGCGCTTCGGCGAAACGCCGGTGACCCTGGGCTTCGCGGCGCGCAACATCCTCGACACCGAGTACGACGAGTACATCGAGGGCGGCGGCGGCCGGAAAATCCACGTCCTGCGCTACGACCCGGGCGTGTCCTGGTCGTTCAGCGTCTCGACCGAGTTCTGACGAACCCCCTTCCCCCCGCCTGCGGGGGAAGATGCCCAGAGGGCAGATGGAGGCAACGCGCGGGAGTGTCCGGCCAGGGTGCTCCCGGCAAAACGACACGGATGTGTCAGCTGCAACAAGCCTGTCACGAAAGCTTCGCATGCTGTCGCGAGGGCGCAGCATCCTGCGCCACGACGTCCTTGCCCGTGCCCGCATTCCACTCCCTTCCCGACTTTCGCACCGCCCTTGACCGCTACCGCAGGCCCGATGACCTGCGGCGGACCGTTGAAGTCGCCATCGTCGTGCTGCTGGCCTTCCAGGCAGCGCGCCTGGCCTGGCTGCTGCTGCCGCCCGCCCCGCTGGGCGCGCCCGTGATCGACGCTGCAACGGTCATCCGCGAGCAGCCCGGGCGCCTGGCCATCGACGCCTTCTACCCCGACCACGGTGCGGCCATCGCCGCCAGCGCCAACGCCTCCGGCCTGCGCCTGTTCGCGGTCCGCCCCGCTCCGGCGGGTGGCAGCGCGATCATCGCCATGCGTGAAGGCCCGCAGCGCTCCTACACCACCGGGGAAGCGGTGGCACCTGGCGTGACCCTGGCCGCGGTGCAAGCCGACCACGTGGTACTCGACAGCCGCGGGCGCCGCAGCGAACTCCGCTTCACGAAGCCCGACGCACGCCCCGCGCCAACCCGCCCGACAGCGGCGCAGGCAGCCCCGCCACTCGCGCACACGGCACCGACATCCGCGGCGGCCGCGGACACAGCCGACGCGGCGATCGACCCGGCGCAGCTGCTCGCCCAGATGGGCCTTCGTCCGGACGAAACCGATGGCCGGATCACCGGCTACACCGTGATCCCGCGCGGCGATGGCGCCGTGCTGCGCCAGGCGGGACTGCAGGCAGGCGACGTGCTGCTGTCGGTGAACAACGAGGCACTGGACGCCGAACGCTACGCAGAGCTCGCCAACAGCCTCTCCGGCGCGTCCTCGATCTCCCTCACCTACCGGCGCGACGGCCAGATCCGCAGCGCGACCCTGCAGGCCAAGACACCGTGAAACAGCGACTCCTCGCCGCCGCACTTGCCCTTGCGCTGCTTGCGCACCCGGCTCCCTTCGCCTTCGCCCAGGCCACCGCCGGCGTGAGCGCGCAGGACGCCGACATCCGCGCCTTCATCCAGGACGTCGCACGCGCCACCGGCACCACCTTCATCATCGATCCGGCGGTGCAGGGCAGCGTCAGCATCACCCGCGACGTGGCCATGGACGAGGCCGAACTGCTGGGCGTGCTGCTGGCGGTGCTGCGCGCCAACGGCCTGGTGGCGGTGAGCGCGGGGCCGGGCGCCTACCGGGTGGTGTCCGACACCGCCGCGGCGCAGCTGCCCGGCGGCGGCAGCGGCTCGGCGTTCACCACCCAGGTGCTGCCGCTGTCGACGGTCGACGCCCGCATTGCCGCCGAAACGCTCAAGCCGCTGATCGGCCGCGGCGGCGTGGTGGTGCCAACGCCGCAGGGCAACGCGCTGCTGATCGCCGACTACGCAGACAACATCCGCCGCATCCGCGGCCTGGTGGCGCAGATCGACAGCGACACCGCCGGCATCGACACCGTGACCCTGCGCAACAGCTCGGCGCGCGAAGTGGCGGCCACGGTCAACCAGCTGTTCGGCGGCGGCGAGGGCCGCGGCGGGCAGCTGTCGATCCAGCCGGTGGAGGGCAGCAATTCGATCGTGGTCCGCGGCGCGCCGACCGCGGTGCAGCGCGTGGTGCAGACCATCCTCGATCTCGACCGCCGCGCCGAGCGCACCGGCGGCGTGCGCGTGGTGCGCCTGCAGCACGCGAGCGCGGAACAGCTGCTGCCGGTGCTGCAGCAGCTGGTGGGACAGACGCCGGAAGGCGAGGACGGTGCCGGCAGCGTGGCCGCCAGCGCCGCCGCGGCAACCGAAGCCGGCGCGGCCCAGGTGATCTCGGCCGTGCCGGGCAAGCGCCCGACCATCGTCCGCTACCCGGGCGCCAACTCGCTGATCATCAACGCCGATCCTGAAACCCAGCGCCTGCTGGTGGACGTGATCACCCAGCTCGACGTCCGCCGCGAGCAGGTGCTGGTCGAGGCGATCGTGGTCGAGATCTCCGACAACGCCGCGCGCCGACTTGGCGCGCAGCTGCTCATCGCCGGCAAGGAAGGCAGCAACATCCCCTTCCTCGCCACCCAGCATCCCGGCGCCGGCGCCGGGATCATGCCGCTGGCCGGAGGCTGGTACGCGGAGCAGCAGCGCCGCGATGGCAACGACGACGACGGCGTGCTCGACCTCGCCCGCCAGGCCGCGGTGCAGTCGCTGCTGGGCATCAACGGCGCGCTCGGCGGCATCGCCGGCAGCAACGACAACGCCACCTTCGGCCTGATCATCGATGCGGTGAACAGCGACACGGCGTCGAACCTGCTGTCGACGCCGTCGATCCTGACGCTGGACAACGAAGAGGCGCGGATCCTGGTCGGCCAGGAAGTGCCGACCACCAGCGGCGAGGTGCTGGGCGACAACAACTCGAACCCTTTCCGAACCATCGAGCGCCAGGACGTGGGCATCCAGCTCGAGGTCACGCCGCAGATCAACGCCGGCGGCGGGGTCACGCTGACCCTGCGCCAGGAGGTGTCCTCGATCGCCGGACCGGTGAGCGACAACTTCTCCGAACTGGTGCTCAACAAGCGCGAAGTCGAGACCCGGGTGCTGGTGGACGACGGCGAGATCGTCGCGCTCGGCGGCCTGCTCGACCAGAGCGACCGCAACACGCTGTCGAAAGTGCCGCTGCTGGGCGACATCCCGATCGTCGGCCACCTGTTCCGGCACCGGTCGCGCTCGCGCGACAAGACCAACCTGATGGTGTTCATCCGCCCGACCATCGTTCGCAGCACGGCGGATGCGCAAGCGATGAGCGCCGGCCGCTACGGCTACATGCGCGGCCAGCTGCCGGTGATGGGCGAGCGCGAGAACGCGCTCGACGAACTGGTGCGCGACTACCTGCTCACCGTGCCGCCGTCGCTCCCCGCGTCCGACGGCGCGGCCCGGTGAGCGCATCCCTGCCCGCGTTCAACTACGCCTTCGCCAAGCACCAGGGCGTGGTGCTGCTGGGCGTGGACGACACCGGCGCGCGTGCGCGCGTGGGCCTGCGCGAGGATGCCGATCCTGCGGCGCTGCTGGAGGCGCGGCGCAGCCTCGGCGTCGAGCTCGAGGTCGAAGTGCTGCCGCGCACCGCCTTCGACCGCCGCCTGTCCGAGCTCTACGCCGACGCCGCGCTCGCCGGCGGCGACGACTTCGACCTGCCCGGCGACCTCGACGCCCTGGCCGGCGACATCCCCGCCACCGCCGACCTGCTCGACGCGCAGGACGACGCGCCGGTGATCCGCCTGATCAACGGCCTGATCGCCGAAGCCGCGCGCATCGGCGCCTCCGACGTGCACATCGAATCCTTCGAATCCGCGCTGGTGGTGCGCCTGCGCGTGGACGGCGTGATGCGCGAGGCGCTGCGCCTGCCGGGGCGCATCGCGCCGCTGCTGGTGTCGCGCGTCAAGGTCATGGCGCGCCTGGACATCGCCGAGAAGCGGCTGCCGCAGGACGGCCGCATCGGCCTGAGCATGGGCAGCAAGGCGCTGGACGTGCGCGTGTCCACCCTGCCCGCGCGCGGCGGCGAGCGCGTGGTGATGCGCATCCTCGACAAGGACCAGGGCACGCTGACGCTCGACGGCCTGGGTCTGGAGCCGCCTGTGCGCGCGGCGCTGGAGCGCGCGCTGCGCGTGCCCAACGGCATCATCCTCGTGACCGGCCCCACCGGCGCCGGCAAGACCACCAGCCTGTACGCCGCGCTGGCCGCGCTCAACGACGGCCGCCGCAACATCCTCACCGTCGAGGACCCGGTGGAGTACGCGATCGACGGGGTCGGCCAGACCCAGGTCAACGCGCGCGTCGGCATGAGCTTCGCCGCCGGCCTGCGCGCGATCCTGCGCCAGGACCCGGACGTGGTGATGGTCGGCGAGGTGCGCGACCCCGAAACCGCGCAGATCGCGGTGCAAGCCAGCCTGACCGGCCACCTGGTGCTGTCGACGGTGCATACCAACGACGCACCCGGCGCAGTGACCCGGCTGCGCGACATGGGCGTTGAATCCTTCCTGCTGGCGTCGAGCCTGCGCCTGGTGCTGGCGCAGCGCCTGCTGCGGCGGCTGTGCAAGGCCTGCCGCCAGCCGCTGGTCGATGATCCGGCAGCCGTGCGGCTGCTCGGCCCGGCCGCGGCCGGCGCCACCCTTTACCGCGCCGCCGGCTGTGCGCAGTGCAGCCACAGCGGCTATGCCGGGCGCCTGGGCATCCACGAGGCGCTCGAGATCGATGAACCGATGCGCCAGCTGATCGGCGCCGGTGCCGACGAGGACGCGCTGGCGGCACAGGCCTTCACCACCGCCGGCCGCCTCGGCGACGCCGCGCGCAGCGCCGTGCTGCGCGGCGACACCACGCTCGAGGAAGCCATGCGCGTCACCCGCCAGGAGCTGCAGGACCATGGCGGCGTTTGAGTACTCCGCGCTCGACGTCCAGGGGCGCAGCCGCGAGGGCGTGCTCGACGCCGGCAATGCGGCGGAAGCGCGGCGCCTGCTTGAAGGCCGGCGCCTGCTGCCGGTGCGGGTCGAGCCCGCCACCGAACGCGCGGGGAACACGCCGCGCCGTGGCGGCCGCTTCAGCGCCAAGGACCTGACCCTCCTTACCCGCCAGCTCGCCACCCTGGTGGCGGTGGCGCCGCTGGAAGAGGCCTTGCGCACGATCGGCAGCCAGTCCGAACGCGCGCCGGTGCGTCGCGTGGTGATGGCCACCCACGCCCGCGTGGTCGAAGGCTTTCGCCTGTCCGACGCCATGGCGCGCGAACCCCGCGCGTTCCCCCCGCTGTACCGGGCCATGGTCGCCGCCGGCGAAGGCACCGGCGCCCTGCCCGCGATCCTCGAACGCCTGGCCGACCTGCACGAGCGCGACCAGCAGGTGCGCGGCAAGCTGGTGTCGACCCTGGTCTACCCTGCGGCGCTGGCGGTGACCGCGGTGCTGGTGGTGGTCGCACTGATGGTCTTCGTGGTGCCCAAGGTGGTCGAGCAGTTCGAGTCGATGGGCCGCGAGCTGCCGCTGCTGACCCGCATCGTGATCGGCATCTCCGAGCTGCTCGCGACCTGGTGGCTGCCGATCCTGGCGCTGCTCGCCGCGCTTGCAGCCAGTGCGGTGCGGATGCTCCGCCGGCCCGCCGTCCGCCGCCGCTTCGACGCCGCCCTGCTGCGCCTGCCGCTGCTCGGCCGCATCCTGCGCGACGTCCACGCCGCGCGCATGGCGCGCACCCTGGCCACGATGTCCGAGAGTGGCCTGCCCTTGATCGAGGGCCTGGCGATCACCGCGCGCACCGTCGGCAACACCGTGCTGCGCGAAGCCACCGGACAGATGGTGGAAGTCATCCGCGAGGGCGGCAGCCTGTCGAACGCGATGAAGCGCGCGGCGGTGTTCCCGCCGACCCTGCTGTACATGGCCACCAGCGGCGAGGACAGCGGACGCCTGGCCCCGATGCTCGACCGCGCGGCTGACTACCTGGAACGCCAGTTCAACACCTTCACCACGGCGGCGATGAGCCTGCTCGAACCCCTGATCATCATCGTGCTTGGCGCGGCGGTGGCGGTGATCGTGCTCGCCATCCTGCTGCCGATCCTGCAATTCAACGCCCTCGTGGCGGGCTGACGGAGGCCCCATGCAAAGTCGCTACACACGCACTTCCATCCATCCCGGCAGCGGCGCCCGCCATCGCGCCGCCGGCTTCACCCTGGTCGAACTGATGGTCGCGATCGTGATCATCGGCCTGCTGTCGACGGTGGTGATGATCAACGTGATGCCCAGCCAGGACCGGGCCATGGCCGAGAAGGCCCGCGCCGACATCTCGGTGCTGGAGCAGGCGCTGGAAACCTACCGCCTGGACAACCTCGCCTATCCCTCGACGCCGCAGGGCCTGGATGCCCTGCTTGACGCGCCCGCCGGGCTGGCGCGCCCCGAGCGCTACCGCAAGGGCGGCTACATCCGCCGCTTGCCCGAGGATCCCTGGGGCAACGCCTACCGCTACCGCCAGCCGGGCCGCAGCGGCGGCTTCGACGTGTTCTCCCTCGGCGCCGACGGGGCCGAGGGCGGCGAAGGCGACGCCGCCGACATCGGCAACTGGCGCTGAGGCCAGGCCATGTTGCGCGCGCGCGGGTTCACCCTGGTCGAGCTGATGGTGGTGCTGCTGGTCATCGGCCTGGCCGGTGCGGCCGTGACGCTGACGCTGCCCTCCGCGGACGACGCGCTGGCGAAGGAGGCGGACGCCTTTGCCGCGCGCCTGGGCCACGCCCGCGACGAGGCGATCCTCGGCATGCGCACGGTGGAGGTCCGGGTGACGGCGGATGGCTACGCATTCTCGCGCCGGCGCTTCGATGGCTGGCAGCCGCTCGACGGTCGCGCCTTTGCCGGCGTGGACTGGGCGCCGGGCACGCAGCCGCGGCTTCCGCGGCGCGATGCCGGGGTTTCGTTCCGCTTCGACCCCACCGGCGCGACCACGCCGCAGAGCCTGGTGCTGCTGCGCGAAGGGCGACAGGCGCACGTGGCGGTGGGCGGTGGCGGCGAGGTGGAGATCGATGGCACCGCCCGCTGATCCCCGCGCCGCCGGCTTCTCGCTGATCGAGATGCTGGTGGCGCTCGCGGTGTTCGCGCTGGCCGTGCTCGGCCTGCTCAACCTCGCCGGCGAAAGCACGCGGACCGCGGTTGCCATCGAGGAGCGGGTGCTGGCCGCGGTGGTCGCCGACAACGTCGCCGTGGACGCGGCCACGCTCGACCTGCGCGCGCTCGCCGGCGACGCCGCGGGCAGCGAAGAGGCCGGCGGCCTGGCCTGGCGCTGGAGCCGCCGCACCACGCCGACCGCCGACCCGGCGCTGCTGCGCGTCGACATCAGCGTGTCGCCGCCCGGCGGGCAGCGCGTGGCCGCCGAGGTGTCGCTGTTCCGGAGCGTGCCGCAGTGAGCCATGTCGCCCCGCGAGGATGCGCGCGTCCCGCCAGTGCGTGCCCGGCCGCCAGCGCCATGCGCGGGCACCGCGGCTTCACCCTGCTCGAGGTGGTGGTTTCGCTGGCGCTGTTCGGCCTGATCGCCGCCGCCGGCGTCGCCGCCATGGCCTACACGGTCGACAGCCAGGGCGTGCTGCGTGCGCGCATGGACCGGCTGGGCGAGTTCCAGCGCGCGCGTGCGCTGCTGCGCGCCGACCTCTCGCAGGCCGCGCTGCGGATGGTACGGCGCGCCGATGGCAGCAACGCGCGCGACGCCTTCATCGGCGGCCGTCCGGGCGAGGCGGGACCGCTGTTCGCCTTCGTCCGTCGCGGCCTGGAGAACCCGGACGGCAGCCCGCGCTCATCGCTGGAATACGTCGAATACCGCATCGTCGACGGCCGCCTGGAGCGCAGCGCGCGCGCGGCCGTGGACGGCGCCACCCCACCATCGCCGCGGGTGTTGATCGACGGCGTTTCCGCCGCGCGCGTGGCCTATCTTTCCGACGGCCACTGGAACGACGGCTGGCACGGCGGCACCACCAGCCTGCCGGCGGCGATCGAACTGGAGCTCGAGCTCGACGCCATAGGCGGCGTGCGCCAGCGCTTCCTGCTTCCGGGGACCGGGCAGTGAGCCATTCCGGCCGCCACCGGCCCGGGGGGGGGGGGGGGGGGGGGGGGGGGGGGGGGGGGGGGGGGGGGGGGGGGGGGGGGGGGGGGGGGGGGGGGGGGGGGGGGGGGGGGGGGGGGGGGGGGGGGGGGGGGGGGGGG
>NZ_JBCLVB010000004.1:0-66913 GCF_039548455.1 Luteimonas sp. MJ250 | reverse complement strand
CCCCCCCCCCCCCCCCCCCCCCCCCCCCCCCCCCCCCCCCCCCCCCCCCCCCCCCCCCCCCCCCCCCCCCCCCCCCCCCCCCCCCCCCCCCCCCCCCCCCCCCCCCCGGCGCCGCGCTGCTCACGGTGCTGCTGCTGGTGGCGGTGATGACCGTGCTGCTGGTGGCGGTGCTGGACGACATCCGCTTCGGCCTTCGCCGCACCGGCAACGCACAGGCGCTGGTCCAGGCGCAGTGGTACGCGCTGGGCAGCGAGGCGCTGGCGCGCACGCGCATCGCGCAGCTCGATGCCGGCGACCGGCGCACTACGCTGGCCGGCAACTGGAACGGCCGGCCCTTCGTCTTCCCGATCGATGGCGGCACGATGCGCGTGCGCATCGAGGACGGCACCGCCTGCTTCAATCTCAACAGCGTGGTCGAAGGCGTGCCCGGGCAATGGTCGCGGCGCGAGGCGGGCGTGCACCAGTACCTCGCGCTGCTGCGCGCGCTGGAGTTCGATCCCGCGCAGGCAGCCACCCTGGCTGACGCCCTGGTGGACTGGATCGACAGCGACCAGCTGCCTGGACCCGCGGGAGCGGAGGACGCGGCCTATGCCACGCGCCACCCGGGCGACCGTACCGCGGGCGCGCTGCTGGCCGAAGCCAGCGAGCTGCGCGCGATCGCCGGCCACGACGCCGCGGCCTATGCGCGCCTGCGCCCCCACGTCTGCGCGCTGCCCGACAGCACGTTGGCACCGGTGAACGTCAACACCCTGGAAGAGGAGGACGCCGTGGTGCTGGCGATGCTCAGCGACAACGCCCTCGACATCGCCGCCGCGCGGCGCCTGATCGCCACACGCCCGGCCGGTGGCTGGCTCGACGTGACCGCGTTCGCGACCCGGCCTCCAGTGCTTGCGGCGCGGCTGTCCAACCCCGTGCTGGAGCAGCTTCGCGTGCGCACCCGCTACTTCAATCTCCGGACAGAAGTGGAATACGACGGCGCCGAGGTGGTCCTGAGCGCGCTGCTCGACGCCGGCTCCGATGGCCCCGCGCGCCTGGTGGCGCGCCGATGGACACACGACGAATGAACACCCGCATCCTGTTCCTGCCTGCCGATCGCGGCGCATCGGCCACCTGCCTGGACCTGGCCGGCGATGGCCGCGTGCTGTCGCGGGCCGAGCTGTCGCCAGGGACCGTGGCGCCGGCCTCGGCCGCCGCAACACGCACCGTGCTGGTAGTGCCCGGCGAAGCCGTGCGCATCGACCACATCGCACTGAAGGCGCACTCCGCGGCCCAGGCACGCGCGGCGGCGCAGGCGATGCTCGCCGAGCGACTGGCGCGCCCTGCCTCGCTGCACGTGGCCCTCGACGCCGGCGCCGCGAGTGACGCCCGCACCGTCGCATCCGTGGAGCCCGCGGCGCTGCACGAGTGGCTGGCGCGCGCGGCGGATTTCGGCCTGCGTCCCGACGCCGCGGTCCCGGAACAGCTGCTGCTTCCGGCGCAATCCGACGACGCGCAAGCGGTGCACGTGCTGGACGCAGGCGAGCGCTGGCTGGTGCGTGGCCCGGGCCTGGCCTTCTGCGCCACCCCGGCGCTCGCGGTCCAGGTGCTGGCGGGACGCGAGCAGCTGCCGCTCCACGGAGGCCTGGAGGCCTGTGCGGCGCGCGCGCTGCATCCGGACGTCGATCTTCTGCAGGGCGCGTTCGCGCCTGCATCGGCGCAGCCAGGCAAGCCGCGGTGGCGGCGGCTTGCCTGGCTTGCCGCCGCCCTGGTCGCGTCACCCCTGGTCCTGGTGGCGGCGCAGGCGCTGCGCCTGGAGCTGGCCGCTCACGCGCTTGAATCGCGCGCCGGGGCCCTGGTGCGCGACGCCCTGCCCGGCAACGCCGGTGGCGACGGCGTCGGCGCCGACGCGCTCGCGCGCCAGCTCAGGGCCGCGCGCGAGCCGCGCGCCTTCACGGCCGCGAGCGGCGCCCTGTTCGCCGCCGTCGCCGGCCGCGCCGGCACCCACCTGGTCGAGCTCGACTATCTGCGCGGTGACCGCCTGCGCGCAGTCGTGTTCCACGCCGTGGCCGACGATATCGAGGCCATCCGCGGCGCGCTGGCCGCGGACGGGTGGACGCTGGTGGAGGGCGGCAGCAGTGATGTACCCGGCGGCCTGCATACCGGCCTGGTCCTGGAGCCCTCGCCATGACCATCGCCGCCCGGATCCTGAGCTGGTGGCGCGGCCGCGAGCCGCGCGAGCGCGCGATGCTGGCGGTGATGGCCGCGCTGATCGCGGCCTTTGCCTGGTGGTACGGCCTGCTGTGGCCACTGCGGGCGATGCGCGAAGGCGCCGAAGCCCGCCACGCAAGCGCGGTCGCCGACCTGCACCAGGTCGAGGCCGAAGTCGCGGTGCTGGCCGGTTCCGGAGGCCCGTCGCCACCTGTGGGCGGCGACGCCCTGCAGCGGCGGATCCTCGACAGCGTGCGCGAGGCAGGCCTCAGCCCGAGCCGCCGGCGCAGCGCCGCCGACGGCGCCTTCGTGCTCGATTTCGAACGCGTGGCCGCGCCTGCGCTGCATGGCTGGCTGGGCCAGTTGGCCGGGCGCGATGGCATCGCCCCCTCGGCGCTCCACGTCGAGCGCGCCGACGGCGGCCTGCGCGCCGAAGTGGGCTTCGGCGGGGCGGCGCCGTGAGCGGCCGTCGCCTGGCGGCATGGTTTGCCGGCGCCTTCGCGGTCGCCCTGCTGCTGGCGGTGCCGCTGCAGCTGCTGCTGCCGCGCCTGCCGCTGCCCCCGGGGCTGACGGCGGTGGACGCCGGTGGCAGCCTGTGGCGCGGCGAACTGCGCGAGCTGCGCTGGAACGGCGCGGCGTTCGGCGACGTGCGCACGCGCTTGGCGCCGCTGCCCCTGCTGACCGGCCGCCAGCGCCTGTGGCTGCACCTGCCGGAGGCGCGGCTGGCGCTCAACTGCGGGCGCCTGCGCGGCATCGACGGCGGCAACGGCCTGCTGCCCCTGCCGGCGCCGCCGGGGCTGGGCCTGCGGGCATCGCTCGAGGATGTACGCCTGCTGTTCGACGGCGAAGCCTGCCGCGAGGCCGGCGGCCGCGTACGGATCGAGGCGACGCTGCCCGGAACCGGTTCCGGAGGGCAGGCGCCCTCTCCGATGCTGCTGAGCGGCAGTCCGGCCTGCGAAGGCCGCACCGGTTCGCTCACGCTGCTCCCGGAGGCTACCGGCGGCCCCCTGCAACTCGAGGCGACCCTCGCCATCGAAGCCGACGGACGCTACACCCTGCAGACGCTGGCCCGGAGCGACGAGCCCGCGCTGCGCCTGGCGCTGCAGGCCGCCGGCTTCCAGGAGGCCCCGGGCGGCCTGAGCCGCGTGGACACGGGCCGACTGGGCGGCTGAGCGGCCTGGCCGCTGGGCGGTTGTCTCCGGGTGCGACCGGCCCCGCCGACGCCACACGCTGCGTTCCAGGGCTGCTCACGGCACGCGCGCTAAACTCCGCCGCGCTCCCATGACCGGATCATGACGTCCCGATGAAACTCCTGCTGTTGCCGATCGCTTTGACCGCCGCCTGCTGCCTTCCCGCCCACGCCGAGATCCCGCTGGGCACCGTCGCCGGCTCCGACGTCGCCTTCGAAGGCATGTTCCAGGTCGACGGCTACTGGTTCGACAACGACCTGATGGACCTCGACGGACGCGACGACGGCCGCGACCGCGCCACCGGCGTGCGCCGCTTCGAACTGGTGCTCAAGGGCAGCGGCCCCGGCAACCTGTCCTGGGTGCTGGGCTACGACGTCGAGGGCGAGAACTACCTCGACAACAACCTGTCCTTGCGCTTCGGCGGCGACGAGGGCCCCAGCCATACCCTGCTGCTCGGCCAGTCCAAGCAGCTCAACGGCCTGGAAGAGCTGTCCTCGGCCAGGAACAACGACTTCATCGCCAAGTCGGCCGCCACCGGCACCTTCGCCACCGGCCGCCGCCTGGGCGCAAGCTGGAGCTACGACGCCGGTGGCCACGGCGCCACGCTGGGCTGGTTCGGACGCAACCTCGACCATGACGCGCACGGCGCGGGCTACGGCCTTCGCACCTGGTGGGCGCCGATCCGCGACGACGGCCAGGTCCTGCATCTCGGCCTGAGCCATGTCGACCGCGATACCGACAGCGACCAGCTGCGGCTGCGCGCGCGCCCCAACGCCGACTTCGCCCAACGCCTGGTCGACAGCGGTCCGATGGCCGACGTCGACCGCCTGGCGACCACCGGACTCGAGGCGCTGTGGATCCGCGGCCCGCTGAAGCTGCAGGGCGAGTACTTCCTCGCCCGCGGCGACCGCATCGACGCCTCCGGTTACGACACCAGCGGCGGCTACGCCAGCGCGGTGTGGACGCCGGGCGGCAGCACCTGGGACTACCGGGGCGGCCTGCCGCGCACGCAGGTGGGCGAGAACGGGCTCTGGCAGCTCGGGCTTCGCTACGACCAGCTCGACCTCGACGACGGCGCCGTCCGCGGCGGCCGCATGGAGGCCTGGACCGTGGGCGTCAACTGGTACTGGCGCAGCAACGCCAAGCTGGCGCTGAACTACGTCGACGTGGCCAGCCGCCGGACCGACGCCGCCAGCGGCGCCGTGGTCAGCGACGATCCGTCGATTGTCGAAGCGCGGATGCAGCTGCACTGGTAGGCGCCATTCGCACGCAGGTCCCGGACAGGCAGCGAACCGGGTCACACGGCGGTCACATTGCTGCAACAGGGGCGACACCGCCAGGCGCCAGGCTTCGGTCAAACCGGAGCCCCGCATGCACTACGCCATCGTCACCGAGACCTATCCGCCGGAAGTCAACGGCGTAGCGCTCACCGTGCAGGAGCTGGAGCGCGGTCTGCGCGCCCGCGGCCACGAGGTCGAGGTGGTGCGCCCGCGGCAGCATCGCGGTGAGGCCGGGGCCACCGGCCACGTCCTGGCCCGCGGCGTCCGGGTGCCGTTCTATGCCGGCCTGCGCGTCGGCCTGCCGTCGGTCGCGAAGCTTCGCCGCCGCTGGCGCCGGCAGCGGCCCGACGTGGTGTACATCGCCACCGAGGGTCCGCTGGGCTGGTCGGCGATGCGCGCGGCCAGGGCGCTCGGCATCCCGGTGGCCTCGGGCTTCCACACCCGCTTCGACCACTACATGCGCGACTACGGCGCGGCGTTCATGCAGCCGGTCGCGCTGGCCTGGATGCGGCGCTTCCACAACGGCTCCGCCGCCACCCTGGTGCCGACCATGGAGCTGTGCGCCGGGCTTGGCCGCCTGGATTTCGACCACGTGGTGCACCTGCCGCGCGCGGTCGATACCCGGCGCTTCGACCCGGCGCACCGGGACGGCGCGCTGCGCGCCCGCTGGGGCCTGGGGCCGGACGACCTCGCCGTGGCCTACGTCGGCCGCGTGGCCGCGGAAAAGAACCTCGACCTCGCGGTCCGTGCCTTCCGCAGGCTGCAGGAGCTGCGGCCGGACGCACGTTTCGTCTGGGTGGGCGAAGGCCCGGAGCTGGCGCGGATCCGCGAGGCCAACCCGGACTTCATCTACTGCGGACTGCAGCGCGGCGACGAGCTTGCCCGCCACTTCGCCAGCGCCGACCTGTTCCTGTTCCCGAGCCTGTCCGAGACCTTCGGCAACGTCACCATCGAAGCCATGGCCAGCGGCGTGGCGACCGTCGCCTTCCGCTACGGCGCCGCCGCCGAACACCTGCGCCACGGCCTCCACGGCGCAGCGATCGAGCCGCACGACGAAGCCGGCTTCATCGATGCCGCCTGCCGCCTTTCGCTGGAAGACGGCTCGCGCCGCGACATGGGCCACGGCGCGCGCCTGGCCGTGCAGCCGCTGCGGCCGGCGCAGGTCGCCGCCGATTTCGACGCCATCCTGCGGGGGATCGCCCGCGACCCGAGCCACGCCGATGCCCACCCTGCCCTCGCCTGACCGCCGGATCACGGCCGACAGCTTCCTCTGCCTGCGCACCAACGGCTGGTGCGCGCGCGGCGGCGTGCTGCGCGTCTTTTCCGCGCTCAGCCGTGCCGGCGACGGAGCGGCCTGGTACCTGCTGATGACGGCGATGGTGCTGGTGGACGGCCTCGATGGCCTGCGCGCCTCGGCGCACATGGCCGCCACCGGCGCCATCGCGCTGCTGCTCTACAAGATGCTCAAGCGCTGGACTCGGCGGCCGCGGCCCTTTGCCGCCGACGTCCGCATCCGCGCCTGGATCGCGCCCCTGGACGAGTTCAGCTTCCCCTCCGGCCATACCCTGCACGCGGTCTCGTTCACCATCGTCGCCCTGGCCTATTACCCGCAGCTGGCCTGGCTGCTGCTGCCCTTCACCGCGATGATCGCCCTGTCGCGCGTGGTGCTGGGCCTGCACTGGCCCAGCGACGTGCTCGCCGCCACCGTGATCGGCTCGCTGCTCGGCGGCGGCGCGCTGTGGCTGGGCTCGCACGTGCCGGGCCTGTCCTGAGGGTCCAGTCACTCAGCGACCCGCCGAGGGCAGCGCCGCGCCCACGCGGTACCAGTCGATCCTGCGGGTCAGGATCATGATCGCCGCCAGCACCACGAACAGCAGGCCGGCGCCGAGCACCAGCGCATTGTCCTCGGACACCAGCAGGCCATAGAGCGCCGCGTAGAGCGTGGCCAGCATCGCCGCGAAGCCGGCGCCGCGCAGCGCACCGCCCAGCACCGCCGCGAGGTAGAAGCCGATCAGCCCGATGCACGCCGTCGCCGCCGCCAGGTAGGCGAGTCCGAACGGGATGTGTTCGCCCAGGCTGACCAGCAGCAGGAAGAAGATCGCGATCGCCAGGCCCACCAGTCCGTACTGGATCGGGTGGATCGGCTGCTGGCGGATCAGCTCGAACATGAAAAAGGCCACGAAGGTCAGCAGCACGAACAGCACGCCGTACTTCGTCGCCCGCTCGGCCTGCAGGTAGCCGTTCACCGGGTCGACCAGGGTGATGCCGGCGGCGTCGGGGTCCGGGCTCCACCGCAGCGACGGACCGGCGTCGCCCAATGACGCGTGCCGGCGATAGCGGCGCTGGGCGTCGGTGGCGAGCGAGGCCACCTTCCACTGCGCGCTGAAGCCGGCGCCGTCGCGGTCGTGCACCGGCGACAGCCCTTCGAAGCGCGGATGCGGCCAGTCCGAGCGCAGGCGCAGGTCGTTGTCACGCGCCAGCGGCATCATCGCAAAGGACTCAGTGCCGCGCAGTTCAAGCTCCAGCCGAGTGTCGAAGGCGAGCCTTTCGCCGGCTGCCGGCGCCGGCAGCCGCGCATGCACGCCGGGGCCGTCCTCGTGGCCGATGCCCTGCGCCAGCGGCAGCGCCCGGCCCGCGAGCTGCATGCGCGGCAGTTCGCGCAGGCCGCGCACGTCGGCGATGCCGAAGGCCAGCCACGGTTCGCCGATGCTGCGCTCGGCGCCCTCGGGCCCGTCATCGGGAACGCGTGCGTCGAAGCGCGCCTGCACCGTGCCCTGCCACTGGTAGACCCGGACCTCGTGCAGGCCGCGCCTGCGGGTCTCGGGCACCAGCTCGCCGTCCACCACCAGGGTGTCGGGGAAGAAGGTCCAGTGCCGCGTGCGCCGCCGCAGCGAGGTGCGCATGACGCCGGCGGCGTCGGCCACCTGCTCGCGCACGTTCTCGGTATAGGGCACCACCAGGACCGGGCCCGAGACCACCTGGCGCCCGCCAAAGCTGGCCGCGATGCTCGCCACCGCCTCCGCGCGCCGCGACTGGCGCTCCTCGACCACGCCACCCACCATCGCCAGCGGCACCAGGATCGCGAGCGTCATCGCCGCCACCATCAGGATCTTCAACCACAGTCTCATGTCCAGTCCTCCCGGGAAATGCGAGCAGCCTGGCGGGGCCGCGTGTGTGGAGCGCGGCGTGGCGGTGAGGCGAGTGTGAAGCGGCGGCAGCCCGCGGGCCGGGCCAGGTGCAAAGCGCGGTGATGCCAGGCGCCGGCACAGGAACCCGGTGATCAGCCAGCGGGCAGTTCGATGCCGGCAAGCGCCCCGCCGCCATCGCGATTGCGCAGCCATGCCCGGCCACCATGCAGCTTGGCGACCTCGGCGACGAAGGTCAGGCCGATGCCGCTGCTGCGGCCGGCGTCGCCGGGGCGCGACAGCGAATAGAAGCGCTCGAAGACCTGGTCAAGCGCATAGTCGGGCACGCCGGGACCGTCGTCGGAAACTTCCAGCGCCACGCCGCCGTTGCGCGCGCGCAGCGTCACCGACACCCTGCCGCCGCGCGGCGAGAACGCGATCGCGTTGTCGACCAGGTTCTCCAGCGCCTGGCGCAGCAGGAACGCGTCGCCCACCGGTGACGGCAGCGGTTGATCGGCCTCGAGTCCCAGCGCGACGTCATCGGCCCGCAGCCGGGGCGCGACCGCTTCAGCGACATCGCGCGCGATCGACGCCAGGTCCACCGGCGCCGGATCCTCGATGCGCTGGCGGTGCTCCACCGCGGCCAGCGCCAGCAGCTTGTCGATCATCGCGGCCATGCGTTCGCTCTGCGCGCCGATGTTGGCGGCGAAGCGCCGGCGGTCGGCTTCGGGCAGCGCTGATTCAAGCAGCTCGGCCGAGCCGCGGATCGCCGCCAGCGGCGACTTCAGCTCGTGGGTGAGCGTGTGCACATAGCGTTCGACGTAGCCGCGGTCTTCCAGGCGTTCGCGCATGGTCTGCAGCGCGCGCCCGAGGTCGGCGAACTCCCCCGCCGAGCGCGGCAGCACCGCGCGCCGGCCGGCGGTGACCGCGTCGGCATAGCCGCGCAGACCACCGAGCTGGCGCGAGAGCCACCAGGCCGCGGACAGGCCCACCAGCAGCGCGCTGCCCAGCAGCACCAGGCCCCAGCGCAGGATCACCGCTTCGCTGCGCGCGATGAACGGCGCCATCGCGCGGTTGGGCTTGGACACGGTGAGCACGCCGGCGATGCGCGCGCCGTCGCGGATCGGCGCGGCGACGTGCATCACCGAGCTGCTGTCGTCCTCCGGGTCGCTGCGCGTGGAGCGCGCGCCATAGCGGCCGCGCAGCGTCCGGTGGACATCGTTCCAGCGCGAGTAGTCGGCGCCCAGATCGCGGCCGGCGGAGTCGAACACCACGATGCCGCGGTCGTCGGTCACCGTCACCCGGTAGGTCACTTCGCGCTTCTCGAAGCCCCAGATGCCGGCGCCGATGTCGCGCCCTGCCAGCGCCCGGATGCGGGTCGCGAAGCGGCCGTCATCGATGCGCCCGGACAGCAGGTCGTCGGTGGCGAGCTCGGCCAGCACGTTGGCGGTATCCACCAGCGTGTCCTCCATCGCCTGGCGGACGCCGGGCTTCACTTCGCGCAGGAACACCTGGCCCAGCAGCAGCGCCGCCAGCGCCACGATCAGGAAATAGCCCAGCAGGATGCGCAGGCCGATGCGCACCGGCCTCAGTCCACGTCCAGCGAATAGCCGATGCCGCGGTGCGTGCGCACCGGGTCGGCGCCTGCGTCGACCGCGCGCACCTTGCCGCGCAGCGTCTTGACGTGGGTATCGACGGTGCGTTCGCCGCTGTCGAGGGCGTCTTCCCAGGCGCGATCGAGCAGCTGCGCGCGGCTGAGGATGGCCCCGGGGCGACGCAGCAGTTCGGCAAGCAGGGCGTATTCGTAGCGGGTCAGGTCCAGCAGTACGCCGTCGAAACGGACCCGGCGCGCGGCAGCGTCGTGTTCGAAGCGGCCGTGCCTGAGGGGAGCGCAGTCCGCGGGCGCGGATCCGGCACGGACGCCAGGCTCGCCCGCTGCGGCCGGATGCCGGCGCAGCCGCGCGCGCACGCGCGCCGCCAGCTCGCGCAGGGAGAACGGCTTGGCGATGTAGTCGTCCGCGCCCAGCTCCAGCCCCAGCACCCGGTCCACCTCGTCGCCGCGCGCGCTCAGGAACACCACCGGCACCGCGCTGAAGGCGCGCAGCTGCCGGCAGACCTCGAAGCCGCCGATGTCCGGCAGGCCGACGTCGAGCAGCACCAGGTCGACGCCGCCGGCACGCACCCGCGCGGCGACGCCGCCGCCCAGCAGCAGGTGCTCGACCACATGGCCCTCCGCGCGCAGGGCGTAGAGCACGGCCTCCGCGATCGCCGGATCGTCCTCGACCAGCAGCAGGGTGGATGGGGGCGGCGGCGCGTGCGCGGGCATGGCGCGCAGCATACCGGGGCCGCGAGCCGGCGCAGGACCGGTATCCTTCGCCGATGAACTACCGCCACGCCTTCCACGCCGGCAACCACGCCGACGTCCTCAAGCACGTCGTCCTGCTGGCCCTGTGCGATGCACTGGTGGCCAAGCCGGCGCCGCTGTTCGCTCTCGACACCCACGCCGGCCGCGGCCTTTACCACCTGGCCGGCGCCAGCGCCAAGCGCACCGGCGAGGCCGATGATGGCATCGCCCGACTGTTCGCCGAAACGCCGAAGGATCCGCTGCTGCGCCGCTACCTGGACGCCGTCCGCGCCTGCCGCAAGGAGCACGGCGCCGACGCCTATCCGGGCTCGCCGTGGCTGCTCGCGCACGCGCTGCGCGCCGACGACCGCATCGTCTGCTGCGAGCTGCAGCCGGAAGAATCCAAGGTCCTGGACGCCACCTTCGCCGACGACCGCCGCGTGCGCGTGCAGCGTGGCGACGGCTATGCCGCCATGCGCGCCCTGCTGCCGCCGCGCGACGGCGAGACCCGCATCGGCCGCGGCCTGGTGCTGGTCGACCCGCCCTACGAAAGCCAGCTGGCCGAGTTCGACGACTCCCTGGCCGCGATCCGCGAGGGCCTGCGGCGCTTCCCGCAGGGCGTGTTCGCGCTCTGGTACCCGATCAAGCTGCGGCGCACGCTTGGGCCGTTCCAGCGTCGCGCCGCCGACCTGCCGGCGAAATCCGTGCTCTTGGCCGAGCTGATGGTGCGCCCGGACGACTCGCCGCTGCGGATGAACGGCAGCGGCCTGCTGGTGGTCAATCCGCCGTGGCAGTTCGACGCGGCGCTGAAGCCGGCGCTGACCGGCCTGGCCGCGGCCCTGGGCGAACGCGGCGCAAGCTCGCGCCTGCACTGGCTGCGCAGCCCGCCCTGAGGTCGCCGCCCGGGGGCCAGCGGAATGTGATCGCCGCCTGGCCACCGCCGCGGGATGTAGAGGCGGGCTTCACTTCGACCGTGACAGCATCCAGCACATGGTCGCCAGAAACCGCCTTCCGCCGTGGCACGAGGAGATCCGCCTCGGCAACGGCCGTGATGTCCTGATCCGCCCCATCCGCTCCGAGGATGCCCCCGTGCTCCGCGCCGGCTTCGAACTCATGGAGCCCGAGGAACTCGGCCGCCACCTGCTGGCCGGCGCCGACGCCATGGGCACCGACCAGGCCGTGCGCCTCGCCCAGCCCGATGCCCGCAACGCCTTCACCCTGGTCGTGGCCGAGCCGCTGCCGCCGGGCGAGGCCATGCTCTCCGGCCTGGCCCACGCCGCCGTGGTCCCGGGCACGCGCGAGGCGCGGTTCGCGATCCTCGTCGGGCGCAACGTCGCCGGCATGGGACTGGGCCGCCACCTCATGCGTCGGGTCGCGCGCTGGGCCCGCGGCAAGCGGCTCGACGCCGTGCACGGCGACGTGCTCGAGGACAACGGCCCGCTGCTGGACCTGGCGCGCTCCATGGGCTTCGAGCTTGTCGATGGCGCCGACCCCGGCTTCGTGCGCGTGCGCCTGCCCCTGGCCGCAACCACGCCCGTCGCCGGCGTCGACGGGGCCGCGGGTTAAACTGCGCGCCCTCGCACCGGCTGCACCATGCTGCCGGCGCCGCCGCTTTTACGCGCGTTGATGACCGACAAGACTCCCCCAGGCAGCCCCGCTCCCCTTCCGCTTCCCGTTCCCCCGCTGCCCGGTCCCGGGCGCCCGCGGGCGTGGTGGCGCGCGCCGGCCTCGCGCTCGGCGCTGGCCTGGTTCGTGGCGGCCGCCGCGCGTGCCCACGACGGCGTGCTGCTGGCGGTGGCGCGCGACAACCACGCGGCGACCCAGATCGAGGCCGACCTGCAGACGCTCCTCGGCGCCGACCCCGCGCTGCCGGTGCTGGGCTTCCCCGACTGGGAGACCCTGCCCTACGACCGTTTCAGCCCGCACCCCGAGATCGTCTCGCAGCGCCTGGCCACCCTGCGCCGCCTGCCGACGATGAAGCGCGGCGTGCTGGTGGTGCCGGTGCAGACGCTGATGCAGCGCCTGCCGCCGCTGTCCTACGTCATCGGCAACAGCTTCGACCTGCGCGTGGGCCAGCGCCTGGACCTCGACGCCGAGAAGCGCCGCCTGCACGCCGCCGGCTACCGCAACGTGCCGCAGGTCTACGATCCCGGCGATTTCGCCGTGCGCGGCGCCCTGCTCGACGTCTATCCGATGGGCGAAGCGGCGCCGTTCCGGGTCGAGCTGCTCGACGACGAGATCGACACCATCCGCGTGTTCGACCCCGAGAGCCAGCGCTCGCTGGACAAGGTCCAGGCGATCCAGCTGATGCCCGGCCGCGAGGTCCCGCTGGACGAGGCCTCGCGCGAGCGGGCGCTGGACGCGCTGCGCGAACGCTTCGACATCGATACCCGGCGCAGCGCGCTGTTCCAGGACCTCAAGGCCGGTGCCGCACCGGCGGGCATCGAGTACTACCTGCCGCTGTTCTTCCCCGACGGCGCCACCGCGACCCTGTTCGACTACCTCGGCGAGGATGCCCTGCCGCTGGTTGACGAGGGCGCCCCTGCTGCGGCCGACCACTTCTGGGCCCAGGCCGGGCAGCGCCACGAGCAGCGCCGCCACGATGTCGAACACCCGGTGCTGCCGCCGGGCGCGCTGTGGCTGGCGCCGGACGAGCTGCGCGCGCGCTTCAACGACGCGCCGCGGATCGAGCTTGCTGGCGCCGACCACCCGCGCCATGCGGAGGCCGCGCGCCTGGGCGAGCAGCCGGCACCGGAACTTCCGGTGGCCGCCCGCCACGACGCCGCCGCCGCGCCGCTGAAGGATTTCCTCGGCAGCTATCCGGGCCGCGTGCTGGTCTCGGCCGACAGTGCCGGCCGCCGCGAGGCGCTGCTTGAAGTGTTGGACGCCGCCGCGCTGCGGCCGCAGGTGCTGCCCGACTTCCGCAGCTTCGCCACCGGCGATGCGCGCTTCGCGATCGCGGTGGCGCCGCTGGAGGATGGCTTCGCCCTTGATGGCGACGCGGCGGCCGGCAGCGAGCCGATGGTGGTGCTCACCGAACGCCAGCTGTTCCCCGAGCGCGCCGCGCAGCCCCGTCGGCGCAAGCGCGTCGGGCGCGAGCCCGAGGCGATCATCCGCGACCTCGGCGAGCTGTCCGACGGTTCGCCGATCGTGCACGAGGACCACGGCGTCGGCCGCTATCGCGGGCTGGTGACGCTGGAGGCCGGCGGCATGCCGGCCGAATACCTCGAAATCGAATACGCCAAGGGCGACCGCCTTTACGTGCCGGTCGCGCAGCTGCACCTGATCAGCCGTTACTCCGGCGCCTCGCCGGAGACCGCGCCGCTGCATTCGCTGGGTGGCGAGCAGTGGACCAAGGCCAAGCGCAAGGCCGCCGAAAAGGTGCGCGACGTGGCAGCCGAGCTGCTGGAAATCCAGGCCAAACGCCAGGCCCGCGCCGGACTCGCGATCGACGTCGACCGCGGCATGTACGAACCCTTCGCGGCGACCTTCCCGTTCGAGGAAACGCCCGACCAGCACGCCGCCATCGAGGCCGTGCTGCGCGACCTGCAGTCCTCGCAGCCGATGGACCGCGTGGTCTGCGGCGACGTCGGCTTCGGCAAGACCGAGGTCGCGGTGCGCGCGGCTTTCGCCACCGCCGCCGCCGGCAAGCAGGTCGCGGTGCTGGTGCCGACCACGCTGCTGGCCGAGCAGCACTACCGCAACTTCGCCGACCGCTTCGCCGACTGGCCGATCCGGGTGGAAGTGCTGTCGCGCTTCAAGAGCACCAAGGAGATCAAGGCCGAGCTGGAGAAGGTCGCCGAGGGCACGATCGACGTCATCGTCGGCACCCACCGCCTGCTGCAGAAGGACGTGCGCTTCAAGGACCTCGGGCTCGTGATCGTGGACGAGGAGCAGCGCTTCGGCGTGCGCCAGAAGGAGGCGCTGAAGGCGCTGCGCGCCAACGTCCACCTGCTCACGCTCACCGCAACGCCAATCCCGCGCACGCTCAACATGGCCATGGCCGGGCTGCGCGACCTGTCGATCATCGCCACCGCGCCGACCAACCGGCTGGCAGTGCAGACATTCGTCGTGCCCTGGGACGACGCCCTGCTGCGCGAGGCCTTCGACCGCGAGCTCGCGCGCGGTGGCCAGCTGTTCTTCCTGCACAACGACGTCGAGAGCATCGGCCGCATGCAGCGCCAGCTGCAGGAGCTGGTGCCCGAAGCGCGCATCGGCGTGGCCCACGGCCAGATGCCCGAGCGCGAGCTCGAGCGGGTGATGCTCGACTTCCAGAAGCAGCGCTTCAACGTGCTGCTGGCCTCGACCATCATCGAGTCCGGCATCGACATCCCCAACGCCAACACCATCATCATCAACCGCGCCGACAAGTTCGGCCTGGCGCAGCTGCACCAGCTGCGCGGCCGCGTCGGCCGTTCGCACCACCGCGCGTACGCCTACCTGGTGATCCCGGACAAGCGTTCGATCACCGCCGACGCACGCAAGCGCCTGGACGTGATCGCATCGATGGACGAGCTGGGCGCCGGCTTCACGCTGGCCACCCACGACCTCGAGATCCGCGGCGCCGGCGAGCTCCTGGGCGAGGACCAGAGCGGGCAGATGGCCGAGGTCGGCTTCAGCCTCTACACCGAGCTGCTGGAGCGCGCGGTGCGCAGCATCAAGCGCGGCGAGCTGCCCGACGTCGACGGCACCGCCGCGCGCGGCGCCGAGGTCGAGCTGCACACGCCGGCCCTGATCCCCGACGATTACCTGCCCGACGTGCATGCCAGGCTGACGCTGTACAAGCGCATCAGCTCGGCCCGCGACGCCGAGGGACTGCGCGAACTGCAGGTGGAGATGATCGACCGCTTCGGCCTGCTGCCCGACCCGGTGAAGTACCTGTTCGCGATCGCCGAGCTGAAGCAGCGGGCAAGCGAGCTGGGCATCCGCAAGATCGACATCGGCGCCAGCGGCGGGCGGGTGCAGTTCGTCGAGAAGCCGTCGATCGACCCGATGGCGATCATCAACCTGGTCCAGGGCCAGCCGAAAAGCTACCGCATGGACGGCCCCGACAAGCTCCGCCTCACCCTGGAACTGCCGACGCCCGAGGAGCGCCTCCAGGCCGCCCGCGGCCTGCTGTCCGTCCTTGCCCCCGGCCCCTGACGACATCTCCCGGTGGGAGCGGCCATAGCCGCGATCGAAAGGCCTGGAAAAGCGTTTGCCGCGGACGAGTGCGGATTACGCCGATCTGGTTGCACTTCCGCGTCAGCCCTGGGAGCGATTGGTCGGGGTCACGGTGGCGGCGGAGTCGGCGATGCGCCACAGGTACAGGGCGGCATGCGTGCGATACGGGCCCCAGCGCTCGCCCCGGGCCGCGAGTTCGCGCGGCTTCGGCATCTCGTCGCTGCGATCCACCAGCTGGGCACCCTTGCGGATCCCGAGGTCGTCGACCGGCAGCACGTCCGGGCGGCCGAGGCGGAACATCAGCATCATCTCGACCGTCCAGCGGCCGATGCCGCGGATCGGCACCAGTGCCGCGACGATGGCGTCGGCGTCCATCACCGACATCCGCCGCAGGTCGGGGATCTCGCCCCGCGCCTCGCGTGCCGCGAGGTCGCGCAGGGCCAGGGCCTTGTTGCCGGAGACCCCGCAGGCGCGCAGGGTCGCATCGTCGATGCGGCCGAGGGTGTCGCTGTGCAGGCGCGCGCTGCCGATGGCCACCTCGACCCGCCCGACGATCGTCGACGCCGCCTTGCCGCTGAGCTGCTGGAACAGGATCGCCCGCGCCAGCGCATCGACTGGATCGAACGTACGCCGCCACCTCGGATCGGGATCGATCGGACCCAGGCGCCGGATCCAGGTGCCCAGGCGGCGGTCGCGGCGCGCCAGCCAGGCCTCGGCTTCAACGGTGTCGTAACCGCGGGAAAACCGGGGCATCGCCTCAGCGCCGCAGTGCAGCCGCGGCGTGGGCGAGCCAGCCGAGGATCATCAGGCTGCCGCCCGCCGGTGCCAGCCGCGTCGGCAGAGCGAAGAAATGTGCGCCGGCCAGCGAGCCCGCGAACAGCAGCACGCCCAGCAGCAGCGCCCACAGCGCCGCCGTGGCCAGGCTTCCGCGCGCGCGCGGTGCCAGCGCCGCCAGCGCCAGCCCGTGGCCGAAGGCGAACGCGGCGGCCAGGCCGAGGCGCATCCCCGCGTCCGCACCCGCGGCATGCGATGCGTATGCGGCCAGCGCCACCGAGACCGCCGCCAGCAGCGCGCCGGCGGCCGCAAGGGTTCGGAGGCCGGCAGGCGTTGCTCTGGTGAAACCGGCGTTGATCATCGCGCGCTGCTCCGTGAAAGCAGAACGCCGCATCCAGGGATGCGGCGTTCTGCGTGGCAATCGTCATCCAGCCTCGCGGCTCAGCGCTTCAGGTTCCAGAACACCTTGAACCGGCCTTCGGCGGTGAACGCGGCATCGATGCCGTTGAGGTAGTACTCGTACGGCCGGCCGATGGCTTCCTCGCCCTGGGTCAGCGCCCAGGCGCGGGTGGCGTTGCGGGCATTGTCGAGTTCGGCCATGAAGCCCTTGTAGTCGCCGCGGACCACGTACAGCGGCTCGCTGCGGACATAGGTCACCGGGCCCAGCAGCTCGAGCGAATCCTCGTCGATGGCGTCCGATTCGGTCACCGTGAAGGCCGGGGCGGCGGCTGCCTGCTCGCCATCCTCGCCCTCACCCGTGGCCTTGTCGTCCGCGGCGGCCGCGGCATCGTCAGCCGCAGCGCCGGTGCCCTTGCGGCGCACGGCCTGGACGACGTCGAAGGTGTAGGTCGCACTCGCGAACTCGGTGGTCACGATGCGCACCGGACCGATCGGCTCGAGATCGCTCTCGGCCATGGTGCGGTTGATCCACTCGACGTTGTCCTTCATCGCCTTCTTGATGACTTCGTTGTTGCGCTCGATCGCGCCGGCGTTGACCACCAGCAGGTTCTCCGCCGGGATCTCGGCGAACTCGAGGCCGGTCAGCGTCGAACCTTCCACCCGGTAGTCGAAGTTGGGCACCGAGGCCAGCATGTTGGTCAGGCGACCAAGGCCGAGCTTCATGGTGTCGCCGATGTTGCGGCTGACGTACAGGCCCGCGTAGCGACCGAGCAGGTTCCAGCCGTAGTCGACGCTGTAGGCCTGGGTGATCTCGATGTTGCGGCCGCCGCGACCGGTCGGCTTCAGGGTGAAGCTGGTCTGCTTGTTGGAACCGCGCTTGTTGTCCTCGATCCTGTAGGCCACGCGCGCGTCCTGCTCGGACTCGACGATCTCCCAGCTGCCCTTGCCAACGCCGGACACTTCCGAGTCGTAGTCGATGCGGGCGCCGACGCCGGAATCCGGGCCCGAGCGGTTCAGCTTGACCTGGCCCAAGGCAAAGGGATGCCAGTCGTCGAAGCGCTTGAAGCTGTTGAGCGTGTCGAACACGATCGCCGGCTTGCGATTGGTCTCCACGCTTTCGGTCAGGGAGCGGCTGGACGGCAGCAGCACGCCGACGACGATGAACAGCACGGCGACGATCGCCAGGGAAATCAGGAGCTCAAGAAAACGGGTCATTCAGGGTTCTCCGGGACCAGGACCGGCCGAGGCCGGGGCGCAGACCGGCAATCCTAGCAAGATTGCCGCCGACGCCGCGACCTTCGCAGCGCGCTTTTTTCGATATCCGGCTTCGCGGGTGCGCCGTGGCCACCGCGCGTCCGGCGGCTCAGACCAGCTGGAGCTCGAACGCCTTGAGCACCGCACGCGTGCGGTCGCGCACGCCAAGCTTGCTGAGGATGTTGGAGACGTGGTTCTTGATCGTGCCTTCGGCCACGCCCAGCGAGTTGGCGATCTCCTTGTTGGAGAAGCCCGAGGCCATCAGGCGCAGGATCTCGGTCTCGCGATCGGTCAGCGGATCCGGCCGGTCGAGGCTGACGAAATCGTTGCGCATGTGCTCCAGGCCCGACAGCAGGCGCTGGGTGACCGCCGGCTGCACCAGCGAGCCGCCGCCGGCCACCGTACGGATGGCGCCCACCAGCTGCTCCAGCGACACGTCCTTGAGCAGGTAGCCCTTGGCCCCGGCCTTGAGCCCGGCCAGCACCAGCTGGTCGTCGTCGAAGGTGGTGAGGATGATCGTGGGCGGCAGCGTCCCGGCCTGCGACAGCGCCTGCAGCGCCTCGAGGCCCGACATCGCCGGCATGCGCATGTCCATCAGCACGACGTCGGGAGCGACCTGCGGGATCATCTCCACCGCCTGTCGGCCGTCAACGGCCTCGGCCACCACTTCGATCCCGCCATCAAGCGCGAGCAGGGAGCGGATGCCCTGGCGTACCAGGGTCTGGTCATCGACCAGGCACACGCGGATGGCGCGCCGGGGATCGCTGGTACCGGTGGTCATGGAGCCTCCATGGTGATTGGCGGCGCCGCGGGCGGTCCCGCCACGGGCATCGCGATGTCTGGGACGTCGTCGGTGGGCAGCCGCAGGCGCAGGGTGAAGCCCTGCCCCGGGGCGGTCTCGGCGTCGACCTCGCCACCATACGCCGACAGCCGCTCGCGCATGCCGCGCAGGCCGTTGCCGGCAGTGAACCCGTCGGCGCCGCGACCGTCGTCACGGGCCACCAGGTGCACCGCGCCGCGGTCGAGCCGGTATTGCAGTTGCAGCACGTTGGCCTGGGCGTGGCGCACGGCGTTGGTGATGATTTCCTGGGTGCAGCGCAGCAGCACGTGGGCGCGCTCGGGATCTTCCATCGGGAACGGCCGCGGCAGCCGCATTTCGACCTTCAGCCCCGGCACGTTGCCCACCAGCGGCTCCAGCGTGGCGGCCATGTCGATGGTCTCGTTGCCGCGGATCTGGCTGACCGCCTCGCGCACGTCGGACAGCAGCAGCCGCGCCAGGGTGTGCGCCTGACCGACGTGTTCCTGGGCCTTGCCGCTGGTGAGGTGGTTGGCGACCTCCAGGTTCAGGCTGAGCGCGGTCAGGTGGTGCCCCAGCAGGTCGTGCAGCTCGCGCGAGATCCGCGTGCGCTCGTTGACGCGCACGCTTTCCGCCAGCAGGGCCCGGGTCGCGCGCAGCTCTGCATTCAGCCGGCGCTGTTCGTCGCGGGCCTGGGCCTGCTGCCGGGCCACCAGGCCGGTGACGAAGGCGAAACCGGTGAAGCCGACGTACAGGCTGGCCTGCAGGATGGCCTCGCCCCATGAAAAATCGAAGCCGCGAACGTAGACCGGCACGATCACGAATTCGCACAGCACCAGCAGGGCCACGCCCTGCCAGACCGGAAGCAGCCACGGCAGCACGCTGGCCACCACCATCAGCAGGATGCTGCCCAGCCCGCTCTGGCTGTAATAGCTGATCGAGATCGCGCCACCGGCCAGGCCCGCCAGCAGCACCCGGTCCACCGCTCCGACCCGGTGCCGCCCCAGGCCCCGGGTCAGCCAGGCATAGCTGGCGCCGAAAACCGCCCAGGCCAGCCACGCGCGGATGGCGCCGGGGGCAGCCGGCACGGCGAGGCCTTCGCGGTCTGCCTGGGGAATGGTCAGCAGCAGCAGTGGCAGGCCGATCACCGCCCAGGTGAACAGTCCCGCGTAACGCAGCAGCCGGTTGTGGTCGAAGCGCTGGAGCATGGGCTGCATGGTAGGCGCAAGCGCCGCCGGCGCGACGGTCCGGAAGTCATGTCCGCGCCGCGGCCACCCGGGTGTGGCCACGCGATCCCGCCATGCGATAATGGCCGCTGTCGCCGAACGGGCGCCGCTGGCCCATGCGCCGCGCGCGCCACGTTGACGGTCATTGGCCACACCACGGAGTCTGGAATGTCGATTGTCATCCGCGACGTGCGCGAGCACGAGCTGGATTCCGTCCTTGCCCTGAACAATGCCGCCGGTCCGTCGATCCTTCCCCTGGATTCGGCCCGCGTGCGCCATTTCCACGATACTGCCGATTATTTCCGGGTCGCGGAGCGCGACGGCACCCTGGCCGGCTTCCTGATCGGCTTCGGCTCGCGCCGCGGGCACGACAGCAGCAACTTCGACTGGTTCGCCGCGCGCCATCCCGAATTCATGTACATCGACCGCGTGGTGGTCGCCAGCCGCCGCCGCGGTGGCGGCGTCGGCCGCACCATCTATGCCGACGTCCAGGGCTATGCCGAGCTGCGCTACCCGGTGCTGGCCTGCGAAGTCCTGATCGAGCACGACAGCGATCCGGCCCGCATCTTCCACGGCAGCTTCGGCTTCCGCGAGGTCGGCCAGCACGTGATGCCCGACACCGGCATCCGTGCTTCGATGCTGACCAAGGAACTCTGCAGCTACGCCTGGGTCCGCGACACCTACGGCGACAACCTGCCCGACGCCCCCTGGCTGGTGCAGCCGCGGTCCGCCGGCCAGGCCTGCCGCGCGACGGGCACCCGCTGATGGCGGGCAGCGTGGGCGCACCGGCCGCGAACTTCGAACCCGCCGGCGAGCTCAAGATCGGCCAGGTCGGGATCGCCAACCTGCGCATCCGCACCCTCGACATCGAGCGCCTGGCCGCGGAAATGCGCGAGCGCGTCCAGCGCGCGCCCAAGCTGTTCGCCCGCGGCGCGGTCGTGCTCGATTTCGGCGGCCTGGCCGCGCTTCCGGACCCGGCCACCGCGCGTGAGCTGCTCGCCGCCCTGCGCGAGGCCGGGGCGCTGCCCGTGGCTCTGGCCTGGGGCAACAGCGAGAACGAGCAGTTGGCGGCTGAACTCGGCCTGCCGCTGCTGGCGCGGTTCCGCGCCCAGTACGAGCCCCTCGGCGGCCCGGCGCCCGCCGCCGAGCCCGAGCCGGCTCCCCGCCAGCGCGCCGTCCCTGACCGGCCGGAACCGGCCGCGCCGGCGGCGGCGTCCCAGGGCGGCGGCCCCGGCGTGGTCCAGACCACTGCGGTGCGTTCCGGCCAGCAGGTCTACGCCGACAACCGCGACCTCACCGTGCTGGCCGCCGTCGGCGCCGGTGCCGAGGTCATCGCCGACGGTTCGATCCATATCTACGGCGCGCTGCGCGGGCGGGCGCTGGCGGGCGCGCAGGGCAACGCCAAGGCACGTATCTTCTGCCGCGAGTTCCATGCCGAACTCGTGGCAGTCGCCGGACACTACAAAGTGCTGGAAGACATTCCGTCCGACCTGCGCGGCAAGGCCGTGCAGGTGTGGCTGGATGGCGACCAGCTGAAAATAGCAGCGCTCGACTGAGCAGCGCGCACACAGGAGATAGACTTTGGCCGAGATCATCGTAGTCACATCCGGAAAGGGCGGCGTCGGCAAGACAACCAGCAGCGCAAGCCTGGCCTGCGGGCTGGCGCGGCGTGGCAAGAAGGTCGCGGTCATCGACTTCGACGTCGGCCTGCGCAACCTCGACCTGATCATGGGCTGCGAGCGCCGGGTGGTGTACGACTTCGTCAACGTCACCCAGGGCGAGGCCACGCTCAAGCAGGCGATGATCAAGGACAAGCGCTTCGACTCGCTGTTCATCCTCGCGGCGTCGCAGACCCGCGACAAGGACGCGCTGAGCAAGGAAGGCGTGGAGAAGGTGCTCAAGGACCTCGCCGCCGACGGCTTCGACTACATCGTCTGCGACTCGCCGGCGGGCATCGAAAAGGGCGCGTTCCTGGCCATGTACTACGCCGACCAGGCGGTGGTGGTGGTCAACCCGGAAGTCTCCTCGGTGCGCGACTCCGATCGCATCATCGGCCTGCTCGACTCCAAGACCCGCAGGGCCGAGGCCGGCGAGTCGATCAAGTCGCACCTGCTGCTGACCCGCTACAACCCGGCGCGCGTGGAAACCGGGGAAATGCTGTCCATCACCGACGTGGAAGACGTGCTGGGCCTGAAGACCATCGGCGTGATCCCGGAGTCGGGCGACGTGCTCAACGCGTCCAACAAGGGCGAGCCGGTGATCCTGGACATGGAGTCGGACGCCGGCCAGGCCTATGACGACGCCGTCGCGCGCATCACCGGCGAAGAACGCCCGATGCGCTTCACCCAGCTGGAGAAAAAGGGTTTCTTCAGCAAGCTGTTCGGGGGTTGAGGCATGGGCATGTTTGATTTTCTCAAGGTCAAGAAGAACACCGCGTCGATCGCCAAGGAGCGGCTGCGCATCATCGTCGCCCAGGAGCGCGGCTCCCGCGGCGCACCCGACTACCTGCCGCTGCTGCAGCGCGAACTGCTTGAAGTGATCCGCAAGTACGTCAGCGTCGACATCGACGCGGTCAAGGTCGACCTGACCAAGGACGGCGAGCACGACGTACTCGACATCACCGTCGCCCTGACCGACGAACGCGCCGCGGCCGGCTGAGCGCGCCGTGGCGGACACCGCGGCTGTTGTGGGGGCGGCGGGGGTGTTGGTCCTGGGCCAGATTGCATTTACAGAGGTGGCGGGGCTGCTTTCGCGGCATGGGCTGGAGCTGGTGGGCGTCGAGGATGGGGCGCCTATCCCCGGCAGCTACTGGGGCGAGCCGGAGGCCGGAATCATCGGCTCGACCGTGTACGCGCGCGGCGACACACCCGTGCACTCGCTGCTGCACGAAGCCTGCCATCTGATCGTGCTGCCGCCGGAGCGCCGCGCCCGGGTGCATACCGACGCCACCGATTCGGTGCCCGAGGAAGACGCCAGCTGCTACCTGCAGATCCTGCTTGCCGATGCCCTGCCCGGGGTCGGCCGCGACCGGCTGATGGCCGACATGGATGCCTGGGGCTACAGCTTCCGCCTCGGCTCCACCCGCGCCTGGTTCGAGCGTGACGCCGACGATGCCCGCGCCTGGCTCGAGGCCCGTGGCCTGCTGCCGGCCTGAGCCTTCGCCACTTGCGGGGGCTTCACCCGCCCACTAGCCTGCGGGGGTTTCGCGCCGCCAGCAGGCGCCATCGGAGATCCGCCGTGAAGCCACGTACCCGCCTTGCCCTTGCCGTCGCCACCGGGCTGGTCCTCGCCGCCTGCTCGCGGACGCCCTCCACCGCCCCGGGCCCCGACGGCACGCCGTCCCAGGCCCAGCTGGAGAAGGAAACCGCCGACGAGTTCATCGCGCGCGTGAACGACGAACTCACCCAGTTGATGCCGGAGCTGACGGCCTCGCAGTGGGTCGCCTCCACGTACAGCAACGACGACAGCGAACTGCTCGCGTCGAAGGGCAACGAACGCTACCTGGCCCGCACCCAGCAGTGGGTCGAGCAGTCGCGGCGCTTCGAGGGCAAGGAGATGTCGCCGGCCACCGAGCGCGCGATCAGCCTGCTCAAGCTCGGCACATCGATGCCGCCGCCGCGCGACCCCGCAAAGCTGTCCGAGCTGACCCGCCTGGCCAGCAAGATGGAAGGCACCTACGGCCGCGGCGAATACTGCACCGGCGAAGGCGAGGCCCGCTCCTGCCGCCAGCTCGGCGCGCTCGAGGACGTGCTGCGCAACGACCGCGACTACGATGCCCAGCTCGACGCCTGGCAGGGCTGGCACACGGTTTCGATGCCGATGCGCGAGGACTACGTGCGCTTCGCCGAGCTGGTCAACGAGGGCGCGCGCGATCTCGGCTTCGCCGACGCCGGCGAGCTCTGGCGCGCCGGCTACGACATGACCCCGGCCGAGCTCTCCACCGAGACCGACCGGCTCTGGAGCCAGGTCGAGCCGCTGTACGAACAGCTGCACTGCTACGCCCGCACCCGACTGGAAGCCGAGTATCCGGGCCAGGGCTCGATCAACGGCATGCTTCCCGCGCACCTGATGGGCAATATGTGGCAGCAGGACTGGAGCAACCTCTGGTCGCTGCTGGCGCCGTATCCGCAGGCCAGCCAGCTTGACGTCAGCAGCGCCCTCGAGCGCCAGTACCAGGCCACCCTGAACGAGCAGCTGGTGCGCGAGAACGCACTGCTGGAAACCGACCAGCGTGCCGAGATCGCGCACGCCGCGCGCCTGGAACATGCCAAGGCCATGACCCGCCAGGCAGAGGAGTTCTACACCTCGCTGGGCATGCCGGCCCTGCCGGAAAGCTATTGGCAGAAGACCCAGTTCATCAAGCCGCGCGACCGCGACGTGGTCTGCCACGCCAGCGCCTGGCAGATGAACGCCGACGCGACCGACGTGCGCACCAAGATGTGCATCAAGCCCAACGAGGAAGACTTCACCACCATCTACCACGAGCTCGGCCACGTCTATTACTACCTGGCCTATGGCAAGCAGCCGCCGCTGTTCCAGAACGGTGCGCACGACGGCTTCCACGAGGCCATCGGCGACACCATCGAACTGGCGATGACGCCCGGCTACCTGCAGTCGATCGGGCTTGTCGAAGGCCAGGCGCCGGGCGAGGAATCGCTGATCAACGCGCAGATGCGCATGGCGCTGTCCAAGGTCGCCTTCCTGCCCTTCGGCCTGATGATCGACCGCTGGCGCTGGGGCGTGTTCGACGGCTCGATCACCCCGGACAACTACAACAGGTCGTGGTGGGACCTGAAGGCCCGCTACCAGGGCGTCGCCCCGGCCACGCCGCGCGGCGAGGAGTTCTTCGACCCCGGCGCCAAATACCACGTGCCGGGAAATACGCCGTACACGCGCTACTTCCTCTCGCACGTGCTGCAGTTCCAGTTCTACAAGGCGCTGTGCGATGCCGCCGGCCACGACGGCCCGCTGTCTGCGTGCACCTTCGCCGGCAACCCGGCCGCGGGCGAGAAGTTCCAGGCGATGCTGTCCAAGGGCAACAGCCAGCCCTGGCAGCAGACGATGAAGGAGCTCACCGGCGGCGAGACCATGGACGCGGCGGCGGTGCTGGAATATTTCGAGCCGCTGCAGGCCTGGCTCGTGACCCAGAACGAGGGCAAGACCTGCGGCTGGCAGGCCTCGGCACCGGTGGCCACGGCGGCTGCGACCCCCTGAGCGTGATCGACGCCCGCGCATTGCGCGGGCGGGACCGGGCCGTGGGCACCTTGCACACGGCCACGCTCGACTTGCCGATCGGCGACCGCTGAAGCCGCGGCCGCTGGCCGCCGACGTCAGACGTGCTCCGCCGGATCCGGCATCCCCGGCTCGCACTGCCCCGCCGGCAGTCGCCTGGTCCGGTAGCGCTCCAGGCGCCACACCAGCCAGCCCGCGAGCGTGAACGCCGCCCCGGCCAGCGCAAGCGTCAGCATCGAACCACTGACCATCGGCGACAGCAGCCCGGCCACCGCGGCGTTCAGCGCAAGGCTGGTGAAGGCCTGCAGCGACGACGCCGAACCGCGCTGGCGCGGATACATGTCGAGGATCGCCAGAGTCAGCACCGGGAACACCATGGCCACGCCAAAGGCCCCCAGCGCCGCCGGCAGTACGGCCCACGGCACCGCAGGCACGTCCACCAGCAGGCCGTAGGCGACGTTGGCCACCGCGGCCACTCCGCAGCAGGCGAAGCCGATGTTGACCTGCACCGCGTGCGGCATGCGTCCGGCCACGCGGCCGGAGGTGAAGGCACCGAGCATCATCCCGCCGATCATCGGCCCGAAGAACCACACGAAGCTGCGCTCATCGAGCCGCAGCAGGTCGAGCACGAAGGCCGGCGCCGAAGCGATGTACAGGAACAGCGCCGAGAAGTTCAGCGCACCGGCCGCCGCCAGCCGCTGGAAGCGCCGGTTGGTGAAGATCAGCACGTAGTCCGCCAGCATCCGCCGCGGCACCGGGGCGCTGCGGTTCTGCGCGGGATGGGTTTCCGGCAGCCACATCCAGGTCGCCGCCAGCAGCAGCACGCCGAAGCCGACCAGGAACCAGAAAATGTCGTGCCAGTGGCCCCAGCCGAGGATCCAGCCGCCGATCACCGGCGCGATCGCCGGCGCGATGCCGAAGATCATCGACACCTGGCTCATCAGCCGCTGCGCATCGTCGCCGTCGAACAGGTCGCGGATCACCGCACGGCCCACGATCAGGCCCACGCCCGCCGACAGGCCCTGCAGGGCACGGAAGGCCAGCATGGTCGTCAGGTCGTTGGCCAGCGCGCAGCCCACCGAGGCGGCGATGAACACCACCAGCCCGCCAAGGATCACCCGCCTGCGGCCGAAGGCGTCGGACAGCGGGCCATGCACCAGGCTCATCAGCGCATAGGCCACCAGATAGACGCTGATGGTCTGCTGCATGGCCAGCTTGTCGGCGCCCAGCGCCTCGCCGATCACCGGGAACGCGGGAAAGATCGCGTCGATCGAGAACGGGCCGAACATTGACAGACCGGCGAGCAGCAGCGCCAGCCGGCCGGTGGACCTGGGGAAGTGCGGGGGCATGGGCGGGCCGGCGGCAGGCCGACGGGATGAAGGCGGGCCGGCAAGGATACCGGCTCCCCCCGTCCGCTGTAGGAGAGGCTGGCACTGCTCCACGGGAGCTGGCGCTGCCCGCGCAGGCTATAATCCCCGGGCAAGACTCTCCAGCGGGAGAAGCCGTTCCAGTCCACCGGGTCGGCTGCCGAAGGCGCAACGCCCGTAATCGCTCAGGCCCATGTACCGCTGGCGGGGACAAACTCTGGAGAGACCGGTCAAACCCGGCGCCGAAGGTGCATGGGGTGGGCGTCACGCCCGCCTCGAACTCTCAGGCAAAAGGACAGAGGGGCGCCCCGCGTGCACGCACGCGGCCCATCCGCGCCCGCCAGAGTCCATTGCCATGTCAAAGCAGCCCGCTTCCCTCCGCTCGCTCGAGCACCACGATGCATTCGTGGAACGCCACATCGGCCCGAACGAAGACGAGATCGCGCGGATGCTGCGCGTGATCGGCCACGATTCGCTCGATGCGATGACCGACGCCATCGTGCCCGGCTCGATCCGCTCCGGCGACGCGCTCGACCTGCCGCCGCCGATGACCGAGGTCGACGCGCTGGCGAAGATCCGCGCCATCGCCGACCGGAACACCGTCTTCCGCAGTTTCATCGGCCAGGGTTATTACGGCACCCACGTGCCCAACGTCATCCTGCGCAACATCCTCGAGAACCCGGCCTGGTACACGGCCTACACGCCCTACCAGGCGGAAATCTCGCAGGGCCGCATGGAGGCGCTGATCAACTTCCAGACCATGCTCGCCGACCTGACCGGCATGGAGATCGCCAACGCCTCGCTGCTTGACGAGGCCACCGCGGCGGCGGAAGCGATGACGCTCGCCAAGCGCTCGGCGAAGTCGAAGTCCAACGTCTTCTTCGTATCGAAGAACGTGCATCCACAAACGCTGGAAGTACTGCGCACGCGCGCCGGCGGCCTCGGCATCGAGCTGCACGTGGGCGACGATGCGGACGCGGCGACCGTCGACAGCTACGGCGTGCTGCTGCAGTACCCCGACACCTTCGGCCGCATCGGCGACTACCGCGCGGTGGCCGAGGCCGTGCACGCGCGCCAGGGCGTGGTCACCGTGGCCGCCGACCTGCTGGCGCTGACCCTGATCGCCGCACCCGGCGAATGGGGCGCGGACATCGTCATCGGCAACACCCAGCGCTTCGGCGTGCCTTTCGGCTTTGGCGGCCCGCACGCGGGCTACATGGCCTGTCGCGACGCGTTCAAGCGGCAGATCCCGGGGCGCCTGATCGGCGTGTCGGTCGACGTCGAGGGCAATGCCGCCTACCGCCTCACCCTGCAGACCCGCGAGCAGCACATCCGCCGCGAGAAGGCGACCTCCAACATCTGCACCGCGCAGGTGCTGCTGGCGGTAATGGCGAGCATGTACGCCGTCTACCACGGTCCCGAGGGCCTGACCCGCATCGCCCGCCGCGTGCATCGGTTCACCACGATCCTCGCCGCTGCGCTGCGCGATGCCGGCGCCACCGTGGGCGATGACTTCTTCGACACCCTGCACGTCAGCGGCCTCGACGCCGCGGCGGTGCATGCCAAGGCCGGCGCGGCGCGCATCAACCTGCGCGCGATCGACGCCGGCAGCGTCGGCATCAGCCTGGACGAAACCACCACGCGCGATGACGTGGTGGCACTGGCCGCGCTGTTCGGTGCCGTGATCGACGACATCGACGCGCTCGACGCCGGGGCTGCCGACGCATTGCCCGCGGGCCTCGAGCGCACTACCGCGTTCATGACCCACCCGGTGTTCAACACCCACCACAGCGAGCACGAGCTGCTGCGCTACATGCGCGCCCTGGCCGACAAGGATCTGGCCATGGACCGCACGATGATCCCGCTGGGCTCGTGCACCATGAAACTCAACGCCACCGCCGAGATGATCCCGATCACCTGGCCCGAATTCAGCGAGATCCACCCGCTGGCACCGGCCGACCAGACCGCGGGTTACAAGGTGCTGATCGACGGCCTGGAGGCGATGCTGGCCGAGATCACCGGCTACGACGCGGTGAGTTTCCAGCCGAACTCCGGCGCCCAGGGCGAGTTCGCAGGACTGCTCGCGATCCGCGCCTACCTGGCCTCGAAGGGCGAGGGCCACCGCGACATCTGCCTGATCCCGGAGTCCGCGCACGGCACCAACCCGGCCTCGGCGCAGATGGTCGGCATGACCGTGGTCGTGACCCGCTGCGACGCCAACGGCAACGTCGACGTCGAGGACATCCGCGCCAAGGCGGAGAAGTACTCCGACCGCCTGGCCGCGATCATGATCACCTACCCGTCCACGCACGGCGTGTTCGAGGAGGACGTGGTCGAGATCTGCGAAATCGTGCACGCCCACGGCGGCCAGGTGTACACCGACGGCGCCAACATGAACGCGCTCTGCGGCGTCGCGCGTCCCGGCAAGTGGGGCTCAGACGTGAGCCACCTCAACCTGCACAAGACCTTCTGCATCCCGCACGGCGGCGGCGGCCCCGGCGTCGGCCCCTGCGCGGTGAAGTCGCACCTGGCGCCGTTCCTGCCGCGCGCCTTCGGCGGCGAGGGCGAGGTCGGCATGGTCTCCGCCGCGACCCACGGCTCGGCCAGCATCCTGCCGATCAGCTGGATGTACATCGTGTTGATGGGCGCCGAAGGCCTGCGCCGCGCCACCCAGGTCGCGCTGCTCAACGCCAACTACGTCGCCAAGCGCCTGGAACCGCACTACCCGACCCTCTACACCGGCCGCAACGGCCTGGTCGCGCACGAGTGCATCCTCGACCTGCGGCCGCTCAAGGACGCCACCGGCGTTGGCGCCGAGGACGTGGCCAAGCGCCTGATCGACTTCGGCTTCCATGCGCCCACGCTGAGCTTCCCGGTCTCGGGCACGCTGATGGTGGAGCCGACCGAGAGCGAGTCGATGCACGAGCTCGACCGCTTCATCGACGCGATGATCCAGATCCGCGAGGAGATCCGCGCGATCGAGGACGGCCGCCTGGACCGCGAGGACAACCCGCTCAAGCACGCGCCGCACACGGCGGCGCAGGTGTCGGCGAGCGAGTGGACGCACGCGTATCCGCGCGAGCTGGCGGTGTTCCCGCTGCCCAGCCTGCGCCAGCAGAAGTACTGGCCGCCGGTGGCGCGCGTGGACAACGTGCACGGCGACAAGAATGTCTTCTGCAGCTGCATCCCGATCGGCTCTGCCGAGGACGAGCCGGAGGCCTTCAGCGAACCCGACGTCGCCTGAGCCCGGGCGCGCAGCCGCAACCGCCGCGCGCGTGCCGGTCCCGACGCCGCGACGTCACTTCGCGTGCGCCGGTGGGCGCACGCGGAACACCACGCTCATGCGCGGGCCCACGGCCCGCGCGGTCTTCGGAATGCCGTGCTCGTGGCTCAGCTGTGAGGCATGGCTCATCGCCAGCAGGCTGCCGTGCACCAGGTCGATGGCATGGCGCTCGCGCGCGCCATCCTTCGCACGCACGAGCATCCTGCGCGGATCGCCCAGCGACACCAGTGTGATCGGCTGCCCGGGCACGATGGTGTGCAGCTTGTCGTTGTGCATGGCGACGCTGTCACGGCCGTCGCGATAGAGGTTGAGGCCGACCGCGTTGTACGGCGCCGGCACGACGCCGCGCACCTGTTCCAGCATGGTGGCCAGCGGCAGTCCGTCGGGCAGCGCGTCGACCCGCCACGAAGCCAGCAGTCGCGGCACGTCCACGGTCCGGTCGTACATCTGCCGTCGGTGCGAAGACCAGGGCACCCGTGCCTGCAGCGCCTGGAACCATGCATCGGCCTCGCCGGGAGCGGCGAACGCCGGCCAGTAGCGGATGCCGCCTTCGGGGTCATCCACCACCTGCACCGCGCCTGTGTCCGGAAAGAGGTCCATGGCCATGGCACGAGCCTGGCCTTGCGCCCATGAAGCCCGCGTCGCCCGCGGTCCCCTCCTGTCTGCATCCTGGCCGCGACGCCGGCTTTACGCCGGCCGCGACAGGATGGCCGCTCCCGAAGCTGCGGACGCTTGCCTGAATGACGACCCCGCGAGCGGCCTGCCCGGAGACCGCCCGCCGCAGCGGTTATGCTTCGGGCATGGTTTTCGATCTCGCCGCCCGCTATGCGGAAGTGCGCGCCCACACCGTGCTGCTCGCCGCGCCGCTGTCCCCCGAGGACGCGCAGCTGCAGTCGATGCCCGAGGCCAGCCCGGCCAAGTGGCACCTGGCGCACACCAGCTGGTTCTTCTCGCGCTTCGTGCTGGGCGATGCCCCCGGGGCTATGCCGGACGGCTGGGACTATCTCTTCAACAGCTACTACGTCGGCGCCGGCGAGCGCCACGCGCGCGCGCGCCGCGGCCTGGTGTCACGACCGGCCCTGGCCGAGGTGCTGGCCTGGCGCGAGGCCATCGACGCCCGCGTGCTGGAGCGGCTGGCGGCCGGCGGCTTCGAGGCGGACACGTGCGACGTGCTGCTGCTCGGTACCCACCACGAGCAGCAGCACCAGGAGTTGCTGCTCACCGACATCAAGCACGCGCTCTGGTGCAATCCGCTGCAGCCGGCCTACCAGCCGGACTGCATGATCGAACAGGCGCACTCGGCTGCAACCGGACGCGCTGGATCCGCTGGCGCCACCGCGTCATTGCATCGCTCCGCGGGCGCTGACTGGATCGAATGCGACGAGTGCATCGCCGAAGTCGGCGCCGCGCGCTGGCCGGGTGACGGCGCCGGCTTCGCCTACGACAACGAAACGCCGCGGCACAGGGTGCTGGTCCCGGCCCACGCCATGGCCACGCATCCTGTGACCAACGCCGAGTACGCCGCCTTCGTCGCCGACGGCGGCTATGACACCGCGTCGCTGTGGCTGAGCGACGGCTGGGACCTCGCGCAGCGGCAAGGCTGGCGACGCCCGATGTATTGGCACGCCGACGGCGTGCGCGAGTTCACCCTGGCCGGATGGAGGGCGCGCGATCCCGATGCGGCGGTGCGCCACCTCAGCCACTACGAAGCCGACGCCTTCGCCCGCTGGGCCGGCGCGCGCCTGCCGACCGAGGCCGAGTGGGAAGTCGCGGCACCCGACCTTGCCGGCACCGGCCAGGCTTGGGAGTGGACGTCCAGCGCGTACGCGCCCTACCCCGGCTTCCGCCCGCTCGCGGGCACCCTGGGTGAATACAACGGCAAGTTCATGAGCGGCCAGCTGGTGCTCCGCGGCGGCAGCTGCGCCACGCCGCCGGGACATGCCCGCCCGACCTACCGCAACTTCTTCGCACCGCCCGCGCGCTGGCAGTTCTCCGGCCTGCGCCTTGCAAAGGATCCTGCTTGAGCAATGACCTGACGATCACCGACCTGCACCCCAGCGTCGACGACATCACCGGCGACGTGCTGCGCGGCCTGTCGGCCACCCCGAAGCACCTGCCGTCGAAATATTTCTACGACCAGCGCGGATCCGAACTCTTCGAGGCCATCACCCGCCAGCCGGAGTACTACCCGACGCGCGTGGAGCTGGCCCTGCTTGCGGACTGCGGCCCGCGGATCGCCGCCGCGGTCGGCCCGCGCGCGCACGTGGTCGAGTACGGCAGCGGCAGCGGCCGCAAGACCCGCCTGCTGCTGGACGCACTCGAAGACCCTGTGGCCTATACGCCGATCGAGATCTCGCGCTCTGCGCTGACCGCCAGCGCGGAGCGCCTGGACCGCGAGTTCGGCGACGTCGAAGTACTGCCGGTGCTGGCCGATTTCACCCAGGCGGTTCCCTTGCCCACGCCCTCGCGCAGGGCCGACTCGGCGCTGGTGTTCTTCCCGGGCTCCACGCTCGGAAACTTCAGCCGCGAGGAATCGGTGCGCCTGCTGGCCGCGATGCGCGACACCATGGGCGGCAGCGGCGCGGCCCTCATCGGCCTGGACCTGGAGAAGGATCCGGCCATCGTCGAAGCCGCGTACAACGATGCCGCGGGAATCACCGCGGAGTTCACGCTCAACCTGCTGCGCCGCCTCAACCGCGACCTCGGCAGCGACTTCGACCTCGCAGGCTTCGCCCACCGCGCACGCTATGTGCAGCCCGAAGGCCGGATCGTGACCACCCTGGAAAGCCTGCGCGACCAGGTCGTGACCGTGGAGCAGCAGCAGTTCGCGTTTGCACGGGGGGAATCGATGCAGGTCGAACAGAGCCAGAAATACACCGACGCCCGCATCGGCGCGCTGGCGTCCGAGGCGGGGTTGCGCGTGGTCGATGGCTGGAACGATGCCTGCGACTGGTTCGGGCTGCGCCTGCTGCGCCGGGCCTGACCCGCCTCCGGCGCGCGCGCGACTGCCGATAGTCGACGGCCGCGCGCCGGCACGTGCTAGTGCTTGCGCATGCCGTCGCGGGCGTTCTCCGCGCGCGCCGCGCCGATCGCGGTCTCGACCTTCTTCACCTCTTCCGGCGGCGGCAGCACCGCCGGCAGGCCAAGCGACTGCAGCCACAGCTCCCGACCCCATCCCTTGGTGTGGTACAGGTGGTGGTCTTCCTGCTGCTCGACCTCCTCGTACGCGGCCTTGAGCACCTTGCCGACATCGCCGGTGGCCTTCTTCGAGACGTAGCCGACCAGCTCCCAGTTGAGATGGTCCTTGGTCTCGGCCAGGACCACGCACTCCGCGGCGACAAGTTCGGCGGCCACCGGATCACCCGCCGCCTGCGCCATCTCCATCGCCTTCACCAGCGACTTGCCGTGGTGGGCCACGACCTCGCGGCCCGGCGTGCGGACGCCGGGATCCAGCCCCAGCTGCTCGAACACGCCCAGCAGCACCTCCTGGTGGTGCCGGGTTTCCTCGAGGTAGTCGTTCCACTCCTTGCGCAGGTCGTCATTGACCGCGCACTCGATCGCCTTCAGGTAGACCTGCTCGCCGCCGAGCTCGGTCTCGATGCCCTGGTACAGCAGCTCGTGCAGCTGCGCCTCGTCATAGCTTCCGCGTGCCATGTCGCCTTCCTCCTCGGGTGGGGAGGCATACCTTCCGGCCGCGGGCGTCGCGGCGCGGTGAAGCGGCAAGGCTCCCGGCGAAGGCGCCGGGGCCCGGGCTCAGGACGCCGCGACCGGCCGTTTCCGGGGCACGGCGTCGAACGGGAGCATGATCCTGGCGTCCTTGAAATACATCATCCGCAGCTGCCGCCCGCGCGGCGACCAGCCGATGAAGTGCGCCTTCGCCTCGGCCTCGTACATGTCCTGGTAGCGCACGGCCATGTCGTCGTTCTGCAGTTCGATCATCACCCCCACCGACTCCGGCTTCGGCAGCGAGGCGTTGTAGGCCTCCAGCGTGTCGCGGATGGCATTGAGGAAGGGCATGGTCTGCTTCAATCCGCGCGCGCCGACGTCGAAGAACTGCCGGTAGAGATAGGTCGGCTGGCCGAAGGACGGAACGATACCCAGCACCGCGGTGCCGACGCCCCAGATCCGGCCTTCATCATCGCGGCCCACGGCCACCGCCTGCTGCGCGCGCTCGGCGGCCCTGGTCGGATCAGGCAGCGCACTGTTGCGCGCCCACATGGCGATGAGTTCCGACGACAGTTCCGGCGTCACCTTTTTCCAGACCGGCACGATCTCCATGCTCACCTGCCCACCGCGCTGCGCTGCGTGCAATCGATCATCAATCCTCTCCTCCCCGGTGTCGTCCGATCATGGCGCATGCGGTGGCGACCACGCAACGCGGTCGCCCCACTGGCGCGGCAGCGTGGCGCGCAGATGCGTGGCGAAGGCGCGGCAACGGGCTGTTAACGGCAGCGGCTTGATGATGGAGGTCCCCCGGAAACGCGGAGCCATCCCATGGCCGACCTCAAGATCGCGGTGCTCGTTGGCAGCATCCGCAAGGACTCACTGAACCGCTCGCTCGCGCAGGCGCTGGAAAAACTGCTGCCGGCAGGCGTGAGCTTCGAATACGCGCGCATCGACGATCTGCCGCCCTACAACCAGGACGAGGACGACAATCAGCCGGCGCCGGCGAAACGGCTCAAGGCGCTGATCTCCGAAGCCGACGGGGTGCTGTTCGTGACCCCCGAATACAACCGCTCGGTGCCTGGCGTGCTCAAGAACGCCATCGACCACGCCTCACGGCCGTATGGCCAGAGCGCGTTCGGCGGCAAGGCGGCGGGCATCGTCGGCATCTCCATCGGTGCCATCGGCACCGCCTGCGCGCAGCAGCACCTGCGCGCCATCGTCGGCTATCTCGACATGCCGACATATGGCCAGCCGGAAGTCTTCCTGCAGGCCAAGGACGGGCTGTTCGAAGCCGATGGCAGCGTCGGCGAGGCCAGCCGCGGCTTCCTGCAGGGCTGGGTGGACGGCTATGTGGCCTGGGTGAAGAAGCACTCGGGGAACTGACACCGAGCTTCGGGATTTGTCCGGCGGTCCCGGGCGGCATAACATTGGTTATAACCGCCCCAGAGTATCGGTCATGAAGCTCAAGATCACCACCATCGGCAATTCCTCCGGGGTCATCCTGCCCAAGGATCTGCTCGCACGCCTGCGCCTGCAGAAGGGCGACGAACTTTTCGCGCTGGAGACGCCCGACGGCATCAGGCTGACCGTGTTCGATCCGACGCTGGCCGAGCAGATGGAGGTCGCGGAGCAGGTCATGCGCGATCGCCGTGCATTGCTCAACAAGCTCGCGCAGTAGTGGCGGCCATGATCACGTGGATCGGGAAGCCGTTTACACTTGCCATCCACGACCGCCAGCTGAGCGAGCACGGCGGCAGCGGCGGTGTGCGTGACGAAAGCCTGCTGGACTCCGCCCTCGCCCGTCCGCAGCAGCTGTACGCGAACGGCGACCCTTCGCCGGACCTTGCCGATCTCGCCGCGAGCCTGGCGTTTGGCCTGGCGCGCAACCATCCTTTCATTGACGGCAACAGGCGCACTGCGGCCGTAGCCTGCGAAGTGTTCATCGTGCTCAATGGCGGCTCGCTGCAGGCCGAAGACCTCGAGTTGTACCCGGTCTGTCTCGGCCTTGCCGAAGGCAGTCTCCCCGAAGCCGGTTTCGCCGCGTGGCTGCGCGACCGCATCCAGCACGAGGCCGGCATTGACATACACGAGCCCGGCGCGCACCACGCACGCTGAACTGCACCCCGCCGCTCAGGCCAACCCCACCTCCCACCATTGCAGTGCGCGTCGCCGCCGACGCCCACGGAGCCGCTCCATGTCCGTCATCTATCCGCCGCTGCGCGAGCAGTGGTTCGGCAACATCCGCGGCGATGTCCTGTCCGGCGTGCTGGTCGCGCTGGCGCTGATCCCCGAGGCCATCGCGTTCTCGATCATCGCCGGCGTCGATCCCAGGGTCGGCCTGTACGCCTCGTTCTGCATCGCGGTGGTCACGGCAGTGGCCGGTGGCCGTCCGGGCATGATCTCGGCCGCCACCGGCGCAATGGCGCTGGTGATGGTCGACCTGGTGCGCGACCACGGGCTGCAGTACCTGCTGGCGGCGACCATCCTGGCCGGCGTGCTGCAGCTCCTCGCGGCGGCACTGCGCTTGAACACGCTGATGCGATTCGTGTCGCGTTCGGTGGTGATCGGCTTCGTCAACGCGCTGGCGATCCTGATCTTCATGGCGCAGCTGCCGGAGCTGATCGGCATGCCGCTGACGGTGTACATCGTGTGCGCGGTCGGGCTGGCGATCATCTACCTGCTGCCGCTGGTCACCAGAGCCGTGCCATCGCCGCTGGTGGCAATCATCCTGCTCACCGCGCTCAGCCTCTGGCTGGGCCTGGACATCCGCACCGTGGGTGACATGGGCGAGCTGCCGGATGCGCTGCCGACGTTCCTGTTCCCGGACATTCCTTGGACGCTGGACACGCTGTGGGTCCTGCTGCCGGTGTCGGCCACGCTGGCCGTGGTCGGCCTGCTGGAGTCGTTGATGACCGCGCAGATCGTCGAGGACATGACCGACACGCCCACCAACCGCCGTCGCGAATGTGCCGGCCAGGGTTCGGCGAACATCGTCGCCGGCCTGTTTGGCGGCATGGCCGGCTGCGCGATGATCGGCCAGTCGGTGATCAACGTCAGCTCCGGGGGCCGCGGCCGGCTGTCGTGCATGGTCGCAGGCGTGGTCCTGCTGCTGCTCGTGGTCTACGCATCGGACTGGGTATCGATGATCCCGATGGCGGCGCTGGTGGCGGTGATGATCATGGTCAGCATCGGCACCTTCCACTGGAAGAGCTTCCGCGAGCTGAAGACCCACCCGAAGAGCGCCAACCTGATCATGTTCGGCACCGTGGTGGTCACCGTCGCCACCCACGACCTGGCCAAGGGCGTGCTGGCCGGCGTACTGCTCACCGCGCTGTCGTTCACGCGCCGGGTGAGCTCGATGCTGCAGGTCGAACACCACGATGGCGACGATGGCAGCCGCAGCTACCGCGTGACGGGCCAGGTGTTCTTCGCCTCCGCAGTGCAGTTCGCCAACAGCTTCGATTACCTGCATACGCCCGGGAAGGTGCTGATCGACGTGCGCGATGCGCATTTCTGGGACACCAGCGCGGTCGGCGCCCTGGACCGCGTGGTGCTGAAGCTGCGCAAGCATGGCGCGACGGTGGACGTGGTCGGGCTGAACCTGGCGAGCCAGTCACTGGTCGATCGCCTGGGCACGCACGGTGACGACGCTCCGGCCCCGTCGATGGGTCAATAGGAGACGCTGACCGGACCCCGATCAGCGCTGCGGGTCAATCCCGCATCGGCGCCGGGCTCACGCGCCAGGCATTCCTGCAGGCTGCGCAGCTCGCGTTCCAGCAGCGGCGGCTGCGCGCCCAGCGGGCCGGGTGTCGTGCGCGCCGCGGCCGGACGCGCTGGCAGCAGGCGGAACACCAGCAAGGCGATGGCGCAGCCGATCGCGGTATCGACGCCGCGCGCCAGCACGAAGGGCCCGGGTGCCTCGATCAGTTGGCCGCCCGAAGCCAGCAGCAGGGCCGCGCTGGTGATGAACACCACCGCCAGCGCGTAGTTGCGCACGACCAGCATTTCGACCACGAACTGCAGCGCCATCAGGCCTGGCGGCGCTGGTGTCGGGCTGGAGTGGGCAGTCCGCGCACTTCTTCGGTGATCGCGGCCGGCGGCGCTTTGCCGCGGGCGGCAGCGGCCATGGCATCGGCAAACAGCAGGTGCATGCGGCGATTGACCGCGCGCAGCGCGGTCAGGCGGCCGGGAGCCGCGCGCTTGGGCTGATAGCTGACCAGGGTGTTCCAGGTCGCGTGCAGGGTGCGCGCGGCGGCATGGCGTGCGCGATCCTGCCCCGGCGTGCCCGCGGCCGCGACGAAGGCGGCCACGGCATCGCCGGCACGCAGCACCGCTGATTTTTCAGGGCCGCGCGCGTCCGACAGCGCGCCCAACATGTGCACGCACCAGGCAAAGGCGCCGCCGCAAAGCACCAGCAGCGCCGCCGCCAGCGGGCCGCCCTCCGGGGCCGGCATGCCGCTGGCCGCGGCGCAGGCCAGCAGGAACATGTACGCCCCCGGCGGGCCGATCTGGAAGGCGTTGCCCATCCAGGTGACGACCATGGCCATCACCGCCACCACCGGCACCACCACGATCCAGCCCAGTGCCGCGGCGGCCATGCCGATGCCCACCGCCGCCGCGAACGCCAGCGCGATCAGGGCCAGCTCGCGCGCACGGTTGAGATAGGGACGATCACTGCCGTAGAGCGCGGTGAAGCCACCGGTGGCGGCCAGCATGCCCGCGGCGCACATCGAACATGCCGCGCATCTGCTGGCGCAGGCCGGGCGGCGGATTGGAAGGCGCGGCGGACACGCCCTGATTGTAGGCGCGCACGGTGCCAGGCCTTCCCCGCACCGCTACAGTGGAGCGCCCCCCAGCGAGGCCCACCATGCACGCCACGATCTATCACAACCCGCGCTGCGGGACGTCACGCAACACGCTGGCACTGATCCGCCATGCCGGCATCGAGCCCGAGGTCATCGAATACCTGGAGGACACGCCGTCGCGCGACGAGCTGGTCGCGCTGATTCGCGACGCCGGTATCGGCGTTCGCGATGCCATCCGCGCGAAGGAAGCGAAGTACACCGAGCTCGGCCTGGACGACCCGTCCCTGCCCGAAGACGCGCTGCTCGACGCCATGCTCGCCGAGCCGGTGCTGATCAACCGGCCCTTCGTGCGCACCGGCCTCGGGGTGCGGCTGGCGCGTCCGTCGGAAAGGGTGCTCGAGATCCTGCCGCAGATCAGCACCCCGTTCACCAAAGAGGACGGCGGCGTGGTCCCGCCGAAGTAGCGGCACCACGCTGCCCCGCGACGGCGACTCGTCAGTAGGTGTAGCCCACCCGCAGCCAGAGCGTCCGGCCCGGCTCGTTGATCCGCACCGCATCGGCCGGATAGCCGAAGTCGGCGTTTCCGGCGAGGTTGAGGTGCTCGCTGTAGGCGCGGTCGAACAGGTTGTCGACGCCGGCGGTCAGCTGCACGCCGCTTGCGAAGCGGTAGCCGGCGTTGAGCGCGAGCGTGGCGAAGCCGGCGCTGGGACCGATGTCCTGGCCGACCACGTTGCCATAGCCCTCGGCGACGCGGTTCTGTCCGTCGACCAGCCTGACCAGGGCACCGGCCGACCAGGTGCCGTTGTTCCAGTCGGCGCTCAAGCGGCCCTCCAGCGGCGGCATCTGCGGCAGCGGACGGCCGCTGTCGCGGTCCTTGCCGCGGGCATAGGCCAGGCTGGCGCCGAGCTTCCAGTCCTCGTTCGCGCGGTACTCGCCGCCAAGCTCGGCGCCGCTGGTCCGAGCGTCGATGTTCGACACCCTGGACATCGGACCCGTCATTGCGTCCATGTAGTGGAACTGGATGAAGTCATCGACGCGGCCGGCGTAGGCCGAGATCCAGGCGTCGAAGCGCGTGCCGCTGTACTGCAGGCCGACGTCCAGCTGGGTGGTCTTCTCGGTGTCGAGGCCGGCGAAGGCGTTGGCAAAGCCCATCGGGCCCATGTCCGCGGAGAACAGCTCCCAGTAGTCGGGCATGCGCTCGGTATGGCCGATGCCGGCGTACCAGCTGAGCGACTTGCCGACGTCGCGTTCGAAGCGGACGAAGCCGGCCTTCAGCGTCTCTTCGCGCGACTGGCCCGCGGTCGGATTGGGCATCGCCGGGCTGCCGTGGCCACCGGCCACCGTCATCCGCCCGTCCTCGGCACCCGCGCGGTCCACGCGCGCGCCGGCGATCCAGCGGCTGTCGTCGCCCTGGAACCAGGTGCCTTCGGCGAACAGGCCGAGGTTGTCGAAGCGCGCGTCCACCGTCCATGGCATGGCCAGATAGGCGTTGCGGCCCATGCCGGCGCGACGGCGGTGGCGGCTGTCCTGGGCGTCGATGCCGGTGACGAGCTCGAACGCGGCGCCGCGCCAGGTCGCCGCGGCGCGCCCGCCGCTGGTGCTGCGCTCGACGTTGGACGCCATCGGCATGGGCATCGAACCGTTCGGGTTCGGGTCGCGCAGGCTGTAGTTGTCCATCACGTGGTCGGCGACGTTGTGGTAGACGCTGGCCTCGAATTCCTGCAGCGCACCGAACCCGATGTTCGCTTTCTCCAGGCGCAGGCTGTAGTTGCTGCGGTCGAAGCTGCTGCCATCCATGCCGCGGGTGGCATACCGCGCCTGGCCGTCGCCGATGCCCACGCCGAGTTCGAGCAGGGTGTCCTCGTCGGGCGTCCAGCCGAGCGCGAAGTCGGCGTTCCACTTCTTCCACGCCGAACCGACGCGGTCGCCGTTGCCGTCGTCGTAATCACCTGATTCGGAGCGGTTGGCGCTCACGCGTGCGTAGCCGAGCGGCATGCCGTAGCTCGCGTCGACCACCTGGTCGTTGCGGCCCCAGCTGCCGGCCAGCGCGCTGCCGGCAAGTTTCCAGGTGGGCTCGCCGTAAAACTCGCGGTCACGCTCGAAGCGCACCGTGCCGGCCGACGCGCCCGGGCCCCAGAGCACGGTCTGCGGCCCCTTGGTGACCACCAGCGCGTCATAGGTTTCGGGCGCGATGTAGGACATCGCGTTGTCCATGCGCGAAGGGCAGGCACCGGGCATGGCACCGTCGTTGGTCAGCAGGTTCAGGCGCGAGCCGAACATGCCGCGCAGCACCGGATCACCGTTGCTGCCGCCGTTGCGGACGCTGCTGAAGCCGGGAATGGTTTTGAGGTAGTCGGCGCCATCACTGGCCGGCACCGGCTGGCGCGGAAGCTTCGGGCTGGTTTCCCAGGTAAGCGCGGACACCGGCGCGGCGGCCGTGACCACCAGCGCTTCGAAATCCACCGTGCGCGTTGCGTCCGACGTGGTGTCGGGCGCGGCGGCCTCCAGTGCAAGCGCGACGGGGCTGGCAAGCGCGGCGGCAATCGCCAGGCACAGGCAGGACGAACGGATCACCGGGCAAAAGGGGATCGACATGGCGTGACTCCATGGAGCGGAATGCGATGGGGGTGCCGCGCGGCGGGTGCCGGGCGGCGTGGCAAGGTCAGCCGACGCGCGGCGGTCCGCGCGAGCCCAGTCCGTTCGGGTGCAGCCATGCCACGCTGGGTGCGGTTGGCGCCAGCGCCTGCGGGGTCGCCACCGGCAACGCGAAGGCTTTGAACACCACCGTCGCCGAGTGCGTGAACGCGGCCAGCAGCGGACAGTAGTCGCAGTCCGGATCACCGATTGCGGGACGGGCATCGCCCGGAACCCCACCATCGTGTCCACCATGCCGGGCATGTCCGCCATCGTGGAGAGGAGCCTGCGCGACACCCGCCTCGCCCGGGGCGTCCAGCAGTCGCGTGGTGGTCGGTACCAGCATCAGCAACAGCGCTGCCGCCAGTCCGATCCGCCCCATCCAGTGCTGGAATGCCTTCGTGTTCATTTCACGGCGGATTCTCCGCGCCAGGCATCGGAATGGATCTGACGCAGGTCAAGACCGGACGCTTTCCATACGCGAACGTACGCGCTTGACCCAGATCATGGGGCTGGCCGCTGCGCAGCAGTAACGTGCGCTCCATCGGCCAGGCAGCACCCCCCGCGGCATCGGCCCCCGATTTTCTTCAAGTCGTTCAACCACTGAGGTCATCACCATGAGAAACCTGGTACTGCTGTTCGCACTCGCCGCCGCCGGCGGCTTCGTCCCCTCCGATGTGGCCGCGCAGGGATCGGCCTCGGTCGACATGATCGCCGACGTCAACTTCAGCCTGCGCACCGAGATCACCGGCGGCCAGATGGTCTTCGTCGGCAACGCCGGCGCGATCAAGGACCAGGTCAACCCGGACCTGCGCGTGCCCGAGGGCTCGGTGGTCGCGATCACGATCACCAACAACGACGGCGCCATGCACGACATCGCGGTGCCCGAGTTCGGCGCCCAGTCCGACCAGCTGGTCGGCGTGGGTTCCTCGACCACGATCGTGTTCCGCGCCGCCAAGGGCGGCACCTTCGAATACATCTGCACCATCCCCGGGCACAAGCTCGCGGGCATGGCCGGCAAGCTGATCGTCGGCGACGTCAAGGAAGAAGTGAGCACGGCGGTCGACATCTCCAAGAACCCGGCCGAAGTCGGCACGCCCGTCGGCGACCGCGCCGCCCAGCACGTGACCTATGACCTGCTGACCACCGAGGTCGAAGGCCGCCTGTCCGACGGCAGCACGTACCGCTACTGGACCTTCGACAACACGGTCCCGGGCCCGCTGCTGCGCATCCGCCAGGGCGACACGGTCACGATCAACCTCAAGAACGCCGAGGACAGCGTCAACATCCACTCGGTCGACTTCCACTCCGTGACCGGCCCCGGCGGCGGTGCGGCGGTGACCCAGGTCCGCCCCGGCGAGACCAAGAGCTTCACGTTCAAGGCGCTGCACCCGGGCCTGTTCGTCTACCACTGCGCCACGCCGATGATCGCCCACCACATCTCCAACGGCATGTACGGGATGATCCTGGTCGAGCCCGAAGGCGGCTTGCCGACGGTCGACAAGGAGTACTACGTGATGCAGGGCGAGCTCTATACCGCCCAGAAGCACGGCTCCAGCGGCCTGCAGGAGTTCTCGGTCGACAAGCTGCTTGACGAGAAGCCCGAGCACCTGATGTTCAACGGCTCCATGGACGCGCTCACCAAGACCTACGACATGAACGCGAACGTGGGCGAAGAAGTCCGGATCTTCTTCGGCGTCGGCGGCCCGAACCTGATCTCGAGCTTCCACCTGATCGGCGAAGTGTTCGACCGGGTCTACGACCTGGCCTCGTTCACCAGCCCGCCGCTGACGGACGTGCAGACCACGCTGGTGCCGCCGGGCGGCGCGACCATGGTCGAGTTCAAGGTCGACTACCCGGGCAAGTACATCCTGGTCGACCACGCACTGTCCCGCGCCGAGAAGGGCCTGACCGGCATCCTCACCGTCAACGGTGAAGCCGACTCGACGATCTTCAACAGCAACGAGGCGATCGACGCAGCGTCCGGCCACTGACGCAGGCATCGCAAGGCGGCAATCAACGGCCCCGCTCCGGCGGGGCCGTTTTCGTGTGCGAAGTCAAGCGCGGTCGGCACCGCGATTCCACACAGGCGTCATGCCGCAGTCACCCCTGGTGAGACGAAGGCAGGGACAATAGGCGCCATGCACCAGATGATCGAACTCCACCCCCCGGCCGACGCGCTGACCGGCCTCGGCCTGCCCTCCATTCCCTACCCGGTTGCACTGCCCGCCTTCCAGGCCGCGGTGGCCAACGACGGCGAGCTGCCGCTGGCCGACATGCTGCACGGGCTCCAGCTGCGCGCCGCCCGTGAAGCGGCTGACTGGCAGGCCATGGAGCCGGCCATGGCGCGCCTGGCGGAGCTGCTGGCACCGGATGATGCCGACGAATGCCTGGCCGCCGAAGGCGCGGACTGGTGGATCGAAATCGGCCCGGTCGACCTTGGTGGGGCGGTCGTGGCCCTGCAGCGCGACGACGCACTCCTGGCCGCGATCACGCAGCGTCCCGACGGCCGCCTGCGCATGGCGGCCTATCGCCCGCTGGATGGCCGCTCCATCGAACTGCTGGTAGGTCTTGCCCGCGGCGGCGTAGCGCTCGCGGACCTGCGTTTGCCTGCCGCCGCGGAGTCCGGCCTTCCCGGCCTGTCGCGCTGGAGTGCGGACGCGGGCAGCGGACCGGACGCCGACACGCAGCCCGCCTGGCGCACGCAGCCCGCTCTGGCGGCGCGCAGGCCGGCGTTCGTGCTGGCAGAAATCGGCAGCTGGGAGCTGCTCCGGGCCTGAGTTCCGTTCGCCGCGGGAGCGGAAAGCCGGCGACCTTTACGGACGCCGGCCCGCTAGATCCGGGCCAGGGCGTCGCGCAGCGGTTCCAGGTCAGCGCTGGATACCGGGCGTACCACCCGCACCAGCTCCTGGCCCGACCGCAGCAGCACCAGCGTCGGCCACAGCTTCACCTTGAAGGCGCGGCCCAGCGGCCGTCCGCGACCGTCCTCGATCTTCAGGTGCCTGATCCCGGCGTGTTCTCCCAGCAGCACCCGGATCGGCGCCTGTGCCGCCTGGCAGTGCCCGCACCAGTCGGTTCCGAACTCCAGCAGCAGGGTGCCTTCCATGGCATCGAGCTCCGCACGCGCCGGTTCCACGGCCGAGTAGCGCGCCTCGTAGCTCACAGCGGTGCCCGCAGCGCCTGCTCGATATCGCCCAGTGGTGCGTTGGTCAGCGTCTTCGGCAACTCGGCGACCAGGCGTTGCTGGACTTCCTTGTGCAGCAGCGGGCGCATCCGTCCGAGCGTGGTGGGATCGGCCATCAGCACCAGGTGCTGGTACTGCTGCTTGAGCGCGCCTTCGTTCAGCGCCAGCGCGAGCTGCTTGGCGAACGTGGCCTCGTCGATCTGGGCACCGGTGGATTCGTGCGGCATGCTGCCCGCCGGGCCGTCGTCATCCATGTTCATCAGCTCGCGCAGCTCGACCTGGCGCAGCGAGGGCGCGCGCTCGTCGCCGGCGTTGCGGAACAGGCGCGCGCCGGTGCCGTCGGCGACCACGACCAGGGTGTCGGAGGGGAGCAGCGTCATGGATATCTCCGTTTCAATCGGGGTCCCCACCTTCCGCGACCGGTGATCAACATCGCGTGACCCGCGGACCGCGAGTCCCGGGCGGCACGCGGCCATGCGGGTAGACTGCGCGCAGACGGCGCGGCCCGAGCAGCGCGCCGGCCCGCAACCAGCAAGGCCATGTCCTCCCGCCGCCTGAGACTTCCACGCACATACTGGGCCGATCGGACCGTACTGGCGGCGCTGATCGCGGCGACGGCGTGGCTCGCACTCACCCTGGCCCGCGGACCGGGCGAACTCGCCGCCATCTGGGTCGGCAACGGCATCCTCACCGGGTGGCTGCTGTCGCGGCGCACCAGCACCTGGCCGCGCTACCTGGCGGTCGCGTTCCTGGCCGAGCTCCCGGCGCGCATGCTGGCCGGCGACGAAGCCCCGTACGCACTGGCCATCGCGAGCTGCAACCTCCTGGAATCACTGGCGGTGGCGTGGATCATCCGCAGCCGCGTGCCCGACATCCGCGCTCCGGAGCACTGGCTCGCGCTGGGCAGCATCGCCACCGTGGCCACGCTGGCCGCCTGCGCGCTGGCGGGACTGATTGCCGCGGCCGTGGCCCACTTCATGCACGGACAGGACTACGTGCGTGCGGCGGGCGGCTGGTACGCCGCCCACGTCATCGGCATGGTGCTGCTGGGGACGATGACCCTGGTGGTGCAGCGGGAGGGCGTGGGCCTGTTCCTGAAGCCCGGCCGCGGCTGGAGCCTGATGGCCGCCCTGGGCCTGCTGGTCGCGGTTGCGGCCGGCATTGCATCCACCAGCTATCCGCTGCTCTTCCTGGCCTATCCGCCCCTGCTGCTGCTGGCCGTACGCCACGGCTTCGCCGGCGTCGGGCTGGGCGTGATCGCCCTGGGCCTGGTGATCGCCACCGCCACGACGCTGGACCAGGGGCCGCTGTCGGACCCGAGCCTGGGCGACGCCGACCGGCTGGCCCTGCTGCAGCTCTATCTTGCCGGCGGCTGCCTGATGACGATCCCGTTCTGCCTGACCATGGCCGAACGCAGACGGCTGACCGCGCGGCTGGGCGAAAGCGAGCGCCGCTACCGCATGCTTGCGGACCATTCGCACGACGTCATCGCGCGCATAGCGGCCAATGGGGCGCTGCTCTACGTCTCGCCGTCGGCTGCGGAGATGTTCGGCTTCGGGCCCGCCGAGATGGTCGGCGCGCGCCAGAATTTCCTGCATCCGGACGACCGCGCGCGGCAGGCGGAGGCAATGGCCGATGTCCTCGCTTCGGGCGACCCGCGCACCGAGATCTACCGCATCCGGCACAAGGACGGCCACCACGTCTGGGTCGAGGGCGTGCTGCGCTGCATCCCTTCCGATGGCGACGCCGAATCCAACGACATCATGCTGACCGCCCGCAACATCAGTCGCCGCGTCGCCGCCGAGCAGGCGCTGGCGGCAAGCCGGCTGGAGCTGGAATGGCTGTCGCGCGTCGATCCGCTGACCGACCTGGCCAACCGCCGCCAGTTCGACGAGCGCCTGGGGCTGGCGCTCAAGCGGCAGCAGCGCCACGCGATCCCGATCGCGCTGCTGTGCATGGACATCGACCATTTCAAGCAGGTCAACGATGGCCACGGCCACGCCGCCGGCGACATCGTGCTCAAGGCCTTCGCGCAGCGGCTGTGCGACAGCGTGCGCGAGACCGACCTGGTCGCCCGCCTGGGCGGGGACGAGTTCGTGATCCTGATCGAGGACGCATCCCCCGGAGCCGCCGAGGCCGTGGCGCGCAAGGTGGTCGCCGCCATGGCGGAGCCGGTCGATGTCGGTGGCACCCGGCTTACGGTCAGCACCAGCATCGGCGTCGCCTACGCGCGGCAGGCGGCCGATGCGGCCGGCCTGATGGCCTCGGGGGACGCCGCCCTGTACGAGGCCAAGAAGGCCGGGCGCAACCGCTACCACGTGGCCCGGGAGTCCTGACGCCCCGCGGCCCCCAGGCTACCGCGCGATCACGCCGCCGCGGCGGGCGCCCCGCCCCTGAGCCTGCGGACCAGGCGTTGCTCGAGGTCATCCATCAGCGTGAACGCCGCCGGCACCACGACCAGGCTCAGCACGGTCGAGGTGATCAGCCCGCCGATCACCGCCACTGCCATCGGCATGCGGAAGCTCGCGTCCGCGGTCAGGCCGAGTGCGATCGGCATCATCCCGGCGCCCATCGCCATCGTGGTCATGATCACCGGCCGCGCGCGCTTGTGGCAGGCGTCCATCAGCGCCTCATGGCGCGACATCCCCTTCTCCCCGGCCATGACCGCGTAGTCCACCAGCAGGATCGAGTTCTTCACCGCGATGCCGATCAAGAGGATCAGGCCGATCAGCACCGACAGCGAGATGTCCAGGCCGGTGACCAGCAGCGCGCCGAAGGCGCCGCCCGCGGCCAGCGGCACCGCCACCAGGATCGTGATCGGCTGGCTGGCGTGGTTGAACAGCAGCAGCAGCACGCCGTAGACGCAGAAGATGCCGGCGACCATGGCCATGGCGAAGCCACCGAACATCTCGGCGAAGATCTCGCTGTCGCCGGCGGCCTGCCGGTCCACGCCGGGCGGGAGGTTCTGCAGCGAGGGCAGCGCATCGATCTGCCCTTCCACTTCGCCCATCGCCATGCCGTTGAGGTCGACGGTGATGGTGACGTTGCGGCGGCGGTCGAAGCGGTCGATCTGCGAGGGGCCGCTGGCGGTGGTGATCGTAGCCACCGACGACAGCGGCACGCTGCCGCCCGTCGACGTCGGCACGCGCAGCTGGCCGAGCAGTGACGGGTCCGACAGCGCGCGCTCGTCCAGCTGCACGCGGATCGGCACCTGGCGCTCGGGCAGGTTGAGCTTGGCGAGGAACTGCTCGTAGTCGCCGCGGGTCGCGACGCGGGTGGCGGCGGCGATGTCGGCGGTGGACACGCCCAGGTCGGCGGCGCGCGCGGGGTCCGGGCGCACGATCACCTCCGGGCGCACCAGCGAGGCCGACGAGCCCACGGTGCCGAGGCCCGGCAGCTGGCGGATCTCGCGCTCGACGTCGCGCGCGGTGGCGGCGAGCTTCACCGGGTCGTCGCCGGCCAGCACCAGCTGCAGGGCGCGTCCGGGTTCGCCGCCCTGGAAGCTCAGGCGCACGCCGGGCAGGTCCGCAAGCCGCTCGCGCACCTGCGTTTCCAGTTCGTACTGGGTGAGGTCGCGGTCGTCGGTCCAGCGGATGGTCAGCGTGGCCTTGCGCAGCTCGGCGCTGCTCATATCGCCGGCCGGGCCGTTGGCGCCGGAGGTGCTGCCGGCGGTCACGAACACGTGCTCGATCTCGGGGATGTCGGCGATGCGCTGGCGCGCGGTCTCGGCGACTTCTTCGGTGGTGGCGAGCGCGGAGCCCGGCGGCAGCTCGATCAGCACGTTGCTCTGGATGCCGTCGATGGGCGGGATGAAGGTGACCTTGAGTAGCGGCAGCAGCGCCAGCGAGCCGATGAAGATGCCCAGCGCGACCGACAGCGTGCGGTTGCGGTGCTTCAGCGAACTGTCGACGAAGCGCAGGTACCACTGCATCAGCTTCGAGTCGCCCTTGTGTTCGGGCAGGGGCTTGAGCATGTAGGCCGCCATCATCGGCGTGATCAGGCGCGCCACCAGCAGCGAGAACATCACCGCCGCGGCCGCGGTCCAGCCGAACTCGCGGAAGAACTTGCCGGGGATGCCGGGCATGAAGGCCACGGGAATGAACACCGCTGCCAGCGTGCACGAAGTCGCGATCACCGCCAGCCCGATTTCATCGGCGGCCTCGGTGGCGGCCTGCTTCGGCGACTTGCCCATGCGCAGGTGGCGGTCGATGTTCTCTACCTCGACGATCGCATCGTCCACCAGGATGCCGACCACCACGGCCAGCGCCAGCAGCGTGATCATGTTGAGGCTGAAGCCCAGCCAGTACATGACGGCGAAGGTCGGGATGATCGACAGCGGCAGCGCGATGGCGCTGATGAAGGTGGCTCGGAAATCGCGCAGGAACAGGAACACCACCAGCACGGCGAGTGCCGAACCTTCGTAGAGCATGTGCATCGAGGACTCGAACGAGTTCTCGGCCACTTGCGTCGTGGAGGCCACTTCCACCATGCGCACGCGCGGCTGCTCGGCCTGCAGCTTCGCCACGCTGTCGCGCACGGCGTTGCCGACGTCAACCTCGCTGGTGTTGGTGGTGCGCTGCACGGCGAAGCCGATCACCGGACGGCCGTCGAGCGTGGTGCGCTGGCTGACGGTGGCGTTGCCGTCGCTCACCGTTGCCAGCGTCGACAGCCGCACGCTGCGCCCGTCGGGCATGGAGATGGGGAAGTTGGCGAGGTCGGCGGCGGTCTCGACGGTGCCGAGCGTGCGCACGGCCTGCTCGCTGCCGCCCACGGTGGTGCGGCCGCCGGGCTGCTCCTGCTGGATGCGCGCGAGCTGCTGGCTGATCAGCGCCGGGCTGGCGCCGAAGCCCTGCACGGCTTCCGGCCGCAGATCAACGCGGATCTCGCGGTTGACGCCCCCGATGCGCCGCACCGTGCCGACTCCGGGCACGGCGAACAGGCGCTTGGCCACGGTGTCGTCGATGAACCAGCTGAGCTCCTCGTCGCTCCAGCCGTCGGCGGTGACGGCATAGGTCAGCATGTCGCCGCCGGTGACGTTGACCAGCGAAACGATCGGCGGCTCGACGTCGGCCGGCAGGTCGATGCGCACGCGGTCGATCGCGTCGCGCACTTCGTCCTTGGCCAGGGTGCCGTCCTTCTCGATCTCGAAGGTGAGGATGGTGGTCGACACGCCCTCGTTGACGACCGAGGCCATGTTGCGCAGGTCGGGAATGCTCGCGGTCGCGTCCTCGACCTTGCGCGTGACCTGGGTTTCCAGCGTGCTGGGGCTCGCGCCCGGCAGCGTCACGGTGACGTTGACCACCGGCACGGTGAGGTCGGGGAACTGCGAGACGGCAAGCTTGTTGAAGGCCAGCAGGCCCGCGGCGCTCAGCAGGATGAAGACCAGGATCGCCGGCAGCGGGCGGTTGATCGACCAGGCGGAGAAGTTCATTCGGCGACGGCCTCACCGGCGCCGTCCAGGCGGCGGTCCGCGGCAGGCGCGGCCGCGTCACCGTTGCCCGCATTGCCGACTGTGGCGGGTGTGCTCGCAGTACCTGCGGCGGATGCCGAAGCCGCCCCGGCGTTCGCCGCATCGGCCGCCTCCGCACTCTCGACCACGCGCACCAGGTCACCATCGCCGAGGAAGCCCGCGCCGCGCGCCACCACGCGATCGCCCTGCGTCAGCCCGTCGCTCACCTCCACCAGGTCGCCCTGCGCGCCGCCGGTCACCACGCCGCGCTCGCGCACGCGGCCTTCCTCGTCGACGGTGAAGACGTAGGCGCGCCCGTCGCGGCGCACCACCGATTCGCCCGGCACCAGCAATGCCTGCGCGCGGCCCAGCGCCAGCCGCCCCTGCGCGAACATGCCGGCGCGCAGCGCGCCCGGCTCCGGCAGGTCGACGTACACGGTGCCGGTGCGGCTCTGCGCATCCAGCCCGGGCGAGACGGTGCGCACGGTGCCTTCGACCGTGCCGCCGGCCGGCGCCTCCACGCGCACCGCCGTACCGGCCCCCACGCGCAGCAGGTCGCCCTCGGCAAGTTCGGCACGCCACTCCAGGCGGCCGTCGCGGATCAGCCGCAGCAGCTCCGTGCCGGCACCCACCACCTGCCCCGGCTGCACGCTGCGCGCGGACACCACGCCGGCAACCGGCGCGCGCACCACGGTGAAGTCGCGCTGCACGCGCGCGGCGTCGCGGCTGGCGACGGCGGTGTTGAGCCGCGCTTCGGCGTTGGCACGCGCAGCTTCGGCTTCTTCGGCGTCCTGCAGGGACACCATCTGCGAATTGGCGAGCTCGCGGATGCGCGCGGCCTTGCGGCGGGCGGTCTCCAGGTTGGTCTGCGCCTCGCGCACCTGGGCGTCGGACTGCGCCAGCTGCGAGGCCAGCGTGCGATCGTCGACGCGCAGCAGCACGTCGCCGGCCGCGACCACGCTGCCCACCTCCACTTCCACCGAAGACACGCGCAGGCCGGAGAGTTCCACGCCCACCGAGACCTCCTCCCACGCCGCCACCGCGCCCGAGGCCACCACCTCGCGCGTGACCTCGCGCAGCTGCGGCGTCGCCAGGCTCACGGTCAGGCTGGGCATGGCCTCGGGGGGTGCATCGCTACCGCAGCCAGCGAGGGCGAGGGCGAGGACAAGCACCAGGACACCGGAAGCGGCCGGCAGTCGGGAAAAAACGGGCATCGTCACGGACTCGTACCGGAAAGCCCGGCAAGGTATCAGCACACTGATAGGAAGTGGGTGACGACGGAGACCGGGATGGCCCAACGCAAGACCACCAGCCTGCAGGCGTTCAGGAAATCACGCGCCTACCGCACCGGCGTGCTGGCGCGGCGGCTGCACCTCGGCCTGAGCGCCGTGGTCGACCGGCGGTTGCACGAGGAAGGCTTGGACCTGACGCGGCCGCAGGCGCTGGCGCTGATGGCGCTGGTCGAACATCCGGGCCTGTCGAACGCCGAGCTGGCGCGGCGCAACGGGGTGTCGCCGCAGACCATGCACCAGATCCTGGCGCGGCTGGAGCGCGATGGCCTGGTGATCCGCAGCCCGCATCCGAGCCTCAAGCGGGTGCAGGCGCTCGCGGCCACGCCCGCGGCCGTGGAGCTGGTGACGCGCGGCAGCGCCGCCGCGCGCGCCGCGATCGAAGGCGCACTGCGCACGCTCGCGCCCGCCGAACAGGACCAGCTCATCGCCCTGCTGGAGCGCTGCGCCGCCATGCTGCCTGCGGCAGGGCCGCCGCAGCTGGATTAGGCGCTGCGGTCGGGTCACCCAACCATCGAGCGCAATGAGCCGGCGGTGTGCCTGCGGGCTGCCGGTTGCGCCGAGGCTCAGGCCTGCGCTGACTCCGGGTGGCGCACCTGGCCTTCGCCACGGACCACCCAGCGTTCGATGGTCAGCGACTCCAGCCCCATCGGCCCGTAGGCGTGCAGGCGGGTGGTGGAAATGCCGATCTCCGCGCCCAGGCCCAGCTGGCCGCCATCGTTGAAGCGCGACGAGGCGTTGACCATCACCGCCGAGCTGCGGATCGCACGCACGAAGCGGTCGGCCGCGGCCTTGTCGGTGGTGGAAATCACCTCGGTGTGGTCGGACGTGTGGCGCTGGATGTGGCTGATGGCGTCGTCGATCGAATCCACCACCCGCACCGAGATGATCGGCGCCAGGTACTCGGTGTCGTAATCCTCTTCCGTCACCGGCTTCGCATCCGCGAACAGCGCTTGGGTCCGCTCGCAGCCGCGGATCTCCGCGCCGCCCCGGACCATCGTGGCCAGCGCGTCCGGGATCCACGTGCCGGCGATATCGGCATGCACCAGCAGCGTTTCCAGCGCGTTGCACACGCCGGGGCGCGACAGCTTGCCGTCCACCGCCAGGCGGGTTGCGGCGGCCGGGTCGGCGGCGGCGTCCACGTACAGATGGCACACGCCCTTGTAGTGCTTGATCACCGGCACCCGCGCGTTCTCGGCCACGAAGCGGATCAGGCGTTCGCCGCCGCGCGGGATCGCCAGGTCGACCAGGTCGGTCAGCTGCAGCAGCTCGAGCACGTGCTCGCGCGCGGTGTCTTCCACCAGCGCCACCGCTTCGACCGGCAGGTCGAATTCGCGCAGTGCCGAATGCAGGCAGCGGGCGATCGCGATATTGCTCTCGCGCGCCTCCGAGCCGCCGCGCAGCAGCACCGCGTTGCCCGCGCGCAGGCACAGCGCGGCGGCGTCGGCGGTCACGTTGGGCCGGGCCTCGTAGATCATCGCGATCAATCCCAGCGGTATGCGCACCTTCTCCACGGTCATGCCGTTGGCATGCGTTTCGCTGCGGGTGACCTGGCCGACCGGATCGGGCAGCGCGGCGACCTCGCGGATCGCCTGCACGATGCCGTCGATGCGGCCGTCGTCCAGCTCCAGGCGGTCCAGCATGGCACCGGTGGTACCGGCTTCGTTCGCCCGCTGCATGTCGCGCGCGTTGGCGGCCAGGACGTCGGCGCGGCCGGCGTCGACCGCGTCGGCCATCTTCGACAACAGCGCCGCACGGCGGGACGGATCCAGCGCGGCGATCGCGTGCGAAGCCGCACGGGCGCGCTCGGCAAGGGAACGGATGTAACTGGTCATGGAAGGTGACTCCTTGTTCAATGCGTGGTGGCCGTGGGCTGGTCGATCAGGACCAGGTTGTCGCGGCGTACGACGGCGCTGCCGTTGTCGAAACCGAGCAGCCCCTCGATCTCCTGGCTGTGGCGGCCGGCGATGCGCTGCAGGTCGCTGGCGTGGTACTCGACCAGGCCGCGGCCAATGCGGCGGCCCTGCCTGCTGACCAGGTTGACCAGGGCGTGGTTGCTGAAGTCGCCTTCCACCCCGATGACGCCGCCGGGCAGCAGCGAGGCGCCGCGCTCGGCCAGCGCCTTGCAGGCACCGTCGTCGATCCGCAACTGGCCGCCGCAGGCCGGCTGGTGGCGGAGCCACAGCTTGCGCGCCAGGAGGCGCGGGCCGTGCGCCGGGATCAGGGTGCCGTGCAGGCGGTCGTTGGCAAGCGCCGCCAGCGCGCGGCGGTCGTGGCCGCACAGCAGCGCGGTGTCGATCCCCGCCGCGGCGGCCTTGCTGGCCGCCTCCAGCTTGGTGGCCATGCCGCCGGTACCCAGCGCGCCCGCGCCGCCTGCGGTCATCGCCATGACTTCCGGCGTGATCGCCTCGACCCGCGGCAAGGGCCGCGCGTCGGGATCACGCGTGGGATGGCCGCTGTAGAGTCCGTGGGTATCAGTGGCGATGAAGAGCATGTCGGCATCGACCAGGGTGGCCACCGCCGCGGCCAGGTTGTCGTTGTCGCCCAGCTTGAGCTCGTCCACCGACACGGTGTCGTTCTCGTTGATGATCGGCACCGCCCCGATCCGCAGCAGTTCCTGCAACGTCGCCCGCGCATTGAGGTAGCGGCGCCGGTTGCGCATGTCGTCGTGGCTGAGCAGCACCTGCGCCACCGGATACTCGAAGAGCTCCTGCCACAGCGCCAGCATCGGCGTCTGTCCCAGCGAGGCCAGCGCCTGGCGCTGCACCAGGCTGCCGCGCTGGCGCGACATCAGCCCGCGCCCCGCGGCCACGGCGCCTGAAGACACCAGCAGGACCTCGCGACCCTGGGCCCGGAAACCGGCGATCAAGGACGCCAGCGCGGAGGCATTGCGCCTCTCCAGGTTGCCGCGGCCGTCGGTCAGCAGGCTGCTGCCAACCTTGATCACCGCGCGCCGCCAGACAGGCAGCGGCTGTTCGGGAAACGGGTGTGGTTGATGGTCGGAATCTGGCATGGAGGCTCCATTGGGCGACATGAAAAGATTGTGCTGCGCACCATCCCGGCGTCTGGACACGCCAAAGGCGCGCGGAAGCGCGGACCGGCAACGATCCTGGATACGCGAACGATCAGTGAAGATCACAAGCGCAGCGCGGCGCGAGAGAAAACTCGATCGCGCGCCTGGTTGTGGTGGGGCCGCACCTGCCGCAGTGGGTGGAAAAAACGTGGGGGCAGGCCGGGCCGAACCTGTTCAGGTTAACAGAAGGGGCTGCTCGACCCAAGCCGGAGGTGCAGCCGGATTCAAGCGAGTGCTTGCGGCATCCGCCGATAGCAGGGAAGCAGCACCAACGCCCGCGCCACCACAAACACCACGAACGCCGCCCACAGCCCATGGTTGCCAAACCACGCCGCAAGCGGCCAAGCGCATATCAGGAACACCGCCAACGAGGCCATGCTGGCATTGCGCATCTCCCGCGTGTGCGTGGTACCAATGAACACGCCATCAAGCTGGAAGGCGGCCACCGAAAGCAGCACGTACAGCGCGCTCCACGGCAGGTGTGCGGCGGCGATCTCGCGCACGGCGGGCAGCGTGGTCAGCGCAGCCACCGCGGCATTACCCAGCAGCGCGATCAGCGCGGCCAGCACCAGCGCAGTGCCCGCCGCCAGCTCGCTGGTCAGGCGCACGGCACGGCGGAACCTGCGCCCGTCCCGCGCCCCCCAGGCGGCACCCACCTGCGCCTCGGCCACGAACGCGAAGCCGTCCAGGAAGAACGCGCTGAACGACACCAGCTGCAGCAGGATGTGGTTCGCAGCCAGCGTCACGTCGCCAAAGCGAGCCCCGGCGTTTGCGAACCAGCCGAACGCCAGCAGCAGGCACAGCGTGCGCACCAGGATGTCGCCGTTTGCCGCCAGCGCCTGGCGGACGCGATCCATGTCGGCAATCCGCGCCCACTGCAGGAACGGCGTCGGACCGCGGTGGCGCGCACGCAGCACGCGCAGCACCACGACGATCGCCACCACGCAGGTCAACCATTCGGCAATCGCCGTGCCCAGCCCGATACCCCGCGCACCCATGCCCAGCGCGCCGGCAAACCAGACGTCCAGCCCGGCGTTGAGGCCATTGAGCAGCAGCTGCACGAACAACAGCTCGCGGCTGCGGCCAAGCCCGATCAGCAAGCCACTGCAGGCGAACAAAGCCAGCGCCGCCGGTGCGCCCCAGATGCGCGCACGGAAGTATTCGCCGGCCACCGACTCGACCACGTCGCTGCCGTCCATCAGCCCGAAGTACAGCGCGGTGACCGGCCACTGCAGCAGCATCAGCGCAACGCCCAGCCCCACCGACAGCAGCACACCGCGTGCCAGCGTGGCCCGCACCTCGGGCTCGTCACCGGCACCCACCGCCTGCGCCACGAAGCCCGTGGTGCCCATGCGCAGGAAGCCGAAGCTCCAGTAGACGAAGTTGAACAGCAGCGCGCCCAGGGCCAGCGCACCAAGCTCCGTCGCACTGCCGTAGTGGCCGATGACCGCCGTATCCACCAGCCCGACCGCCGGCACTGCCGCGTTGGCCAGGATGATCGGCCACGCCTGACGCGCGACGGCGACGCGGGTGAGCGGCTCCGTGGATCCTGCCAAGGCGGCGCTACAGGTTGGAGGCGTCCGCGGGCACCACGCTGGACGGCGCCGCCGCGCCCTCGCCCGCCTGGTCCTGCCGCGGGCACTGCGCCCCGACCGTGTACGAGGTCATCGACAGCGAACCGTAGGCCGGGCCTTCCACCAGCACGTCGGCGCCCTTGCCCGCCGCGGCGGCGATGCCTGCCAGGTAGAGCAGCGGCAGGAAATGCTCGGCGGTGGGCGCGGAGAGCGCGTAGTCGCGATGCGAGACCAGGCCCGCGGCATCGCCCGCACGTTCGGCCAGCAGCTGCTTGACGTGCGCATCGAAGCGCGTGTTCCAGTCGAACGCCGTGTCGGGCTGCTTCCAGTCCATCGCGCGCAGGTTGTGGACCACGTTGCCGCTACCCAGCACCAGCACGCCGCGCTCGCGCAGCGCCGCCAGGCGCACACCCATCCGGACGTGCCACTCGGGCGGCTTCTGCGCGTTGATCGACAGCTGCACCACGGGGATGTCGGCATCGGGGAAGGCGTGCACCAGCACCGACCAGGTGCCATGGTCCAAGCCCCAGCCGTCGTGGTCCGAACCGACGAAATCCGGCTTTGCGACGTCAGCGACCTCCTCGGCCAGCTCGGGCAGGCCCGGCGCCGGATAGTCGACCTCGAACAGCGGGCGCGGGAACCCATGAAAATCGTGGATGGTGCGCGGCCGCGGCATCGCGGTCACGGCGGTGGCATTGACGTACCAGTGCGCCGACACCGCCAGGATTGCGCGCGGGCGCGGCACCGAGGCGCCGAACGTGCGCCACGCTTCGGTGAAGCGGTTGCGCTCGATCGCGTTCATCGGGCTGCCGTGGCCGAGGAAAGCGGCCGGCATCAGGGGCATGGTGGCCATGGAAGCACCTCGCTGCTGCGGAACCCCGAGTCTAGGCCAGCGACGCCGGGCGCGGCCTAGAGCCGCTCGACGGGCGTGGCCCGAACGAGCACTTCGTCCTGGCGGAAGCGCCGCTCCAGCGATTCGCGATAGTGGCGCCACCAGGCGTGGTCGACGTGCTCGGCCATGACTTCGAACAGGACGACGTCGTCGCGCTGTACTTCGCCGTCGTCGTCCTCCCACAGCCCGGTCGCGGGCGCGCGGCTGAAGGCGGTGACGCCGCCGAAGCGTTCGGTGAGCTCGGCGCGCACGGCGTCGAACAGCGCGCGCGCAAAGCGTTCGCCGCCGCCGTCATGCAGGGGCAGGAAAAGCTGGACCAGGTGCATGCGTACAAGGCTCGGCGCCATGCTGTCAGCGGACGGTGAACGCAGCCGTGCGCACCACCAGGGAAGGAAGTTCACCCAGGCGGGATGTCCGGCCGCGGATGGGTCATGATGCCGGCCTGCGGTCCTCTCCGGCTGCCAACCAATGGAAGGTCCCACCCGTGGAGTCCCGCCCCCCGGCCACCGCAACGTCCACGCCGCTGTCCCCGCGCACCCGCGCCCTGCGCACTGCACTCATCGTGGTGCTGGTCGCAGGCGGCGCCACCGGCGTCGCCGCGCTGCGCGGCGCGTTCGGCACCGGTGCCGACCACCGCGCCAGCTCGATCGTCGACACCATGCAGGGCGGCGGCAACGCGCTGCACGCGGGCTTCCGCCGCGCGCACGCCCGCGGTCTGTGCGTGTCGGGCCGCTTCATCGCGTCGGGCGACGCCGCGACGCTGTCGTCGGCGCCGCTGTTCGCCACCGGTGAATCCCCGGTGCTGGGACGGCTGTCCATCGGCGGCGGCAGCCCGGTCGCCCCCGAGGCCAGTGCCGGTGTGCGCAGCATGGCGCTGGCCATCACCCAGGCCGATGGCCAGCAGTGGCGGATGGCCATGAACACGCCTCCTGTGCTGGCCGTCGGCACGCCCGAGGCCTTCCACGACCAGTTGCGTGCGATGGCGCCCGACGCCGCCACCGGCAAGCCGGACCCGACGCGGATCGCGGCATTCTTCGACGCACATCCGGAAAGTGCCGCCTTCCGCGCCTGGCAGGCCGGCTACCAGGCCAGCGACAGCTGGGCGAACACGCGCTACCACAGCATCAACGCCTTCGTGCTGGTCGACGCCGATGGCCAGCGCCAGCCGGTGCGCTGGGCGGTGGTGCCGGAGGCGCCGTTCACGGCCCTGGGCGAGGGGCCCCACACCGACGACGCGCTCAGCCGCGAGTTCCAGCAGCGCCTGGTGGCGGGTCCGCTTCGCTGGACGCTGCGCCTGCAGCTGGCCGAGCCGGGCGACCCCGTCGACAACGGTGCCCGGCCGTGGCCGGACGCCCGCCGCACCGTGGATGCCGGCACCATCGAACTCACCTCCGCCCACGCGCAACAGGGCGGCGACTGCAACGGCCTCAACTTCGACCCGCTGGTGCTGCCGGACGGCATCGAGCCGTCGGCCGATCCCGTCCTGCACGCGCGCCGCGCGGCCTATGCCGAAAGCCTGCGCCGTCGCGCACGCGAGACCCTGCTGGAGGGCGCGCCATGACCCGCTATCCGGTATCCGCCCGGTTGCTGCACTGGGCGATGGCCGCGCTGCTCCTGTCGCAGTTGAGCCTGGGCGCGTCGATGGTGGACCGCTGGCAACCCTGGACCACGCCGGCCATCCAGCTGCACAAGGCGTTCGGCGTACTCGCCCTTGTGCTGGTGCTGATGCGCCTGGCCAACCGCCTGCGCTTCCGTGCGCCGCCGCTGCCGCGCAGCATTCCCGCGCTGCAGCGTGGCGTGGCGCGGGCCAGCCACTGGGCGCTGTATGCGCTGATGCTGGCGCTGCCGCTGACCGGCTGGGCCATGCATGGCGCCGCGGGGCTGCCGGTGCGCGTGGGCGGATTCGTGCTGCCTGCGCTGATGGAAGCTGACCTGGCGCGCTATGGCCTGCTGCGGGAACTGCATGGATGGCTGGCCTACGGCCTGCTGGCGCTGGTGCTGGTGCATGCAGGCGCCGCCCTGCACCACGCCTGGGTGCGACGCGACGGCGTGTTCGAGCACATGGCGCTGGGCCGGCGCAGGGTGGCCGGCGAACCGGCCGGCCCGGCGAAGGCCGGATCCGTCGTCCAGCAGGATGCCGGCACCGCAACGGGCCCGGCCACCCGGGACTGAGCCGCGCTCAGCCTGCGTCGTCGCAGTCCGTGCCCCGTTCGGCCCGGCCCGCGTTAGCCACGCAGCGCTCGCGCGCGATGCGCTGGCGGACTTCGCCCTCCAGGCCAGTGAGCCCCCAGCGGCGGCCCTCCACCACGGCGGACTCCTCGTCCGCGCCCTGCAGCCAGGCCGCGCGCAGCGCCACCAGCGCACCCACGCGATTGCCGCTGCCGCAGTGCACCAGCGTGGGCGCGTCGGCGGCCTGCAGCAGGCGGTCGAAAGCCACCACCGCTTCACGGTCGAGATCCCCGGCGCCGGCGATCGGCAAGGGGTCGTAGCGCACTCCCGCCGCCCGCGCCGCCTCGGCCTCGTCGAATCCGGGCGTCTCGGATGCCGGTGCCAGGTTGATGACGTGGCGGATGCCGGCGGCGCGCAGCGCGGAAAGATCATCCGCCGTGATGCGGCCGCCGGAATGGACGCCGGCGACAGGGTTGGCGAAGCGTTCGAGCACGGGGGATGGCATGGTCAACTCCTGGTCGGCCTGGGCGCGCCGCACGTCGCCGGGCGTGGTGCAGGCGGTGAGTGCGGTGGAAAGTGCAGCCGCGAGCGTGATCGCCGGCAGGGTGCGTCGTGGGGTCATGGCAGGCTGCTCATGTTGTGGGGTCGCGGCGCGGCACAGAAGGCGGCGTGCAGCGCCTCGAGCACGCTCACCGCCGGTCCGTCCGCCAGCGAATAGTGGATGCACTGCGCCTGGCGCCGGGTGTGCACCAGGGCCATGTCACGCAGCACGGCGAGGTGCTGGGACAGCGCCGAGGCACCGAGTCCCGTCGCGGGCTGCAGCTCGCCCACGGTCCGCTCGCCCTCCACCAGCTGGCACAGCACCAGCAGGCGGGCGGGATGGGCCAGCGCTTTCAGCAGGGCCGCCGCCTCGCCGGCATGGACGGCCATGCCGGAGGCCAGCGGCTCGGGGCTGGACGGTCTGGGGGCGTTGCTCGGCATCGTCGCAGGACTCGCTTGACAGGACACGGGACGAACCATACTTTAGCATTTACTGAATAATATGGAAGCCCATCATGAATCCACAGGTAGAGAGCTTCTACGACCCGTCCACGTCCACCTGGTCCCACGTGGTCTACGATCGCGCCGGTGGCCACGCCGCCATCGTCGATCCAGTGATGGATTACGAGGCCGCCACCGCCCGCACGGCATTCGACTCCGCGCAACGCCTGCTCGACTTCGCGCGCGGGCACCACCTGCGCGTGGAGTGGATCCTCGAGACCCACGCGCATGCCGACCACCTCTCCGCCGCCGCCTGGCTGCGCGCGCAGACCGGCGCCCGGGTGGCCATCGGGCGCGGCATCACCGGCATCCAGGCGCGCTTCAAGACGGTGTTCGGCCTGGAAGACGGGTTCGCGGTCGACGGTCGCCAGTTCGACCGCTTGTTCGCCGACGGCGACAGCTTTGCCATCGGCGAACTCGGCGGCCGCGTGATCGCCACCCCCGGCCACACGGACGACAGCGTGACCTACGTCATCGGCGATGCGGCCTTCGTCGGCGACACCGTCTTCGCGCCCGACACCGGCACGGCGCGCGCCGACTTCCCCGGCGGCGATGCGGCCACGCTGTACAGCTCGATCCGCCGCCTGTTCGAGCTGCCGGACGACACCCGCGTGTTCCTCTGCCACGACTATCCGCCGGATGGCCGCGACGCGTGCGCGGAAACATCGATCGGCGCGCAGCGCGAGCGCAACGTGCACCTGGCCGGCGACGTCGGCGAGGCGGCGTTCGTGCGCCTGCGCAACGAGCGCGACGCGGGACTGGCGGCGCCCAAGCTCATCCTGCCGTCGCTGCAGGTCAACATCCGCGGCGGCGACCTGCCGCCGCCGGAGAGCGACGGCGTGCGCTACCTGCGGCTGCCGCTCAACCGCGTTGGCATCGGCGCATGAGTACGACCTGGCTGATGGCGCTTGCCGGCGGCGTGCTGATCGGGCTCGCGGCCACGTTGCTGCTGTGGCTCAACGGACGCATCGCCGGCGTCAGCGGCATCCTCGCCGGGGTCGTGTATCCGCGCCGCGGCGAACTGGCCTGGCGGCTGGCGTTCCTTGCAGGGCTGGTGCTGGCGGGCCGCGCGTCGATCGCGCTGCTGCCGGGCATCGCGGCCCCGCGCGAGGGCTTCCCGCCGCTGCTGCTGGTGGCGGCGGGCCTGCTGGTGGGCTTCGGCTCCAGCCTCGGCAACGGCTGCACCAGCGGGCACGGCGTGTGCGGGCTGGGCCGGCTGTCGCTGCGCTCGATGGTGGCGGTGCCGACCTTCATGGCCACGGCGGTGGCGACCACGTGGATCGTGCGCCACGCGGGAGGCTGGGCGTGAAGCGCTTCATCGCCGCGGCGTTCGCCTCCGGCGCGCTGTTCGGGGTCGGCCTCGCGCTGTCGGGCATGACCGATGCGCGACGCATCCTCGGCTTCCTCGATGTCGCCGGCGACTTCGATCCCACCCTCGCCTTCGTCCTCGGTGGCGCGGTGGCCACCACCCTGCTGCTGTTCCGCCCGGTGCTGCGGCGCGGTCGTCCGCTGTTCGCCGACGACTTCCGCCTGTCGCAGCTGCGGCATGTGGATTCGCGGCTGCTGGCAGGGGCTGCGCTGTTCGGGATCGGCTGGGGCCTGGCCGGCTACTGCCCGGGTCCGGCGCTGGCGGCGCTCGGCGTGGGTTCGAGCGAGGCGGCCTGGTTCGTGCCCGCGATGGTCGCCGGGATCGTGCTGCAGCGGCTCGAAGAAAAGGCGCAGTGGCGTGCCGCCTCACACCCTCCGCCAGCGTGAAGCGGCCTATCTCGCGAGATAGGCCTGCTGCTTGTCCTGCACATGCCTACTGCCGGTTTCATCCATTGCTTGCAGCAGATAGACATCGTCGCCGCCCAGGTCGAGCGCCTGTTTGCCACGATTTCGAAGCGTGTGATGGCTCAGGACGACCTTGGACAGCACACCCGATAGACGCAGCAGATGCCTGCCACGACGGCCATAGCGAACATGGATTGAGCAGGGAGGTTTCAAGCGTCCCCACTCCTCTTCACAGGGAATGCACGTACTCCAACGTCAGCTGAAGGCTGTACATGGCGCTCGCCCAAAGGTCGCTATATTCGGACACCCCAGACGAAGGAGAACTGCCATGTCCCCGACCCGGCAACATCTGATGATGGCGCGTACGCTCGGCGTCGCGATCGTCGCCGCCGTGGGCCTTTCCGCCTGTGCCACCTACGACGACGAGTTTGCAGGCATCAACTCGCGCCTCGACCGCCTCGACACGCAGGTGCAGGGCGCTGCCCAGAGCGCCGAATCCGCCAACCAGGGCGCGCAGCGGGCCAATCAGCGGCTGGACCAGATCGAAGGCCGCGTGCAGCAGCTGGAGTCGTCGCCGCGCCGCGTGCCGCGCGGCTGAGTGCACGCCGGGCCGGGCCGCGCGAGGCGGCCTGACCCCGGACCGGTGGCCCCTGCCGGCCACCGGTTTTCCCGCCTCCACCTGTCTCCCTGTCTCCATTCCAGGACCGATCCCATCCGTCACCGCACACACCATCCGATCCGGACCGCCCAGGCCGCCTTGGCGCTGGCGCTGGCACTTTCAAGCTTCACCGGCGTGGCCGGCGCCCAGGAGGATGCCGCGGCGCAGGCGGTCTCCACCTTCGACCAGCTTCCGCGAGACCAGGAAGTCTCCGACACGGTGATCGAGCTCGCGGGCTGGGTGGTTGCGTCCAAGGACAGCCAGGGCTATCCATTCGCGATCATCGACAAGGCCGCCGCGCAGATCCTGGTGTTCGGCGGCGACGGCCGGCTTCGCGGCGCGGCGCCCGGGCTGTTTGGCTCGGCGGTCGGCGACCACACGGCCCCCGGCGTTGCAGGCCTCGCGCTTCGCGAGATCCCGGGCCGGGATCGCACCACGCCTGCCGGCCGCTTCGTCGGCGGGTACGGTCCGTCGATCGACGCCGGGCGCGTGCTGTGGGTGGATTACGAATCCGCGGTCTCCATCCACCCGACCGCAACCGGCGTCCCGGCGGAGAAGCGCGCCGAGCGCCTTGCATCACCCACGCCGGACGACAACCGCGTCACGCATGGCTGCATCAACGTCGCGCCCGGGTTTTACGAGCAGATCATCCGTCCGACGTTCGAGCGGGGCGGGGTGTTCTACGTCATGCCGGATGAGGCGACGGTGGCGGAGACCTTCCCGGAGTTCGCGCAGGGTCGCTAGCGCTCGCGCGCGCTACGCCTCGGCGACGCCCGCCCGCCCCCGCCCCGCCAGATCCAGCTGCGTCAGGTACAGTCGCGTATCGAACTCAAGCTGGTGGTAGTCCGGCTCCATATGCATGCACAGCCGGTAGAACGCCTTGTCGTGCTCGGCTTCCTTCATGTGCGCCAACTCATGCACGGCGATCATCTTGAGGAACTCCGCGGGCGCGTCGCGAAACACGCTGGCAATGCGGATCTCGCGGCTCGCCTTGAGCTTCCCGCCCTGCACGCGCGAGATCGTGGTGTGGGTGCCCAGCGCATGTTTCACCACCTGCAGCTTGCCGTCGTAGATCACCTTGCCCAGCGGCGCGGACTTGCGCAGGTGGCGATCTTTCAGGCCCTGGACGTAGCCGTACAGCTGGCTGTCGTTTCGCACCGCGTGGCGTTCGCTGTACTTCGCGGCCAGCAGCGTGCCCAACCGGTCCTGTTCGATCAGCGCGCGCACCTTCGCCTGCACCTCCAGCGGATAACCGCCGAGGTACTTCAGCGCGTCCATCAGAAAAAACCCCGCAGCAGCGGGGTTTCTTCATATGCAGAAAGCCGCTCGCTCAAGCAAACGGGTCCTGCAGCACCATCGTGTGCTTCCGGTCCGGTCCGGTGCTCACGATCGACAGCGGGCACCCTGCCAGCTCCTCCAGCGCGCGCAGGTAGGCACGCGCGGCCGGCGGCAGCTTGTCCCACTCGGTGATCCCGTGGGTGTCCTCGCTCCAGCCCGGGAACTCCAGGTACACCGGCTCGCACTCGGCCCAGCCCTGGGCGTCGAGCGGGGCGTACTCGGTTTCCTTGCCGCGGTAACGGTAAGCGATGCACATCTTCAGCTTGTCCAGGCCGTCCAGCACGTCGAGCTTGGTGATGCACAGGCCACTGATGCCGTTGATCGCCACCGCGCGCTTCAGCGCGACGATGTCGATCCAGCCGCAGCGGCGCGGGCGGCCGGTGGTGGCGCCGTATTCCTGGCCGCGGTCGCGCAGGCGCTGGCCGTCTTCGTCGTCGAGCTCGGTCGGGAACGGGCCGCCGCCGACGCGGGTGGCGTAGGCCTTGCAGATGCCCAGCACGTAGTCGATCGCGTCCGCACCCACGCCGGTGCCGGCCAGCGCACCGCCAACGGTGGTGTTGGAGCTGGTGACGTAGGGATAGGTGCCGTGGTCGATGTCGAGCAGCGAGCCCTGCGCGCCCTCGTACAGCACCTTCTTGCCCTGCTTGCGCAGCTCGTGGAGGATGCCGGCGACGTCGGACTTCATCGGCTCGACGTACTCGCCGAACGCCAGCGCTTCGTCATAGGTCTGCTGGAAATCCACCGCGTCCACGCCCAGGTACCGGGTGAGCACGAAGTTGTGGTAATCCAGCGCCGTGCGCAGCAGTTCTTCCAGCTGCGCGGGGTAATGCAGATCGGCCACGCGGATGCCGCGGCGGGCGACCTTGTCCTCGTAGGCCGGGCCGATGCCACGGCCGGTGGTGCCGATGGCCTTGCCGCCGGCGGCCTTCTCGCGCGCCTGGTCGAGGGCGATGTGGTACGGCATGATCAGCGGCGTCGCCGGGCTGATCTTCAGCCGCGAGCGCACTTCGACGCCTGCATCTTCAAGCTCGCCGATTTCCTTCATCAGCGCTGCAGGCGACAGCACCACGCCGTTGCCGATCAGGCACAGCGCGTCATCGCGCAGCACGCCCGACGGGATCAGGTGCAGCACCGTTTTCTTGCCGCCGATCACCAGCGTGTGGCCGGCATTGTGGCCGCCCTGGAAGCGCACCACCGCGCCGATGTCCTGCGTCAGCAGGTCGACGATCTTGCCCTTGCCCTCGTCGCCCCACTGGGCGCCAAGCACCACCACCGACTGACCCATGCCACTGCTCCTTGAACGGGAAAAAGCCGGAGGTCCGCGCTGTGCAGCGGGCCCTTCCGGCTTTTCTGGATTATCCCGGCTTTCTACGCCGGGGGCCAGCCCGGTGTGACGCCGTGGCGTGGCTCAGCCCTGGCGCAGCCACCACAGGGCCAGCAGGCCGGCGGCCAGCACGATGCCGCCGATCCGTCGCAGCTGGCGGTCCGGCGTGGCCAGCATCTGCGTCATGGCCCGTTTCCACTCGCCCGGGGCTGCGAACAACAGCAGCCCCTCCAGCACGGCCACCAGGCACAGGGCGGCCCACAGGTCACTCACGCCCGGCCCCCACGCTTCAGCGGTCGCTGCGCATGTACTGCAGGAACGGGTCGTCGCGCTCCAGCACCATCACCGCTTCGCCAGAGGAGAAGGCACGCCGGTAGGCGTCCAGGCTGCGCTGGAAGGCGAAGAACGCGGGGTCGCGGTTCGCAGCCTGCGCGTAGATGCTCGCGGCCTGGGCGTCGCCCTCGCCTCGCAGCACCTGCGCGTCGCGCTCGGCCTCGGCCAGCAGCACCGTCTGCTCGCGGTCGGCCTCGGCGCGGACGATGCGCGCCTGCTCCTCGCCCTCGGCGCGCAGGGCGCTGGCCACCTGGCGGCGTTCGGCGCGCATGCGGTCGTAGACCTGGCCGATCACTTCGCTGTCGGTGGGCAGGTCGATCTGCTTGAAGCGGATGTCGACCACCTGCATGCCGAGGGTGCGGGCACCCTCGTTGATGCCCGGCAGCTGGCGGTCGATCAGCTCGGAGCGATCACCCGACACCAGCTGGGTCAGGGTCTGCGAGTTGATCTCGTTGCGCAGCGAGTCCTTGATGATCGGCGCGAGGCGGTCGGTCACCAGCTCTTCGTTGCCACCGGTGGCGCGGTAGAAGTCCGCGACGTCGACGATGAAGCCGATGGCGACGAAGTCGACGCTGACGTCCTTGCGCTCCGAGGTCAGCGAGCGCTCGGGCGGGAACTCGTTGGCGGTGAAGCGGCGGTCGAACACGCGCGCGCTTTCCACCATCGGGATCTTGAAGTGCAGGCCGGGCCCGAGATCGGTACGCGCGACGCGGCCGAGGTTCAGCACCAGGCCGACCTGGCCTTCGCGGACGATGAACATCGAGCCGAGCAGGCCGAGGATCACGACCAGGACGACGGGGACGAGGAATTGCGGCTTCATCGGGTGGCTCCCTCGCGCGGTGGGCGCGGCAGGTTGGCGGGCGCCGCCGCGGGCCTCGGATCAAGTTCGGGCGCGGCGTTGACGGTCGGCGAGACCATGTCGGGGGTCAGCAAGGGCTGCTGCGGCGCGCCGCCCTGCCCGCCCATGGGCACATAGATCAGCTGTTGGCCATCGCCGCCCACGACCTTGCGGTTGTCGGCCAGCACGTCTTCGACCGTCTCCAGCCACAGGCGCTTGCGGGTGACTTCGGGCGCCTTGGCGTACTCGTTGACCAGCAGCGTGAAGCGCTGGGCGTCACCGGTGGCGCGGGCGACCTCGGCGGTCTTGTAACCCTCGGCCGTGGTGCGCACGCGCTGCGCCTGGCCGCGGGCCTCGGGCACGATGCGCGCGGCGTAGGCGCGGGCCTCGTTCACCAGGCGCTCGTTCATCTGCTGGGCGCTGTTGACCTCGTCGAAGGCCGGCTTGACGGCCTCCGGCGGGCGCGCGTCCTGCAGGCTGAGCTCGGTCACGATCAGGCCGGTGCGGTAGGTGTCCAGGGACGCCTGCAGGGACGTCGCCGCGGCGGCCGACAGCGGGCCACGCGCGTTGAGCGCGGAGTCCAGGTTGGCGCGGCCGATCTGCTCGCGCACCGCGCTTTGCGAGACCTGCTCGAGCACGTTGTCGGCATCCCGCGAGCCGAACAGGTACATCTGCGGGTCGCTGATGCGGTACTGCACGTTGAACGACACGGTGACGATGTTCTCGTCGCGGGTCAGCACCGGCAGGCTGTTGCTGAAGGTGCGCACGCCGGTGGTGTTGAGCTTGGTGACGCTTTCGATCGGCCACGGCAGCTTGAAGTTGGGGCCCGGCTGCATGACGCGGGCGAACTTGCCGAAGCGCAGCACCACGCCTCGATCCTGCTCGCCCACCAGCACGAAGCAGTTGAACGCGAGCCACAGCGCCAGCGCGATGCCGATCCAGCGCAGCGGATTGCCGCCGCCGGCGCCGCCGCCGAACATGCCGCGAAGCTGGTCGAGGATGCCGTCGAAGGGACCACGGCCGCGGCCACCGCCGCTGCTGCGGCGCGGCGGCCAGGGATTCTGGCGGCGACCGTTGTCGTCGTTGCGGCCCGAGCCGCGGTCGTCGTTGTTCTTGCCGGGGATGTTCCAGGCCATGCTGGCTCCAGTCTGGGGATCCCGCCACCGGGACCGGCAGCGAAGGGACATTCTACAAGGTGCGGGGGGGGGGGGGGGGGCGGCGGGGGGGTTCTTGTGTTTAGGAAGCGGGAGGGA
>NZ_JBCLVB010000003.1:0-264657 GCF_039548455.1 Luteimonas sp. MJ250 | reverse complement strand
GAACCACGAGCAAGGCCGACCACACCCCCCCCCCCCCCCCCCCGCGTTCCGGTCATCAGGCCACGGGCAGCAGCGGCCGCAGGGGTTCGCCGTCGGCCTGCGCCGCCAGGCGGCGGGCGTCGCTCAGCGGCAGGTCGATGTCGAGGGTCCAGCCGTGCTCGTCATGCGCCTCGGCACGGATGGCGTCGATCTCGTGCAGGTGCGCGCGCAAGCGGCCGGCACCCGGCGGCAGGCGCACTTCGCCGTGCAGCCTGCGCAGGCCCAGGCGGCGGCCCAGCGCCGCGCGCAGCAGGTCCATGCCCTCGTGGTCGCGGGCTGAAATCCATACCCGCTCGCGGACCGCGGCCTCATCGATGTGGTCGCCGGCGTGTGGCTGGTCGTGGCGCGCGGGCACGCCAAGGCGGTCGATCTTGTTGTAGACCAGCAGCTGCGGGATGTCGCCGGCACCGATCTCCGCCAGGACGTCGTCCACCTGGGCCACGCGCTCTTCGCGCAGGGGATCGGACGCGTCGATCAGATGCACCAGCAGGTCGGCCTCGCGGGCCTCGCTCAGGGTCGAACGGAAGGCTGCCACCAGCTCATGCGGCAGGTCGCGGACGAAGCCCACGGTGTCGGCCAGCACCACGTGCCCGCCCGGCAGGGTGATCTTGCGCACCGTCGGGTCCAGGGTCGCGAACAGCTGGTCGGCGGCGTAGGCGTCGGCGCCGGTCAGGGCGTTGAACAGCGTCGACTTGCCGGCGTTGGTGTAGCCGACCAGGGCGACGCGCGGCAGCTCGCTGCGCACGCGGGACCGGCGCATCTGCGTGCGCTGCACCTCGACCTTGGCCAGGCGTGCCTGCAGCTGCTCAACGCGCTTCTGCAGCAGCCGGCGGTCGGTCTCGAGCTGGGTTTCGCCGGGGCCGCGCAGGCCGATGGCACCGCCGCGCTGGCTGTCCAGGTGGCTCCAGCCGCGCACCAGGCGCGTGGCCATGTGCCGCAGCTGGGCGAGCTCGACCTGCAGCTTGCCTTCGTGGCTGCGCGCGCGCTGGGCGAAGATGTCGAGGATCAAGCCGGTGCGATCGACCACGCGCCGCTCGAGGAATTTCTCCAGGTTCCGCTCCTGGCCCGGGCTCAGCGGGTGGTTCACCAGCACCAGGTCGGCGCCGGTGGCCTCGGCCGCGGCCTTGATCTCGTCGAGCTTCCCGCTGCCAAGCAGCGTGGCGGGATTGGGGCGGGCCATGCGCGCCGGCATGACGTGAACGACGGTGGCGCCGGCCGAGCGCGCCAGCTCGGCGAACTCCTCCAGCGCACCTTCGTCGGGCGGTCCCCCGGAGTGCGGCTGCACCAGGAGGGCGTGCTCGCCCCCGCGGGAGCGCTCGAAAAGCTCAGTGGGCATTCGGTCGTCGGCTGTATGTCATGGCCCCTGACATGGGGCCGGATGGCGACGACGCAAGGATCATTCGGCCTCGTCGGCCCCATGGTCCACGGTGTCGGCGTCATCGGCCGCCTGCACCACGCCGCCGCCCGGGCCCACGCGCACATTGCGCGCCGGCACCACGGTGGAGATCGCGTGCTTGTAGACCATCTGGCTGACGGTATTGCGCAGCAGCACCACGAATTGATCGAACGATTCGATCGTCCCCTGCAATTTGATGCCGTTGACCAGATACACGGAAACCGGCACCCGCTCACGGCGCAGGGCGTTCAGGAAAGGATCCTGCAAGGACTGTCCCTTGGACATTCGGTGTTCCCCAGCTGTTTTATTGTTGTTATGGAATGGCGGAGATGCCGCGTCGCCCAACCGCTCCCCGGCGGCGACGCGCCGATCTTATACGACCCGGGGCCCCTTGGCCGGCGCCTGCAGGCGATGGCGTGACGAAGGGCGCGCAAAAGGCGCAGGAAACGCATTCATCCGAGGAATTCGCCGAGCGCGCGCCAGAGGCGGTCGCCGTCGGTCGCGGGGTCGAACCAGCGCGCGTCGAGCTCGCCGCGCAGCCAGGTCATCTGCCGCTTGGCCAGCTGACGGGTGGCGGCGATCGCGCGCTCCCGGAACGCTTCGCCACTGGTCGCGCCGTCCAGATGCTCCCACGCCTGCCGGTAGCCCACCGCGCGCAGCGCCGGCAGGTCCAGCGGCGCAGCATGATCGCGCAGCTGCGGCAGCGCACGCAGGGCGTTGACCTCGTCCAGGAAGCCGGCCCGGAGCATGGCATCGAAGCGTCCCGCGATGCGCCCGTGCAGCACCGCGCGGTCGCGCGGTGAAAGCACCAGTTTGAGCACCCGGTACGGCAGCCGCGGCGGCGCGGGATCGGCGCTCCATTCGCTGATCCCGCGGCCCGTCAGGCGATGGACCTCCAGCGCGCGCTGGATCCGCTGCGCGTCGGTGGCGTGGATGCGTCGCGCGGCCGCCGGATCAACCTGCGCAAGCTCGGCGTGCAGCGCTGCCCAGCCGCGCGCGCGCGCCTCGCCGGCCAGCTGCGAACGCAGCGCGGCATCGGCCGAAGGCATTGCCGACAGGCCCCGCAGCAGGGCGCGGAAGTACAGCCCGGTGCCGCCGGCCAGGATCGGCAGCCGGCCGCGCGCGGTGATGGCGTCGATCGCGGCGCGGGCATCGGCGGCGAACCCGGCCGCCGAATACGGCTGCCACGGGTCGCGGATGTCGAGCAGATGGTGCGCAACGCCTGCCCGCTCCTGCAGCGTGGGCTTGGCGGCGCCGATGTCCAGGCCGCGGTAGACCAGCGCCGAATCGACGCTGACGATCTCCCCGCGCAGGCGCTGCGCGCAGTCGATCGCAAACGCGGTCTTGCCCGACGCGGTCGGGCCCATCAGGGCGATGACGGGCGGGCGGGTGTCGATCATGCGCGGATTATCCCGCACCGCGCGGAGCGGGAGCGGGCCGCCCGGCCACGGCCGCGCCGGTCTTCCGGTGTCAGTAGCCGGTTTCGCGCAGCGACGCGCGCACTTCTTCGTGGGTGCCGCGAATGTCCCGCGCCGGCTCGCGCCCCAGCAGGCTGACCGCGATGATGGCAACGGTTGCCACAAGGAAGCCGGGCACGATCTCGTACAGCTGGAAGTCCATGCGCTCGACCGCGATCTGCTTCCAGGCGATCACCACGATCGCGCCGCTCACCATGCCGGCCAGCGCACCGTCGCGCGTCATCCGGTCCCAGAACAGCGACAGCACCAGCACCGGTCCGAACGCGGCGCCGAAGCCCGCCCAGGCGTACGACACCAGGCCCAGCACGCGGCTTTCCGGATCGCGCGCCAGCCACAGCGCGACCAGCGCGACCAGGAGCACGCTTGCGCGCCCGACCCACACCAGTTCGCGCTGGCTGGCCTGCTTGCGCAGGAAACCGCGGTAGAAATCCTCCGACAGCACGCTGGAGCACACCAGCAGCTGGCTCGACAGCGTGCTCATCACCGCGGCCAGGATCGCCGACAGGATGATGCCGGCGATCCAGGGATTGAACAGCAGCTCAACGGCGGCGATGAACACACGCTCGGGATTGGCGTCCACGGGGCCGGCCGCCTCGGGATTGAGCGAGAAGAAAGCGATGCCGAAGAAGCCGACCATCAGCGAGCCGATCATGCACAGGATCATCCACGCCATGCCGATCTTCCGCGCCTTCGGGATCGACTGCACGCTTTCGGCGGCCATGAAGCGCGCCAGGATGTGTGGCTGGCCGAAATAGCCCAGGCCCCATGCGATCGCCGATACGATCGCCAGGACTCCTCCCGCGCCGACCCACTCCAGGCGTGCGGGATCGACCTCGCCGATCAGCTCCATGCTGCCGTCCAGGCCGCCGTTGGCCACCAGCACCAGCACCGGCGTGAGCACCAGCGCGAACAGCATCAGCCAGCCCTGGGCGACGTCGGTCCAGCTCACCGCCAGGAAGCCGCCGACCAGGGTGTAGAGGATGGTCACCGCCGCGCCCCACCAGATCGCCTGCGCATACGGCAGCCCGAACACGCTCTCGAACAGCCGCGCGCCTGCGACCACGCCCGAGGCGCAGTACACCGCGAAGAACACCAGGATGATCACCGCGGCCAGCACCCGCAGCGAGCGGTTGCGGTCGTGGAAGCGGTTGGTGAGGTAGTCGGGCAGGGTCAGCGCGTTGCCCGTGCGCTCGGTGTACACGCGCAGCGGCCCGGCGATGAAGCGCCAGTTGAGCCAGGCGCCCAGGGTCAAGCCGATCGCGATCCAGGCTTCGGCCAGGCCGCTGGCATACAGCGCGCCCGGCAGGCCCATCATCAGCCAGCCGCTCATGTCCGAGGCGCCGGCCGACAGCGCGGTCACGATCGGGCCGAGCTTGCGGCCGCCGAGGATGTAGTCGTCGAAGTTCTTGGTCCGGCGCCAGGCGTAGAAGCCGATCAGCACCATGCCGGCGAGATAGACAAGAAAGGTGACGATGAGCGGCGTGCTGGTCTGGAGCATGGGCGCAGGAATCCCCGGTCAGTGCCACCGCCCCACCGGCGCCAGCGGGGCACAGCCTAACGCAGGCATTCCGCGATAAACACCGCAGTGGCGGCCACCATGGCCTGGCCGGATCGCGTGGCGTCCGCGACCAGGACACCCGGGCTCAGGCGTCGTCGGGCCAGGAAATCGCGGGCGCCGGCGTCGCGGCGCGCGGCGCCGGCACCGCAGCTACCGCCGCCCACACCTTCAGCGCATCGACGGTGGCGGCGACGTCGTGCACGCGCAGCAGCATCGCACCGCGCTGGGCGGCGATGAGGTGCGCGGCCACCGAGCCGTGCACGCGCTGGCGCGGCTCGTCGCGCCCGGTGAGCTCGCCAATGCTGCGCTTGCGCGACAGACCGGCGAGCATCGGCACGCCCAGTTCGACGAAGCGTTCGAAGCGCGCCAGCAGGGCGATGTTGTGCGCGGTGGTCTTGCCGAAGCCGAAGCCGGGGTCGGCCACGATGCGCTTGCGCGGGACGCCGGCCATCTCGGCGGCAAAGATGCGCTCGGCGAGGAAACGATGCACCTCGGCGACCACGTCGTCGTACTCCGGCGCCTCCTGCATCGAACGCGGCTCGCCGAGCATGTGCATCAGCACCACCGGCACGCCTAGCGCGGCCGCGGCATCGAGCGCGCCCTCGGCGCGCAGCGCGCGGATGTCGTTGATCATGCCGGCGCCGGCTTCGACCGCGACCCGCATCACCTCCGGGCGCCAGGTGTCGATGCTGATCGGCAGCGGGGTCTCGCGTGACAGGCGCTCGATCACCGGCACCACGCGGCGGATTTCCTCCTCCCCACCGATGCTTTCGGATCCGGGGCGGGTGGATTCGCCGCCGACGTCGAGGATGTCGGCGCCCTCGGCCGCAAGCTGCAGGCCGTGCGCGACCGCGGCTTCGAGGTCGAAATGGTCGCCGCCGTCGGAGAACGAATCCGGGGTGACGTTGACGATGCCCATCACCCGCGGGCGGTCGAGGCGCAGCGGGCGGCCGCCGCAGTCGAGTGTGGGAACGGTGTCGAACATGGGCGGACTCCGGCGGGCAGAGCCCGATTATCACCCGTCGCAAACAATGAAGCCGCCCCCTTCGCGGGAGCGGCTCGCTTCGTGGGAGCGGCCATAGCCACTCCCGCAAGAAAACAAAGGGGCGGTCGCCCGCCCCTTTTTGCTTCAGGCCTGGGGCGCGGGATCGGTGATCGGCGGCATCGGGCGCTTGCTGCCGGCGTCGTCGTCGTCGCCCTTGGGCTCGGGCCTGGTCCAGCCGATCGGCGGCGGCGGGTCGCGGCCTTCCATGATCGCGTCGATCTGCGGCACGTCGATGGTCTCGTACTCGAGCAGCAGCTTGGCCATCGTGTGCAGCTTGTCCAGGTTCTCGGTGAGGATGGTCCTGGCGCGGTTGTAGGCGTTGTCGAGGATCTCGCGCACCTCCTCGTCGATCCTGCGCGCGGTCTCGTCGGACACGCTCTTGTGCTGCGTGACCGAGCGGCCGAGGAACACCTCGTCCTCTTCCTCGCCATAGGCGATCGGACCGAGTTCGGTCGACAGGCCCCACTTGGTGACCATGCTGCGGGCCATCTTGGTGGCGCGCTCGATGTCGTTGGAGGCGCCGGTGGTGACCTTGTCGGTGCCGAAGATCAGCTCTTCCGCCACGCGGCCGCCGTACAGCGTGGCCAGGCGGCTGTGCAGGCTTTCGCGGGTGGAGCTGTAGCGGTCGCCCTCGGGCAGGAACTGGGTCACGCCCAGCGCGCGGCCGCGCGGGATGATCGTGACCTTGTAAACCGGGTCATGATCCGGCACCAGGCGGCCGATGATGGCGTGGCCGGCCTCGTGGTAGGCGGTATTGGTCTTTTCTTCCTCGCTCATGGCCATCGAGCGGCGCTCGGCGCCCATCAGGATCTTGTCGCGCGCCTTGTCGAAGTGGTCCATGCGGACGTCCTTCGCGTTCTCGCGCGCGGCGAACAGCGCGGCTTCGTTCACCAGGTTGGCAAGGTCGGCGCCGGAGAAGCCCGGGGTACCGCGTGCCACCACCATGGCGTTGACGTCGTCAGCGCGCGGCACCTTGCGCATGTGCACCTGCAGGATCTGCTCGCGGCCCTTGACGTCGGGCAGGCCCACCACGACCTGGCGGTCGAAGCGGCCCGGGCGCAGCAGCGCCGGGTCCAGCACGTCGGGACGGTTGGTGGCGGCAACCACGATCACGCCCTCGCCGCCCTCGAAGCCGTCCATCTCGACCAGCAGCTGGTTGAGGGTCTGCTCGCGTTCGTCGTGACCACCACCCAGGCCGGCGCCGCGGTGGCGGCCCACGGCGTCGATCTCGTCGATGAAGATGATGCACGGCGCGTGCTTCTTGGCCTGCTCGAACATGTCGCGCACGCGCGACGCGCCGACGCCGACGAACATCTCGACGAAGTCGGAGCCCGAGATCGAGAAGAACGGCACCTTGGCCTCGCCGGCGATCGCCTTGGCCAGCAGCGTCTTGCCGGTGCCGGGCGGGCCGACCATCAGCACGCCGCGCGGGATCTTGCCGCCAAGCTTCTGGAAGCGCGAGGGATCGCGCAGGAACTCGACCAGCTCCGACACTTCTTCCTTGGCCTCGTCGCAGCCGGCGACGTCGGCGAAAGTGACCTTGACCTGGTCGTCGTTGAGCAGCTTGGCGCGCGAGCGGCCGAAGGACATCGCGCCCTTGCTGCCACCCTGCTGCATCTGACGCATCATGAAGAACCAGAAGCCGATGATCAGCAGCACCGGCAGGAAGTTGAGCAGCAGCGACCACAGCGTGATGCCCGATTCCGGTGGCGCCTGCTTGATCTCCACGTTGTGGTTGATCAGGTCGTCGACCAGGCGCTCGTCGCGGCGCGGCGCGGTGGTGATGCCGGCGCTGCCGTCCTTGCGCTGGAACTGGATCGAGCGCTCGTCGCTGGCGATGTCCACGGCCTTGATGCGGTCGTTGCGGACATCGGTCATGAACTGCGAGTACATGACGTCCTGGCTGGTCGCCACCTTGGGGCTGAAGCTGTTGAAGACCACCATCAGCACGACGGCGACCACTACCCACAGCATCAGATTCTTCACCAGGTCATTCATTCAACTCTGCTCCGCGGCAATGCCGCCATATTACTTGGGGTGGGCCAACTTGCCCTGCGCCAGCGCATAGACTTCCGGCGAACGCTGGCGCGAGGCCGCCGGCTTGCGGATCACGACCTTGGCGTAGCGCCGCCGCAGCTCGCGCACGTAGTCGTCGAATCCAACACCATGGAACAGCTTGATCAGGAATGCGCCGTCCGGCCGCAGGTGCCGGTCGGCGAAATCCATCGCAAGCTCGGCCAGGTACATGGCCCGCGGCTGGTCGACAGCATTCACACCACTCTTGTTGGGGGCCATGTCGGACAACACAAGGTCGACCGACGCGCCGTCCAGCTGCGATTCCAGCTGCGAGAGCACCACGTCTTCACGGAAATCGCCATGGATGAACTCGACGCCGGCCAGCGGCGGCATGTCCAGGATGTCCAGCGCGATCACCCGGCCACTGCCGCCCAGGGCCTGGCGGACCCACTGCGACCAGCCCCCGGGGGCGGCGCCGAGGTCGACCACGGTCATGCCGGGCCTGAGCAGGCGGTCGCGGTCGACCAGCTCTTCAAGCTTGTAGGCCGCCCGCGAACGCATGCCTTCGGCCTGCGCCTTCTTAACGAAGGGGTCGGCGAAGTGCTCCTGGAGCCAGCGCTGGCTGCTTCTGCTGCGGGTGGCCATTCGCTTCGTGGGGGCGCATGCGGGCCGCCATGATACCCTGCGTGCCCTTCCGAACATGACCGCCACCCCCATGACCGTCGACCTTACTTCCGCCCAGATCCGCTTCCTGCGCGGCCAGGCCCACGGACTCAAGGCGATGCTGCAGCTGGGGGGCAAGGGCCTGACCGACTCGGTGGTCGCCGAGGTTGCCGGCGCGCTGGAACACCACGAGCTGATCAAGGTGAAGGTGGCCGCCGCCGACCGCGAGGAGCGCGACGCGCTGATCGACGCCCTGGCCGCGCGTGCCGGCGCCACGCTGGTGCAGCGCATCGGCCACGTGGCGGTGCTGTACCGGGCCAACAGCGAGAAGCGCCAGATCGTGCTGCCGCGGGCCTGACGACCGCTTCGCCATGGATCTCGTCCAGGAACGCCCCGATTACGACTACGTGCTGCGCGCCGCCAACGGCCGCTCGGCGCTGGTCAACGACCGCCAGCTGCAGGCCAGCTTCATCCTGGCCCCGGACCACCTGATCGAGGACTGGGCGGCCACCGCGGTTGCCGCACTCACGCCGGAAGACCTCGAGCCGCTGCTCGCGCTTGAGCCCGAAGTGCTGGTGATCGGCACCGGCGACAGCCAGGGATTCCCGCCCCCGCGCACCCTGGCGGCGTGCCTGGCCCGCGGCGTCGGCCTGGAGGCGATGAACAACGCCGCCGCCGCGCGCACCTTCAACGTGCTGGCCAGCGAGGGCCGGCGCGTGGTGGCGGGATTCATCCTCTCCGGCGACTGAGCCGGGACATGCGGGCGGCGCAGGCGCGAGCCTGGCGGTGGTCGCAGCGATAGCTGCTCCTACAGGTGGTCTGCGGCGGCTCGGGTATGGCGCTCAGCGCTGCGGCAGGTAGCGCAGCGGGTCGACCGGCTTGCCGTTGTAGCGGATCTCGAAGTGCAGCATGTCGCGGTCGGCGCCGGTGCGGCCCATTTCCGCGATCTGCTGCCCCGCTTTCACGCGATCGCCCTCGCCCACCAGGCGCTTGCGGTTGTGGCCATAGGCCGACAGCCACTGCTCGTCGTGCTTGATGATGATCAGCTCGCCATAGCCGACCAGGCCCGAACCCGAATACACGATCACGCCATCGCCGGCCGCGCGCACCGCGTGCCCGGCCGAGCCGGCCACGCCGATGCCCTGCCGGGTGGGATCGCCTTCGGTGAAGCGGCTGACCAGTTGGCCCTCGGCCGGCCAGCGCCAGGCCACGGCGCTCCTGAGCGGTGCGGCACCGGTGGGCTGCGGCGGTGCCTGCGTGGGCTGCACGGTCCTGCCGCGGCTGTCGGTGACCGGGCGCGAGGTGCCGCTCGCCCGACCCCTGGCGGCTGTGGACGTGCGCGTGCCCGCGGAGGGGTACAGGCGCAGGGTCTGCCCCGGATAGATGGTGTACGGCGCCGCGATGCCGTTCCACATCGCCAGGTCCAGCGCGCTGATGCCGTTGTTGGTGGCCAGGCGATAGAGGTTGTCGCCCCGGCGCACGGTGACCGTCTGGCCCGGCCTGGGCGTGGAGCTGCGCGTGCCGGCGCTGCCGCCCTCGCGGACCACCTTGCTCGTGCCGCAGCCGGAAAGCGCCAGCAGCGCGGCGATGGCGGGAACCAGGGCGATGCGGGCGAGTCGACGTATCGGGGGCATGCGCGGGGGAAGCTCCGGGTTGGGCGTGGCGGTGCGGGTCAACCGGCGAAACGCTGCCACATGTGCTGCAGGGCGAATCCACCGCCACCGATCAGCACGCTGAAGTAGACCACCGTACCGATGGTGGCGAGATGGCCGAGAAGCACCGCGCCGCCATCACGCTGGATGAAGCCGACAGCGTAAAGCAGCAGTGCGATCGCCGGGATGGTGTTGCTGAACGGGACGAATCCGAACGGCGCCATCAGCAGCAGCGCGGCGAAGATGAAGGCCAGGTTGTTGAACAGCTGCTGCGCACGTCCGTCGACCACGCCGGCCATGCGGTGCGGGCGGCTGATGCGTTCAAGCCGGCGCACCCAGGACATGCCGCCGGTGAGCGCGGGGCGCAGGCGGTCGGCGGGAAGCGAGCGCTCGGCCAGCTTGCGCGGCACCCACAGCGGGCGACCGGACAGGCGGCTGAGGCCGACCAGCAGGATCGCAGCGCCGAACACCGTGCTCACGCCGGGAATCGACACCGGGATCAGGAACACCAGGGTCAAGAGGATCGACAGCACCAGCAGGCCCTCGTCGCCGATCACGGCAAGCAGCTCGCCCAGGGTCATCGAACCGCTGGGCAGCCTGGCGATGATCCCTTCGAGCTGGGTGCGGAGGGATCCGTCGCCGGCGCTGTCGCCGGCGGGGTCAGGCGCGCGCCTGGAATCCTGCGTCGGATCAACCATGCGGGTCAGTCCACCAGGCCGGACAGCAGCGGCACGAAGGCGACGCTCGCCAGCGTGTCCTGGGTGATGCGGCCATCGGCATCCTTGCGCAGGCGCAGCAGCGACTGCGCGCCGCCGGCGCCGACCGGCGCCACCAGCACGCCACCGGGCGCGAGCTGCGCGGTCAGCGCATCGACCAGGGCCGGCGCGCCGGCGGTGACCAGGATGCCGTCGAACGGCGCCTCCTCCGGCCAGCCGACGCGGCCATCATCATGCTTGCTGCGCACGTTCAGGCCCAGCGAGCGGAAGCGCTTGCGTGCCACCCGCAGCAGGTCGCCGATGCGCTCCACGGTGTAGACCTTCAGGCCGAGCGCGCCGAGGATCGCGGCCTGGTAGCCCGAGCCGGTGCCGACTTCGAGCACACGCTCGGGATGCGCACCGTCGGCGAACAGCGCTTCGGTCATCCGTGCCACCACCCAGGGCTGGGAGATGGTCTGGCCGTGGCCGATCGGAAGCGCGGTGTCTTCGTAGGCGCGGGTGGCCAGCGCCTCGTCGATGAACAGGTGGCGCGGCACGGTGCGGATGGCGTTGAGCACCCGCTCGTCGGCGATGCCGTTGTCGCGCAGGCGCTCGATCAGGCGGTCGCGCACGCGCTGGGACGTCATGCCCATGCCCAGCGCTTCGGGCTGCAGGCGCAGCCGCGGGGTCACGCCCCGGCTCCGTTGCCCAGGGCCTGTTCCAGCCCGCCGACCCACGCGGCCACCTGCTCCAGCGCCTGGTAGCGGGTCAGGTCGACCTGGATCGGGCTGATCGCGATGTGCTTCGTGCGCACGGCGTGGAAGTCGGTGCCGGGACCGGAGTCCTGCTCCTTGCCGGCGCCGCCGATCCACCAGAAATGGCGGCCGCGCGGGTCCTGCGCCGGGATGCAGGCTTCGGCGCGATGGCGGTTGCCCAGGCGCGTGACTTCGAAGCCCTCGATCTCCGCCCAGGGCAGGTCGGGCACGTTGACGTTGAGGATGGTGTCGGCCGGCAGCGGGTCGGCCTTGAGCCGCGCCACGATCTCGACCGCGGCGCGCGCCGCGGTCTCGTAGTGCCGGCCGGGCTTGCCGCCGGTGACCAGCGACACCGCCACCGCGGGCAGGCCGAGGAAGCGGCCTTCCATCGCCGCGGCCACGGTGCCGGAATAGATGACGTCATCGCCCAGGTTGGCGGTGTCGTTGATGCCCGAGACCACGATGTCGGGCTCGTCCTCGAGCATGCCGGTGATCGCCACGTGCACGCAGTCGGTCGGCGTGCCGTGGATGCGCCAGGTGGACGCGTCCAGCTGCACGGCCTGCAGCGGCAGGTCCAGGGTCAGCGAATTGCTGGCGCCCGAGCGGTCGCGGTCGGGGGCGACGACGGTGACATCGTGTCCGGCGGCGCGCAGGCCTGCGGCGAGGGCGCGGATGCCGGGGGCGTCGACGCCGTCGTCATTGCTAACGAGGATTTTCATTGCCTTCATGATAGCGGAAGGCGACGCGGCCGGTCCCGCGCGCTAGGCTTGCGCGATGGCGCGAACCGACGAAAAACACGACGACGATGACGACGCGGCGCTGTTCCGCGCCGCCGTCGGTCCGGTGCGCGAACTGCCCGCCACGCCGGCGCCGCCCGAACGCCCGCGACCGCGCCCGAGGGCACGCATGCGCGAGCGTGACGAAGCCCAGGCGCGCGAGGAGTTCCGCCTTGGCCGCGGGGACGCGTTCTCGATCGAGCGCGGCGACGTACTCTCGCACCGGCGCGAACAGATTCCCGCACGCACGCTCAAGCGCCTGTCACAGGGGCTCTATGCCGCCCAGGACGAACTGGACCTGCACCATGCCGATGCCGCGACCGCCGAGGTCCTGCTGCGCCGCTTCATCCTCGAAGCGCGCGACGCCGGCCACGGCTGCGTGCGCGTGGTCCATGGCAAGGGCATCAACTCCGACGACAGCCTGCCGGTGCTGAAAAACGTGGTCGATCGCATCCTGCGCCAGCGCGCCGACGTACTGGCCTTCCATTCCGCGCCCGCCGCCCAGGGCGGGACCGGCGCGGTGCTGGTGCTGCTGGACCGGCGCTGACTACTCGTCGCTGGCGGCTACCAGTCGGACCGGCGGCTGGACCCAGTGCACTTCCACTCCGCGGCTGAGCGCCCTGCGCTCGACCCGGGAGATGTATTCCAAATCGGTGATGTACCTCGCCTGGTTGTCGGGCTGCACGGCCTGCCGCGAGGCCATGCCGTCGGTGGTGGCGCAGCCTGCCGGCAGCGAGGTCGCGCCCGCGAAAAGGAGCGTTCGAAGAATCGCCTTCATGGTCGTCTCCGGTCACTGCGCGCCGCGAAGGCGGCGCACGATCACGGTCTATACCCGTCCGTGGCTCGCCACCAGTGCCCACGCGCGCTTTCCGACGGATGGCGCTCAGTCGGCACCGGCGTGGCCACCGGCGTCGACGACGTCGCCCAGCTCAGCCAGCACCGAGGTGGCATAGGTCCCGGGCGGCAGCGCGAAGGAAAGTTCCAGCGCGCCATCGTCCAGCCAGCACCAGGCCAGGCCGTCGGGACGCAGGCGGGTCGCGCGGCGCTCCTGCTTCAGGCCCGCGGCTTCAAGGCCGGCGCGGAGCGCAAGGCTGTCATCGTCGGCGAGCGCAGCCAGCTCGAGCGCACGCGCATCGCCGGTACTGCGCAGCTCGCCGCGCCCCCAGAGCGGCGCGCCCGGGTGGATGTCGAAGGCCGCCAGCCGTTCCGCCAACGCATCGCTGAAGGGTTCCGGCCCGAACACGCTGCGGCTGCCATCAAGCATCCAGGCCTCGCCTTCAAGGCCGCGGTCCCAGCTGTCATCGGCCACGCGCGCGGCCAGCACCCGGTTGAACAGCGCCGAGCGCGCCGCCGACAGCAGCATCGCGCGCTCGTCGCGGCGCACGCGCTGGCCGGCGAACATGCGCCGCGCCTTGTCGACGTTGGCGCCGCCGCGCCCGAAGCGCTGCACGCCGAAATAGTTGGGCACGCCACGCGCAACGATGGCCTGCAGGCGCGCATCGACCGCCGCGGCGTCGCCCTCCAGCTCGCGCAGCACCAGCACGAAGCGGTTGCCCGCAAGCGCACCGCGCGGCAGCTTGCGCGCGTGCCGGGCGTGGTCGAGCACGTGCAACGACTGCCCGGTGACGGGATCGTCGCGCTCGAGCGCGGCGACGTCGGGCGTCGCGCGTCCCGGCAGGTGCACGCTGAATCGCTGGCGGGTGAGCGCGTGACGATCCTTGAGCCCGGCGTAGCTGACCGCGCGTTCGTCCACGCCCGCCCACTCCGCCAGCAGGCGGCCGACGAACGCGGTGTTCATGCCGCGCTTGGCGATCGTCAGCAGCAGGTGCTCACCGGTACCGCTGGCTTCAAAGCCATCGAGTTCGGTGACGTCGAAATCCTCGGCGGCAACGCGGATCCGCGCGGCAAGCACCGGTGCGCCGTGGGCGCGGGGCATCGGCATGGTCACCGACGCACGCCGGTGCCCGGCTCCGGGTCCGGATGCATCGCCTCAGCCCGCCACGAGCAGGCACACCGCCTGCGCCGCGATCCCTTCCTCGCGCCCGACGAAACCCAGGCGCTCGCTGGTGGTGGCCTTGACGCTGACCGCATCGAGCGCGACGCCGAGGTCGGCGGCGATCACCTCACGCATCGCCTGCGCGTGCGGGCCGATCTTCGGCCGCTCGCAGATCACCGTGGCATCGACATTGCCGATCTTCCAGCCGCGCTCCCCGGCCAGGACCACGCAGTGGCGCAGCAGCGCGCGGCTGTCGGCGCCCTTCCAGCGATCATCCGAGGGCGGGAAATGCACGCCGATGTCGCCCAGCGCCAACGCGCCGAGGATGGCGTCGCACAGCGCATGCAGGATCACGTCGCCGTCGCTGTGCGCGACAAGTCCGCGCCCGTGGGGCACGCGCACGCCGCCGAGCATGACGTGGTCGCCCTCGCCGAATGCGTGGACGTCGTAGCCGTTACCGATGCGGATGGTCATGCGTCCTCCCCCGTCGCGCGACGCGCGAGCAGGAATTCGAAATAGGCCAGGTCGGCCGGGGTGGTCACCTTGATGTTGTCCTGGGCGCCCTCGACCAGCAGCGGGCGCGCACCCTGGCGCTCCATGGCCATGGCCTCGTCGGTGACTTCGACACCTTCGGCGGCAGCGGCTTCCAGTGCGCGGCCGAGCTGAAGTCGGCGGAACAGCTGCGGAGTCAGCGCGCGCCACAGGCGCTCGCGCGGCTCGGTACCGTCGATGCCGCCATCGTCACCTGCGCGCTTGAGGGTGTCGCGCACCGGAGTGGCGAGGATGGCGCCCACCAGATCTTCCCGACCGCGCTCGAGCAGTGCCGCGAGATCGGCCGGACGCAGGTTGGGACGCGCGGCGTCATGCACCAGTACGAAGCCGTCCGGACGCACGTCGCCGGGCAGCGCGGCCAGGCCCGCAAGCACGGATTCCGCGCGCGTATCGCCGCCGGTACAGGCAATGACGGGACGGCCACTGCCATCGTTCCAGCCCTGCCAGCGAGTGTCACCGGGCGCCAGCACCACGACTGCGCCCTCCACTCCGGGATGGGCGAACAGCGCGCGCAGGCTGTGCGCGAGCAGCGGCTCGCCCGCGACCTCGAGGTACTGCTTGGGCACCTCGCCGCCGAAGCGGGCGCCACGACCCGCGGCTGGAACCACGACCCAGGTCACCGCGCGCCCCTCTCGTTGCCGGGAACGGTCCAGCTCACGGCGTCTCGCCCTCTGTGTCCGCCGTCGTCGCCGCCGGCTGCGCGTGATCGACCACGCGATAGAAGGTCTCGCCCGGCCTGATCATTCCCAGCTCCGCACGCGCGCGCTCTTCGATCGCGGCCTCGCCCGACTTGAGGTCGGCGACCTCGGCGGCGAGCGCGGCGTTGCGGTCGCGCAGGCCGTCGTTCTGCCGCGCCTGCTGCTCGACCCGGGCCTGCAGGTCGGCAACCTCCTGGTTGCCGCCGCTGCCAAACCACAGCCGGTACTGCAGCCACGCCAGCAGCGCGACCAGCACCACCAGCACGATCCGCAGCGTGCGCATGGCGGTCGCGTCAGCGCTTCAGCGAAACGAAGGCGTCGCGGCCGGCGAAGCGCGCCTTCGCGCCCAGCGACTCTTCGATGCGCAGCAGCTGGTTGTACTTCGCCACGCGGTCGCTGCGGCACAGCGAGCCGGTCTTGATCTGCGTCGCCGTGGTCGCGACAGCAATGTCGGCGATGGTGGTGTCCTCGGTCTCGCCCGAGCGGTGCGAAACCACCGCGGCGTAGCCGGCGGCGTCGGCCATGGCGATCGCTTCCAGGGTCTCGGTGAGCGTGCCGATCTGGTTGACCTTGATCAGGATCGCGTTGGCGGTGCCGCTGTCGATGCCCTCGCGGAAGATCGCCGGATTGGTCACGAACAGGTCGTCGCCGACCAGCTGCACGCGATCGCCCAGGCGCTGCGTCAGCAGCTTCCAGCTGTCCCAGTCGGCCTCGGCCATGCCGTCCTCGACGGTGATGATCGGGTACTGGTCGCACCAGGAGGCGAGGAAATCGGTGAACTGCTCGCCGGTCAGGCGCTTGCCCTCGCCCACCAGGTGGTATTTGCCGTTGTCGTAGAACTCGCTGGAAGCGACGTCCAGGCCCAGCAGCACGTCGTCACCGGCGCGATAGCCGGCCTTGCCGATGGCTTCGAGGATGGTGTCGAGCGCTTCGACATTGCTGCGCAGGTCGGGGGCGAAGCCGCCTTCATCACCGACGGCAGTCGACAGGCCGTGACCCTTCAGCACCGACTTCAGCGCGTGGAAGATCTCGGTGCCGGCGCGCAGGCTCTCGGAGAACGAGTCGAAGCCCACCGGCAGCACCATGAATTCCTGCAGGTCGACGTTGTTGTCGGCGTGCGCGCCGCCGTTGATGATGTTCATCATCGGCACCGGCAGCACCGGGGCGCGGTCGCCGGCCAGCAGCTGCCACAGCGGGATGCGGCGGGACGCCGCTACCGCGTGCGCCGCGGCCATGGACACACCCAGCAGCGCATTCGCGCCCAGGCGGCCTTTGTTGTCGGTGCCGTCAAGATCGATCAGGCGCTTGTCGAGGCCGGCCTGGTCGGCGGCGTCGAAGTCCTTGAGCGCGTCGGCAATGGTCCCGTTGACGTTGGCCACCGCCTGCATCACGCCCTTGCCCAGGTAGCGCGTCTTGTCGCCATCGCGCAGCTCCACGGCTTCGCGGGCACCGGTCGAGGCACCCGAGGGCACCATCGCGCGGCCGAACGCGCCATCGGCGAGGGTCACCTCGGCTTCAAGCGTGGGATTGCCGCGGCTGTCGAGGATTTCACGGGCGTGGATCCTGGAGATATTGGTCATGGGCTCGCTGTGTCGCTTTGTGTGTGTGGGTATGGGATTGCGGGAAGAGCTTTTTGCCGCGGATTCACGCGGATGGCCAAAAATCAGACTTCACTCTCGAGAAAGCCTCCACGCTTGGCCACGGCGTCGAGTTCCAGCATGGTTTCCAGCAGCGCGCGCATCTTGTCCAGCGGCCAGGCGTTGGGGCCGTCGCTGAGCGCCTTGGCGGGATCGGGGTGGGTTTCCATGAAGACGCCGGAGACGCCGACAGCGATCGCGGCGCGGGCAAGGACCGGCACGAACTCGCGCTGGCCGCCGCTGGAAGTGCCCTGGCCGCCCGGCAGCTGCACCGAATGGGTGGCGTCGAAGACCACGGGGCAGCCGGTGTCGCGCATCACCGCAAGCGAGCGCATGTCCGAGACCAGGTTGTTGTAGCCGAAGCTGGCGCCGCGCTCGCAGACCATGATCTGGTCATTGCCGGTCGACTTCGCCTTCTCCACCACCGGCTTCATGTCCCAGGGCGAGAGGAACTGCCCTTTCTTGATGTTCACCGGCTTGCCCGCGGCGCAGACTTTGGTGATGAAGTCGGTCTGGCGCACCAGGAAGGCCGGCGTCTGCAGTACGTCCACCACGCTCGCGACCTCGTCCATCGGCGTGTACTCGTGCACGTCGGTCAGCACCGGCACGCCGATCTGCCGCTTCACCTCGCCCAGCACGCGCAGGCCCTCCTCCATGCCCGGCCCGCGGAACGCGGTTCCCGAGGTGCGGTTGGCCTTGTCGAAGCTGGACTTGAAGATGAAGTTGATGCCGAGCGCCGAAGTGATCTCCTTCAGCTGCCCCGCCACATCAAGCTGCAGCTGCTCGCTCTCGATCACGCAGGGCCCGGCGATCAGGAAAAACGGCTGGTCGAGGCCGACCTTGAATCCACAGAGGTTCATAGAAGAGCCCTTTTTTGCCACGGATTTGCTCATGCCGTTGCTTCTTTCAGCAGCTTCCCACCCGCCTTGCGCTCGCGCGCGGCGCGGACGAAGCCGATGAACAGCGGGTGGCCGCCGCGGGGGGTGGACAGGAACTCGGGGTGCGCCTGGCAGGCGATGAACCACGGGTGGTCGGCCAGCTCGACCATCTCCACCAGCAGGTCGTCCATCGACTTGGCGCTGATCACCAGGCCCGCGTCTTCCAGTTGGGTGCGGTAGCGGTTGTTGAATTCGTAGCGATGGCGGTGGCGCTCGGCGACCACGTCCTTGCCGTACAGCGCGCGCGCCTTCGTACCCGGATTCAGTCGCTGCTCCTGCAGGCCCAGGCGCATGGTGCCGCCCAGGTCGCTGTCCTCGCCGCGGCGCTCCACTTCGCCGGTCTTGGTGCGCCATTCGGTGATCAGGCCGATCACCGGGTGCGGGGTCTGGCGGTCGTTCTCGGTGCTGTTGGCGCCGTCCAGCCCGGCCAGATGGCGTGCCACGTCGACCACGGCCGCCTGCATGCCGTAGCAGATGCCGAAGTACGGCAGGCCGGTTTCGCGCGCATGCTTCGAAGTCAGCACCTTGCCGTCGAAGCCGCGGTCGCCGAAGCCACCGGGCACCAGTACGCCATCGACGCCGGCCAGGGCGGCCGCGGCGCCGTCGCGCTCGATGTCCTGCGATTCCACCCACTTCAGGTTCACCCGGGTGCGCTGGCGGATGCCGCCGTGGCGCAGGGCCTCGGCCACCGACTTGTAGGCGTCCTTGTGGTCGACGTACTTGCCGACCACGGCGATGGTGACCTCGCCGATCGGGTTCTGGGTGGCGTCGACCACCGACGCCCATTCGGACAGGTCGGCCACCGGCGCGGCCTTGTCGGCCAGGCGCAGGCGCTCGACCACGAACGCGTCCAGGCCCTGGCTCTGCAGCCAGGCCGGGATCTTGTAGATGTTGTCGAGGTCGACGATCGAGATCACCGCCTTCTCGGACACGTTGGTGAACAGCGCGATCTTGCGGCGCTCGCTGTCGGGCAGCGGCTGCTCGCTGCGGCACAGCAGCACGTCGGGCTGGATGCCGATCGAGCGCAGCTCCTTCACCGAATGCTGGGTGGGCTTGGTCTTGAGCTCGCCGGCCGCCGCGATATACGGCACCAGCGTGAGGTGCATGAAGATGGCCTTGTCCGGGCCGCGTTCGGTGCGGATCTGGCGGATGGCTTCCAGGAACGGCAGCGATTCGATGTCGCCCACCGTGCCGCCGATCTCGACCAGGGCGACATCGAAGCCCTGGGTGGCGGTGTCGATGCAGCGCTTGATCTCGTCGGTGATGTGCGGGATCACCTGCACGGTCGCGCCAAGGTAGTCGCCGCGGCGCTCCTTGCGGATCACGCTCTCGTAGATCTTGCCGGTGGTGATCGAGTTCTTGCCCGACAGGCGGACGTTGATGAAGCGCTCGTAGTGGCCCAGGTCGAGGTCGGTCTCGGCGCCGTCGTCGGTCACGTAGACCTCGCCGTGCTGGAACGGGCTCATGGTGCCGGGGTCGACGTTGATGTAGGGGTCGAGCTTCATCATCGTCACCCGCAGGCCGCGGGCTTCGAGGATGGCCGCGAGCGAAGCCGCGGAAATGCCCTTGCCAAGCGAGGACACCACGCCGCCGGTGACGAAAATCAGGGGAGTCATGAATCAGGCTGCCGCAGGAAAGCCATAGTCTAGCGGGTGGCGGTTGCAGGGGCGACCTTGACAGCGCGCCGGGGTGTTCTGCTTCTGTGGGAGCGGCCATGGCCGCGATCGCCGCCCCCGGCTCAGCCCTGCCGCGGCCGCAGCCCCTGCATGACGCGCGAGAACAGGCCTCGGGCCCCTTCCCGGGCCGCCATCTCCCCAGTGGGGCCGGCATCGCGTGCGGTGAAGGTATCCACCACCACGGCCATGGCCTCGCGCCAGCGCGCCATCAGCGCCGGATCGGCCTCGGGATCGGTCTCTTCGACCACGTGCAACAGGCTGGCGATCCAGTCCCGGTACAGCGCCGCCGGCACCGGGCAGCGCCCGTCGCGGGCGTGGACGGCACCCATCTCCGCGATGCCGCGGTCCACCACCCGGCTGCCGCCGGCATGGAAGATGGCCATGGTGATGCCCTTGCGCAGGGCCATGCGCTGCTTGCTGAAGTCGGTGTGGGCGAACAGTGCGGGGACATCGGGATTGCTGGCCAGGAACACGTCGTAGAAACGGCCGATGAACTCCTTGTCGCGCAGGCAGCGGCCATAGCTCTGGTGCAGGTCGGCGTAGGCGTCGGTCGCGGCGGTCATGGCGGTCTCCTGGTGGGGGCGCCAATTCTCGCGCGCGACCGCGGGAGCCGGATTGACCCCCGTCAACACCTGCCTTGACCCGCCCCTGCCCCGCCGCCATTCTGGTCGGCTTCCCCCGCTCTCCGGCCTTGCCCTTTCCGCGATGAATTCACGCTACGACGCCGCCGACATCGAAGTCCTGTCCGGCCTGGACCCGGTCAAGCGCCGGCCCGGCATGTACACCGACACGACCCGGCCCAACCACCTGGCGCAGGAGGTCATCGACAACGCCGTTGACGAGGCCCTCGCCGGCCACGCGCGCGCGATCGCGGTGACCATGCACAGGGACGGCAGCTGCGAGGTCTCCGACGACGGCCGCGGCATGCCGGTGGACATCCATCCAGAGGAAAAGGTGCCGGGCGTCGAGCTGATCCTCACGCGCCTGCATGCGGGCGGCAAGTTCAGCAACCGCAACTACGCGTTTTCCGGTGGCCTGCACGGCGTGGGCGTGAGCGTGGTCAATGCGCTGTCGACCCTGGTCGAAGTCCACATCAAGCGCGATGGCAACGAGTACCTGATGTCCTTCCGCGACGGCGACCCGGTCAGCGGCCTGGACATCGTCGGCACCGTGGGCCAGCGCAACACCGGGACCAGGCTGCGTTTCTGGCCTGACCCGAAGTATTTCGATACGCCGAAATTCGGCCTGCGCGCCCTGCGCCATCTGCTGCGCGCCAAAGCGGTGCTGTGCCCGGGCCTGACCGTGACCCTGTTCGACGAGGCCAGCGGCGAGCGCGACGAGTGGCACTACGCCGACGGCCTGCGCGATTACCTGGCCGGCGAACTCACCGGCCGCGAGCCGCTGCCGCCGGAGCTGTTCCTGGGCCGCCTGAAGAAGGACACCGAGATGGTGGACTGGGCCGTGGCCTGGATCCCCGACGGCGAGCTGGTGCAGGAAAGCTACGTCAACCTGATCCCGACGCCGCAGCACGGCACCCACGTCAACGGATTGAGGTCCGGCTTCACCAACGCCCTGCGCAGGTTCTGCGAGTTCCGCAGCCTGCTGCCACGCGGGGTGAAGCTCGCGCCCGAAGACGTCTGGGACCGCGTCGCCTTCGTGCTCAGCCTGAAGATGAGCGATCCGCAGTTCAGCGGCCAGACCAAGGAGCGCCTGAGCTCGCGCCAGGCCGCGGGCTTCATCGAGGGCGCCGCCGAAGACGCGTTCACCCTCTGGCTCAACAGCCACGTCGAGCTGGGCGAAAAGATCGCCCAGCTGGCGATCGACCGCGCCAGCGCGCGGCTGAAGACCGAGAAGCAGATCGTCCGCAAGAAGGTCACCCAGGGCCCCGCGCTGCCGGGCAAGCTGGCCGACTGCATCAGCCAGGACCTGTCGCGCACCGAGCTGTTCCTGGTCGAGGGCGACTCCGCGGGCGGCAGCGCCAAGCAGGCGCGCGACAAGGATTTCCAGGCGATCCTGCCGCTGCGCGGCAAGATCCTGAACACCTGGGAGGTGGCGTCGACCAGCGTCCTGGCCAGCGAGGAAGTACACAACCTGGCCATCGCCATCGGCTGCGATCCGGGCAAGGACGACATCAGCGGGCTGCGCTACGGCAAGGTGGTGATCCTGGCAGACGCCGACTCCGACGGCCTGCACATCGCCACGCTGCTGGCGGCGCTGTTCCTGCGCCACTTCCCGGCGCTGGTGCGCGCCGGCCACATCTTCGTGGCGATGCCGCCGCTGTACCGCGTCGACATCGGCAAGCAGGTGTTCTATGCCCTCGACGAGGAGGAGAAGCGCCTGCTGCTGGAAAAGATCGAGCGCGAGGGCGCATCGAAGAAGGGTCCCAAGGGCACCGTGAACGTCACCCGCTTCAAGGGCCTGGGCGAGATGAACCCGCCGCAGCTGCGCGAGTCGACCATCCACCCCGATACCCGCCGCCTGGTGCAGCTGACCGTCGACGATGCCGAGCAGACGCGTTCGTTGATGGACATGCTGCTGGCCAAGAAGCGCGCGTCGGACCGCAAGGCCTGGCTCGAGGACAAGGGCGACTTGGCGACGCTCGAGGTCTGAGCCCGCCAGCCCTGCAGGAGCAGCTATAGCTGCGATTGCGCGCAGATGGTCGAAGCTGTGGTGGCACGGATAAGGGCTGCGGTCGCAGCCCTGGCTGCTCCTACTGGGGGAGGGCGGCTTCCAGCAGTGCGCGCAGCACCGGCTGCAGCGCGCCGGCCTTAGCCGCGTCCCACTCGAACGTGGCCTCGTCCATGTAGGCGCGCTGCGCGATCTCGAGCTGCACCGCCTCCACACCGTGTTCGGGGCGGCCGTAGTGGCGGGTGATGTGGCCACCCTTGAAGCGGCCGTTGGCGACCCAGTCGTAATCCCCCTGGCCGGTGAGCACCAGGCCCAGGCGCTCGGCCAGCTCCGGCGAGCAGCTGCTGCCGCTCGCGGTGCCGAGATTGAGGTCCGGCAGGCGCCCCGGGAACAGCCATGGCAATTCGCCGCGGATCGAGTGGCCTTCCCAGAGCACGACCGGGCCGTGTTCATCGCGCAGGCGGTCGATCTCGGCGCGCAGCGCGGCGTGGTAGGGCCGCCAGTACGCGTCGACGCGCGCGCGCACTTCGTCCGCCGTCGGCTCCCGGCCAACGCGATACACCGCGCTGCCGTCGAACTGGCGCACCGGGCACAGGCCGGTGGTGTTCTGTCCCGGATACAGCGAGGTGTCTTCCTCGCCGCGGTTGAGGTCGACGACATAGCGCGAGTGCGTGGGCACCAGGATCGACGCCCCCATGTCGCGCGCGAAGTCGTACAGGCGCGCCACGTGCCAGTCGGTGTCGGGCACCGCCCGTGCACTGTCGGTCAGGCGCTCTGCGATGCCATGCGGGACATGGGTGCCGTCGTGCGGCAGGCTGACCAGCAGCGGCGCGCTGCCTTTGTGCAGGGTGACTATCTCCATGTCGACGATCCTAACCGACGGGCCGGACGGGCGACGCGGCCTGCTCAGCGCAGCAGCACGATCTCTTCGGCGCTGGTCGGGTGGATGGCGACGGTGGCGTGGAAGTCGGCCAGCGTCGCGCCCATTTTCACCGCCACCGCGAAGCCCTGCAGGATCTCGTCTGCGGCCTCGCCGAGCAGGTGCAGGCCGACCACGCGCTTTTCTTCGCCCACGCAGACGGCCTTGAACATGCTGTGCTGCTGGACGTCGGCCAGGGCGTGCAGCATCGGTCGGAAGGTGGTCTGGTGGCAGCTGACCGCATCGCCGCCGAAGCGCTCGCGGGCCTCGGCCTCGGTCAGGCCGATCATGCCGATCGGTGGATGCGAGAACACCACGGTCGGCACGTCGGCATGGTCGACCCGCGCGTCCGGCTCGCCGCCGAACACGCGGTCCATCAGCCGCCGCGCCTCGGCGATCGCCACCGGCGTCAGCGCCAGGCGGCCGGTCACGTCGCCGACCGCGTAGACCCCGTCGGCGCCGGTGGACTGGAACCCGTCCACCCTGATGTAGCCCCGGTCGTCGGTCGCGACCCCGGCTGCATGCAGCCCCAGGTCGTCGGTGTTCGGACGACGCCCGGTGGCGAGGATGACCACGTCGAACGGCTCGCCGGCCTCGCCGCCTTCCTCGCGCAGGCGCACGCCGCCGGCCTCGCCGGCCTCCAGCGCGGCCAGTGGATAGCCCATGTGCAGGGCGACGCCCGACTGGTGCAGGTTGCCCTGCAGGCGCTCGATCACCTCGTGGTCGAAACCCTTGAGCAGGCCCTGGCCGCGCACGAACAGTTCGACGTGGCTGCCCAGCGTCTGCATCACCCCGGCCAGTTCGACGCCGACGTAGCCGCCGCCGATGATCGCCACCCGTCGCGGCGCCTCCGACAGCTTGAAGAAGCCGTCCGAATCGATGCCCAGGTCCGCGCCGGGAATGTCAGGCCGTACCGGCCGGCCGCCGGTGGCAATCACGATATGCGCCGCACGCACCCGGGTGCCCTCCGCGCATTCAACGACGCCTTCGCCGGCAAGGCGGCCGCGCGAGGGCAGCAGCACAATGCCGGCCTCGTCCAGGCGCCGGCGGTAGCTGGCGTGGATGTTGGCGATATAGCGCTGACGGCTGGCCACCAGCTTCGCCCAGTCCGGGTAGGCCGGTTCGACCGGGAAGCCCAGCGCCGAGGCCATGCCGATGCGCGCGCCGAGGTCGGCCGCCAGCCACATCGCCTTCTTCGGCACGCAGCCGACGTTGACGCAGGTGCCGCCAAGTTCGCCCGGCTCGAGCAGGGCGACGCGCGCGCCGTGGCTGGCCGCGCGAAAGGCCGCCGCCAGCCCGCCGGAACCGCCGCCGACGACGGCAAGGTCGACCTCGATGCCGCGGACCGCGCTCACCGGAACCGCGCCGGCGAATACGGCGCGGGGTCGATCCGCGGCTCGCGGCCACAGACCAGGTCGGCGACAAGTTGTCCGGTGGCGGGGCTCATGCTGACCCCGAGCATGCCATGCCCGGTCGCAATCCAGGCATGGCGGCGCCCCGGCACGCGGCCGATGATCGGCACGTCGTCGATGCTCAGCGGGCGCCAGCCGTACCACTCCTCGTGCTTCACCGGGCCCACGGGCTGGTGCAGGAACTGCGCCGCGCCGCGCTCGAGCGCATCGAGCCGCCGGCGGTTGAGATCGGTGCTGTAGCCGGAGAATTCCATGGTGCTGCCCAGCCGGTATCCGCTGCCCCAGGTGGTGACGCAGACCCCGGGTTCGTGCAGCGACAGCGCCCGTCGCGGCACCAGTGACGGGCGGTCGTAGGTGATCGAATAGCCCTTGCCGGGCTGGACCGGCAGCGCGCCCAGGCCCGCCGACCGCATCAGCGTCGGCGACCAGGCCCCGGTGGCGATGACCACGTCGCGCGCCTGCACGCGTCCACGGTTGCCATGGACGGTCACGCCGCCGGCATCCTCGTCGATGCCCTGCACCTCCCAGCCGTCCTCGACCACGCCTCCAAGCGCCCGCAGCGATTGCAGCAGGCCGTTGACATAGCGGTCCGGCCGCAGGCTGGCATCGCCGGGGAAGCGGATCACGGCGTGGATGCCAGGCTTCAGCGCCGGGTCCGAACGCTCGTAGTCGGCGCCCTCGATCACCTCGGCGCCGATGCCGACTTCGGCCAGCTGCGGGATCTCGCGCGCGGCCGCATCGAAGCCGGACGCGCTGCGGAACAGATAGTCCACGCCCTCCGCCGCGTACTCCGCACCGGGTGCATGGCGCGCCACCCAGTCGGGATAGGCGGTGATCGAGTCGTTGAGGATGGCCGCGCGCGCGACCAGCGCCGTGCGCCAGTCGCGGGCGTTGCAGCGCCTGGCAAAGCCCATCAGCCAGCGCCACAGGCCGGGGTCCAGCCGCGGTGCCACGTAGAACGGTGCATCGGGCGTCAGCATCCAGCGCAGCGCCTGCAGGATGGCGCCGGGTGCGGCCAGCGGCGCGGCGTGGCTGGGCGTCAGCGTCCCGCAGTTGCCGTGCGAACTGCCGCTGCCGACGGTCCGGGCTTCCAGCACGCGAACGCTGCGGCCGGCATCGACCAGGCACAGCGCGGTGCACAGGCCGATGACGCCGCCACCCACCACCACCACGTCAACGCGGTCGTCCATGCGGAAGTCCAGCGGGCCGGCGGCCGTCAGCCGGCCTTGCCGGCGTCGTCGTCGCTGCTGGAGGCTTCGGCCGCAGCCTCGTCCTGATCGGCCGCGTCACCATGGTCATGGCCACCGGCGCCGTGCACGTGGCCGTGTTCGATCTCGACCTGCTGCGCCTCGCGCACGTCGACGATCTCGACGTCGAAGTGCAGGTCCTGTCCGGCCATCGGATGGTTGAGGTCGACATCGACCACGCTCATGCCGACCTTCTGGATGGTCACCGCGCGCGGGCCGAAGTTGGTGTTCAGCACCACCTGGTCGCCGACGCTGAGCTTCTGGCCGCTGAAGTGCTTCTTCGGCACGCGCTGGGTCATGCCCTCGCGACGCTCGCCATAGGCCTCGGCGCAGGGCACGTCGGCGCTGAAGCTGTCGCCGGCGACGTGGCCTTCCATCGCCTTTTCAAGGCCCGGGATGATGTTGCCGTGGCCGTGCAGGATCGCCAGCGGCTCGTCGCGGTCCTTCGACGTCTCCACCGGTTCGCCGCCCTTCTGCGAGACGGTGTAGTGGAAGCGGACGACGCGGTCTTTTTCGATCTTCATGGGCAATGGGTCCGGAAGCGCGGCACGCGGCCGCTTGTAGGAATGCGGGGGCTCGGCCAAGATGCCGGCCGATGGGCAAGGACACGCATTATCCAGACACCGGCCGTCGCGCGCCAATCGCCGCCGCGGTGTTGCTGACCGTCGCCTTCGCCGCCGGCTGCGGCCGCACCGCTGTCCGCGCGCCGTCGCCGTCGCCGGCCCGGGTGCCGGCCGTCGCCGAACGCGAATGGCCCCAGGTCACGCCGGCCGATCCGGCCGCGGCCAATGCGGTGATGATGCGCGCCATCAGCCTGGTCGGCACGCCCTATCGCTACGGCGGCAACACCCCCGAGGGCGGCTTCGACTGTTCGGGCCTGGTCAACTATGTGTACCGGGACATGCTGGACCTGAAGCTGCCGCGCACCTCGCGCGACCTCGCCGCCTATCAGGGGCCGAAGATCCAGCCGGAAAAGCTGGCGACCTCCGACCTGGTGTTCTTCGGCAGCGGTGGCAGCGTCACCCACGTCGGCATCTACATCGGCGAGGGCCGCTTCGTCCATGCCCCCAGCACCGGCGGCACGGTCCGCCTGGACCATCTCGATGGAAGCTACTGGCGGCGCAACTACAGCGGTGCAAAACGCATCCTGCGCTGAATCGGGGACATGCGTCTCACGACATTCACCTCACGCTAATGAAATCGTAACAAGTTCACGCCGTCTCTACGGCACCATCACGCGCTGCTGTTGTCGACTTGTGAAGACCGCGTGACATTTTTTCCAGGCATCGCCTTCTCCAGCCGCTCCACCCTCCGGGTGCGATCGCTCCTCCTCAGTGGCCTGCTGCTCTGCGCGGCCCCGGCATTCGCCGCCCCGCTGGGTGCCGACTCCGCCGACCAGATGCTTTCCGGCTCGGCCAGCCAGACGCTGATGGGCACCGGCGTCGCGCCGAACCGCGACATGCTGAGCGCCGCCGACGTCCTGCAGCTGATCGAGGCCGGCGAGTCCAGTGCCGACGCCCAGCCGGCTGGGCGCATCCAGGTCCTGCTGCAGCGGGCCATGGGCCTGCTCGGCACGCCCTACCGCTGGGGCGGCACGTCGCCGGACTCCGGCTTCGATTGCAGCGGCCTGGTGGGCTATGTGTTCCGCACCGCGCTGGGCATTGAGCTGCCGCGCGTGTCGCGCGAGATGGCCGGCAACGGCGAAAAGGTGGACCGCGCGGCGCTTGCCGCCGGCGACCTGGTGTTCTTCGGCCGCCGCGGCAAGCGCGTCGACCACGTCGGCATCTACGTCGGCGACGGCCAGTTCGTGCATGCGCCACGCACCGGCCGCGATGTCACGGTGTCGCGCCTGGACACCGGCTACTGGGCCGGCAAGTTCCTCCAGGCCCGCCGCGTGGACGGCCTGCACAGCTGAGCTCCTGCCTGGCGCGATGCTGATGTGACCGAAGGCCGCCTTCCAGGGCGGCCTTCCTGCTTGAGCTGCCCGGGCCCCGTTGCAGCGCGGCGTGCACGCCCCCGCGCCGCGGGCGAAGCTCGCTGCCATCGAAACCACGGTAAAGGACCGCGATGCAGGCGACGCTGTTGACCAACCTCCTGCTGCCACTGGCGCTGGGGGTGATCATGCTCGGGCTTGGAATGGGCTTGACCATCGACGATTTCCGGCGCGTGGCGCGCTACCCGGGGGCGGTATTGACCGGCCTGGCCCTGCAGACCCTGGTCCTGCCCTGGGTAGCCTTCGGGCTGGCGCTGGGCTTCGGGCTGCGGCCGGAACTCGCGGTCGGGCTGATGCTGCTGGCTGCTTCACCCGGCGGCGCGACCGCCAACATCTACAGCCACCTGGCCCGCGGCGACGTGGCGCTCAACATCACCCTGACTGCGATCAACAGCCTGCTCTGCCTGCTGACCCTGCCGGTGGTCCTCAACCTGTCGCTCGAGTATTTCCTGGGCACCGGCCAGTACGTCCCGCCGCCGGTGGCGAAGGTGGTCGAAGTCGGCGTCATCATCCTGCTGCCGGTCGCCGCGGGCATGGCCGTGCGCCGGTTCGCGCCGGGGTTCGCGGCCAGTTCGGCCAAGCCGCTGAGGCTGCTCTCGGTGGCAGTGCTGGCGCTGCTGGTCGCGGTGGCGGTGGCGCAGTCCTGGCAGGTGCTGCTGTCGTCGGTGGCCGTGGTCGGCCTGGCCTGCCTGCTGTTCAACCTGGCCAGCCTGGGCGCGGGCTATGCGGCGCCACTGGCGGTGAAGCTGCCGCGCCCGCAGGCCATCGCAATTTCGATGGAGATCGGCATCCACAACGGCACGCTGGCGATCTTCATCGCGCTCAACGTGCTCGGCACTGCCGCGATGGCGATCCCCGCGGCGGTGTACAGCCTGCTGATGTTCTTCACCGCGGCCGCGTTCGCCTGGTGGCTCAACCGCCCTGCCACGGCGCCGGCATAGAGGCCCGCGACCGGCGCCGGGCCGCCGGGCATCCTCCCCCGCAGTCGGGGGAAGACGGCCGCCGGTCTATTCGACCCTGGTGAACTCGCCCCACTCGGCCAGCTGCCCGGCGATCGCGTCGCCATCGCCGACCACGATGATGCTCTGTCGCTCCGGCACGAAGTAGCGGGCCGCCATCGCCTGCACCTGGCCGGCGGTCACCGCGCGCACCCTGGGCACGAACTCGCCCAGGTAGTCCGGCGGCAGGCCGACCAGCCAGTTCGAGGCCAGCGACGACGCCACCGATGCCTGCATCTGGTTGCCGATCAGGTAGCTGCCGGCGACATAGCGCTTGGTGTCATCGAGCTCGGTCGCCGGCACCGGCTCGGCGCCGAGGCGTGCGTACTCGCTGAAGAACTCGGTCAGCGACGCGCCGGTGACCTCGTTGCGAACGTCCGCGGAGCCGACCACGTAGCCGCCCTGCGCCGAGGACGCGGCGCCGGCCCGTGCGCCGTAGGTGTAGCCCTTCTCCTCGCGCAGGTTCTGCATCACCCGGCTGGAGAAGCTGCCGCCGAGCACGGTGCCGGCGAGCTGCAGCGCAATCGCGTCGGGGTCGCTGGCCGGCACCGCCGGACTTGCCAGCCGCAGGGTCGACTGCACGCTGCCATCGCGCTGCAGCAGCAGGCGCCGGGCCTCGGCCTGGCGCGGGGCGGCGGGCGTGGCCGCGACGTCGGCCGATCCCTGCGCCTTCCAGTCGCCAAAGGCCGCCTCGGCGAGGCGGAACGCCTCGTCGGCCTCGACGCGGCCGGCAACCACCAGCAGGCTGCGCCCGGGATGGAAACGCCGCGCGTGCTCGCGGCGCAGCACCTCGGGGGTCACGGCCGTGATCGAGGCTTCGGTCGGCTGCGTGCGCGCGTAGGGATGGTCGCCGTAGACCGCCGACAGCAGCGCGCGGGTGGCGCGGAACCCCGGCTGCGCCTCGGCCGCCTTCAGCGCCTGCAGTGCATTGGCCTGCGCCAGCTTGACCTCGCCCTCCGGGAAGGCCGGCGTGCGCGCGACCTCGGACAGAAGGGACAGCATCGGGCCGGCATTGGCGGCCAGCGCATTGGCATGCACGATGGCGCCGTCGCTGCTTACGGTGGCGCCGATGCCACCGCCCTGGGCCTGCGCGAATTCGGCGATCTGGCGTGAATCACGCTCGGCGGTGCCTTCGGGCAGCAGGGCGGCGAGCAGCGAAGCGAAGCCCGGCGCGTCCGGTGCATCGGCCACATAGCCGGCATTGCGCACCGCAAGCACGTAATCCACGCGCGGGATGCCGTCGCGCGGCACCACCCAGACCTCGAGGCCGTTGGCGAGCGTCCTGCGTGCAATCTCCGGCACCGGGAGCGGCTTGTCGGCCGCATACGGCGGCAGGTCCTCGGGAAGGTCGGCGGCGGGGCCGGCGACGGCGGCGCCGCAGGCCAGCGCGGAAACGGCCAGGGCGAGCAGAGTGTGCTTGAAGAAGATGGTCATGGAAGTCTCCTCAGTCCTGGCCGCTGGTGTCAGGCGCGTCTGCGCCTGCGTCGGCTGCGTCGTCGCCCACCTGAGCGTTCAAGACGGCGGTGTCGGCGTTGGCCGCGGCGGCCTGCAGCATCGCGTCCGGCTTGCGGTCGATGACGGTGCGGTTGTCGCGCGTCAGGTAGGTGCGCGCGGCGCGCTGCACATCGGCCGAGGTCACCGCATCGATCCAGCCCGGAATCCGGTTCACGACTTCGGCGTCTTCCCACATCAGCTGCAGCTTGGCCAGGGCATCGGCGCGGGAGAGGAAGGACTCCAGGCCGTTGTACCAGTCGGCCAGCATGCGGGTCTTGACCCGGGCCAGCGTTGCGTCGTCGACGCCGTCGGCGACCACCTTCGCGATCTCCTCGTCGATGGCGGCCAGCATGGCGTCGGCATCGGTGGTGGGCTTGTACAGCGCGAACACGGTGAACAGCGTCGGGCCGTCATATTCCCACTCGCTGGTCAGGCCATAGAGCGAGTCGACGTTGAGCGCCAGCTCCCGGCCCTTCACCAGCCCCTGGTACAGGCGCGAGGCGTCGCCGTTGGCGAGCAGCGCGCCCAGCACCGCCATCGGCGCCTGGTCGGCGCTGCCGCGGTCGGGCATCTTCCAGGCCACGGCGATCGCCGGCACCTGGGCCAGCTTGTCGCCCTGCTGCAGGCGCGTCTCCTGCGTGTTGAGGCCTTCGCTGAAGTCGGGTGCGGCAGGCGTCTCGCGCCGCGCGATGTCGCCGAAATACTGCTCCGCAAGCGCGAAGCCTTCGTCCGGCGAGATGTCCCCGGCCAGCGAAAGGATCGCGTTGTTCGGGCCGTAATAGTCGCGGTGGAACGCCTTCACGTCTTCCAGGCTGGCGCTTTCAAGATCCTCGAAGCTGCCGTAACCGTCGTGGTTGTTCTCCCACTTCTGGAACGCATGCATGCCGATGTCGATCCACATGAAGCCGCCATAGGGCTGGTTCTGCACGTTGTTGCGGATCTCTTCCTTGACCACGTCCTGCTGGTTCTTCAAGGTCGACTCGCTGAAGTCGAGCATGCGCATGCGGTCGGCTTCGAGCCACAGGATCGGCTCGATCGCCGACGAGGGCGCGATCTCGATGTAGTTGGTGAAGTCGGCGCGGGTCGAGCCGTTGTTGCGCCCGCCGCCGCCGGTGATCACGCGGTCGAACACGCCCTCGGGCGCGTTGGCCGAGCCCTCGAACATCAGGTGCTCGAACAGGTGCGCGAAGCCGGTGCGGTTGCGCGGCTCGAGCCGCATGCCGATGCCGTAGACCACGCTGACGCCCACTACCGGCGCGCTGCGGTCCTCGGAGACCACCACGGTCAGACCATTGTCGAGGGTCTTCGTCGCCACCGGGATATCCCAGCGGTCGGTGCCGGCGGCGAAGGCCGGCGCCGCGATCAGCAGCGCCGACAGCCACGCGATGTGCCTGGGCAGTTTCATCTGTCCCCCTCTCCCTTGTGGACGAATCGCGAACATACCGCGGATGCCCGGGCCGGTAGCCGGCCGGAAGTCATGCCCGCGACGCAGGGCCGGCATCGGTGGATACTGCCGCCTTTCCGCCCACGCACCGGTGAACGATGTTCCCTCGCACCCTGCCCGCCGCCCTTGTCCTGGCCCTCCTCCTGTCGCCCCGGGCCGTCGCGGCCGCGGAGCCGCCGCTGCCGCAGCTCGAGGCCTACACCGTCCACGAAAGCTGGCGCCAGCCCATCGCACCGGTGCGCATCGCCGACGGCACCTGGCACATCGGAACGGCCAACCTGAGCGCGATCCTGGTGAAGACCCCGGCAGGCGCGGTGCTGATCGACGGCGGCATGCCGCAGGCGGCGAACATGCTGTTGCGGCACATGGCCGACCTGGGCGTGGCGCCCGGCGACCTCAAGCTGATCCTGCTCAGCCAGGCCCATGCCGACCATGCCGGCCCCCTCGCCGAGATCCGCCGGAAAACCGGTGCGCGCATGGCCGCGAACGCCGAGTCCGCGGTGCTGCTGGCACGCGGCGGCAGCGACGACATCCACTTCGGCGACGCCATCACGTTCCCACCGGTACAGGTCGACCGCCTGCTGCTTGACCGCGAAGTCGTCGAACTCGGCGGCATGCGCTTCACCGGACACTTCATGCCCGGACACACGCCGGGCAGCACCGCCTGGACCTGGACCGATCGCGACGATGGCCGCGAAGTGCGCATCGCGTATGCCGACAGCCTGAGCGCGCCGGGCTACCAGTTGGTCGGGAACCCGCGCTATCCGCGCATCATCGAGGACTACCGCCGCAGCTTCGAAGTGGTCCGCGCCCTGCCCTGCGACCTGCTGCTGACCCCGCACCCTGGCTCCAGCGGACGCAATTTCGCCGATCCGGCGGCTTCCAAACCGATGGGCTGCATCGAGTACGCCGATACCGCGGAGCGCGCCTTCGAGGAGCAGCTCGAGGCCGAGCGCAGCAAAGGTGGGCGCTGAGCGGAGCGGGGCCAGGCGCAGGCCAACAACCGGCGCGCCGGCAGCGGTGGCCGCACGCTATGGCTGGCCGGCGCGCCCGGTATCGACGGCCTCTTCTTCCGCCCGGTCGCCTTCCTCGACCCCGACGTTGCTCGACGCGCGCTCGTACACCGCGCGGTCGAGCAGGCCGGTCTCCTTCGCCACCAGCACCGGCACCAGCACCTGGCCGGTCACGTTGGTCATGGTGCGCATCATGTCGAGGATGCGGTCGATGGCGTAGAGGATGCCGATCGCCTCCAGCGGCAGGCCAGCGGCGCTGATCACCACCGTGGCCATGATCACCGCCGTGCCCGGCACGCCGGCGGTGCCGAAGCTGCCCAGCACCGAGGCCAGGGCGATCAGGAAGTACTGGCCGGTCGAGAGCTCGATGCCCATGAACTGGGCGATGAACACCGCGCCGAGCGCCGGATAGATCGCGCCGCAGCCGTCCATCTTGATGCTCGCGCCCAGCGGCACGGCGAAGCTGGCGTAGTCCTTGTCCACGCCGAGGTTGTGCGTGGCCGAGGTCAGCGACAGCGGCAGCGCGGCGAAGCTCGACGACGCCACGAAGCCGATCTGCATCGCCGGCGCCGCACCGCGGAAGAACTTCAGCGGGTTCAGTCCGTGCGCCAGCAGCAGCCCGGTGTAGACCACCAGGATGTGGAAGGCACAGGCGAGGTACAGGGCGATGACGAACTTGCCCAGCGGGATCAGCTGCTCGAAGCCATAGCTGCCCACCAGCGCCGCGATCAGGCCGAAGGTGCCCAGCGGCGTGGCCTCGAGCACGAAGCGGGTGACCTGGATCATCATCTCGCGCGACTCGTCCATCAGCGCGCGCAGGCGCAGGGCCTTCGCGCCCAGCCGGACCAGGGCGAAGCCGACCAGGCCGGCGAAGAAGATCACCTGCAGGATGGTGAAGTTGCTCGGCACGATGACGCGCTGCCCGTCCTCCGTGCGCCCGGCGCCCAGCGCGGCCATGGCACGGAACGGGTTTTCCGGAACGATGTTGACCAGCACGTCCAGCGGCCCGGGCACGTCGCGCTGCTGGTAGGTCTCGGCCACCTGCAGGCTGGCCGCATCGACGCCGACGCCGGGCTTGAGCACCAGCCCGAAGGTCAGGCCGACCGCCACCGCCAGCACCGCGGTGATCGCGAACCACGCGAAGGTACGCGCCGCCAGCGCGGCGATGGAGCGCTGCCCCGCCAGCGAACCCACCGCGCTGACCACGGCGAAGAACACCAGCGGGATGGCGATCATCTTGATCAGGTTGACGTAGACCGTGCCCAGCGGGCCGAACCAGGTCTCCGCCGCAGGGCCGAGCAGCCAGCCCGCCAGCGCGCCGAGCACGAAGCCGGCGGCCACCCGCTGCCAGAACGGGATCTTGAACCAGGCCTTGACGTGCTTCATCGGCATCCAGCGGAAAGTGCAGTAAGGCACCTTAGCCCATGGGTCATCCCGGCGGCGATGACGGAGGCGGAACGCCGGAGTGTCATCACCGGGACGCTGCCCGCCGGCCATAATGTCCCTTCCATCGGCCGCCCGAACCGCACAGGACCCTCATGACCCGCACCGCACGCCCGTTCTCTCCGGCTTCGATCCACACTCGCCTGCCCGCCATGCTGACCGTGATGGCGGCCTGCCTCGCGACCGCCTGTGCGACGCAGCCCGCCGGCGGCAGCGGCGCGCACGCGACCTCCAGCAATGCCGCGACGCCCGCGTCGTTGCACGTCGACGTGCCTGCGATCAGCCGCCCCGAAGGCGAGACCGCGGCGTGGTGGTATCGCAGCGGTGCCGCGCACGCGGCGGCCAACGGCGCCATGGCCGGGCGCGCGAAGAACGTGATCCTGTTCGTCGGCGACGGCATGAGCCTGACCACGGTGGCCGCGGCGCGGATCTACGCCGGCCAGCTCGAGGGCGGCTCCGGCGAGGAGAACCTGCTGTCCTGGGAACATTTCCCGGCAACCGCGTTCTCGCGCACCTACAACACCAACGCGCAGACGCCGGATTCCGCCGGCACCATGACCGCGATGGCCTCGGGCGTGAAGAGCCACATCGGCGCGATCGGCGTCAGCGCCGGCGCCATGGACGACTGCGCGGAGTCCAGCGGCAAGCGCGTGCAGAGCTGGCTGGCGCTCGCCGCCGATGCTGGCATGGCGACGGGCATCGTCACCACCGCGCGCCTGACCCACGCCACGCCGGCGGCGCTGTACGCGCACGTCCCGAACCGCAACTGGGAAAGCGATGCCTCCACCCCGGACGCGGCGAAGGCGGCCGGTTGCACCGACATCGCCAGCCAGTTCATCGACTTCGTGCGCGACACCGGCGGCCCGCAGGTGGTGCTGGCAGGCGGCGCGCGCGAGTTCCTGCCGGCCGTAGAAGTGATGCCGGGCGTGCGCGGTCGCCGCAGGGACGGCCGCAACCTGGTGGCCGAGTGGCAGGGACTGAACCCCGACGGCGCCTTCGTGCACACGACCGGCCAGTTCGAAGCCGCACGCGGCGCCTCGCCGGTGCTCGGCCTGTTCGAGCCCAGCCACATGCAGTACGAGCACGACCGCGACCGCAGCGCGGAGGGCGAACCCGACCTCGAAGCCATGACCCGCTTCGCGATCGAGTCGCTGTCGCGCGGTGATCAGGGCTACGTGCTGCTGGTCGAGGGCGCCCGCATCGATCACGCCAACCACGAAGGCAACGCCTACCGCGCGCTCGACGAGACCGCTGCCATGGCGCGCGCGGTGCAGGCGGCGTCGGACATGACCTCGGCCGAGGACACGCTGATCGTGGTCACGGCCGATCATTCCCACGTGCTCAGCTTCTCCGGCTACCCGCGCCGCGGCAACCCGATCCTCGGCAAGGTGCGCGAATACGGCGACGGCCCCGCCCTGGACGCACTCGGCCTGCCCTACACCACGCTCAGCTACGCCAACGGCCCCGGCTACGCCGGCGCCAGCAACGAACAGCCGGCCGGTCCGAAGCGCCACGGCCACGACCTGGAGCAGGCGCAGCCGGCAGTGGGCCGCCCCGACCTGAGCGACGTCGATACCGCGCATCCGGACTACCTGCAGGAAGCGCTGGTGCCGCTGGGCTCCGAAACCCATGGCGGCGACGACGTCGGCATCTGGGCGCGCGGCCCGGGCAGCGCCGCCTTCCGCGGCACGCTGGAGCAGAACGTGATCTACCACGTGATCGTGCAGGCGGCGCCGAAGCTGCGCGGCCAGCTGTGCGCCGCGGGCAGCTGCGATGCATCGGGCGTGCCGGTGCAGCTGCCGGACGTTTCCAAAAAGTAGACGGACATCCGCGCCGCGCGAAATGGACGCAGCGCGGCGGCTCCACGCACGCACGCCGGGGCCATCCGGTCCACGGCAGCCCGTATCAGATTCCGTGGGCCACGCGCCCGGGCTCCGCTGGCGCCAGCGGGTTCCGGGCCATGAGCCCGGGCCCGGCGGTGTGCGGCCCCATCTCCTGGAGCGCACGCAGCGACTCGCGTGGCGACACGGCCTGGGCGTCCTCGATGGCCATCGACACCCGACGCTGCGCCGGGTCATCCAGCCGTCCCTGGACAACGAACACCCGCGAAGGCCCGACTGTCCCGCCCTCGGGCGAAGCAAACACGACGTGGTCGGCGGACGTCAGCCGCTGCGCCGCTGCACGGCCGGCAAGCGCGAGCGCCACGAGTTCGCCATCCGCCTCCGGTCCGGCGCCGCGATCCGGTTCCAGGCGCCTGATGTGGCCACGGATCTGTTCCAGCAGGCGGAATCCACCGCGCGGCGAGTCCATGCGGCCGCCCTCCTCGAAGACCGGCGACGGCAGCACCGGCCTGCCGAGCACCACGTCAAGCGACGCCCGCCACGTGGCAGGGTCGATGTCGGCCGTCGGCTCCAGCCCCTGGTCCAGCTGGAAGGCGAGCACCGCGCCCTGCATCGACAGCCGGTAGACCCCGTCGATCTCGACCGGCAAGCCGCCCACGGCCCGGTGGTCACCGGCCACCAGGGCCCGCTGCACCACGGTCATGCGCTCGCCGGACCCGCCGACGCGCAGCACGCCGTCTTCGACCGGCGCACGCGGCTCCACGCCCGCGCGCTGCGCGGCCTGCACCGGCAGGCGGCCCTCCACCAGGTCGCGGATGTAACTGTCGAACCGGCCGTAATGGCGCGTGTCCATTTCGATGTGGACGTGCTTGCCCGCATTGCGCGGCAGGCCGATGTTGTTCTGGGTGCCGATGGACTGGCCATAGGCCACGCGATCGCCAGGCTCGACCGCGATCGGACCCAGGTGCCGGACGCGGGCCACCAGCGACCTGTCGCCCGGATCGAGGATGTCGACCACGCCGTTGGGCGCGTCCACGCGCCCGATGATGCCTGCCGCCGGCGCGGGCACATCCACGCGGCGGCTGTCACTCGCGGTCGGGTCGTCGAGGATGAAGTCCTTGATGAGCAGGACCTGGTCGGGGGCCAGGGAGCGGTACTTGCGGTCGGTTCGCAGCGCCTGGACTTCCTGCAGCTCGCCGCCGATGAACGCGTACGAGCGATTGTGTTCGTGCTCCACGTCTATTGGAACACCACCCTCGAACCGTGCGTTGCGGTTGGAGAATGGATGATGCGTGACCAGGCTCGCCAGATCGGTGACCGCGATGTTCCTCGGGGGCCTCCCCGGATCGGGATACGCATATTGGGTGACGCGGTAAGGGGTGGAGTCATTGGCAGGCATCGGACGTCCCTGTCTGAGCCGGGTTCATTTGCAGCGGACGTACACCTCGGTGCGTCCCTCATCGGCGACCGTCAACCGGTCCCCGGCGAGCACGTAGATCCGGGCATCGACATGCGTCCGTTCGGGGTCCAGGCTGGATGTCGACAAGACCCGCCAGGCCCGCGGGGCGGCGGCGATCTCCTCCATCGACACCAGGGTGTCGTCATCTTCGTAATTGCGTCGCTTGCTTCCTTCAATCAGGAAGCGCATGTCGCTGTCCGACGGCTCGTCCGCGGAACAGGGCCAGGGATGCACATCCCAGACGCCCTGCAGCTCGGACGGGAAGCTTGGGCCGGATGGCTCTTCGCCCCGCGCGGAGTGAACGGGGAACATGAGCGAAATGGTCAGAAACACGGCGGCAAGTGCGATCTTCAAGGCGTCCTCCATGACACGCTGCGACAAACCCGACCCTACCAGCGCGATCGGCACTCCGGTATAGGGCTTTCCCGAGCCTCCGGGCGGCGAACCGCCCGGCGCGCCCGCCTTCAGAACGGCTTCGCGAGCACCAGCCAGACGATCACCAGCAGGATCAGCACCGGCAGCTCGTTGCGGATCCGGAGCATCTTCGTGGAAGGAAGGCTGCCTCCGCGCGCGGCGGTCTTCAGCTGGCGGCCTTCGAAGATGTACATCGCGAACATCACCGCCACCAGCAGCAGCTTGGCGTGCAGCCAGCCGGTGCCGCTGCCGACCATGGTCGGGAACTCCGGGATCACGCGGTAGCCCAGCCACAGCACGAGGCCCGCGACCACCGCCAGCCCGAACATCACGTGCCCGAAGCGATACAGGCGGCGACCCATCAGCAGCAGGCGCTCGCGCACCGCGGCGTTGCCGCCGTCCTCGGCGATGTTGATCAGGATCCGCGGCAGGTAGAACGCGGCGGCGACCCAGGCCATCACCAGCACGATGTGGACGGCCTTGACCCAGAAATAGCTCTGCATTTGCTTGAAGCCCCTTGGAGTAATGCGCGACAGGATCGCACGGAGGCCGCCGCAGCCGGTATCGTGCGCGCCCATGGACAAGACCTATGACCGGGACTATTTCGACCGCTGGTACCGCCAGGGCGGCATCGGCGGACGCCAGCGGCTGGCCCGCAAGATCGCGCTGGCCGTGGCCACCGCGGAGTACCACCTCGAGCGCCCGCTGCGCACGGTGCTCGACATCGGCTGCGGTGAGGGCGCCTGGCGCGCACCCCTGCTGAAGCTGCGCCCGAAGGCCCGCTATATCGGCTTCGACAGCAGCGAGTACGCGATCAGCCGCCACGGTGCGCGCCGCAGCCTGCATTTCGCGCGTTTTGCCGACTTCGAACACCTGCGCCCCTGCCCGCCGGCCGACCTGGTGGTCTGCAGCGACGTGCTGCACTACCTGCCCGCGCGCGAGATCGATCGCGGCCTGCCCGGCCTGGCCGAGCTCTGCGGCGGCGTCGCCTTCCTCGAAGCCTTCGCCCGCGAGGACGCCGCCGTAGGCGACGAAGACGGCTTCATCGGCCGTCCCGGGGCCTTCTACCGGCGCCGCTTCGAGGCCGTGGGCTTCCGCGCACTGGGCTCGCACTGCTGGCTGGCCCCCGGCCTGGCACCCGGGGCAACCGCCCTCGAACTGGCCTGAACGGGGGCTCCGGCCATGTGACGAAAGGCCGACACGGGCCCAGGTCCGCCTGCGTTATGCTGCAGCGCGCAACAAACGAGCACGCCCGCCGATGATGTACCAGCTGCACGAATTCAACCGCACCCTGCTTGCCCCGTTCACCGAACTGGCGCAGGCCAACGCGAAGATCTTCGGCACCGACGGCACCTGGCTGTCCGCGGTCCCCGGCGCCGGCCGCCTGGCCGCGGGCAACGAACTCCTGCACCGCATCGGCAAGGACTACGAAAAGCCGCCCTTCGCCATCCACCAGGTGGTCAAGGACGGCCACGACGTGCCGGTGGTGGAAAAGGTCGCGCTCGACAAGCCCTTCTGCCGCCTGCTGCGCTTCAAGCGCTACACCGACGACGCCGAGAACATCCTGGGCATGAAGGACCAGCCCACCGTGCTGGTGGTCGCGCCCCTGTCCGGCCACCACGCCACGCTGCTGCGCGATACCGTGCGCACGCTCCTGCCCGAGCACAAGGTCTACATCACCGACTGGGTCGACGCGCGCATGGTGCCGAAGGAGGCCGGGGCCTTCACCCTCGACGACTACGTCGCCTACATCCAGGAGTTCATCCGCCACATCGGCGCCGAGCGCCTGCACGTGATGAGCGTCTGCCAGCCGACCGTGCCGGTGCTGGCAGCGGTCTCGCTGATGGCGTCACGCGGTGAAGAACTGCCGCGGTCGATGGTGATGATGGGCGGCCCGATCGACACCCGCGAGTCGCCGACCGCAGTCAACAACCTGGCGGCGAAGAAGCCGCTGTCGTGGTTCCAGAACAACGTCATCCACGTCGTGCCGCCCAACTACCCCGGCCACGGCCGCCGCGTGTACCCGGGCTTCCTGCAGCACACCGGCTTCGTGGCGATGAATCCCGAGCGCCACTTCATGTCGCACTGGGATTTCTACCAGGACCTGGTCAAGGGCGACCAGGAAGACGCGCAGTCACACCGCAAGTTCTACGACGAGTACAACGCCGTGCTCGACATGCCCGCCGAGTATTACCTGGACACCATCCGCGTGGCCTTCCAGGAGCACCTGCTGCCGCGCGGGGAGTGGGACGTCGCCGGCGAGCGCGTCAACCCCGCGGCGATCCGGGACTGCGCGCTGATGACCATCGAAGGCGAGCTCGACGACATTTCCGGCCTGGGCCAGACGCGCGCCGCGCATGATCTGTGCAGCGGCATCGCCGATGCCGATCGCGCGCACCTGACCGTGGACGGCGCCGGCCATTACGGCATCTTCAGCGGCCGCCGCTGGCGCACACAGGTGTATCCGCAGGTGCGTGACTTCTTCCTGGCGCATGATGCGGCGCCGGCCAAACCGGCTGCAGCGGCCAGGCGTCCCGCGCCGGAACGCGCCGCCAAGGCGGTACGCAGCGGTGCCGAGCGCCGCTGAAGCGCGGCGCCGACCGCTCAGGAATACCGGGCGGTCTTGACCAGCAGGTGCTTGGCCAGCAGCCCGTGGCCACGACCGATGGCGCGAGCAAGATGCAGGGTGGCGAACAGCAGCAGCACGCCGCCGAGCAGCATCGGAAGCAGTAGCGCGCCCTCCACCGGTACGCCGTCGAGGCCGTAGAGCACCACGTGGTTGCTGTGCAGCCAGGCGTCGCCGATGCCGGTCCACGACGCGATCGGCGCGAGCACGAAGCTGATCCCGATCGCCAGCAGGGTGGTGGCCAGGGTGAAATAGATGATGCCCAGCGGCAGCATCAGCAGCATGTACAGCATCGTGCTCCAGGTGCGCGGGTCGGTGAACATGTCGCCAATGCGCTGCCAGATGCTGCGCCCGCGCGCCGTGTACAGCGGCCGCCGCGGCATGCGCTCGCCCAGCATCACTTCCACGATCCGGCCCTCCACCAGCGACAGCACCCGCACCGAGCCGAAGAACAGGATCAGCAGCGGGATGCCGATGATCGTGATCGACAGGCCCAGCGTGGTCGAGAAGCCGGCCACCACCCAGGTGAAATAGAAGATGCCGGTGGCCAGCGCCAGCACCATGTAGAACAGCGAGGCATAGGTGCGGGGATCGGCGACCACGCCGAAGAAGCGGCCGAACGCCGACTTGCGCCGCGGCGGTACCGGCGAGCGCAGCGCGGTCTGCACCGTGGCCTCGGTATCGCGATAGATGTCGGCCACTTCATCCGGGGCGCCGTAGCTCGATGCGACCGCGGCGATGACCTCGGCCTCCGACCTGTCGGGGTTCTCGGCAAGCTCGGAGCGCAGGTATTCCTCGGCGTCGTACAGCGCGTCCTGGACCATGGCCGGGTCGGCGCCGGCCAGTGAGCGCCGCAGCTGTTCGAGGTACTCGGGAATGGTGCGCGGCAGGCTGTTCATCACGGGGTCCCCTCCAGGACGGTATCGACGGAATCGCGGGTTGCGCGCCAGGCGGCGGCCCATTCGCGCAGGGCGGCCTGCCCTGCCTCGGTCATGCGGTAATAGCGCCGCGGCGGCCCCGACTCCGAGGGCCCGACGTGGCTGGACAGCAGCCCGGTCGCCTCCAGGTTGCGCAGCACCGGGTACAGCGCGCTCTGCTTGCCGCTGAGTACGCCCTCGCCGAAGCGCTCCAGGGTCTTGGCGATCTGGTAGCCGTACATCGGCTCCTCGGCGCGCGAAAGCACCGCCAGCAGGGCCAGGGCGACCACGCCCGAACTCAGCTCGCGCTGGAACTTGCGCATCGCGGCGTCGATGTCGGGCGGGGGCGGCTGTTCGACCATGGGGGGATGCTAGTGCGAACTTCCATATAGTGAATGTGCCGATAGTCAGGACCACCAGCGGATGCGCAACAATCGAGGCCACCCGACCGGAGCCACGACGTGCACCCAAGCCACCGCATCCGCCCCCTGGCCCTGCTGGCCGCCCTGCTTTGCAGCGCTGCCGCGTCCGCCGGCTCCGACCCGGCCAACCGACCATCCGATGCCGGCCCGGCTGCCCCGACCGCCCGGCCCGCCGCGGCGCAGGCCGAAGTCCAGGCGCAACGCCCGAGGACAACGCAGGAGCTGCTCGATGCCTCGCTGCCCGCCGACTGGCGGCGCCCGGATCCCGCGAACACCCTGTACATGGAGCTGGCCGGCGGCCGGGTGGTGATCGAGCTCGCGCCGGACTTCGCACCGGAGCACGTCGCCAACATCCGCACGCTCGCCAAGGAAGGCTTCTGGGACGGGCTGACGATCTACCGCTCGCAGGACAACTTCGTGGTCCAGTTCGGCGACATCACCGACGAAGGCGGGGTGCCGAAGCCGCTGGGCGGCGCGAAGGCGGCATTGCCCTCGGAGTTCTCGCGCCCGAGCGAAGGCCTCGCCTTCCACGCCCTGTCCGATCCCGACGGCTGGGCGCCGGAGACCGGGTTCGCCGCCGGCTTTCCCGCCGCGCGCGATCCGACTGAAGGCCAGGCCTGGATGGCGCACTGCTACGCCACGCTCGGCGCCGGCCGCGACATGGCCGCGGATTCCAGCAACGGCACCGAGCTCTACGTGGTCATCGGCCAGGCGCCGCGCCAGCTCGACCGCAACATCACCCAGGTCGGCCGGGTGCTGCAGGGCATGGAGCTGCTGAGCGTGGTGCCGCGCGGCACCGGCCCGCTCGGCTTCCACGAGCAGGCAGCACAACGCGTGCCGATCAAGGCCGTGCGCCTGGCGTCCGAAGTCCCTGCGGCCGAACGCACCGAGCTCCAGGTGCTGCGCACCGACACGCCGCTGTTCGACGCCGTTGTCGAGTCGCGCCGGAACCGCCGCGACGACTGGTACCTGAAGCCGGCCGGCCACATCGACCTGTGCAACATCACCGTGCCGGTGCGCACGCCGCCGGCGACCTGAGCGGGGCGCCCACCCGGCACGTCCGTGGCGGCGTGCCCGGTGCATGGCCCGTCACGCGGCCTTGGCCCGCGGCTTCCTAGCCTGCAGTCCCGGCCCCCCACGGCCACCGACCCCCAGAGGATCCCCCGCGATGGCCCTGCTCAGAATCCGCCTCACCGGCAGCGACGACACCACCCGCGCTGTCATCAACCTGCTGCAGAGCCTTGACGGAATCGAGCACGTCGAAGAGATCGACGATCTGATGCCCCAGCTCGACGACGCCGACTCGAGCTCGGCCGGCCTGAGCGACGTCGGTGGACCACAGGGACATACGATCGAAATCGACGCCCCCAATCCGTCGACCGCGCGCCGCGTGCGCGAAGCGGTCGAGGCACTGGCGTTCGACCTCGACGCACTGGTCGAGTTCGAGGAAGAAGACGAGGACTGAATCCGGCAGGATCGCCGCGGGAGCGGCCACGGCTGCTCCCGCAAAAAGCGGTCAGTCGGAAACGGGCGCCAGCCGCAGGTCGTGGAAGTCGAAGCTGAAATCGGTCAGCGGCGACACCGCTTCCATCCGCGCCTGGCGCACCTTGCCGTCGTGGTCGAGGCTGAAATCGACGAAGGCATCGGCGTTGAGCGTCCGGTCGCGCCAGCGCACGATGAAGCTGTCGTGCTGCCAGTGCTCCAGGTCGCCGACCAGCTGTGGGGTACGGCTGAAGCGCATCTCCAGGCCCTGGCGGCCTTCGGCCACGATGACGTCGCCATACCAGGGATCGCGATAGGTGTCGGCATAGCCGGCCAGCGGCAGCGAAGGCTTCGAACGCGCATCACGGGCGGCCTGGTGCTTCGCCCAGTCCTCTTCGGCCTTGTCGCCGCCCTTGGCGATCGCCGCGGAATAGGCCGCGACCCAATCGGTCTCCGGCGCCTGCATATAGGCATCCAGCACGTGCATCGTGATCGCATTGAACGCAGCGCCGACTTCCTGGTTGGTCAGCACCACCACGCCCAGGTCCAGCTCCGGCACCAGGGTCAGGCGCGAGACCATCCCCGGCCAGCCTCCGGTGTGCCAGACCAGGCGCTGCCCGCGGTAGTCGCTGAGGCTCCAGGCCTCTCCGTAGCCGGCGAAGTTGGGCTTCGTGGCGGCGAGTTCGGGCACCGCCGGTTCGCGGACCGGGATCGGCGTCACCAGCGACCACATCGCCTCGTGGCGCTTGGCGCTGAACAAGCGCCTGGCATCGTCGCCATCGGCGGCACCGTCTCCGGGCACGCCTTGTTCAAGCACGCCGCCGTCCAGCTGCACCCGCATCCACTTCGCCATGTCGTTGACGCTGGAATAGATGCCGCCGGCGGCGGTGTTGTTCGACCACGACATCGCCGGCACCGGTTGCGGATCGCCGGCAAAACCCGGCCGCGCATGCCCCATCGCGACGTTGGTATCGCTCGGGCGCAGCGCGTTGCTGTCGATGCGGGTATCGGCCATGCCCACCGGCGTGAACAGCCGTTCGCGCACGAAGTCGGCATAGGGCTGGCCGGACACATCCTCGATCACCAGCTGCGCCACCGCGTAGAGCACGTTGTCGTAGGCGTAGCGGTCGCGGAAGCCGCCTTCGATCGGCACCTGCGCCAGGCGTTCGACCACGTCGCGGGTGCTGTAGTCCGAGGGCGGCCAGAACAGCAGGTCGCCGGCCCCCAGGCCCAGGCCGCTGCGGTGCACCAGCAGGTCGCGGATGCGCATCTCGCGGGTGACGTAGGCGTCGGACATGCGGAACCACGGCAGGTGGTCGATCACGCGGTCGTCGAGCTTGAGCTTGCCCTCGTCGGCCAGGATCGACAGCGAGGCCGAAGTGAAGGCCTTGGTGATCGATGCGATCGAGAACAGCGTATCGGCGTCCACCGCTGCGGGCTTGCCGACCTCGCGCTGGCCCCAACCGCCGGCGAACACCACCTCGCCATCCTTCACCACCGCCACCGCGATGCCGGGGACCTTGAAGGCCCCGCGCACCGCTTCAACCTGCGCATCAAGGCCGCCAAGCGGCGCGGGCGGCGCCTCCTGCGCGGCCGCGGCCGGTGACAGGAAGAGGGCCGAAGACAGCAGCAGGGAGACGACGAGGACGGGGTCTGGCGTGCGCATGGACGGGGCTACCGGCGTGGACTGCCCTGCAGTATCGGCCACTGCGACCTGCACCGGAACACGCGGGGCTATGATCGCGCTCCGGTCGGGGCGCTCCGGCGCAAGGCACCGCTGCGATGGATTCCCTGTTCGAGAACGCGGTCGCGCCGGTCGACCGCATCCATACCGGCATCGGCGGCTGGACCTACGCGCCCTGGCGCGACAATTTCTATCCCAAGGGCCTGGTGCAGCGACGCGAGCTGGAATACGCCAGCCGCAAGCTGTCGGCGATCGAGATCAAGCCAGGCCACAGCGGCGCCCCGCGACGTCTTCGTGTACTTCATTTCCGCGGCCAAGGAACGCAACCCGGCGGCGGCGATGACCCTGCACGAGCGGCTGGCCGACAGGAGTTGATCGCAGCAGCCTCCGGACCCTGCAGGCATCCGCGATAATCGCCTCCCCGTCCGCGACGACGCACCATGACACCGACCACCAGGGCCCAGCTGCAGGTCCATCTCTGCGTACTGCTGTGGGGCTTCACCGCCATCCTCGGCAAACTGATCACGCTGCCGGCGCTGCCTCTGGTCTGGTGGCGGATGCTGCTGGTCGCCGCCGCCCTGGCGCTGGTGCCGCGGGTATGGCGCGGGGTGCGCGCGATGCCGCGCCGGCTGCTGCTGTCCTACGCCGGCATCGGCGTGCTGGTGGCGCTGCACTGGCTGACCTTCTATGGCGCGGTCAAGCTGGCCAACGCCTCGGTGGCCGCGACCTGCATGGCGCTGGCCACGGTGTTCGTGGCGATGATCGAGCCGAGGCTGGCGAAGCGGCGCTTCTCGCGCGCCGAACTCGCGCTGGGCGTATCCGTGCTGCCGGGCGTCGGGCTGGTGGTCGGCGGCATCCCCGACGGCATGCGCATCGGCGTGGCGGTGGGCGCGGTGTCGGCGCTGTTCGTCGCGCTGTTCGGTTCGCTCAACAAACGCCTGGTCGACCATGCGGACCCGCTGGTGGTGACCGCCATCGAGCTCGGCGCCGGCGCGATCGCGCTGACCCTGCTCGCGCCGGTGATGCCGCTGCTGTTCCCGGCCTTCGCCGGACCGCTGTTCGTGCTCCCGGGCGCGGCCGACGCCGGCTACCTGCTGCTGCTCGCCTTCGCCTGCACCCTGTTCCCGTTCGCGCTGTCACTGGTGGCACTGCGCCACATGAGCGCGTTCTCCGCGCAGCTGGCGGTCAACCTGGAGCCGGTCTACGCCATCGTGCTGGCGATCGTGCTGCTGTCCGAACAGCAGGAGCTGAGTCTGCCCTTCTACCTGGGGGTGGTGATCATCCTGGCCGCGGTGCTGGTGCACCCGATGCTGACCCGCCCGCGGCGCATCACCCATCCCGAGGCGCTGGCGGTGGCGGAATCGCGCGACGTCACCGACTGATCCGTGGCAGGCTGGCGGCCCCGTCCCGCCGCGCAGCGCATGTACCTCGAGCATTACGGGCTCACCGAGCCGCCATTCTCGATCACGCCGGACCCGCGTTTCGTCTTCCTGGGCGAGCGCCACCGCGACGCGCTCGCGCACCTGCTGTTCGGCATCACCCAAGGCGGCGGCGGCGGGTTCGTGCAGCTCACCGGCGAGGTCGGCACCGGCAAGACCACGCTCAGCCGGCTGCTGCTGAACCAGATTCCCGACAACGCCCGCGTGGCCCTGGTGCTCAACCCGCGCCAGGATCCGGTGCAGCTGCTTGAAACCGTGTGCGAAGAGCTGCGCATCGACCTTGACGGCCGCCGCGGCAACGCCAAGGCACTGGTCGATGCGCTCAACGTCCACCTGCTCGAAGCCTATGCGCAAGGCCTGCGCGTCGTGCTGCTCATCGACGAAGCGCAGGCGCTGCCGGTGGACACGCTGGAGCAGGTGCGCCTGCTGACCAACCTCGAGACCGACACCCAGAAGCTGCTGCAGGTCATCCTCATCGGCCAGCCCGAACTGCGCGACATGCTGGCCGAGCCGGGCCTGCGCCAGCTGGCGCAGCGCATCACCGCGCGCTTCCACCTCACCCCGCTCGATGCCCCCGGCACCGCGGAGTACCTGCGGCATCGCTTCCGCATGGCCGGTGGCCAGCACTTCCCCTTCGATGCCGGCGCGGTGCAGCGCATCCACCTGCGCAGCGGCGGCATCCCGCGCCTGGTCAACGTGCTCGCAGAACGCGCCCTGCTGGCAGGCTATGCGCGCGATCGCGCCACGATCGATGCCGCGCTGGTCGAAGAGGCCGCACGTGAAGCGCTGCCGCCCGCGGTGACGTCGGGCGCGCGGCGCACGGGCCGGCTGCTTGCGGTCGCCGGCGTCGGCGCCGTGGCGGTGATGGCGATCGCCGTGGCTGCGCTGTGGCCGCGGGGGGCCGACCGGGACGCCGTCGCCTCGGCCGGGATCGGATCCGCGGCGCCCCGCGGTCCGGCGACGGGCGCTGCCTCGCTCGCGAGCATTTCCACCGTCGAGGCACCGATGTCCGCGGCAGCGGCCGCCGTGGACGCCGCCGGCCTTGCCACCCGCATCGCCGGCGCCGCGGACCAGGCAGCCGGGAACGCCGCGTGGCAGGCCCTGCTGCTCGCCTGGTCGCTGCCGCACACGGCCGAGGACGCGCGCGCCGCGAGCGGCTGTGCACCGGTGCTCGCCGCCGGTACGTACTGTGTCCGCGGCAGCGCGCACCTCGACCGCCTGGTCGCCATCGGTCGTCCGGCACTGCTCCAGCTCGACGCCGCCAATGCGAGCGCCTGGGCGCTGCTGCAGGGCTCGGACGGTCGCCATGCGCGCCTGCTGCTGGGTGATGCGGTCATCGACGTCGACCGAGCGACGCTGCAGCAGGCATGGAGCGGGCGCTATTCCGCCGTTTGGCGCTCCTCCGCGGGACTGCTGCCGGCGCCCGCCCGCGGTGCGGCTGGCGCATCCGTCGACTGGCTGCGCGAGCGCCTGGTGCGCGAAGGCGTAGCGGCCGCGGCGGCGCCGGGCACGGGATTCGATGACGCCCTGGTGGACTCCGTGCGGCGCTTCCAGCGTGCGCGCGGGCTCGCGGTCGACGGGGTGGTCGGCCCGGAAACGCTGTTCGCACTGGCCTCGGGCGACGCCGGCCCTCGCCTGCTCCGTCGGCTGGACTGAGGCACGCGCATGTCACTCATCCTCGAAGCCCTGCGCAAATCCGAAGCCGAGCGCCGCCGCGGCGAAACACCCGGCCTGCGTGCAGAGCTGCCGCCCGTCGCGCGCGCGGCCCGGCGCAGCCTGCCGCCCTGGATCTGGATCACCTGCGCAGCGCTCGTGCTTGCGCTGCTCCTGGTCGCGCTGTGGCTGCGCGGCAACGGAACCGCGATCGAGGATGGCCTCGGCGACCATGGCGCACGTGCAACCAAGGCCCCGGCGGCGTACGCGGTGTCCGCAACGCCATCGGCCAGCATGCCAGCGGCCGGCGATTCCGATCCCTTCCCGCGGGTCGACAGGATCACGCCGCCGGAGCCGCCGTCGCGCATGCCGCCTGAGCCGGACGCGGCAGCCCCATCGCCACCCGCCGGACCGGCGCAAGCCGCGCCCCCGGCGGCTGCCGGCGACACCGTGGCTGCCAGCGACACCGCGGACACCGCCGACACCGCCCCGGCCCCGCGCCCTGTCCTGGCGCCTGCCAGCGGTGCGGTGCGCATCACCCAACTTCCGTCGGCCCAGCGCCAGCGCCTGCCGGCAATGAAGCTGACCATGCACATGTGGAACGAGGATCCGGCCCGCCGGTTCGTGGTCATCGACGGCCAGCGCAAGTCCGAGGGCGATCGCGTGGGCGAAGCCGGCATCACCGCCATCGATCGCGACGGCGTCCTGCTCGAACTCGACGGCCGCCCGATCCGCGTTCCCCTGCCCTGACCCGGCCTACCCCCGGCCGCGCCCTGGATGCGTGACAAACCTCCTCCGCCCGCGAATCACTCCCTGTCACGCAGAATCAGGGGATCCGCTTCCGGGATGGACGCCATCAGCAGCCACCGCCAACACGATGGCGCCGAAGAGTTCTCGGCGCTGCTGCAGCAGCATCGCGGCATCGTCTTCAAGGTCGCAGGCACCTACGCACGCGACGCGGACGATCGCGAGGACCTCGCACAGGACATCGCCGCCCAGCTCTGGCGTGCCTGGCCGCGCTACGACCCGTCCCGCAGCTTTTCCACCTGGATGTACCGGGTGGCGCTGAACGTCGGCATCTCGCACCTGCGCGGCGACGGCTCGCGCCGCCACCTGGTGCCGCTGGAGGAGGGACTCCGCGAATCCGTCGCCCCCGACACGGTCGACCACGAACGCGACCAGCAGTCGCGCTTGCTGCACGGCTTCATCGCCACGCTCGAACCGCTGAACCGGGCGCTGCTGCTGCTCTACCTCGAGGACCGCAGCACGCGGGACATGGCCGAGGTGCTCGGCATGTCCGAAAGCAACGTCACCACCCGCATCAGCCGCCTCAAGCGGCGCATCCGCGACCACGTCGCACCCACCGGCACCCCTTGAATGGACATCACCATGGAACTCGACGAACTCAAGCAGGCCTGGCAGGCGCTCGGGCGCCAGCTGGAACGCCACGATGGCATCCAGCTGCAGATCCACCGCGAGCGCCGGCTGGACGCCGCGCGTCGGGGACTGCGCCCCCTGGTCTGGGGACAGGTGCTGCAGGCGGCCCTTGGAGTGGCGCTGGTGGTGCTTGGCGTCGCCTGCTGGACGCGCAACCTGGATGTCCCCGGACTGCTCGCCGCCGGCATCGCAGTCCATGCCTTCGGTCTGGTGAACATCGTCTTTGCTGCAATCACCATCGCCCTGGCAACGCGCATCGACTACGGCGCGTCCGTGCTCGACATCCAGCGGCAACTGGCACGCCTGCTTCGCGTCCACGGCCTGGGCGCCGCGATCTGCGGGCTGCCGTGGTGGATCATGTGGGTCCTGGTGGTGGTCGCAGTGGCCGGACTGGGCGACGTCCGCGCCGCTGGCGGGACGCCGGGCTGGATCAGCCTCAGCCTGGGCGCGGGCATTGCCGGTCTGATTGCGACGGCGCTCTATGCCTGGCTGAGGCCACCCCGCATGGACGACCCCGCGGCGCCGCGCTGCGACGGCGGCGACGGCATCCGCCGCAGCCGGCGCATCCTCGACGAGGTCGCCGGCTTCGAAGGCCGCTGAGCGCGATCAGAACAGCGCGACGAGGACCAGCAGGATGCCGACCAGCGACACGCCCCAGATCAGGCTGCGTACGTACGGAATGCCCGAGGCATACGCGGGGATGTAGGCCAGCCGGGCCCAGAAATACAGCTGCGCACCCAGCGCGGTCTGGTCGCCGGTGCGCTCCGCGAGCACCACCGCCAGCACGGCGGCAGCGAACATGGGGAAGGTCTCGAGGAAGTTCTTCCAGCCGCGGTTGACGCGCCCGGCCACCGGGCCGAGCGGCTTTGACTGGCCATCGCGCGCGCTGGCATTCCAGGCCAAGCCGCGTTCGGAGGTCTTCATCGCGGCGTCCAGCACCAGGTGGACAAGGCCGAGCGCGATCGCCCAGGCCAGCATCTGCAGTTCAGTGCCCATCGGTCTCTCCCTCGTGCGCCGGCGGCGCGTCCCGGCCGAGGTTAACGCCATTCCACGCACTGCGTTACGCTCCTTCCTCCATGCGACAGGGCACCCGGATGCAGCACATCGATTTCGAACTCGAGGGCGACTACGTCGAGCTCAACCAGCTCCTCAAGCTCGCCGGCCTCTGCGACAGCGGCGGCGCCGGAAAGGCCCTGGTGGCGTCGGGCGCCGTGCGCGTGGATGGCGTGCAGGAGTCGCGCAAGACCGCGAAGATCCGCGCCGGGCAGGTGGTGGCCCTGGGCGACGCCGAGGTCCACGTCGGCGCCGGCACGGCACCGTGACCGCACTGGTGGCCACGGTCCTGCTGGCGGCCGCGGTCGCGGCCTGGGGCGTGTTCGCCTACAACCGCCTGGTGCGCCTGCGCAACCAGGTCGCGACGGCCTGGGCGGACATCGACGTGCAGCTGCAGCGCCGACACGACCTGGTGCCGCAGCTGGTCTCCGCCGTGCAGGGCTACGCCGTACACGAAGGCGCGGTGCTCGAGGCGGTCACCGCGCTGCGCACGCGCGCCCTCGGCCTGCAGGACCCGGGCGAACTGGGCCACGTTGAAGCCGAACTGGAACAGGCGCTCGGCCGCCTGCTGTTGCTGAAGGAGGCCTACCCCGACCTCAAGGCCAGCGAGAACTTCGCACGCCTGCAGACGGACCTGGTGGAGGTGGAAGAGCACCTGCAGTACGCGCGGCGGTACTACAACGGCGCCGTGCGCGACCTCAACGACACCGTGCAGCGGGTCCCCGACGTGCTGGTTGCACGCGGCTTCGGCTTCCGCGAAGCGGCGTTCTTCCAGGCCGGTGCCGACAGCCGCGCGGCGCCCGTCGTGGAGCTGTCACGGTGAACCGGCTGGCCGCGGTCGCCTCCACCTGGCTGCTGGCGGCGTCCGTGCTGCTCGCGCCCGCACCGGCCGCGGCCGACGAGCGGGTCCTCGCCTATGACAGCGTGGTCGAGATCCAGGCCGACGGCAGCCTCGACGTGACCGAACACATCCTCGTGCGCGCGGAGGGCACCCGCATCCGCCGCGGCATCACCCGCGATTTCCCCACCCGCTACAAGGACCATCGAGGCAACAACGTCGTGGTCGCCTTCGAAGTTGAAAGCGTCGAGCGAAACGGCCACGAGGAACCCTGGTTCACCGAGCGCGTGGCCAATGGCGTGCGCGTCAACACCGGCAACGACGACCTGCTCCAGGTGCCGGCCGAATATACCTACACCCTGCGCTACCGCACCGATCGCCAGCTGGGCTTCTTCGAAGACCACGACGAGCTGTACTGGAACGCGATCGGCCAGGGATGGGATTTCCCGATCGAAAACGGGACGGTCGAGCTGCGGCTGCCCGAGCCCGTGGCGATGGCCGACCTGGCCGTGGAAGGCTATTCCGGTTCCCGCGGCTCACGCGGACAGGATTTCGAGGCGGTCATCGCGGCCCCCGGCGTTGCGCGCTGGACGCTGACCCGGCCGCTGGCGCCGGGCGAAGGCCTGACCACGGTGCTGTCGTTTCCCAAGGGCATCGTCGCACCGCCGTCGTCGACGCGCGACGCGTTCTGGTTGCTGCGCGACAACCTGTCGATCCTGGTCGCGCTGGCCGGGCTTGCGGGGCTGCTGCTGTTCTGCGTGCGGCGCTGGCGCAAGATCGGACGCGACCCGTCACCTGGCGTGGTGATCGCACGGTACGAGCCGCCCCGTGGCGAGTCACCGGCGGCGCTGCGCTACATGACGCGCCGCAGCCACGATGCCCGCGGATTCTCCGCCGACCTGCTCGCCTGCGCGGTGCAGGGCGCGGTCGGAATCCATCGCGACGAAGGCATGCTCGGCGACAAGTGGAAACTCGAGCGCAGCGACGACGGCGCGCCGGGGATCGACAACCCGGACCAGCGCGGGCTGCTGGAGGCCCTGCTGCCCACGCCGGGCGCGATGCTTTCCCTGGACAAGAAGAACGCCACCCGCATCCAGCGTGCGATGCAGGCGCATCGCAAGGGCTTCGACGATCGCTTCCAGCCGGCGATGTTCACCCATAACGCCGGCAGCATCGGCATCGCGGTCGCGATCCTGTTCGCGACGTTCGCGCTGGCGATGGTCGCGATGGTGTCCACCGACGGCGGCGGCCTGCCCTGGGTCTTCCTGCCGCTCGGCCTGATGCTGGCGACAACGATCGCGTTCGCGCTGGTGATCGGCGCGCCGACGCCCGCCGGGCGAGAACTGCTCGACGAGATCGAAGGCTTCCGCCGCTACCTGGGCGTGGCCGAGCAGCACGATATCGCGCGCGTGCAGGCGCCGGAGGCGGCCGGGGGCGATGCGTCCGAGCCGGCGCTCGACGCCGGGCGCTTCGAACGCCTGCTGCCCTACGCGGTCGCGCTGGACGTCGAGGACGCGTGGACGAAGAAGTTCACCATCGCCGTCGGCAGCGCCGCCGCGGCCGCCGCCACCGCGGCCATCACCTGGTACCACGGCCCCGGCCTCGGCAACATCGGCAACCTGACCAGCGCCGTCGGTGGCGCGCTCAGCTCGCAGATCGCGTCGTCGTCAACACCGCCCGGAAGTTCGTCTGGTGCGGGGGGCGGCGGCTTTTCCGGCGGTGGCGGCGGTGGTGGAGGCGGCGGTGGGCGCTGACGGCCGGCGGCGGCGCGGGCTGTTCGCCTGGTTCGAATCCCGCCTCGAGCCATTCCCCGACGCGCCGCCCCAGCAGCCGCCGCGCGGGCTGGTCGCGTTCTGCCTGCACTACACCCGCGGCGCCGGCGGCTGGCTGGCGCTCATGGGCGTGCTTGGCGCACTGATCGCGGTCGCCGAACTTGGCATGTACGTCTACCTCGGCGCGCTGGTGGATCGCCTGGGCGAACATACGCCCGCCACCTTCCTCGCCGCAGAGGGCACGCGCCTGGCGTGGATGGCGGCGCTGGTCGCGATCGGGCTGCCGCTATTGGTGTTCCTGGACAACCTGGTGCAGCTGCAGGTGCTGCTCGGCAACTTCCCGATGCGCATCCGCTGGAACGTGCACCGCTACCTGCTGCGGCAGTCGATGGGCTGGTTCCAGGACGAGTTCGCCGGGCGCATCGCCACCAAGCTGATGCAGACCTCGCTCGCGGTGCGCGAGACGGTGGTCAAGCTGCTGGACGTGGGCGTGTACGTCCTGGTGTACGTACTCGGCGCGATGCTGGCCGCGGCGGCGGCCGACTGGCGGCTGATGCTGCCCTTCGCCGGCTGGCTGGTCGGCTATGTGCTGCTGATGGTGTACTTCGTGCCGCGCATGGAGCGGGTCTCGCGCGAGCAGGCCGACGCGCGCTCGGACATGACCGGGCGCATCGTCGACAGCTACACCAACATCGCCACGGTGAAGCTGTTCTCGCACTCGCGGCGCGAGCAGGCCTATGCGCGCGAGGCGATGGACGGCTTCCTCGGCACCGTGTACCGGCAGATGCGCCTGGGCACGCGCGTCGGCGCCGGCAACTACGCGCTCAACATGGCGCTGGTGTTCACGGTCGCGGCGATCGGCCTGTGGCTGTGGCTGGGCGGCGCGATCAGCGCCGGCGCGGTGGCGGTGGGCCTGGCGCTCGCGCTGCGGCTGGTGGGCATGAGCCAATGGATCATGTGGGAGCTGTCGGCGCTGTTCGAGAACATCGGCACCGTGCAGGACGGCATCAATTCGATCTCGCTGCCGCCGACCGTCGACGACGCGCCCGATGCGCCGGAGCTCGCGACGGTCGAAGGCGACATCCGCTTCGAGGGCGTGGGCTTCCACTATGGCAAGGGCTCGGGCGTGATCGAGCACCTGGACCTGCACGTGCGCCCGGGCGAGCGCATCGGCGTGATCGGGCGCTCCGGCGCCGGCAAGTCGACGCTGGTGAACCTGCTGCTGCGCTTCCACGACGTCGAGACGGGGCGCATCCTCGTCGACGGCATCGACATCGCCAGCGTGCAGCAGGACAGCCTGCGCGCACGCATCGGCGTGGTGACCCAGGACACGTCGCTGCTGCACCGCTCGGTGCGCGAGAACATCCTCTACGGCCGTCCCGACGCCAGTGAGGCCGAGATGCTGGAAGCCGCGCGCCAGGCGGAATCGCACGAGTTCATCCTCGAACTGTCGGACTCCAAGGGCCGGCGGGGCTACGACGCCCACGTCGGCGAGCGCGGCGTGAAGCTGTCGGGCGGCCAGCGCCAGCGCGTCGCCATCGCCCGCGTGCTGCTGAAGGACGCGCCCATCCTGGTGCTGGACGAAGCGACCTCGGCGCTGGACTCGGAGGTCGAAGCAGCGATCCAGGGCAATCTGTACCGGCTGATGGAAGGCAAGACGGTGATCGCGATCGCGCACCGCCTGTCGACCATCGCGGCCATGGACCGGCTGGTGGTGATGGACCAGGGCGCGATCGTAGAGCAGGGCACGCACGACGAACTGGTGGCCCGCGGCGGCATCTACGCCCAGCTCTGGCGCCGCCAGTCCGGCGGCTTCCTGGCCGATTCCGAGGCCTGACTTTCGCCCCTCAGCTGTAGCTGCTCCTACAGGAGGGTTACAGCGAGCCGCTGGCACCGGAGCCGGACGTGGCTTCGATGCGTGCTGATGCCGACTCGTTGTCCCGTGTAGCGTCGTCCGCCTTCTCCGCCGGCGCGCGACGCTGGAAGAAGGCGCTGCGGACCACGTCGAATTCGCTCATCGGGCTGTCGTCCGGACAGGTCGCGTCGGGGAATCCGAACTCTTCGCGCAGGGCCAGGCCGCAGTCGTTGAGCTCTTCGATGTCGCGATCCGGCATCTTGCACTGGCGGTCGAAGTTGCGCTGGAAGCCGTCGCGGCGGCGCACGAAATCTTCGCCGCACTTGCGCATCAGCTGCAGCCGGTCCAGGTCGTCCTGCGCCGGATTGGTGCCGTCCAGGCCGTATTCCAGCAGCTCGTCGGCGCTGAGCAGGCGCAGGTTGCGGTTGGGCACCGCCATCATCATGTCGGCCACCGCCACCGCCACGCCGTTGCGCGCAAGGTACTCCTTCACCCGTCCGTAAACGGCCTGCAATTCCTCGTTGAGCTGAGCGCGCGAAGTCGCGGTGGAGCTCATGCGGATGATGCGGTGGATCCCCACCGGGCCCGAGATCATGCGCACGTCGCCGGCGCCGAGGATCAGCACGCAGGCACTGTGGCAGTTCGCGCCCTCGCGCACCCAGATCGTCCAGCCGGAAGCGCCGATGGCGTCGCCGGCCTTGATCGCGTCCTCCACCTGGCCGCCGGTGGAATTGATGTCGAGCACGCGCTTGCCGATGTCCATGCGGTCGGCGATCGCCGCCACGCGTTCGACCAGCGCGGTGAAACCGGCGTTGATCTTGCCTTCGTAGCGCAGGCGCAGCAGGCCGACGTCCTGGCAGGGCTGGAGGGTATCGGCGACGTTGAGGAAGGACAGGTCGGTGAGCGGCTCGCCGTCGCCAATGGTCGCGTAGTCGAGTTCGCAGCTGATCGAGGCGTCGCCATCAACCAGGGCCGCCTCGGGCCAATCGGTCCCCTTGCTGACGTCGTAGGGCTTGGGCGGTGCTTCCACCGGGGCGCTGATGAATTCGCCCATGCCGTTGGCCTCGGCGATCGCAACGGAGTCCGGTTCAGGGGCGGGTTCGGGCGACTGGGCGCTGCAGCCGGCCAGCAGGGCACAGAGGGCGAGCGCGCGGAACAGGGTGGGCATGGGCGGGCGTGGTCGGGGTCCATCCCCAGTCTAGGGCCAGCCGGCGCACGGGAAGGGAATGCCGCGTGAACCCGGGCGCCGCGGTCAGCAGAAATCCCGGGATTCGGCGTGCAGGCCGCCGAGCAGCGGCGACAGGTCCTCGAGGTCGCCGGCGATCAGGTGCTCCACGCCATCCACCCGCTCCCAGCGCCCGCGCACCGCCAGCAGGGTCGAGCCCAGCAGCGCCTTGCGCCGGCGCTCGGCCACGCGCGGCCAGACCACCACGTTCACCATGCCGTGTTCGTCCTCCAGGGTGACGAAGATGGTGCCGCTGGCGGTCTGCGGCTTCTGTCGCTGGGTGACGATGCCGGCCACCGCCACGTGGCTGCCGTGGCGGCGGCCCTGCACTTCGTGCGAGCCCAGCAGGCGGCGCGCGCGCAGCTGGTCGCGCAGCAGTGCCAGCGGATGCGCGCGCAGGCTCAGGCCGATGTTGCGGTAATCGGCAAGGACGTCCTCGCCGGTGCCGGGGGCCGGCAGGGCCACCGCCTCCTCCACCGGGCTCCCCGGCAGCAGCGGCCGCTGGCGTTCGATGCCGGCGACCTGCCAGCGCGCGTCGTTGCGATGGCCGGCGATGGACTGCAGCGCACCCGCTTCGGCCAGCGCGGTGCGCGCCTTCGCGTCGAGCCCGGCGCGGCGGCAGAGGTCGGCGACGTCGCGGAACGGGCGGCGACCGCGGGCGGCGACGATGGCCTCGCACATGGGCCGGGAAAGGCCCGCGATCTGCCGCAAACCGAGGCGGATCGCCGGCTGATGTGACAACCCCGACTGTGGGAGCGGCCATGGCCGCGATGGCATCGAAGCACGGGCATCACCGTGATTACGGGACTCCGGATCGCGGGACGCCGGAGCTTCGACGAGGGTGCTGTCCCAGTCGCTGTGGGCCACGTCCACCGGCAGGAACTCCACGCCGGGCCGCGCGGCCTTGCCGCGCCGCGCGTCCTGCACGATCTGGCTCGACGAGTAGAAGCCCATCGGCTGCGAGTTCAGCAGCGCGCAGGCGAAGGCCGCGGGCTCGTGGCGTTTCAGCCAGCAGCTGGCGTACACCAGCTTGGCGAAGGACGCGGCGTGGCTCTGCGGGAAGCCGTAGGAGCCGAAGCCCTTGATCTGCTCGAAGATCTGGTCGATGAACTCCGACGAATAGTTCTTCTTCTCCATCAGCTCGCGGATGCGCAGCCGGTGCGGCTCCATGTCGCCGCCGTGGCGCCAGGCGGCCATCGAGCGGCGCAGGCCGTCGGCTTCGCCGGGCGAATAGCCGGCGTGGATCACCAGCTCCATCACCTGCTCCTGGAACAGCGGCACGCCCAGGGTGGCACCGAGGATCTCCTCGATGCCCGGCGAGGGATAGGTCACCGCTTCCTGGCCCATGCGCCGGCGCAGGTAGGGATGCACCATGCCGCCCTGGATCGGCCCCGGCCGCACGATCGCCACTTCCACCACCAGGTCGTAGAACCGCTCCGGCTTCAGCCGCGGCAGCATCGTCATCTGCGCGCGCGACTCGATCTGGAACACGCCAACGGTGTCGGCGAGCTGGATCATGTCGTAGGTCGGCCTGTCCTCCTTCGGGATGGTGGCCAGCTCCAGGTCGCGGCCACGGTGCGCGCGCACCAGGTCCAGGGCCTTGCGGATGCAGGTCAGCATGCCCAGCGCCAGGCAGTCGACCTTGAGCAGGCCGAGCGCCTCCAGGTCGTCCTTCTCCCACTGGATGATGGTGCGCTCGTCCATCGCCGCGTTTTCCACCGGCACCATCTGCCACAGCGGCGCATCGGAAATCACGAATCCGCCGACGTGCTGCGAGAGGTGCCGCGGCCTGCCGCGCAGCATCGCGGTGACCGCCAGGATGCGCGCGATGAGCGGGTTGTCGATGTCGAAGCCCACGTCCGCCAAGCGCCTGTCCATCGGCGTCTCGCCGTTGCCCCGGCCGAAGCAGCCGGCCAGCAGCGTGACCTGGTCGGGCGGCAGGCCGAAGGCCCTGGCCACGTCGCGCACCGCGCTTTTTCCCCGGTAGCGGATCACGGTCGCGGCCAGCGCGGCGCGCTCGCGGCCGTACTTGCGGTAGACGTACTGCATCACCTCTTCGCGCCGCTCGTGCTCGAAGTCGACGTCGATGTCGGGCGGCTCGTTGCGCTCCTTCGACAGGAAGCGCGCCATCAGCAGGCGGCTCTCCGCCGGATCGACCGCGGTGATGCCGAGCGCGAAGCACACCGCCGAGTTGGCGGCCGAGCCGCGGCCCTGGCAGAGGATTCCCTGGCCGCGCGCGAAGCGGACGATGTCTTCGACGGTGAGGAAGAAGGCTTCGTAGGCCAGGTCGGCGATCAGCGCGAGCTCGTCCTCGATCTGCGCGGCGATCTTCGGCGGCACGCCCCGTGGCCAGCGCGTGCGCATGCCGGCTTCGGTGAGCGTGCGCAGGTGGCTGGCAGGCGTCTCGCCCTCGGGCACGAGTTCGGCGGGATAGCTGTACTTCACCTCGGCCATGGAAAAACGGCAGCGGCGCGCGAGCGTGACGGCGTTGTCCAGCAGCACGCGCGGATGGATGTTGCCGAGCGTGTAGCGGTGGCGCAGGTGGCGTTCGCCGTTGCGGAACAGGTGCGCGCCGGCCTCGGCCAGCGGCAGGCCGTGGCGGATGGCCACCAGGGTGTCCTGCAGCACGCGCTGGCGGCGCGTGGCCATGTGCACGTCGCCGGCGGCGAGCGGCGTGATGCCGAGGTCCGCGGCCATCGCCAGCAGCTGCGCGAGGCGCAGGTCATCGTCCTCCTCGCGGTGCAGCTCGATGGCGAGGTGGGCGCGGTCGCCAAAGACGCGTCGCAGCCAGGCGCCTTCTCCCGCATCGGGCACGCGGCCGGGCAGCCACAGCGCGAACAGCCCCCCCGCGCACGCCAGCGCGGCCGCAGCCACTTTACGGGGCAATCCAGGCTTGCAGGGCAGGCTTTCAATGTCGGCGCGGGAGAGACGGTATTCGCCCTTCGGCGCCGCGCGGCGGGCGATGGTGATGAGCCGGCACAGCTGCGCATAGCCCGCGGCATCCTCCACCAGAAGCACCATGCGCAGACCGTCGGCAAGGCGGAACTCCGCGCCCACCACCAGCTTCACACCGGTGAGCTTCGACGCCTCGTGCGCACGCACGATGCCCGCCAGCGAGCACTCGTCGGTGATCGCCAGCGCTTCGTAACCGCACTGCGCGGCGCGGGTGAACAGCTCTTCGGCGCTGGCCGCGCCACGCAGGAAGCTGAAGTCGGACAGGCAGTGCAGCTCGGCATAGGACGGCAGCTCCGCCGCCGCTTGTGTGGCAGCGGCTACAGCCGCGATATGCGTTCGACCAGCATCGCGGCCATGGCCGCTCCCACAGGGGCCAGCACCGCCGGGATCGTTGGCGGCATCGGCCGCAGATTCGAATTCCATCCGCAGCTGCATCTGGCGCTGCATGCGCACGATGCGCGGCGGACGCGCGCCCGGAGTATCGGGCGCGACGCCGGGTGGCAGGTCGCGGTGGTCGTCGTCGCGGCTCATGCGAACCATCCGTGCAGCATCCAGTCGCCCTGCACGCCCGGCGGGGCGAAGGCCCAGGCGCGCTGGCCACGCGAGGTTTCCAGCACGTAGTAGTCGCGGCGCGCGTCGTCGCCGTCCCACCAGCCGCTTTCCAGGCGTTCGGGGCCGGAGACGATGCGCAGCCGCGGGTCGCGCAGCGGCACCGGGCGCGGCAACAGCCAGGCGGGACGCGGCGGGCGCAGCGGTGCGGGCGTGGCGCAGGCCGCATCGCCATCCTCGCCCGAACCGGCGTGTCGCCAGGCGCGCTCGGGACGCGGGTCACCGGAAGGCGCGACGCGATGCACGGCCTCGTCGCCAAGCCGGGCGCGCAGTCGCTCACGCAGTCGTGGCCAGGGCACCGCCTGCGCCGGGCGGCTATCGAACAGGTCGCGTTCGGCCGGCACGAAGGGCGGCAGCTCGCGCGCCAGCAGGCGCACCGCCACCACCGGTGCCGGCAGCGCCACCTGCTCCAGGCGATTGCGGGTGAGCTCGAACAGCAGCGCCGCATCCCGCTCGGCCGCGAGCAGGCCCACCGGCACCTCGGTGAAGCGCACCGCGTCCTGCTGGACCTGGTCGGCCTCGTGCGAGGGCAGCGCGTGCCGCGCCTCATGCTCAAGGCGCAGGGTGAAACGCTGCACGCCACCATCGCGGGCGGACAGGTAGGTGGCCAGGTCGGCGATCAACCGGCGCAGCGGGAACAGCAGCGCCTGATGGCTCTCGACTTCGAAACCGAGTTCGACGCGACTGTCGAAGCGGTCCGGCGGCGCGTACAGCTCGAGCGGATCATCGGCCTCGCCGTGCAAACGGTCGAGGTGCTGCAGCAACTCCACGTCGAAGCGCCGCCGCAGGCTGTCGCGCGGCAGCGTGCGCAGCGCGCCGAGCGTACGCACGCCCATGCGCTGCAGGCGCTCGCCGGCATTTCCCGGCAGCGCCGCGCGGCGCACCGGCACCCGTGCCAGCGCATCGCGCATCGCGCCTTCGGCGGTGACCGCAAAGCCGTCGCGCAGCCCTGCGAACACGAGTGCCGCCCGCGGCGTCGGCGCCAGGGCGATGCGGTGGCTGAAGCCGAGGCCGTCGAGCTCCGCGCGCAGCCGCGCTTCGAAGCGCGGCCACGGCCCGAACAGGCGGAAGCTGGCGCGCGCCTCGAACACGATCGCCCCCCGCCACTGTGCGCTGACCTGCGAGCTGTGCCGATACGCCCAGGCGGCGAGGAAGCGCTGCCAGCGCGCCTCCGACGCCGGCTCGTATTCGACCATCGCCACGTCGGACAGCAGCGCGTGCGCCGCCGACAGCCGCATGCCCGGCTTCAGCCCGGCGTCGGAGGCGCCCGCGTTGACCGCATGCAGATGCCGCAGCTGCGCCGGCCCCGAGACCAGCGCCAGCGGTCGCGACGGATCCGGCATCCGGCGAAGAACGGCGTCCAGCGCCAGCCGCGGCAGCGCGATGCAGGCCCAGAGCACGGCGCTTCCTAGGCCCGGAGGCCCGCAAAAGCCTGCGATGGCACGTTGCCGCCGCGGCATTTGCGCACGTGCCAAGCGTTGCCGTCGGCTCCCGCCGCGACGTACTCCAGCCGCAGCGCCGCCGGCGAGGGATTGACCGCGTGCTTGGCATCGCGGAACGCGAACCCCAGGCAGTCGCCGCTGTCGGCGGCCACCTGCAGCCGGCGCAGCGCCTGGGCATCGGCCTGCAGCGGCCAGCCGAGCACCGCCGCGCAGGCCGCGCTGCGCAGGCACTGTTCGAAGGCCCACAGCGCGCCGCGCGCATCGGCCTGGATGATTTCCAGATGCCGCAGGTCCACGCCCGCCGCCTGCCACGCCGGCGCGTACGGCAGGTAGGGCGGCGCCACCAGGGCCACGATGCCGCCGGCCTGCGTCAGCCGCGCCAGCGTGGGCAGCAGCAGCGACAGCTCGCCGACGCCGTCTGCCGGCAGCAGCAGTTCGGTCAGCGCGGCCCGCGGCCAGCCGCCCTGCGGCAGCAGCGCATCGAGCACCGCATGACCGGTGGATTCACCGTCTGCCGCCACCGCCGGCGCACGCCCGGCACGCCACACCGTACGCGCCGAAAGCATGGCGTCGATGTCGGGCAGCGCCCCGATGGACGGCGGCACGATGGACGGCAGCGCGCTCATTCCGTGCGCACCAGCCCGCAGTACAGGCCCTCGATGGCGAAGTCCGAGCCCGGCGGCACCTCGATGGGTGCGTAGTCCGGATTGCGCGGCAGCAGCCGCAGCCGCGAACGCGTGCGCTCCAGGCGCTTGATGGTGATCTCGCCGTCGATGCGCGCCACCACCACCTGGCCGCTGCGCGCATCGCTGGCGCGCTGCACCGCCACCAGATCGCCGTCGAAGATGCCGTCGTCGCGCATCGAGTCGCCCCTCACCCGCAGCAGGTAATCGGGCTTGCTGGAGAACAGCGCGCGGTCGAGCAGCACGTGGCGCTCCACTCCGGCATCGGCCCCGATCGGCGAACCCGCGGCCACCCGGCCCAGCACCGGCAGCTCCAAGCGGTCGTCGCGGACCTTCAGCCGTGTACCCGGGACGTGGCGCGTGCGCCCTGCCCGGTCCGCCGCGCCGATGCCCTGCGCCATGCCGCCCACCACCCGGATGCCGCGCGCCTCGTTCGGCCGCACCTCCAGGTAGCCAGCCTGCTGCAGCCGGCGCACGTGCTTGTGCGCCGCGCAGGCCTGGCGGAAGCCGAAGGCGTCGGCGATCTGCTGCAGCGTGGGCGGCGCGCCCTCGGCCCCGGAATGGGCCTGGATGAAGCCGAGCACGTCGCGCTGTCGGGGAGTGAGGTCGTCGGTCATGGGTAAAAATCTATTTACCTTGGCGGGCATAAGCAAGCCCGGCTGTCGGACGGATTCCAACCGGCTTCGGTCTCAGGGAGCGAGACCTCCCCGGGATCAACGACTTGGGCGAGACACCTCAGGCGGCGCGACAGATCCTCAACAGCCCGCGTACTTCCAGTTCCGCGTCTTCCCCTCCGCGATCCACTCCACCGCTTGCGCCACGCGCCGGGCAGGCCGCATGCACGCGCCGGCGCAGTTCCTCCAGGATCGGCCGGGCGAAGTCCGCCTGGCGGGCGATGTAGGCATCGATGCGCGGGTCACGGCTGGTCATGGTGATTTCCGGTCGGCGGGCTGGCCTGGTCCCGCAGCGCCAGCCGCTCCGGCCTGAGCGCACCGCTGCTGTAGGCCAGCTGGATCATTTCCTCGAAGAAATCCACCTTCGCCGCAGTGCTCAGCGCCACCCACTGCTTCAGCTGGAGGCGCTCGAGCGCGGCGAAGTCCAGGGACTCGTCAGCGGCCATACATAACCCCGGGGTCCTGGTCGCGGATTGTCCGCAGTTTGGCGATGTCTTCACGATCACGCTCCCGCCCCGTCTCCTGCTTCATCCGGATGAGGTGTTCGATGCTGGCGACCGGCACGGACACACCGTCCAGATCCTTTCGCACGGCATCCCGGAGAAGATCGCCGAAATCGACAGGCTCATGGATGAACACGTCCACCGACCGGAGCGGGTTCGCCGGATCCCAGAGGGGGAACACCAGCATGTTCCGCTGCTGCCATTCCGCGCGCTTTCCCGGATCGCAGAAGTCCTCCATTGCCACCGGCAACCTCGGCCGCAGACCGATGCTCCCCAAGGCTGTCATGGCCCGTCCGGCGTTGACCGGTGACAGACCGACCGCCAAGTCCAGGTCCGCCGTGGCCCGCAGATAGCCATGCAAGATCACGGCAAGCCCGCCCACGACCACATAGTCGGCCCCGGCGTCGTTGAGCGCACTGAAAATCTGGCGGACGTTGAAAGCCATGGCCGAACTATAAATGAGCGAGCTGACCGCGGTGTCCGGATCACCTCGCCCCAAACCCCGCCAGCTTCAGCCCCAGCCACACCGCGGCGATCCCCAGCACCACGCTGCCGCCGGCGTACAGCGCGGCGGTCGCGACCTCGCCCCGGCGGAGCAGATACACCGCCTCCAGGCCGAAGGCCGAGAACGTGGTGAAACCGCCCAGCAGTCCGGTGAACAGGAACAGCCGCGCGTCGGGCCCGAAGGCCTCATGGCGTTCGGCCAGGCCCGCCAGCACGCCCACCGTCAGGCAGCCGAGCACGTTCACGGCGAAGGTGCTGAACGGGAAGCGCTCCTGCACCGTCAGGTGCAGCACCAGCCCGCCGAGCTTGTAGCGCGCGACCGCGCCGAGGAAACCGCCGAGGCCGACCAGCAGGACCGGATGCATGTCAGCGCTCCACCGCCAGCGGCCGCACATGTTCCAGCAGCGCCAGCAGCGTCCGCCCCGGTTCCTCCCACGGGATCATGTGCGCGGAGTGCTCGAACCACACCGCGCGCTTGTGCGGCGCCTGCACCTGGTCCAGCCACTCCGCGGTCGGCACCGAGGGCGTGGTGTAGTCGTGGCGGCCGAGGAACATCAGCACCGGGATCGGGAACTCGTGCACGCCGCTGAAATCCACCTGCAGGAACTCGTCCAGTACGTGCTTGAGCGTGAACACGTTGCCGGCGAAGAACGCGCGCCGGTCCTCGCAGTCGTAGGCGGGCGACAGCAGCGAGGCACCGTAGTAGTAATCCTGCTCCGCGTCGCGGTAGGCATTGAGGCCGCCGTAGTGCTGCGGCCATTTGCGCGCAATGATGATCCGTTCCCGCGTGATCGGCGCATCGCCCGGATACGGCGCGATCGACTCCAGCTCGGCGACTGCCTCGGCATTGCCCTCCGCGCGCGCCCGCTCCAGCCCGTACTCGAAGCTCAGCCGTTCGTTGCGCCGGGTGTCGATGACCTGGCCGATGCCGACGTAGGCGTGGAACAGGTCCGGCCGCTTGAGCGCCGCGTGCATCGCCACCACCGTGCCCCAGCTGTGCGCGGCCAGCACCAGCTTGTCCTTGCCGTAGCGCGCGCGCAGGTGCTCGGCCACCTCGATGGCATCACTGACGAAGCGGTCGATCGCCATGTCGCCGGCGACCACGTCCGGATCGTTGGCGCGGTGGGTCTTGCCGGCGCCGCGCTGGTCGTAATGGGCGACGGTGAAGAACTCCTCCACCGGCCGCTGCCACTGCCAGGCGCTGGGCATCGCCGGCGACGACGGCCCGCCGTGCACGAACAGGATCATCGGGTTCCCGCGGTCCTTGCCGCGCACCTGGATCCACTGCTCGATGCCGCCGATGCGCTCGGCGTAGGTGTCCTGCACGCCGGCGGGCGTGACGATGCGCTGCAGGTCGGCGACCACCGCGCGGGCCTTGTCGAAGGACTCGCCGGAGGGGCAGGCCGGCTGGGCGTTGGCGAGGACAGGGAGTGCGAGCAGCAGCAAGGCGAGCAGTCGCGTCATGGCGGGGCTCCGTGCGGTGGAGTGCAAAGCGTACTGCGTCATCCCGCCTTCGCCCCAGCGTTGCCGCCTGCTATCCCGTCGCGCGCGGCGGCGACCAGACCATGTGCAGGGTGCCGTCGGTCTCCGCCTCGATCGTGAAGCCGAGGCGCGCGTAGAGCCGCCGCGCAGGGTTGTCCGCGTAAACCCGCAGCTGCAGCCGCGGATGGCCGCGCTGCAATGCGATTGCCTGTGCCTGGCGCAAGGCCCAGCCCCCCACGCCTTGGCGCTGGTGCGTTGGCACGATCTGCAGGTCGCGCAGCGCCAGCACCTCGCCTTCGGGGAGCAGTCGCAGCAGACCGATGGCCTCGCCGCCGGCGACGATAATCAGGTTCTCGAACTCCGTCCAGCTGGCGCGGAAGCGCGCCGGATCCCAGGCGATGCCACGCGTTGCGCGGTAGCCGGCCATGTTGGTGCGGCTGAGGTGCTCGCAGAAGGCGAAGTCGTGTGCAGTGGAGGGACGGAGCGTACAACCGGCCAACGACGTTTCGGACATCGGCTCAGAACTCCGCGGCCAACTGCGCCAGCAAGCGCTCCATTGAGCCACCCACGGCGCTGTGCATCCGCCGGAGATTGCCGATCACATTCACGCCATCGCGCTCGGCGCTTGCAATGCGGCCGGTCGCGATATCCACCAGCAGCCCGCGCCCTTCCAGATCAGACAGGTTCGCTACGGGGCATTCATCCGCGGCACGATGGATCAACACGAGTCGGGAGAGGCGGTCATGGGCGTCGGGCGTGAGGTCGCGACCCGGACCTGGCGCGTCGAACTCGACACCCATTGGCACAGCCCAATCCGCTGCGGCATCGCCGTTGTGTGCTCCGTAAGCGCCGAGCGTGGTGCGCCATCCCTGCCGATCGAACACCCGGCCTTCCGCCAGCCCCGCAACGACGCGCACCGAGAGTCCCTCCGTCGATGACGCCGGCAACATGCCGCGGAAGGGTGGCAAGCCCGTGGCTGCCTCGATGCGGTCGATCACGGATCCGGGCTCCGGCTCGAGCAGGGCAAGAAAGCTGCCCTGCGCTCCTGAGCCGGTACTCCAAGTGCCCGACGGCCCGCCCAGGTTGAAATCGATCGCCGGCAGTGCCCGACCGGTCGAGGTGCAATGAAGCTGCAGCTCGAGCAGGCCCCTGATCGAGATTCCGGGATGAACCTGACGCAGCTTGAAGGCATGCGTTGCATGGCGCCGGCGGACGATTTCGACAATCGCACGCCACGCGAGCGCAGTGACCAAAGTCACGCGGGACTTGGCGGGGTCGAGCATCGGACTATCGGGCATTTGCTTCAGGCCGCTTCCTGCCCGCCAAGAAATTCGTTGAGCCTTGCCGCGATCCTCTGGCGCCGCTCGTCGAGAAACCTCCTGTAGGCATCCACATGAAGAAGGTCATCCGTAGTCGGGATGCACTGTGCTTCAAGCCCGGCCGCGCCGGCGCCGGCCCGATACTTCACCAGGTACTCGGCCGGCGCCTTGTCGCTGATCTGCCGGTTGGTCTTTCCGGAGATGAAAGACAGATTGGCGATGTCATCGGCCTCACGCGCGCTTCGGCCGGCGGCCCGGAGCACGGCCTTCGGGAAGATGTGGTGGAACTGCAGCCGGTCCTGCGTGCCCTTGTGGTCGAGCGAGATGCGGAGATTGGAACGCCAGTCCGTGGCACCCGCAGCATGAAACGCGAGGAACATGGTCTTGAACAGCGCGCTGCGCTGGTTGCGTCCTTCCAGCTCTTCGGCGGTGATATCCAGCCGGCCGAACTGCAGCCGCACGCGGTCGATCATCTCCCGGACCCCGCCGCCCTGGCGGATCGAGCCGAGGTCCTGGTCGAGGATGGTCTCGCTGGAGCCACGGGAAAAGCGGCCCTTGGCATTGGCTACGAGCGTCCAGTAGCGCAGCTGCGCGGATTCCTCCGGTGAAAGCGTGTAGTCGCGCCGGTGACCGTACGAGGCGATCGCGATCAGGATGAAGGGCGACGACAGCAGCGCCGGGCTGCTGATGCCGACGTTGCTGCGCATGAAGTTGAGTGCGAACTCCATGCCGCGCCTGCACTCCTTCCACGCCGCCTGCAGCGTCGCGACGTCCACATTGCCGACCGTCTGGAAGCGCGACTGACCGGTGGCGAACGCCACCAGGTTCTTCAGATGGATGCCCAGGTCGAGGTCGAAGCCCATGGCGGCGCAGGCCTTCTGGAACGCCTGGAACTCGGCCAGCGAGTTGCGCCACTTGGCCGTGATCTGGGCCAAAGCGAGATCCGAGCTGCGCAGCTTCGCACCGAGAGAATTAACCCGGACGAAGATCTCGGTGACCTCGTCGTAGCCCATCGAGCTTTCCAGCACGTCCATGCGATAGACGTACTTCCTGATGTCACGAAGGCGGGCTAGCCGTTGGCTGTACTTCTCGCCTCGCGGGTCATCGAGGTCGGTGACCCCGGCCTTGCGCAGGAACTCCCGGTCGCTGGTGCTTCGGAACACGTCGGACACCTTCACCCAGTGCGGAAGCTGCTCCAGCTTCCGGGTCGCCACCACGAAGGCCATCTTGTTGAAGCGCTGCATGAGTTCGTCGGCGCTGGAGTCGGCCGAGTCCGGATCGTCCTCGCCGCCCTCCTCGTCCACGTCGGCCTCTTCATTGACCTCGGTGACGAATGCAAGCTTTTCGGGATGTTCGAGATTGAACAAAAGCTCGATCGGACGCTTGCGGCCGCGGACCATGACCGGCTCGCCGCGGATGACCGCGGACAGCGAGGTCAGGCGCTGCTGTCCGTCGAGCAGCAGCTGCGTGGTCTGGTAGGGGTTCGCCTGCTGGCTGATCGCGAACTCCTGCAGCGGCACGTCCTCGGTGGTTTCCCAGAGCAGGATGGCTCCGGACGGATAGCCGCGATACAGCGAGTCCATCAGGTCACGCACCCGCGGCGACCGCCAGACGTAGCGACGCTGCATCCCGGGCAACCGCAGCCGCCCGCGTTCGATCATGTTGACGAGTTCTTCCACCGTGGCGTCCGCCCTTGCCATCCTTACTCCCCCTTTCTGCTTGCATTGCCGGCAGTACGCCGTCGGCCGAGAAAAATGTGTCGCGAGGAAGCGCTCGACCGCGTCCAAATCCACTGCTTGTCGAACGGCTCACCGTCCACCGCGGATTTCACGAGGCTTCTCGATTCAGCTGGCCGGCCATCGAGGCGGCATCTTCACGGCGCAGGAACAGATGCCGGACCTTGCAACTTCCGAACTCCCTTTCCAGCTCGTGCATGCGTACGGGATGGTTCCCGTATCGGAACCTCCTCGTCCCGGTCGTCGACGCTGGCAGCTCGTACACCCCGAAGCTTCGAGGCGAGGTCAACAAACCGTCTGGCCGGACCGCGTGCGAGGGGATCGCCCTGCTCTCCAACGTATCCAAGGCAGGGTCGCCTACTCGGAGACTACGGGCGGGCGATGCCGTGGGTCGGCGATGACCCTCGCCGGATTCCCATACAGCACAAGAACGCGCTGCCCCACACCAAGCGCTGGCTCATCACCCTGCACGATCGTCATCAGGGCGCCATTGGACGTCTCGACCACGTACTCCCGCCCAGCCTGCGAAGACGCGCTACGTTCCATCGCTGCGCCGGCAACCGCGCCAACCACCAACCCGCCAATGGCACCCACGGCTCCTGCGGCATCGCTGCCGCCAATCTGGGAACCGGCCACGGCACCTGCCGCGCCGCCCGCCATGGCACCCCCGCCTCTGGAGCCGTCGATATGGACAACCCGGGAACTGACGATCACGCCGCCGACGGACCGGTTGACCTGGCCGACGCTTCCCACGGAATAGCTGTCCGGTCGCACGTTGGGTGTACATGCCGAGGCCAGGAGAACGCACAGCACGATTGCAACGAACCTCACGGCGAGACAGCCGCTTCGCTTGTCGGAAACATGGGCCGGCTCACATCAACGGTTTCGAGCGCCTGCAGGAACTGTCCGATGTTGTTCTGGACGGAGCGGTTGATCGACTCACGCGCCCGGATCACACCGGCGAAGGCGTAGCCTGCGGGCACGACGCCGGCAGCGGACACGTCCTGGGTATAGATGATCGAACCGTCCTTGCGGTCGATGAGCTCATACCGCGCCGTGGTCCGGGTCGTCATGGAAGCTCCGAAGGCAGGGACATCGAGCTCAAGCACCTTCACCGAAAGGCTGACCTTGCGCGCCGAATCGTCGGTGAAGATCGCCATCCGGTTCAAGGCTTCCGTCAATGCGGCCTGCCACATCTGCGGAACCTCATGCTGGGCGGCGGCCGGGATCTTTCCCGTCGCCTCGTCCGGACGCGCCAGCGACACCGTCAAGGACCTCATGTCCGCGTCGATCTTGGTTGGCACATGGCCGACATTCGGTACCGAGAAATTGAGCGGCGGGTTCGACGCACAGCCCGTCATGAACAGAGCCACCAGAACAACCCAGAAATACTTCTTCATTGCTACTCCCCCTTATTGGATCAACGTGGTCAATCAACCCTTTTACGGAATCGCCGACGGCGCGATTCACCCGGATACATAGTTCCCGTCCTGCTCCTGCGCACGCCCCAGCGCCACCAGCATTTCCACCAGCTTAGGCAGGCGCTTCTTCCACGGGCCACGCGCAGTAAACCGCGTGGCAATCTCATCGAGTGAGAGCGGTACCGGGCTGGCGGTGAGGACCTCGGCGACGGCGCGAACCTGATCCACCGTGTCCTTGGGCCAGGGCTGAGGCTTGCTGGCCGGGATGGACACGGCTTCGTCGCCGGCATCAAGCTGATCCGCGTCGCTGCCAGTGGTCAGGCGCGCCTGTTCGGGTTGGCGCTCACGGGCGACGTCGGGATTCTGGAACTCAGGGCGCAGCCAGCGGATGTGGCCGCGGGCTTCCTCCGCGGCGCGCTCGGCGTTGAGGGCGACCAGGCGCTCGAGGACGGCTTCATCCAAGGCGCGCTTGGCTTCCTCGCGCGTGTATGCGGGGCCGCCATCGACATGGCGCTCGGTCGGCCGCAGGTCGCGTTCGCTATCGGCGAGCCGCTGCAGCGTGTCGGGCGACTCGTTGCCGTGGGCGACGCGCAGCAGCGGCAGCAGGTCGCCCCAGCTGTAGGCGTAGAGCACGGCCTCATCGAGCTCGTCGTGCAGCTGGCGCAGCACGGAGACCAGGCCCTGCTCGTGGATGGTGCGCTCCTTGGCGGTCAGCACCTCGCCGCTGCGCAGCTTGTCGAGCACGTTGTACATGCCGGTCAGCGTCAGGCCGGGATGGGTGGCCTGCTGGCGCTTGCGGTGGGCGTCGACCTGTTCGGCGAGGTTGCGGATGCGGTCGGACGGGTATTCGCCGAGCGTTGTGAACTCGCCCCGGCGGCCGTGTTCGTCTTCAAGGGCGTAGCTGATCGGGCCACCAATCTTGTCCGCGGCCTGGAGGTCCGGGAAGGGGAAGGTCTCGAAGCAGCGGGACTTGTTGTAACGCGGATCATTCCCGACACCAAGACGACCGCCAGCAGCCAAAGCCCAGACGACGTGCGCCACGCTCCCAAGCACGCCATGCGCGACAGCGTCGTCCAGAGCTATGCACACAAGCATGTTGTCCGGTGCAATATCAGCGTCCAAAAATTGGAAAACACGGTGCTTTGCGGTCTCTACAGTGACGATGTAGCGGGTGAGGCCGGCGAGTTGGTTGCGAAGTTTTTGATTTGGCTCACCGAACACCCACCAGTTCCGTCGCCGTGACTCACGATTGTTCGTGTCGCGCTCAGGCTTTACTCGTTCCAGCACGTGCTGATACACGGCCGGGAACCGACGTCGTGCCTCATCGGCCTCTAAACCGAATAGGTCAATGACATAGACACCCCGCGACACCTGCGTGAGATCACGTCCATTCCTGTAAGGGCGAAGGTGAGGCTCCAACCCTTCCACCGTTCCCAATCCCAATGCTGCCACTTCCTTCTGGTCCACGATGAAGCCAGCACCAAATAGACAAAACCCGCGGTTGCTAACATCGGAGTTCGAGCGCAAGGAGGATGCCTTGGCCACATTAGGGCCGACACGCAGATCTTGATGAATCAAGCCCCGGCTTTCGCTCAGAGTGACAGCGACCTCACCGTGTTCAGCCTCAGACTCATCCGCTGCCAGCAGTAAACGACCGCGCTCTGATTCGGATGCACCCACGGTCATCGCAATGCGCACCGCAGCGCCATCGGCCGTGTCCACCCACGGGTGATCCGGAATGGCGAACACCAGCGACAGCGGCTGCTTGGAGTCCGAGAGATGCGATTCCAGTATTCGCCGGTTGAAAGTCTGCCTGATGGAATTGGTGGTGATGAAGCCGAAACGCTCGGCCGCGCCACGCCGGGTCAGCAAGGCGGCGTGATGCCACCAGTACATGACGAAATCGGACGATTCCGGAACCTCCGGCCACGCGCCACGCAACGCTTCCACATAGCCATCTCCGAGCGCGGCGCGCATGGTGCTGGCGCCGATGAACGGCGGATTGCCGACAACAAAATCCGCCTCCGCCCACGCCGCCTTCCGCGGATTCCGATACCGCTCCACCGGCTTCCGCGCCGTCTCGTCCGGCACCATCTCCCCCGTCACCGGCGACACCTTCATCGTCTCCCCATCCCACCGCGTCACCGGCACGCCGCGCTCATCGGTTACGAACTCCACGCCGTCATGCGCCAGCACCGCGTCCCGGTTCTCGATATTCCGGAAATCCCGGATCACCGGCTGCGGCGGATGCACGTCGCCGCGCGTCCGGTAATGCCACTGCAGGTAGCCGATCCACAGCACCACTTCGGCAATCGCCGCGGCGCGCGGGTTGAGCTCGATGCCCAGCAGGTTGTGCGGGTCCACGGTCTCGCCGGCGGCGGCGTCGGCGCGTTCGCCGCCCAGGGCCAGGCCGGTCTGGCGGTCGCCGAGTTCGTCCAGCGCATTGAGCACCTCGCCTTCCAGGCGCTTCAGGTGTTCCAGCGTCACGTACAGGAAGTTGCCCGAGCCGCAGGCGGGGTCGAGCACGCGCACGGTGCACAGGCGGTGGTGGAAGCGCTTGAGCGCGGCGATCGCCTCGTCCGCCTTGCCTTCGTCGGCCAGAGTGCCGGCGGCGGCCTGGGCGTCGCTCCATTCGCGCCGCAGCGGTTCGATCACGGTCGGCAGCACCAGGCGCTCGACGTAGGCGCGCGGGGTGTAGTGGGCGCCGAGCTTGTGGCGGTCCTTGGGGCTGAGCGCGCGCTCCAGCAGGGTGCCGAAGATGGCGGGTTCGACGTGCTTCCAGTCGGCGCGGGCGGCGTCGAGCAGCAGGGCGATCTGGGCCGCGTCCAGCGGCAGGGTGTCGGGCTGCTTGAACAGCTTGCCGTTGAAGCGCAGCACGTTGCCGGCCAGCACGGCGGAGAAGCCGCCGGCATCCATGTCGCGCCACAGCTGGGCGAGCATGCGCATGGCGACGTCGGGCTGCCCGGCATGGCGCGCCAGCAGGTCGCGGAAGCTGTGCGCCGGCAGCAGCTTCACGTCCTCGGCGAACATGGTGAACAGGCAGCGCATCAGGAACTGGGCCACCGCTTCGGCATCGAAGCCGCCCTGCTCCAGGCTGCGCGCCAGCGTGGCCAGGCGGTCGGCGATCTGGCGGGTGACGCGCGCGGATTCGCGGCTGGGGTCCAGGCCCAGCGGATCGGTCCAGACGCGCCGCAGGCGCTCGCGCAGCTCCGGGCGGCGCAGGTCGGCCAGGGCGATGCGGTGGCTGCGCGGGTCCGGGAACGGGACGTAGGTGCCGCCGGAGCGGCTGAACTCGGAGTACAGCTCGATGCGCTGGCCCACGTCCACCACCACCACGAACGGCGGCCGGCCCTCGTCGGCAGGCAGCGCGCGGGCATAGCCTTCGGCCTGGCTGCGGGCGCGCAGCAGGGCGTCGTCGAAACCCTTGGTGTGCACGCCCAGGCGCACCTTCTTCGACTCGAGCACGAATGCGCCGCGGCGGTACAGGTCGATGCGCCCGGCGCTGCGGCTGCCGTCGCCGTGGCTGAAGGTGATCGGTCGCTCGAACATGTAGTCCTGCTCGGGCGTGGGGTGCGGTGCATCCACGTCAAGCAGGCGGCAGAGGTCGATCAGGAAGCTCTGCGAGGTGGACAGCTCGGAGGCGGCGACGCCTTGCCAGCGGTCGATGAAGGCATCCGTGGCAGCGTTGCTGGCTGCGGGCGAAAGGTTGCTGTCGTCCGGCACCGGGGCCCCCCTGCCCTGCGCGTCCTGCGATGCCGCAAGCATACGGCAAGCAAAGGCCCGACAATGCGTGCCGGCCGCACCCGCGTCACGGCCCAGCGGGCACACGGAGTCGAACGCACTTGGACATCCTGAAAATCCTCGGCCTCTTCATCGCCACCGCGCTGGCCGAGATCATCGGCTGCTATCTCCCATACCTTTGGCTCAGGCAGGACCGATCGGCCTGGCTGCTGCTGCCGGCGGCGCTCAGCCTGGCGTTGTTTGCGTGGCTGCTCACCCTGCATCCGCAGGCCGCGGGGCGCGTGTACGCGGCCTATGGCGGCGTCTACATCAGCGTCGCGCTGGCGTGGCTGTGGGCGGTGGATTCGGTGCGGCCCACGCTCACCGACTGGGTCGGCGTCGGCTTCTGCCTGGTCGGCATGGGCATCATCATGCTCGGCGCGAGGCCCGCCTGAGCGCTCACCGGACCGCGGTACCGCCTGCTTCTTCAACGGCACCGGACTCGCGGGCCAGGCGACGCGCCTCGTCCGCACCCTTCCGCTCGCTGTAGCGATCGACCAGGTAATCGCTGCGCCCGCGCACCATCAAGGTGAACTTCACCAGCTCTTCCATGACGTCCACGACGCGGTCGTAGAAGGGGGACGCGCGCATGCGGCCGGCGTCATCGAACTCCTGCCAGGCCTTGGCCACCGATGACTGGTTGGGGATGGTCACCATCCGCATCCAGCGCCCGAGCAGGCGCAGCGCGTTGACCACGTTGAACGACTGCGATCCGCCGCAGACCTGCATCACCGCAAGCGTGCGGCCCTGCGTCGGCCGCACGCTGCCGTCCTCGAGCGGAAGCCAGTCGATCTGGTTCTTGAACACGCCGGTGACACTGCCGTGCCGCTCGGGCGACACCCACACCTGGCCTTCCGACCACTGCGACCACTCGCGCAGCTGCCGCACCTTGGGATGGTCACGGTCGACGCTGTCCAGCAGCGGCAGGCCGTGCGGGTCGAACACCCGGGTTTCGGCGCCGAGGTGCTTCAGGACGCGCTCGGCCTCCAACGCCAGCTTGTGGCTGAAGGACTGGGGCCGGAGCGAGCCGTAGAGCAACAGGATGCGGGGTGGATGCGCGCCGGCGTCCGCGCCCAGCGCGTCGTGCTGCGGGCCGGGCAGCAGAGCCGTATCGACGTGCGGGAGGTCCAGGATATCGGGGCGTTGCTGGTCGATATTCATTCGACTATTCTATAAAAATGGAAACAAACCAGGCAATAGCGGCACTGACCGCGCTGGGCCAGGCGACGCGGCTTGCGGCCTTCCGGCTCCTCGTCGAAGCCGGGCCGGAAGGGCGCATGGCCGGCGAGATCGGCGAAGCGCTCGGCGTGCCAGCGGCCACCCTGTCCTTCCACCTGAAGGAGCTGGTGCATGCGGGCCTGATCAGCGGCGAAAGCCAGGGGCGCAACGTCTGCTACCGCGCCCGTTTCGACGCCATGAACGCGCTGGTGGGCTACCTGACCCACAACTGCTGCGCCGGCTCCGGCGCCGATGCCTGCGCGCCCGGCACGCCGGCATCGCGCGGCTGCTGACCCAGGGCACGCCGACCTGCCGCCCAAAGACCTGCACATGAGACCTCGCGTCGTGCTCACCTGCGGCGGCAAGCCAGCCCACCGCGTGCGTGTCGATGCGTGCACAAGGCCCGACCCATGCTCACTGCACTGCTGATCTTCATCGCCACCATCGTGCTGGTCATCTGGCAGCCCAGGGGCCTGGGCGTCGGCTGGAGTGCCACCTTCGGCGCGGTGCTCGCCCTGCTGACCGGTGTGGTCGAGCTTTCCGACATCCCCACCGTCTGGGGCTTCGTCTGGAACGCCACCTTCACCTTCATCGCCCTGATCGTGATCAGCCTGATCCTCGACGAGGCGGGCTTCTTCGAATGGGTGGCGCTGCACGTGGCGCGCTGGGGCAAGGGCGATGGACGCCGGCTGTTCGCCCTGCTCGTGCTGTTCGGCGCCGCGACATCGGCCCTGTTCGCCAACGACGGCGCGGCGCTGATCCTCACGCCCATCGTGATCGCCATGCTGCTGGCGCTGAAGTTCAGCCCGGCGGCCACGCTGGCCTTCGTGATGGCAGCGGGCTTCATCGCCGACACCGCCAGCCTGCCACTGGTGGTGTCCAACCTGGTCAACATCGTTTCGGCGGACTACTTCGGCATCGGCTTCGCGGACTACGCATCGGTCATGGTGCCGGTGAACCTGGTCGCCGTCGCGGCGTCGCTGGGCATGCTGATGTGGTTCTTCCGCCGCGACATTCCGGCGAGCTACGAGGCTGCCGGGCTGAAGGCGCCGCGCTTGGCGATCGTCGACGCCATGACCTTCAAGGCCGGCTGGGCGGTACTGGCCCTGCTGCTGGTGGGCTTCTTCGGGCTGGAGCGGATCGGTATTCCCATCAGCGCGGTAGCGGGCGCCGGCGCCCTGCTCCTGTTCGGCGTGGCGGCACGCGGGCACCGGATATCGACGCGGAAAGTGATCAGGGAAGCGCCGTGGCACATCGTGGTGTTCTCGCTGGGCATGTACCTGGTGGTCTACGGCCTGCGCAACCAGGGGCTCACCGACCACCTGGCGAAGCTGTTGGATCTGTTCGCCGGATACGGCGTGTGGGGCGCGACGTTCGGCACCGGCCTGCTGATCGCCCTGCTGTCCTCGGTCATGAACAACCTGCCGACGGTGCTGGTCGGCGCGCTCTCCATCGACGCCAGCCATGCAGAAGGCACCGTGCGCGAAGCGATGGTCTACGCCAACGTGATCGGCAGCGACCTGGGGCCGAAGTTCACCCCGATCGGGAGCCTGGCGACGCTGCTCTGGCTGCACGTGCTGGCGCGCAGGGATATCCGGATCACCTGGGGGTATTACTTCAAGGTCGGCGTGGTGCTGACGCTTCCGGTGTTGCTGGTTACCCTCGGGGCCTTGGCACTGCGCCTGGGGCCGGGGTGAGCGGCGGTCCGGCGCGCGCTCACCGCCGCACGTTCTGAGCGTCGACCTTTTTGCTTGGCACGCGGTGTAGCACGTTGCGGGGAGGCGCTGCGAGCGATGCCGGCTGGCGGGGCGTAGTTCCGGATCACGTCCTGAGAGTGGCGACCGGATGCACCGTTCGGGAGTACTTCCTCGCCGTCCTGTGACGCCTTTACTGTCCGGCTCGTGATGTCGCCTATCGGCCAGAAGCGGACGTTCTGGCTGACCCGAACTGCCGCTTCGAATCCACTCTTTCAGAGGGTCGGCAGGGATTCGTGTAAAAAACGGCCAAAGGTGAGCTAACTGCCTGTCATAGCTGACTTTCTTGGCCGCTCCAGCCACGCTTCAGAACGGAGCATTTCTTCTTCGAGGACCGGACAACGGGCCGTAACTCGTTATTTCACCTCGTCCCGGTAACTCCGCCAAGCCATGCGGAGTACCCGAGCGGAGGACCGCAGAAACATCAGCAACAGTCCACCGGCGATGACCAGATCGGGCCAGCCGGCATCGAACAGCCACACGCCGGCGGCTGCCAGCAGCACCGCAACACCCTCGTACAGGTCATTGCGCGAGCACTCCCAGGCCGATGACATGTTCACGTCGCCAAAGCGGTACGGGGTAAGCAGCCACAGGCACAAGGCGTTGAACGCAAGATTGATCACGGCGGCGATGCCGATGGCCTCGAAGATCGGCACCTCCGGGTGGGCCAGGCGCCAGCCGATCTGGATGGCGACCGCAACCGCGGCACCGAGGATCAGCAATCCCTTGAACAACGCCACCCTGGCCTTGGCGCGCAGGCTCGCGCCGATCACTGCCAGGCTCAGCAGATAGGTCAACGCATCACCGAGGTTGTCGAGGCTGCCCGACAGCAACGAGGACGAGCCGCTGTGGAGAGGTCGCGGAGCGCAGCGGGTGCCATCCCGAAACCGTGCGCTACTACGAGCGCATCGGGTTGTTGCCTGCCCCGCCGCGCACGGCGGGCGGGTATCGCGACTACCGTCCCGCCGACGCGGATCGGCTGCGCTTCATCAGCCGCGGACGCGAACTGGGCTTCTCGCTGGAGGAGATCCGCAGCCTGCTGGGCCTGGCCGAAGACGACGGGTTGTCCTGCCAGGATGTCGACCGTCTTGCCCGCGGGCACCTGCTGGACATCCGGAACCGGCTAAACGACCTTCAGCGGATGGCCTCGGAGCTCGAACGGGTGATTGGCAGTTGCAGCGGCGGCGAGCGCGGCCAGTGCGCCATCCTCGACACGCTGCGCCACCCGCCATCCTAGGTCGGCACTCAAGCGTCCTCTTCGCCACGGGCATCCTGCAGGATCTCGATGCCCCCTTTCAGGGCGATCGCCGCCACTGCGAGCCCCACGACGAGGTCGGGCCAGGCCCGCCCGGTCCACAGCACCAGTCCGCCACCCACGAGCACGCCTGCGTTGGCGATGAAATCGTTGGTGCTGAAGGTCGTCGCGGCACGCACGTTCACATTGGCCTGCCGGATTTTCTTGAGCAGCCACACGCATGTCGCGTTTACCAGGCCGGCCCCCAGCGCCATCACCATCATCGTCGTACCAATGGGCTCGGCGTCACCCAGGAACCGACGGCCCACGTCGACCAGGATCCCAGCGGCGAACAGGATCAGCAGCCAGCCGGACACTTTGGCCGCCGACCGTTTCCAGGCTTGTGAGCGACTGAGTGCGAGCAGGGTGATGATGTAGACGGCGCTGTCGGACGCATTGTCCAGTCCATTTGCGATCAGAGCGCTTGAGCCGGCGGCGACGCCCGTGACCCCGAACCCCGCGGCAAGCGCGAGGTTCAGGGCGAGGACGATCAACAGGATCCGGCGCTGGTGCGCGTCGTGTATCTCGATCTTCTCTTCACTCAACTCAGTGGGCCTCCAGTTGCGGCTTCGCTGCGTCGCCGCGATGCAGAAGACGGTAAAGGGTGGGCAGGACAAGCAGGGTGAGCAGCGTTGAAGACACGATCCCGCCGATCACGACGGTGGCGAGCGGACGCTGCACCTCCGCGCCCGCGCCGACATTGAGCGCCATGGGGACGAAGCCGAGCGACGCGACCAGGGCGGTCATCAGCACGGGCCGCAGCCGCCCGAGGGCGCCGTTGAAGACCGCGTCGTCCAGCGACTGGCCTTGTTCGCGCAGGTTGCGAATGAAGGCGATCATGACCAGGCCGTTGAGCACGGCCACGCCGGACAGCGCGATGAAGCCGACGCCTGCGGTGATCGACAACGGGATGCCGCGCAGTGCCAGTGCGGCCACACCGCCCGTCAGGGCCAGCGGCACCCCGCTGAACACGATCACCGCATCCCTGGCCGAACCGAACGCCATGAACAACAGGCCGAAGATGAGGACCAACGTCACCGGTACCACGACTGCGAGCCGTTGGCTGGCCGAGATCAACTGCTCGAACGTGCCGCCGTAGTCGATCCAGTAGCCCTCGGGCACGTCCACCTGCTGCCCGACGCGCTGCTGCAGCTCTTCGACAAAGCTACCCAAGTCGCGATCACGCACGTTGGCGGTGACCACCACCCGGCGCTTTCCATTCTCGCGGTTGATCTGGTTGGGCCCCAGCAGGCTTTCGATCTTCGCGACCTCCCGCAGCGGTACGGTCCGCGCGGTCGCCCAGCGTGGCTCCAGGCTCGACCGGTCCGCGTTCGCAACGTCGGGCAAGGGGATCGGCAGATCCTGAAGGGCAGTCGGATCGACACGCATCTGTTCCGGCAACCGGACCACGATGTCGAAGCGGCGGTCGCCCTCGAACAGCTGGCTGGCAACCTGACCACCGACCGCGGTGGCAATGGTCTGCTGCACGATCCCCGGATTCAGGCCAAAGCGCGCCAGCGCCGCACGATCCGGGATGATCGTCAGCAGTGGCAAGCCGGTCGCCTGTTCGGTCTTGACGTCCGCCGCGCCATCGACCTGCCTGGCAACCGCCTCGACCTGTTCGGCGACCTCGATCAGCATGTCCAGATCATCGCCGAACACCTTGACCGCCACGTCCGCACGCACGCCGGAGATCAGCTCGTTGGTCCGCATCTCGATCGGCTGCGTGAACTCGTAGTTGTTGCCTGGAAGCGTCGCCACCGCCGCCTCGATCTCCTCGAGCAGCACGTCCTTGGGCTTGCTCGGGTCGGGCCACTGCGCGCGTGGCTTCATCATCAAGAAGGTGTCCGCCACGTTCGGCGGCATCGGGTCGGTGGCCACCTCCGCCGTGCCGATCTTGCTGAAGACCCGCTCCACTTCAGGAACCTGCTGCAGGCGCTCCTCAACGGCGAGCTGCATCTTCACCGACTGCTCCAGGCCCGTGCCTGGGATACGGATCGCGTGCATGGCGATGTCGCCCTCGTCCAGGCTGGGAATGAACTCGCTGCCCAGGCGCGTGGCGACCAGCAGGGACACGGCAACCAGGGCGAGTGCCCCGCCAAGGACCCAGTTCTGCCGGCGGAGCGACCAGGCAAGCAAGGGCTCATAGCGGCCTCGCGTCCACTGGACCAGCCGGTTCTCCTTCTCCTGGACGCGATTGCCCATGAAGATCGCGATCGACGCGGGAACGAAGGTCAGCGACAGCACCATGGCGCCGGTGAGGGCCAGCACCACCGTGATCGCCATGGGATGGAACATCTTTCCCTCGATCCCGGTCAGGGCGAAGATCGGCAGGTACACCGCGGCGATGATGAACATGCCGAACAGGCTGGGCCGGATGACCTCGACCGTGGCGGTAGCCGTCAGGTCGTTGCGTTCTTCACGTGTCAGCGTCCGGCCAAGCCGATGCTGCATCTCGCCAAACCGGCGCAGGACGTTCTCGATGATGATGACCGCGCCATCGACGATCAGCCCGAAGTCGAGTGCACCCAGGCTCATCAGGTTGCCCGAGACGCCTCCGCGCACCATTCCGGTGATCGTGAACAGCATGGCCAGGGGGATGACGGCTGCGGTGATCAGCGCGGCGCGGAAGTTCCCCAGTAGCAGGAACAGGACCACGATCACCAGCAGGGCGCCCTCGACCAGGTTCTTCGAGATCGTCTGCATGGTGCGTTCGACCAGCCCGGTGCGGTTGTAGACCGCCGTTGCGATAACGCCTTCTGGCAGGCTCGCGTTCGCGTCCTGCAGCTTCGCCGCCGCGGCCTGCGCGACGCTGCGGCTGTTGGAGCCGACCAGCATCGACACGGTGCCCAGCACGACCTCTTCGCCGTTCTGGGTGGCCGCGCCCGTACGAAGCTCCGGGCCTTCACCCACCTGCGCCACGTCGGCAACCCGGATCGGCAGGCCTTCGCGCCGGTCCAGCACGATGTTGCGGATCTCGTCGATCCCGCCGACCTGGCCGGGCACGCGCACCAGGTACTGCTGGCCGTTGCGCTCGATGTAACCGGCGCCCATGTTCTGGTTGTTGGCCGCCACCGCGTCGACGATGTCATGCAGCGTGAAGCCGAGTGCGACCAGCCTGGACGGGTCCGGCGTGATGTGGATCTGCCGCTCGAAGCCGCCCATCGTGTTGACTTCGGTCACGCCCGGCGTGTTGCGCATCTGCGGCCGGATCACCCAATCCTGCAGGGTGCGCAGGTCGGTGGCGGTCCACGGCGTGCCGTCCGGTTTGACCGCCTCGGGCGCGGCATCGATGGTGTACATGAAGATCTCGCCCAACCCGGTCGAGATCGGCCCCATTTCGGGTTCCAGTCCCTCTGGGATCTGCGAGCGGATCTGCTGCAGGCGCTCGGCCACCTGCTGCCTGGCGAAGTACAGGTCGGTGCCGTCCTCGAACACCACGGTGACCTGCGACAAGCCGTAGCGCGACAGCGAGCGCGTGTAGTCGAGCCGGGGCAAGCCGGCGAGTGCCGTCTCGATCGGATAGGTGACCCGCTGCTCGGACTCCAGCGGAGAGTAGCCGGGCGCCTCGGTGTTGATCTGCACCTGGACGTTCGTGATGTCCGGCGTTGCATCGATCGGGAGCCGGGTGAAGCTCCAGATGCCTACTCCGATCAGCCCGAGGGTCAGCACCAGCATCATCCAGCGATGCCGGATCGAGAACCGGACGATCCGCTCCAGCAGGCCCGGCTGGCGGCCTATGGCGTCAGTGGTCATGCGCCGCGCCTTCCTTGCCGATGTCCGCCTTGATCAGGTAGCTCTCCGCGACGACCACCTCCTCGCCTTCACTCAGGCCCGAGAGGATCTGCACCTGCGTGGCATCGCGGGCACCGAGTTCGACGTGTCGGGTCAGGTACGTCTCGCCCTCACGTACGAACACGGACTCCTGGCCATCCATCGACTGCAGCGCGGTCAGCGGCACCATCAGGTCCACCGGTTCCTGTGCGACCGTGATCCGCGCCTTGACTGCTGTGCCCGGCCGCCATTGGTTGTCGGCGTTGTCGATCGTCGCGCGTGCCACCGTGCTCTGGCTGGCGGTGGCCATGCCCGGCAGCACGCGTTCGAGCGTGGTTCGGACGGTCTCGCCATCGCTCATGCGGGTGACCGCCACCGGCACGCCGGGCTGGATGTGCTGGGCGTCCGCGCCAAAGATGTGGAGGTCGACCCAGAGCTGCGAAAGATCGGCGATTTCGAACAGGGGCGCACCTTCGCTGGCCAGGCCGCCGACCGAGGCACTGCGCTCGACGACCACGCCGGAGATCGGCGCGGCGACGCTGTAGGTGCTCAGGCTCAGGTTGCTCTCGATCGTCGCCAGCACCTGGCCGGCGCGGACCGGGTCGCCGACGTTGGCGCGCAGCGAACGGATCGGGCCCGGGAAACGGGCGGTGACCTGCGCAACGCGACCCTCGACCGGGGTCAGCAGGCCTTGCACCTCATGCTCGTCGGCGATCACGCCGGGGCCGGCGGGCTGCGTCTTGATACCGGACTTTTCAGCGACTTCCGCAGCGATGACCGTGCTGGCGACTTCATCCGCCTCATGGCCGTGTTCGTCGGCCTCCGTTCCGTGGTCGGCGGCGTCGTTCGCATGTGCGTCCTTGGCCGGCTGGTCCGGCTCGCCACCGCAGGCTGCGAGGACCAAGGCCAGCGCCAGTGCCGGGATCAGGTGGACAGGCTTCATGGGGTTGCTCCTTGGTTGTGTTGCAGGCCCGGGCCGGCGACGAATGCCTGGCCGGTCAGCCGCTGGATCTCGATCAGGGCGCGCTGGGCTTCCAGCGCCGCCGCCAGCTGTTGCTGCCGTGCGGCGGCGTGCTCCGCCTGCAGGCTCGACCACTCCAGATAACTGGCGGCGCCTGCGCGGTACGCGGTGGCGGCCGCGGCTTCGGCCTTGGCCAGACGTGGAAGCACGTCCTCACCTAGCCGCTGTGCTTCCAGGCGGGCCACCCCGAAACGGCCATGCGCCTCAGCGAGGGTGGAGTAGAGCGACAGCCCCATGGCCTCCCGTTCGATTTCCAGCGCTGTCAACTCGGCGCGTGCGGCACGGATGCCCGGCTGTGCCCGGCGAGTGGTGCCCAGCGGGATAGAGACACTGCCGACCAAGCCGAAGTCATCGCCCTCCGCCATCCGTCGCACGCCCACCTGCCAGTCGAAGTCGGGGGTCGCTTCGCTGCGTGCCAGCTGCAGGCGCGCCTCGCCAATGCGCTGCTGGTCGACGAACTGCGCCAGCTCGGGAGTGCGTTGCAACCAATCGGCGAGTACCGCGAAGTCCGCGACCTGGGGCACATCCAGCGGATCGCCGCCGACGATCTCAAATGCGGGATTTCGCTCGCCCCACAGGGCCGCGAGGTGCTGGCGGGCGGCCGCCTCACGTTGCCGGGCACGGGCGCTATCCAGTTCGGCCCGCGCAAAGGCCGCCTGGGCGGTGAGTACGACCGACTCGGGCGAAGCGCCAGCCTCGTGACGCCGGCGCGCCGCAGCAACGGTGCGATCGCGCTGGTCGACGCCCAACTGCGCAAGCTCGCCTTCGCGTTGCGCACCGACGACTGCTAGGTAGCGGCGGGCCACTTCGGCCAGGAGATCCAACCGCCGCGCCTCGCGCCCGATGGCCAGCGCATCGATCCGGCTTTGCGCGAGCGTGCGGCGGGCATCGAGCTTGCCGCCGCGCTCCAGCACGGAGGCGAGGCTCAGCGTGATCTCGGCGCCATCCAGGCCGCTGGCCGGGCCGGTACCGAGCACGTTCTCGACCTCGGCTCCAGCGACCAGCGCCGGGCGCAACGAGGAGCGATCCAGTTCGGCTTTCAGGGCCTCATGGCGGGCGCCAAACAGGCGCAGATCGGGGTGTGTATCGGCAACGCGGAGGAAAGCGTCGTCCAGGGTGAGGGGGTCGGCGGCGTGCGTGGGGAATGCCACGGCACACACGGCGACGAACGCGGCCAGGGCCGCTGATCGCAAACGCATGGGGGTTGCTCCGATGAATCGAATTGACGGGAGTCGGCATCAGGCCGACGGCGCGGTCATCCGAAGATCGGAGGCTTGAATGGGCTCGGCAGACGCAAGGCGGCCGGGGGCGACGCTTTTTCGACCCCCATTCGACCGGCGACCGGTTGAGTGGAAAATGAATCCAGAACCGGCAAAACGGCCGCGGCTGAACCACAGCAATGGGCGAAATCCAGCAACAGGTGCAACGTCTCCGATCCGTCCTGATCGTGCGCGTCCGCCGCGGCGAACTCCGGGTCCAGATCGTTGGCATGCGGGCCGTGGCTGTGCGCGCCAGACGGATCGTGCGCGAGCTCATGCATCTCGCCGGCGGCTGTCATCACCGGTTGGAACGCCAGCCCCAACGCAAGCACACCCAGCACGACGACGCGCAGGAGCGGCAACAAGAAGCGGGGATGCAGGCGGGTCATGGCCGCGCAGGGTACCTGCGGATGATGGGGTTATACAATTCCGCTGAATGCGTCGAGAGGGCTACAGGGAAAAGGCGCGTTCCAGTTGTCGGCCATGGCACCGCTTGTACTTGTTTCCGCTGCCGCACTGGCACGGCTGGTGATCGCGCAGCCCCGACGACAGTGCGTGTCCAGGAACTGGTGCGCCTGCTGCAGCGGTTCGATTTCATGCGCGGGGACACTGACCTCGCCGGGAGCCGCCGGGATGCCCCGGCTCAGTCTCTTCCTAGGGGCTCTTGCCGTTGCATGGGCTGCTAGCCCTTCGATGGCAGACAACAATACCCGGACTGCGCTCTACGAGGTCATGCGGTCGGGCTTGGCTGCCTGAGTGATCCGTGGGACGAAGTGGTGCGCGATGTTCCAACGAGACGTCCGCTTTGGGTCGAGAGCGGACGTGGCGCGAGCGCGTGCTCACGGCGACGGTACTGAGCGCTTGACGGCCTTGACAGCCTCTCGCGGTGACGTACCATGTAGTTAACGAATTAGTTAACTACATGCCATGGACCGCGTCTTCGAAGCCCTAGCCTCCGGTGCCCGCCGCCAGATCTTGGCGTACCTCAATGCCGGGGAACTTACGGCCGGCGAGATCGGCGAGCGTTTCGACTTCAGCAAGCCCGCGCTGTCGAACCATCTGCGCATCCTCGAAGATGCAGGACTGATTGAGCGGGAGAAGCGCGGCCAGTTCGTCTACTTCCGCCAAGTGCCGGAGCGGCTGACCAACACGCTTTTCGCCTGGGCGGCTGAAGTCTGCCCCGTCGCCGGGCCGCTCAAGCGCGAGAGCCGGGCGCGGGCCCGCTCGAAGCCGGGGGGCTGAGCCCGTGGCGGCGTCCTCCCGCACCGTGCAGACTTTCCCGTCGGTCAGCCTCCCATCCGCCGCCGGAGGCGCACCGGTCGAGGTGGCGCTAATCGCCCAGCTTGGGATCGGTGCTGGTGACCGGCTGATCGCTGACGCCGGGGCCCGGCAGGCATCGCATGCGGAGTTCCTCCATGCGCTCGACGAGCCATCAGCCCGTCTGGGTGCGATGCACCTCATGCATGGCGACGCGTCGTCGCTGTACTCGTTCGTTGTCGGACCTGGCGGCCACCCGTTCCATCGCCATGCGACGCCACGCACATTCATGGCCGTTTCGGGGAGCAGCGGCGCGGAGCTGCGCTTCTCGACAGTCGGCGCGGCAGATCTCGATCGGGACCTAGGGGAATTCGTCGACGCGCTGCGCGTCGTTACGGTCCCGCCGGACTGTCTCTTCACCGTTCGCTTCGGGAGTGGGACGTGGCACCAATTCCGGCCTCGTAAAGCGGACCACCCCGCACTGTTCGCGCTGTCCTGCCATACCAATGAGCTTGGGGGTGATCTCGACCCGCTGCAGCGTAACCTGATCCTGGCCAACGCAGCATCGATCCCGGCGTTGACCGATGTGCTGCCCGAGGCGGTCCAGACGCTGCTCGACGGCACTAGCCGCAGCGAGATCCCCACCGTCGCGCTCACCCTGCATGCCGGGCACGCTTCGATGGCGACTGCGGCCTGCTCGCTGATCCGGGATCGAGTGGGGCGCTTGCGTCGCCGACTTCCCGGCCGCACCGATGGCTACTTGGGTCGCACGGAGTCGCGGCGGACGGTCACTTCGCACCGCAAGCAGCCGGCGGGCTCGCTTCTCGACGCTGCCTTGCCCGTGAGCCGTAGCCACGACGACTGCGTGTGCGTGATCCTGTCGCCGCGCGAGGTTCGACTTGCAACGTCTGCTGGACTGCTCGCCCAGGTGCTCGAGGGATTCATCGAGAACCGGCCTACGGGGGTCAGCCGGCTGATGGCGCTGCGCAACCTGTTAATCGCGCCCTTGAAACTCCGAACGTCCCCGATGGGCTGCCCGGTCTCGTCGCTGCTTTCTACCGACCGGAGCTGTCTCTACGCCGGACGCTTCCCCGTCTTGGCCCAGCAGTCGGATGCGTACAGTGCCCAAGTGCTCCTCGGTGCGGACGATCGGCACCTGGTATTCCGCTCATGCGTCCGCGTCAACATCCACAGTGACGGGTCGGCGCACGTCAGCCTCGGTACGCGAGTGAGCACCCGAAACCTGTTCGGGTGGCTGTACATGGCGGCCATCGACCTGGCCCATCGCCGCTACGTCGCGCCCAGCTTGCTGCGAATGGCGGTTGACCACGCCGTCGCACCGGAGTTGGCCAAGCCTTGCTCAACGCTGAGCAACCCGCCGCTAGCGACTCGATAGAGGTCTAGCTAGCCCTGTTCCTCCGTGTCCGCTATCGGCCAGGTGCGGACACTGATTGATCCGACGTCCCCCCGCCTTCAGTAGCGGTCGGCTTTAGAGTCCGGGGTTAGGGTATCCGAGCCCGCCAGGGTTTTGGCATAGGCTTCTGGGGTCAGCCCGCCGAGCGCGTTCTTTGGCCGTTCTTCGTTGTATTCGCGGCGCCAGGTTTCGATGACCGTGCGGGCGGGAAGCAGGCAAAGCCGATCGTCACCGACAGCCCCGGGTGATCGCCCTCGCCCTCCTCTGGTTCCACAACCCCGGCCATGGCCGTGCGAAGGCGCTCTGCGATCTGCTGTGCCCGCACCAGGTCCAGCTGCCTGCATCCGACGAGGAACTCCTCGCCGCCCCAGCGCGCGACGATGTCATCCGGGCGACAGCACGCGCGCAGGCGCCGTGCGACCTCCGCAAGCGCGGCATCGCCGGCGGCATGGCCATAGCGGTCGTTGCGGGCCTTGAAATTGTCGATGTCGATCAGGAACACCGCATCCCTGCGGTCGCCGTCCCCCGCGGCCGCAGCGTCGGTCTGCAGGCTGTGCGACGCCGCGCGCCTGTTGAGCAGGTCGGTCAGCGGATCCACGCGGCTCAGACGGCGGAGCCTCCGGTTCACCCCGCGCTGGTACCAGGCGAACGCGCCGCCAAGCACCAGCAGCGCGATGAAGGCGGCGATGGACACATTGCGCAGCTTGCGTGCGTTCTGCAGGCGCAGCGCCTCGATGCCCTGCTCGTCCTGCAGCCGCTGGAGCTCGCGCTCGCGCTCGGTGTCCTGCAGCCTCGCCTGCAGTCCGGCCAGGTTGTCCAGGGTCTGCCCGCGCAGGGCCGACACCTCCATCGCGCGCAGCGCCTGCACGCCGTCATGGGCGCCGCGCCAGTCGTCGCCTGCAATCAGGGCGGCCACCGTGGCAGTCAGCGCCTCATGCTGCTCGCTGCGGAATGCGGGTCCTTCCACCAGGGCCGCCGCCTGCTGCGCCTGCGCAAGCGCCGTGTCCGGGTCCCCGGCCTTGAGCGAAAGTCCGGACAGCCGCACCAGGGTCGTGGCCTCTCCTGTCGGATCCCCCAGGCGTTGCTGCTCGCGCGCGATCGTGGCCAGCGCGTCCCTGGCGGCTTCGATGGCCTCGTCACCGGACGCCTGCAGCGTGATGCGCTCGACGCGCGCGCGATGCGCCATGACCTCCTCCCCTGGCGCCGCGGCACGCTCCGCATCTTCGAACCGGGCCAGCGCATCCGCTTCGCGGCCCATCCGCAGCAGGTTCCGGCCGCGGTTGTACGGCAGCAACGGGCTGTCGACGCCGGCGCGCTCGAAGGCCGCCTGCCCCTGGGCGAACATCGCCTCCGCCTGCTCGTACGCGCCAAGGGTTTCGCTGTAGATGCCCGCGACGTTGTTCAACGTGGTTGCCTGGGCTATCTCCGAATCCCCATCCCGGGCGGCCTCGTAGACGCGGATGTAGTAGTCGAGCGCACGGTGGGACCAGCCGAGCGTGTGCAGGGTCGCGCCGGAATTCGAAAGCGCCCGGAGCACGAACTCCGGCGGCATCGGATGCTGGGCGAGCAGCGCATCCACGCGTTCGACTTCCGCCTCTGCACGCGGCGCATCACCGGTCAGCGCAAGCGAACGACCCAGGCAGGTGCGCAGCTTGATCTCGACCCCGGGCTCGAGGCCATCCGCTTCCAGCGTCTCGTCCGCCAGCGCCACGGCCGCGGCGGGATCACTGTCGCGCAGTTCGAAGCATCGCATGGCGATCGCGTCCGACCCGGCGGCCGGGGCGGACGCGATCGCGAAGACCAGCCAGGCGGTGCAGGCGAACTGACGGAATCGGCTGGGCATCGCCTGGTTTTCAATTAGGTGCAGTGGAACCGGCAGTCTACCCGCGCCATGCCGGCCCGATGGCCGCCCGGAGCCCTGTCTTCCGGCACGACCTCGCCGGCCCGGACCGGATCATCGGCGCGCCCGGCGCAGGGCGCGCCCTAGTACGGCTCCACCGGCCCCAGCGGCACGATCCCGGTCGGATTGATGGTCGCGTGGCTCTCGTAATAATGCCGCTTGATGTGGTCGAAGTGCACCGTGTCGCGGACCCCGGGGAGTTCCATCATCCGCGCGGTGAACGCATGCAGCGCCGGATGGTCGGCGATCCGCCGCAGGTTGCACTTGAAGTGGCCGTGGTAGACCGCGTCGAAGCGCACCAGGGTGGTGAACAGGCGGATGTCGGCCTCGGTCAGCTGCCCGCCGACCAGCCACTCATCGCCGGACAGCCGCGATTCCAGCCAGTCCAGGGTCTCGAACAGCGGCCGCACGGCCTCTTCATACGCGGCCTGCGTGGTCGCGAAGCCGGCACGGTACACGCCGTTGTTGACCGTGGGATAGACGCGCGCGTTGACGGCGTCGATGTCCGCGCGCAGCGCTTCAGGATAGAAGTCCCCGGACTTCGCGCCCAGTCCGTCATACGCGGTGTTGAGCATGCGAATGATCTCGGACGATTCGTTGCCGACGATGGCGTCCTTGGCCTGGTCCCACAGCAGCGGCACCGTGACCCGGCCGGTCATGCCGGGCTGCGCGCGGGCGTAAAGCTGGTGCAGGCAGTCCGCGCCCATGACCGGGTCGGGGGTGACGCCGGGGCCGTCCTCGAAAGTCCAGCCGTGCTCGAGCATCCGCCAGTGCACCACCGAGACCGGCAGCATGTCTTCCAGCCCCTTCAGCGCGCGCACGATCAGCGTGCGATGTGCCCACGGGCAGGCATAGCTGACATACAGGCGATAGCGGCCGGCTTCGGCGCGGTGCCCGGCCTGGCCGTCGGGTCCGGGACCGCCGTCGGCGCTCAGCCAGTCGCGGAAGCTCGCCTCCTCGCGCTTGAATTCGCCGTCGCCGGCGGTGTCATACCACTTGTCGTGCCACTTCCCGTCGATCAGCAGTCCCATGGGGTGTCTCCCGTGCGCGTTGCGCAAAGCGATGGAGGCAGCCTAACGCCCGCGGCGAATGGATGCCGTGGCCGCCACCTTGCGCGCGCGGGCACCGCGTCGCACCGGCGTGGTGGGACGCTACGTTGCCGCAGCCCGTGACTAAAGACCGGCGAACCGGAGCGCCTGCTGCCGATAAAATCACCGGCTGCATGCGCCCCACCGCGGCGCGAAAGGACGTCCCGATGTTGAAGCGTTGCGCACTGGTGGCCGGCCTGGCCCTACTCAGCGGCCTGGCCGTGGCGAACGAGCCCGTTGACCTGGACATGGTCAGCCGGATCCGCCAGGAGGCCTTCCACAACTCGCAGGTGATGGCGACCTTCAGCCACCTGACCGAGAACATCGGCGCGCGGCTGACCAACTCTCCGCAGATGGCCGAGGCCAATGCCTGGACCCGCGGCAAGTTCAACGAATGGGGCCTGGCCAAGGTCCACGACGACGCCTTCGACGACTTCGGCCGCGGCTGGGAATTCAACTCGGCCAGCGTGGAGATGCTCAGCGACCGCGCGCAGCAGCTGCACGCCCTGCCCAAGGCCTGGACCCCGGGCACCAACGGCCCGGTGGAAGGCGAGCTGGTGCACGTCGAGATCAAGAAGCTGGCCGACATCGAGGACTATCGCGGCAAGCTGGGCGGCAAGATCCTGCTGCTGGGCGAGGCGCGCGAGTACAAGCGCGGCGAGGAGCCGGACTCGCACCGCCACGACGCCACGTCGCTGGAAGGGCTGCAGCAGTTCACTGTGCCGAAAACCGCGGCCGCCGACCGGGCGAAGCGGGTCAAGGAGTACGGCGAGCGCCAGGAGCTCAGCCGGGCGGTGAACACCTTCTTCGCCGAAGAAGGGGCGCTGGCCGCGATCAGCATCAGCAGCTGGGACAACGGCATCATCCGCGTGGCCGGCGGCGGCTCGCGCAAGGCCGGCGAGCCGGTGGGCATCCCGGAGCTGGCGATGATCGCCGAGCACTTCAATCCGCTGGTGCGCGCGCTCAAGGCCGAGCAGAGCGTGCGCCTGCGCGTCAACGTCGATGCGCGCTTCATCGACGAGGCCAACCAGCCCGGCTACAACACCATCGCCGAGATCCCCGGGCGCGGGCGCAAGGCCGCCGAGATCGTCATGCTTGGCGCGCACATGGATTCCTGGCACACCGGCACCGGTGCCGCCGACAACGCCGCGGGCGTGGCGGTGATGATGGAAGCCATGCGCATCCTCAAGGCCGTGGGCGCGCAGCCGGAGCGCACCATCCGGGTGGCGCTGTGGAGCGGCGAGGAGCAGGGCCTGGTCGGCTCACAGGACTACGTCGCACGCAACTTCGCCGCGTACCCCGAGCCCACTGATCCGGCGCAGAAGGCGCTGCCCGCCTCGCTGCGCGAACCGACCGGCGCGCTGCAGAAGCAGCGCGACTACGAGCGCTTCTCGGTCTACTTCAACATGGACAACGGCTCCGGCCGCTTCCGCGGCATCTACGCTCAGGAAAACCTGGCGGCGATGCCGATCTTCGAGGCCTGGCTCAAGCCCTTCCACGATGTCGGCGCCACCACGGTCGCCACCCGCAACACCGGCAGCACCGACCACATCGCCTTCGACCGCGTCGGCCTGCCCGGCTTCCAGTTCATCCAGGACCGGCTGGACTACTTCACCAACGTCCACCACACGCACCTGGACACCTGGGACCACGTCGAGCCGGAAGACCTGAAGCAGGCGGCGGCCATCGTGGCGTCGTTCGCCTACCACGCGGCGATGCGCGACGAGCGGATGCCGCGCAAGGTGCTGCTGGAGCCGAAGTAATCCCCCCAACAACACCGGTCAGCTTCCGGCCTGGTACTGCTTTTCCTCGACGAACGCGGAGCCCGACAGGCGGTTGATCTCGTTCTTGATCGCCACCCGCTCGCCGTTGCGCACGGCCACCGCGCGCGCGAGCTCGATGAATTCGTGGTCGAAGGCCTTCGCCGCCTCCCTGGCGCGGAGGCCGTCCTGCACGTCCCACATCAGTTCGTTGGCCGCCTTCAGGCGGTCGTAGCATCCGGCCAGTTCCGGCTGCCGATCGACCAGCCCCTGCCAGATGGGCCGCAGGCCACCGAGTTCGACTTCGACATGCGCGCGCTTGGCGGCGTCATTGATCCGCTCATGCTTGATCTGCAGGATCGAGATCTTGTCGGCCAGCTCGCCGACCGAGACCGGCACGTTGATGGTCTGCATGGGGAACTCCGTCCGTTCGATGGCCGCCATCGTGGAACGCCCCTCCGCGCAGGGCAAGCGGCCGGCTGAAACAGTGCATGCCCTACACTCGCATTCGTCCCTGCACCGGTATGGATGCCATGACCGCACTCGCCCCGCCACTGCTGTTCATCAGCGCGGCATTCGCCCTGCTCGCCCCGTCCGCCACCTTTGCGCAGGCGCGCATCCCGCCGGCACCGCAGTGCCTGGATGCCCGCGAAGTGCGCGAAGTGTTCCAGTCCGACGACCGGACCCTGGCCATGGTCCAGTCCGACGGCCGGCGCTTCCGCGTGGGGCTGGGCGCGGACTGCTCGGGTGCCACCGATACCAGCAATGCGCGGCTGCTGGCCGCCGACGGCTGGATGTGCGGCACGGGCAATGAATATGTGGCGATGGATGGGCGGAACTGCCCGGTCAACGAGGTCGAACCGATCACATCCGCGGAATATGCCCGGCACGCGCGTGCCAGCCAGACCAGCGCCGACGGCAGCACCACGCTGACCACGGTCGTGGTCAAGGGCGAGCGCCGGCACGGGTTTGCAGCCTCCCACAACTATTGCTTCAACCCCCGGCACGTGCGCGGCTGGTCGGAGGATCCAAAGGGCGTTGTGGTGGAGGTGAACCCGCGCCGCTCCGGCGGCAACCGCTACTACCGCGTCGAACTGGTGCGGTCCTGTCCGCATCTTGCGGGCCCGGTCGAAGTCGCATTCCATTCGGGCATGGGCATCGGCCTGATCTGCGGGAACCCGGGTGACGACATCAGGACCGGTGTCGTTGGCGGCGGCGCGGGCGGCCGCGGCCAGCCGCTGGTCGCGCACGATGGCCGCCCCGCGGATTTCCTGATGACCGGCTCAGCGCGCCTCCAGATCCTTGGCGCCAGGTTTGGCTGCCCGATACGCGCGGTCTATCCGTTGGACGACGCCAGCTGAGCCTGTGCAGGGCATGACGCTGCTTGAACGTCTGCCGGGGGACACTGCCTGCAGCGGGCCCCGCGCCCGCGACTTCCCCCGATGGAGACATTCCCATGACCCGATCCACCACAGGCCCCGCCACCGACGAATTCCGCGACGTTGCGCGCGACGCGATGAAGCTGGGTAGCCGCTGCGTCGGCGCCGCCCGGGACTGGCTTGGCGAGAAGCGTGAAGAATTCAACATGGGCCGCGCAGCCGGTGCTGCCGGTGCTGGTGCCGGCGCGAGCGTGCACGGCTACCGCGGCATCGGCCCGCGGGGCTACCGTCGCGACGACGGGCGCGTGCGCGAAGACGTTTGCGACGCCCTCACCGACAGCGACGCCCTGGACGCCAGCGACATCACCGTCACCGCGCAGGACGGCGTGGTGAAGCTGGCCGGCACCGTGCCGCACCGCATGATGAAGCGCCTGGCCGAAGACCTCGCCGATGACTGCCGCGGCGTGCGCGACGTGGAAAACGCACTGCGGGTTGGCCCGCCGCCGTCGGTTGGCACCGCATCGGCCACCGGATCGTCGACTGCTGGCGCGGCAGGCACCGGCACATCCACTGTCGGGACCTCGAGCGCGGGCACGTCCACTGCGGGCACGTCTACCGCCGGCGGAGCATCCGGACCGTCGGCAAATCTCTGAGGGCCGGAACGCTGTTGCAGGAGCAGCTGTTGTGGGAGCAGCTATAGCTGCGATCGTGATGATGGCTGCGGCCCTGGAGCCGCCTGCTTCTGCGTCTCGATGAACGCGCGGACTTCCTCGTCCAGCACCGGCAGCGGCACCGAACCCAGGCGCAGGATGGTGTCGTGGAAGGCCTTCTGGTCGAAGCCGGAGCCCAGCTCGCGCTCGGCTTCGGCGCGCAGGTCGCGGATGGTCTTGTAGCCGATGTAATACGACAGCGCCTGGCCCGGCCAGGAGATGTAGCGGTCGACCTCGTTGACGATGTCGTGCCTTGCCAGCGCGGCGTGGCTGGCGAGGTATTCGATCGCCTGCTCACGGCTCCAGCCGTATTCGTGGATGCCGGTGTCGATCACCAGGCGCGCCGCACGCCACATCTCGAAGCTGAGCCGGCCGAAGTCCTCGTACGGCGTCTCGTAGATGCCCATCTGCGTGCCCAGCCACTCGGTGTACAGCGCCCAGCCTTCGCCATAGCCCGAGAAATACGTGCTTGAGCGGAAGTCCGGGCGCTCGGGCGCTTCAAGCGCCAGCGCCGCCTGCAGGCTGTGGCCGGGCGAGCACTCGTGCAGCACCAGCGCCGGCAGGTTGTACAGCGGGCGCGACGGCAGGTCGTAGGTATTGAACCAGCACGCGTCCAGGCCGCCGCGACCGGCGGTGTAGTTGGGCGCGATGTCATCGGCCACCGGCAGGATGGTGAAGCGGTAGCGCGGCAGCGTGCCGAGCACGTGCTTGAGCTGGCCATCGACCTTCTTGGCGACGTAGGCCGCAGTGGCCAGCAGTTCGCGCGGCGTCTGCGCGTAGAACTTCGGGTCCGAGCGCAGATACGCGAGGAACTCCTCGAACGTGCCCTCGAAGCCGGCGCGCGCCATGACCTCGCGCATCTCCGCCGAGATCCGCGCAACCTCGGCCAGTCCCAGCTCGTGGATCGCGCGCGGGTCCATGTCGCGGGTGACGTATTCGCGGACCTGGGTGCGGTAGAACGCGGCCCCGTCGGGCAGCGCGCTGGCCGCGATGCTGGTGCGGGTGCGCGGCAGGTAGTCCTCGCGCATGTACGCGAGCAGGCGGCGGTAGGCCGGCACCACTTCATCCAGCACCACCTGCCTGCCCTCTTCGCGCAGCTGCGTGCGCGCGGGTTCCGGCACCGTGGGCGGGATCGCGTCGAATGCGTCAAGGACGGGGTTGCCCGCGCCGGCAAGCGTGTAGCTCTCGATCGTCTTGTCGCGGTTGTCGAGCGATGCCCGCGGCACGCTCCAGCCGCGCTCAAGCCCGCGCTCCATGTTGTCGATGTGCTCGCCGAAATGGCGCGGCAGGTCGCGCAGGCGGCCGATGTAGTTGCGCCACTCGGCCTCTTCGCGCCAGGGTTCGCGCGGGGCGAAGCCGGTCCAGAAGAAGGTGTCGCTGTTGAACGGCGCTTCCCAGGTGCGGCGCACGGCGTTTTCGCGCTCCGCCGCCATGCTGGCGCGGAACACCGCGAGGTTGACCTGGTCCTCGCGCGAGAGCGCGTCGGCCGGGATCGCGTCGAGCTTCGCCAGGGTGTCGGCCCAGTAGGCCGCGCGGCGCGCCCAGGTGTCGGGTGTGTTCGACGGCAGGCGGTCGGATGCGCGCCAGCGGCCGTCGACGCGCGTATAGCCGTATTCGCGCCGGCTCCACTCGCCGTCGGCGGCGAACAGGGCGTGCAGGCGCGTGGATGCATCGTTTGCCGGCACGGCTTCGGCCTGCGCTGCGGCGACATCGGCGGCCTGCGCGAACGCGGCGGAAGGTGCTGCCGTGGAGAAAGCCAGGGTCAGGACGCAAAGCGTGGAAAAACGCAGGCGCGCGCAGCCTGTCAGGATCATGCGGGACTCTCCGGTGCGATGGGATCGACGCAGGCCGGGCGCCCCGGCGTCTCGACCGCCGAGTATGCCTGCTCTCGCCCCGGGTTCGAATACGCGCCGTTGCCGGGCCCGGTGCCGCGGCGGCGTGGCGCCAGGGTCAAAGCGCTGGCTGCACCCGCCACGCACCGTCCATGTGTCCGGCCAGCTCGCCGCCGGCGCAGGCGATCCAGCTGCGGTCGTGCTCCAGCTCCCGGCCTCCGGTGAAGGCGGAGAACGCCGGCAGGATGGCCTGGTACGGGTCCAGCGCAAGCGCGGGATGACGGCCGGGCAGGCCCGGCAGCCGCACCACCGGATGCACGTGGCCGCAGATCACGTAGCCCGCTGCCGGATCGAAGCCGCGGGGGCCGCCATCGGGTCCATCCAGCGGCATGTGGCGGAAGCGGAAGGGCCCGTCGCGCACATCGTCGGGCAGGGGGACGATGCCGACCGCGTCAGGCACCAGGCTGCGATCGTGGTTGCCCGCGACCACGCTGGCCACGACGCCCGGGTGCGCGCCGAGCAGCGCGCGCCACGCCGCTTCCACCCGCGGATGGCGGCGGCCGTGCAGGAAGTCGCCGAGCACCCACAGTTCGCGGGCACCGGTGGCGCGCAGCAGCGCATCCAGGCGCGCGAGGTCGTGGCTGGTGCCGCCGCTGGGCACCGGGATCCCGGCCGCGCGCAGGATGTCGCCCTTGCCCAGGTGCAGGTCGGCGATCAGCAGTCGCCCGCGCCCAGGCCAGTACAGGGCGCGCTCCGCATGCAGCCGCATCGGCTCGCCGGCGATGAGCAGGTCCACGGCATCGTCCATGGCTTCATCCATGCCGCTTCTCCAGCTGCGCGGCCGCTCGCCGCACGCGCGTGCGCCAGTCCTCGGTGCTCAGCTGTCCGCGCAGGGAGTCCGCCCACAGCGGGAAGGCCAGCGGCGTCAGGCCGCGCGGGCGGTGCAGGTCGAGCCTGCGCGCGCGGCAGCGCTCCAGCGCCTCGCCAAGGCGTCGGATTTCGAGCTGCGCCTCCAGCACTTCGCGCTCCGCCTGCGCCAGCAGCACGTGGCCGGGGTCGTGGCGGCGCAGCACGTCGAACAGCAGGCCGCTGGACGCCTGCAGCTGGCGCAGCGAGCGGATCGCGCGGCCCGGCAGCGACGGCGGCAGCAGACCGGCGACGCGCGCGATCTCGCGGAACTGCCGGCGCGCGAGCTCGGCCAGGTTGAGACTGGCGTACAGGTCATCGAGCAGGCCTTCGGGCGTGAACATGCGTTCGAGCAGCGCGGTGTCGGGCCAGGCTTCGGCCTGTGCGTTCAGCACCAGGCCGTAGTCGTTCACCGCCCAGGCGAAGGTGTTGGGCGCCTCGCGCGCCCAGCGCAGGGCGAGCAGCGGCGCCAGGCCTTCGTGCACGGCGCGGCCGGCGAACGGGAACACGAACAGGTGCCAGCCCTGCCGGGTCCTGGCCGCTTCCACCAGCAGGGTGTCGGGCGTCGGCAGCGCGGAGAGCTTCGACTGCAGCGCGAGCAGCGGCGACAGCGCGCGCATCTCCGGGCTGTCGGCCGGCTGTCCGATGATGGCTTCCACCTCAGCGGCAAGCTCGCTTGACAGCGGCATGCGCCCGCCCTGCCAGCGCGGCACGGCGCCGTCGCTGCGCCTGGCGATGCGCACGTAGGCGGTCATGTCCTTCATCTGCACCAGCTCCAGCGTGCGGCCCGCGAACTGGAAGCGGTCGCGCGGCCGAAGCCGGGAGACGAAGGCCTCCTCCACCACGCCCAGGTGGCCGCCCTTGAGGAAGCGCACCTGCACGCCGCCATCGCTGGTGATGGTGCCGATCGAGAGCCGGTGGCGGAAGGCGACGCGACGGTCGTGCACGCGATAGGTACCGTCCTCGTCGCGCAGCACGCGGCGGTAGTCGGGATAGGACTCCAGCGCGCTGCCGCCGCGGACGATGAAATCGAGCACCGCCTCCCACGCGGCATCGGACAGATCGGCGAAGGCGTGCGTGCCGCGGACTTCGGCAAGCAGCGCGTCGGGCTTGAAGCCACCGCCGAGCGCGAGGGTGACGCAGTGCTGTGCCAGCACGTCGAGCGACAGCCGCGGCGGTGGCCGCGATTCGATGCGGCCGGATGCCAGCGCCTTGCGCGCCGCGGCGTATTCGGCCAGCTCAAGCGCGTGCGTCGGCACGCAGACCACCTGCCCGGCTTCGCCCGGGCGGTGCCGCGCCCGCCCGCCGCGCTGCAGCAGGCGCGCCATGCCCTTGGGGCTGCCGACCTGCAGGACCTGGTCGACGGCGGGGAAGTCGACGCCGAGGTCGAGGCTGGAGGTCGCGACTACGCAACGCACGCTGCCGTCGCGCAGGCCGGATTCAGCGGCGGCACGCAATGAGGCGTCGAGCGAGCCGTGGTGAAGCGCAAGCGTGGACGGGTCGTCCAGCCACACCGATTGCAAGGCGCGGTGCCAGAGTTCGGCCTGCGAGCGGGTGTTGGTGAACAGCAGGCTGCTGCGGGCGCGCTGCAGCACGGCGGCAACGCGTTCGAGCTGCGACAGGCCGAGGTGGCCGGCCCAGGGAAAGCGTTCGCCCTCGCCGGGCAGCAGGGTCTCGAGGGTCATCTTGCGCTGCTTCGGGGCGGACAGGATGGCCGCGCCGGGCGCGTGCGGAAGCAGTACGTCGCGCGCCTCATCAAGGTTGCCGAGCGTTGCCGACAGGCCCCAGGTGCGCGCGCCCGGGGCCAGCGCGCGCAGGCGCGCCAGGCAGAGCTGCAGCAGCACGCCGCGCTTGTTGCCGAGCAGTTCGTGCCATTCGTCGACGACCACCGCGCGCACGCCGGACAGGATGTCGCCGGCATCCGGATACGACAGCGCCAGCGCGAAGGACTCCGGCGTGGTCACCAGCACGTCGGCCAGGCCCTTGCGCGCAAGCCGGCGGTCGCGGGCGGCGGCGTCGCCGGTGCGCATGGCCACGATCCAGGGCACGCCGAGGGCGTCGATCGGCTCGCGCAGCGCGCGCACGGTGTCCACGGCGAGCGCGCGCAGGGGCGTGATCCAGAGCAGGCGCAGGCGCGGCGGCGTGGACGCGGACGTGCGTTTCGGCGCCGGCACATCGCCCAGGCTAAGCGCTTCCAGCAGCGGTCCGCCAGCCGCGGCCAGGGTCTTGCCGCTGCCGGTGGGCGTGACCAGCAGGCCGGACTCGCCGCGCAGGTAGCGACGCCAGGCTTCGCGCTGGAAGGCTGCGGGACGCCAGGCCCGGGCCGCGAACCATGCGGTGAGCGCTGCGTCGGCGGGTCGGCGGCCGGACCCGCGGACGCCGCTGCCAGTCACCATCACCGCGCCAGCGCCCGCAGGCTGTCGAGCCGGTCGGCTTCGCTCGCGGGCTTGTCCTCGCGCCAGCGCAGGATGCGCGGGAAGCGCACGGCGATGCCGGACTTGTGGCGCGCTGAGCGGTTCACGCCCTCGAAGCCAAGCTCGAACACGTGCACCGCCTCGACCGAGCGCACCGGCCCGAAACGCTCCAGCGTATGCGCGCGGATCCAGCGGTCCAGTCGCAGTATTTCGGCGTCGTCCAGGCCGGAATAGGCCTTGGCCACGGGCACCAGCGCGTCGCCATCCCACAGGCCGAAGGTGTAGTCGGTGAACAGCGTGCTGCGCCGGCCGTGGCCGGACTGGGCGTAGATCAGCACCGCGTCGATGCTGAGCGGATCGACCTTCCACTTCCACCAGTCGCCGCGCTTGCGGCCGTGGCGATAGGGCGAATCGGCGCGCTTGAGCATCAGCCCTTCGACGCCGCGGTCGCGGGACTGTTCGCGGAGCGTGGCGGCGTGTGCCCAGTCGTCGGCGTCGACACCGGGCGAAAGCACGATGCGGCCGATGCCGGGATCGGCACGTGGTCCGGCGTCGTGGTCGGCGCTGGCGTTGGCGCACGTGCCGGCCTGCGTTGCACCAAGCAGCTCCGTCAGCAGCGCGCGGCGCTCGCGCAGCGGGCGCGTCCTCAGGTCCTCGCCTTCAAGCTCCAGCAGATCGTAGGCAAGCACGCGGGCAGGGGCGGCGGCGAGCGACTTCGGCCCGGGCCTGAGCCGCTGGATGCGGGTCTGCAGCGCACTGAACGGCATCGGGTCCGCCTCCCCCGGCTGCCAGGCAAGCAGTTCACCGTCGATCACGCAGTCGCGCGGCAGCAGCGCCGCAGCGGCTTCGATTTCGGGGAAGCGCCCGTCCATGCGCTCCTCGCCGCGCGACCACAGCGCAACAGGACCCTCGCGCCGGATCAGCTGCAGGCGGATGCCGTCCCACTTCCACTCCAGCAGCCAGTCGTCGATCGGACCAAGCGCGTCCGGCTCGACCTCCAGCGGCGAAGCCAGGAAGAAGGGATATGGCAGCGCGGCGTCGCCGGCCTGCGGCTCCGCCGAGAGCAGGCCCTCGAGGAAAGCGGCGCTGGGCGTCCAGCGGCCGAGCATGCGCTGCGCGATCAGCGCGATGTCGACGCCCGACAGTTCGGCGAGCGCCTGCTGCACCAGGCCCTGGGACACGCCCACGCGCAATGCCCCGGTCAGCAGCTTGTTGAATACCAGGCGTTCGCGAAACACGAGGCTGCGCCACGCGCCGACGACCACCGCGCGGCGCGCTTCGGGTTCGGCGTTGGCGATCGGCGCCAGGCGAAGTTCGATCCAGTCGGCGAGGCCGGTTGCTTCCGCGGCGCCATCACCACCACTGCTGCTACTGCCGCTGCCGCTGCCACCACCACTGCCGCCGCCGATGTCGACCGCGTCATCGCCCTGTCGACGGGCGCCGCTCGCGTAGTCGACGGGCGGGTCGTCCAGCAGCAGGGCCAGGGTCTCGGCCAGATCGCCGACCTGGTGGTGGCAGGCCTCGACCAGCCAGTCAGGCGTGCCGCTTTCTTCCCCGATCCAGGCGCGCAACTCACCGGTGCCGGCGATCTTCGCGCGCGCGCCACCGACCTTGCCGCCGGCCAGCAGCCACAGCGCCCATGCGGCATCGCGCGGCGGCGCATCGCCAAAGTAGGCGACCAGGGCGCGACGCTTGTCGGTCGTGCCGGTGCTGCGGTCCAGCCGCTCGTAGAGGGCGGCGAAGCGGCGCATCAGTCGTCCTCGCCGTAGCCGGTGGCGAACACGCCGGTATCGATGCCGCGCTCGTTAAGCACGCGCACCAGCGCGTCGGTGTCGCCGTGGGTGGCGATCACCCGACGCGCGCCGGTCTCGTGCGCGGTGCGCAGCAGCGCCGGCCAGTCGGCGTGATCGGACACGACGAAACCACGGTCGTAATTGCGCCGCCTGCGGTTTCCGCGGATGCGCATCCAGCCCGACGCGAAGCCCTGCTGCGCGCGGCGAAAGCGGCGGATCCACGGACTGCCGGCGGCCGACGGCGGCGCGATCACCAGCTCGCCGGCGAAATCAGAGCCGCGCGCCTCGTCGGCCACGCGGCGGGTGTCGAGCATCGCCACGCCAGCCTCGCGATAGACCTGCACGCCGGCGTCGATCGCGCCATGCACGAATGCCGGACGATCGGTGTGTGCCGCGAGCTCGGCCAGCACGCGCTGCGCCTTGCCCAGCGCGTAGCAGTACAGGATCGCGGCCTCGCCGTTGGCGGCGCACTCTTCGCGCCACTCGACAATGTCGCGCGCCACCGCCGACGCCAGCGGCCAGCGGTAGATCGGCAGGCCAAAGGTCGATTCAGTGATGAACACATCGCAGGGCACGACCTCGAACGGCAGGCAGGTCGGGTCCGGATCGCGCTTGTAGTCGCCCGATGCCACCCAGACCTCGCCGCCACTTTCGATGCGCACCTGGGTGGAACCAAGCACGTGGCCGGCAGGATGGAATGACACCAGCGCACCGCCGATGCGCACGCGCTCGCCGAGCGCGTACACGCGGTAGTCCTGCTCGCCCAGCCGCCATTGCAGGATCGGCAGCCCCTGCTCTGCAACGTGGTAGGTCCCCATGCCGGGGCGCGCATGGTCGCCGTGGCCGTGGGTGATCACCGCGCGCGGCACCGGCCGCGAGGGATCGATGTGGAAATCGCCGGCGGGGCAGTACAGCCCCTCCGGCGTCGATACCACCAGATCACCCCGGGCCACCGTGCGCTCCGCTCAGCGCAGGTCGACGTCGCCGACCTTGTCCCTGTAATCCTTCTTCGGATCCATGCCCAGCAGCATCTTCACGCCGGCGACCATGCTGGACGCATCGATCCAGACCTCGGCGTCTTCCGCGTCCAGGCGCAGCAGTCGCAGCTTGGGATCGTCCTTGCCCTCGTACCAGGCGCCGACGAAGGGATTCCACAGCCGTTCGACCACGGCGCGGTCGGTGTCCACGCGCAGGGTGCCGCGGATGCTGGCGAAAAGGTCATGGCCCTTGGAGGCGAAACCGGCGATAGCGCGGCCGCTGCCGGAACCCAGCTGCTTCACGAGCATATTGTCGGCGGAGGTGAAGAACCAGATCGGGGCGCGGCGTTCTTCCGCCATCCCGGTCATCGGCCGGGCGTGGCCGTCTTCCTGGCCGTCAAGGCCGAGCATCACGGTGCGGTCGCTCTCAAGCGCCTTCCAGAATTTCTCTTCGAGTTCGCGGGGGTCGGTCACGATCAACTCCAGTGGGTTTGGAGCATCGATGTAATCACCGCACCGGTGATAGCGACGTGCGCGCCCGCTCCGGACGCCGGGCGCTCCACTGTTCCACCGTGGGAGCGGCCATGGCCGCGATGCCGCGATGCCCGTCGCGGCCGGTTCACCCGCCGCGGACCCGTCGCGCCGCATGATCGCGCCCCTTCCCACTGATCGCGGACACCCCACCCATGAATCCCGACATCATCGGCTGGGCGGCCTCGGCCATCCTGCTCGCCACCCTCAGCCGCCAGATCGTCACCCAGTGGAAGGACAAGGACGCCAAGGGCGTCTCGCGCTGGCTGTTCCTGGGCCAGATGGCCGCGTCCGTCGGCTTCATCGCCTACAGCTGGATGCTCGACAACCGGGTGTTCATCGTCACCAACTCGCTGATCCTGCTGACGGCGGTGGTCGGTGAAATCGGGCTGCTACTGCGGCGCCGTGGCGCCGGGACATGAGGGCCGCGCTCAGGGCACCGGATGGAAGCGGACCCGCACCACGCCGTAGGGATTGAACGGCACGCGCGTCTGCCAGTGACTTCCGTGCACCGTGACGCCGGTACCCGGCAATTCTGGATGCACGTAAAGCAATACGAACCGTGCACCCTCCAGGCCATCCGCCAGTGCGACCATGCCATCCAGGCCGGAGGTCATCATGCGGCTGTTGTAGTTGGCCTCGGGAGCCGGCTCGTCGCGCACGATGTCGTGGCCGTCATCCAGGAACAGCAGCGAGGGCAGCACGAGCCGGTGCCCCATCGCGGTCACCGGCCCCTTCGATTGACCGCGGCCATCAGGCAATGGCCGGCAAAGGACAAATGGTCGACTCGCCCTCGCCTTTGTCCTGCAGCGCCTCAAGCAGCCCGCACAGGCTGCGCAGGTCCTGCGCGTTGTGCAGGCCGACCCGGCGCAGCTTGGAGGCGCTGCCGCCGCGCAGGTAGCCCAGCCATGCACCGGGCGCTTCGGAACCCGGCAGGTCGTCCTCGCGCAGCACGCCGAGCAGCTCCCGCTCCACCGTCGCCAGGCGGCAGTTGGCCCAGACGCCGCGGTAGCGCCGGCGCACCGGGTGCAGCAGGTCGATGTGGCGGCGCCCGAACACCGGATCGGGCAGGCGTGCGAGGCGGTAGCGCGTGGACAGCAGCGGGCGGTCGTAGCTCTTGCCGTTGTAGCTGACCAGCGCGGTGTCTTCTTCCAGCCAGCCGGCGAAGGCACGAAGCATCGCCTCTTCCGCCGACAGCCGGGTGATGCACAGCTGGCGGATGCGCAGGCCGCCGTCGCGCCAGTCGGCGGCACCGATCATGAAGGCACGGGTGCCGGTGCCGCCGGCAAGCCCGGTGGTTTCGGTATCGAAGGCGAGCAGGTGTTCGCGGGCGATCGTGTCCTGGCCGATGCCGGTGAGCGGCAGGACGTCCTCACCGTCTGGCCACGGCGTCCATTGTTCGAAATAGCGAAGACCGGGCGAAACCTCCTCGCCAGGCAGCGTGCGGTCGATGCTCCGCGGGGCCGCGACCGGCGCCGGCGCGCGGATCTTCAGCAGCGTGCGGAGCTGGGCGATGGTGGCCTCATGCGATGTCCTGGCCGCGCGCGCCGATGCGCTGGCATCGTGGCGGTACGGAGCAGCCGAGACACGGTCGGACACCGGTTCCACCCCACCCTTCATGCCCGCTGCCACGCCCGCCTGCTTGCGCAGCCCGGCCAGCCTTTTCGCCAGCGCGCTCACGCCGCGACCAGGAGGTCGAGCACGCGCAGCGCAAGCTGCCGCGGCGTGCCGGTACCGCCCTCGTCGGCCTCGAGGATCGGACCGACGCAGGCCGGGCAGCCGGCATGGCAGTCGCAGTCCTGCACCACCGCGCGCGCGCGGGCGACCAGTTCGTCGCGCCGCTCGTACAGCGGCGAGGACAGTCCCACACCGCCGGGATAGTTGTCGTAGAGGTACAGCGTGGGCGTAAAGCGGCCGGCCGGATCAAGCACATGTACGTTGGCCCACGCCCCGTCCCCGCTGCCCACCGCCTTCAGCAGGTCGCGCGACTCGGCCATCACCGACACCTGCGCCACCAGGTGCAGCGCGTGCGCCGCGCCGAGGAAGCCGTCCAACGCCTCGTGACGCATCTCGAACGCATCCTCCAGCACCCGCTGCGGCAGCTGCCACCACACCGCGCTGGTATGCAGCTCCTGGTCGGGCAGCGTGACCGGGCCGTAGCCGATGTTCTCGTGGGTGTGGAAGCGGATCTTCTTGTAGCCCGAGACCCGGCGCAGCACGTGCACCTCGCCCAGGTGCGCCGAGCCCTGCCCCGCCGGCGCCTGCTCCATGTCGTCGAGCACCTTGAGCTTGGTGTAGTCGATGGCGTCGGTGTAGTAGTCCACCCGCGTGCGCTGCACATAGGCCTTGCGGCCCTCCCAGTCCAGGCGCTCCACCTGGAAGGGCTCGGACTGGATCATGTGGATCGCACCCTCGTACAGCGTCAGCGCCGCGGCCGAATAATCGACCTCGGCCACGATCACCTGGCGGCCATCGGTGCGATCGACGACCACGAAATTGCCGTCGGCCACCGAGCGCAGGTTCACCGCCTGGGCCGGATAGCTGTCGGCGATCCACTCCCAGCGCTCGCCCTCCTGGTGCAGCACGCCGCTCTCGGCCAGCACCTCCAGCCACGGCCCCGGATCCACCGGGCCGAACCCGTCGCCATCGCGGAACGGAAGCTCGAAGGCCGCGCAGCGGATGTGGTCGAGCAGGATCAGCGGCTGGTCGGGTTCGATGCGCGCGTGCTCCGGGTTGGCCGCGGCAAAGAACTCGGGATGCCGCACCACGTACTGGTCCAGCGCCTCCGAGCTCGCCACCAGCACGCCCAGCGACGGCTGCTGCCGACGACCGGCGCGCCCGAAGCGCTGCCAGGTGGCGGAGATGCTGCCGGGATAGCCGTTGAGCACCACCACGTCCAGGCTGCCAATGTCCACGCCAAGCTCCAGCGCCGAGGTGCTGACGATGCCGTCGATGCGCCCGGCGCGCATGTCCTGCTCCACGGCACGGCGCTCGGTCGGCAGGTAGCCGCCGCGATACGCGCGGATGCGGCGGGGCTTGCGCGGGTCGTGGTCGAAGACTTCCTTCAGGTACTTGGTCAGCACCTCGACCATCGACCGCGACTGGCAGAACACCAGGGTCTTGAGCCCCGCCCTGATCGCCAGCCGCGCGATGCGGTTGGACTGCGAGCGCGCCGACGCGCGGATGCCGAGGTCGGGATTGATCACCGGTGGATTCCACAGCAGCACGTGCTTGTCGCCGCGCGGCGCGCCGCTGTCTTCGATCACCTCGACTTCGTCGATCGAGGCCTCGATCAGCGCGCGCCCGTGTTCACCGGCGTTGCCGATGGTCGCCGAGCACAGGATGAAGGTCGGCGACGCGCCATAGAAGGCGCACACCCGCCGCAGCCGGCGGATCACGTTGGCGACGTGGCTGCCGAACACGCCGCGATAGGTGTGGATCTCGTCGATCACCACGTAGCGCAGATTCTCGAAAAACTGCGCCCACTTGGTGTGGTGCGGCAGGATGCCCTGGTGGAGCATGTCCGGGTTGCTGACCACGATGTCGCCGCTGACCCGGATCGCGCGGCGCGCATCGCCAGGGGTATCACCGTCGAAGGTGGCCGCACGCAGGCCAAGTTCACCGGCGGCATTCAGCTCCAGCAGCTCCGACACCTGGTCCTGCGCCAGCGCCTTGGTCGGGAACAGGTACAGCGCCTTGCCGCGCTCGCGCAGTGCGCCGGCGACCACCGGCAGCGTGTAGCACAGCGACTTTCCCGACGCCGTGGGCGTGGCCACCACCAGGTGCCGGCCGGCCTGCGTCGCCGCCCAGGCCCGCGCCTGGTGGCTGTACAGGCGATCGATGCCGCGAGCGCGCAGGGCGCCGGCCAGGGGCTCGGGAAGATCCTCGGGGAGCGGCGCGTAGTCGCCGCCCTGCCCGGGCAGCAGCAGGCTGCCGGTAACGCGGCCGGGGTACTTGGCCTCGAGCCTGGCGGCCAGGGTGTTGCCGCCCATGGGCGCGATGTCCTGGGCGGGCCGGGTAATGGCGTTCAAGGCGGGCTCCGGTTGGGCGTGGCGCGCAGCCTGCGCGCCCGGCGTCTCACCCCATGCGACTGCGATCCGGCCCCCCGGCTTCAGGCCAGCATGGCCATCGCGCGCGGCCGCTCTGTTTGGCGCGACAACGGGCCTGGTTGGCGCCCGCTCAGCAGCCCGGCCCGTGTTTGCCTTGCCTTGACACGCCCCGGACCACAGTGGTCTCCCCCTCGCAGCGGAGTGCCCTGATGGCCAAGTCCAACCCCACCCGACCCGACGCCCCCGCGGAAGAGTCCAGCCTCGACGACGGCACCGACCTGCCCGAGACCCGCGGCCCGAAGCTGAAGGACCCGCGCGCGACCTCGGCGATGGACAACATCGGCGTCGATACAGGCGCCGACCTCCTGGACGTGGCCCTGGACGACCAGCCTGGCGATGTCGATGCCGACGGCCGCTCCTTTGCCGATGACGTGCGCAGCGACACGATCAGCGACGACGAAGGACGCGAGCGACGCTGACAGCGACCGCGAAGCCGCGAGCAGCTCCGACAGCAGCCGTCCGCGACGTCCCGCGGGATCGGCTACAAGCGCGACCCGTCCTGGGGGAGCGGCCAAGGCCGCGATCGGCGCCGGTGCATCGCGGCCGGAGCCGCTCCCACGGCAGGAATGCTGCGATCATGGCGATATGGATATCGACCAGCCCCCCGCCTTCTCCACCCTTCCCGTCCCGCCTGCGCTGCTCCGCGGCGTGGAGGCACTCGGCTACACCGCGATGACGCCGGTGCAGGCGCAGGCCCTGCCCGCGATCCTCGAAGGCCGTGATGTCATCGCCCAGGCGCCCACCGGCAGCGGCAAGACCGCGGCCTTCGGGCTCGGCCTGCTGCAGCGCCTGGACCCGGCGCAGGTGCGCACCCAGGCGCTGGTGCTGTGCCCCACCCGCGAGCTTGCCGAGCAGGTCGGCGCCCAGCTGCGCAAGCTGGCCCTGGGGGTGCCGAACGTGAAGCTGTCGGTGCTGTGCGGCGGCATTCCGCTGGCGCCGCAGCTGGCGTCGCTCGCGCACGCGCCACATGTGGTCGTGGGCACGCCGGGGCGCATCCTGGAACTCCTCGGCCAGGGCGCACTGCAGCTCGGCGGCGTGCAGACCTTCGTGCTTGACGAAGCCGACCGCATGCTCGACATGGGCTTCGAAGACCAGATCCGCGATGTCGCCCGGCACGTTCCGCGCAACTGCCAGCGGCTGCTGTTCTCGGCGACCTTTCCGGATGCGATCCGCGCCCTGGCCAGGACGATGCTGCGTGATCCCGCGGAAGTCAGCGTCGGCGGCAGCGCCGGCGCGCCGGAGATCACCCAGGTGGTGGTGGACGCCGAACCCGAGCGCAAGGCGCCGCAGCTGGCGGCGCTGCTGCTCGAACATCGCCCGGAGTCGTGCGTGGTGTTCTGCAACATGCGCCGCGACGTCGACGAAGTCGCCGCTTCGCTGAACCACTACGGCTTCGACGCGCTCGCCCTGCACGGCGACATGGAGCAGCGCGACCGCGCCGAAACCCTGCTGCGCTTCGCCAACCGCAGCTGCAACGTGCTGGTGGCCAGCGACGTCGCCGCGCGCGGCCTGGACATCGACGACCTGGCCGCGGTGGTGAACTACGACGTGCCCTCGGACCCCGACACCTACATGCACCGCATCGGCCGCACCGGCCGCGCCGGGCGCGAGGGCCTGGCGCTGACCCTGTGCACGCCGCAGGAGTTGCGGCGCATGGAGGCGATCGAGGACCACCAGTTCCGCACCCTGCCGCGCGAACGCGCGCAGCCGGTCGAAGGGCGGCCGAAGGGCGTGCCCAGGGCCGCGATGGCCACGCTGCGCATCGACGCCGGCAAGACCGACAAGCTGCGTCCCGGCGACATCCTGGGCGCGCTCACCGGCGACGCCGGCCTGTCGGCGAAGGCGATCGGCAAGATCGACGTACTGGCCACGCGCGCCTACGTCGCGATCGCGCGCGCGCAGGCGCCGCAGGCGCTGGCACGCCTGCGCGAAGGCAAGATCAAGGGCCGGAAGTTCCGGGTGGCCGCGCTCTAGCCGGGGACCTGCGCACGCAGCGCCCTGGCAAAGCCCGCGCCGCGCGCCGGATCCACGCCCAGGTAGAAGTCGGGCTCGATCAGCTCCGCTTCCATCAGCAGCCAACGGCCCTCCGCGTCGGGCACCACGTCGATGCGTGCGTACAGCAGCGGGGCGTCGATGGCCGCGAGCGTCGCTGCGGCCAGTTCGAGCGCAGCTGCCGGCGCCTCCCGCAGCAGCGTGTATTGCCCGCCGAAGGTTTCCTGCACGCGGAAATCGCCCGGCACGGGGCGCTTGTTCACCACGTGCGAAAGCTGGCCGCCGAAGTACAGCAACGAGGTTTCGCCTTCGCTGGCGATGGTGGACAGGTAGGGCTGCACCAGCATGTCGCCAGCGCCGGCAGCGGCTGCCACGGCTTCATCGATGCTATGGCGGCGCACGCGCTGCGTTTTCCACGCACCTCCGGAGACTGAGGGCTTGACGATCAGCTCGTCGGCACCGGTCTCGTCGAAGAACTGTTCGAGCCGGGCGCGAGACGGATCCGGCGTCCACGCCGTGTGCGGGATCGCGACGCCCCGCGCCGCCAGTCCGGCGAGGTAGCGCTTGTCGGAATTCCACTCCAGCACCTCGGCCGGGTTGGCCATTGGCAGGTCCGTGCGCCGCCAGGTCGCGCAGGCCCGGAGCCAGCGCGCGTGGTCCAGGTGGTAGCTCCACGCCAGCAGCGGCAGCACCTGCGCGAAGTCGCGCAGCCCGGCAGCATCGTCGACGTGCGCCGTCCAGGGCGTCGGCGTTGCGCGGATGCCTTCGTTCCGCAGCGTGGCCTGCAGCCGTGCGAGCACCCGGGGCCACAGCTGCGCGTATTCGCCGACCGCGGGGTCGGGCGTGAGGATGGCGACCTCGACCTCGGCCACCTCAACCTTCCCCGGCCGTACCCGGACGTCCCACGCGCGCGTTGCGGCGCCCGTAGGCGAAGTAGATCGCCGCGCCCACCGCCAGCCAGACCGCGAAGCGGACCCAGGTCAGCGTGGTCAGGTTGAGCATCAGATAGAAGCAGAGCAGCGCCGATATGACCGGCAGCACGGGCGAGAACGGCACCCGGTAGCCACGCTTCAGGTCCGGCCGCGTGCGCCGCAGCACCACCACCGCCAGGCTGACCAGCACGAAGGCCGACAGCGTGCCGATATTGATCATCTCTTCCAGGATCTCGACCTGGGTGAAGCCGGCCAGCAGCGCCACCGCCGCGCCGCTGATCAACTGCAGGCGCACCGGCGTCTTGCGCGTTTCAGAGGTGACGCTGAGCCAGCGCGGCAGCAGGCCGTCGCGGCTCATTGCCAGCAGCACGCGCGACAGCCCCATCAGCAGCACCATGATCACCGTGGTCAGGCCCACCAGGATGCCGACCGAGATCACCTGCGCCGCCCAAGGCGCGCCCACGGCCACGAAGGCAGTGGCCAGCGACGGATTCTCGGCTTCGGCAAGCACCGTGTACGGCACCATGCCGGTCAGCGCGAACGCGACGCCGATATACAGCAGGGTGACCAGGGCCAGGCCGCCGAAGATGCCCAGCGGCAGGGTGCGCTGCGGATTCTTGACCTCTTCCGCCGAGGTCGCGACCACGTCGAAGCCGATGAAGGCGAAGAACACCAGCGCCGCGCCAGAGAGCACGCCCGCGATTCCGTATTTCGCCGGCGCCGCGCCGGTGAGCCAGGCCAGCAGCGACTGCGACCAGACATCGCCCTCCGCCCCGCCCGCGGGCTCGGACGGCGGCACGAAGGGCGTGAGGTTGTCGGCGTTGAAATAGGTCAGGCCGACCACGATCACGAACACCACGATGCCGACCTTGATCATGGTGAACACATTGTTGACCCGCGCCGACATCTTGGTACCGAGGATCAGCAGGCCGGTGAACACGCTGACGATGAACAGCGGGCCCCAGTCCATGGCCAGCCCGAACACGCCGATCGTGGTGGGTATGTGCACGTCGAACAGTTCGAACACCATCGCCAGGTAGATGCCCCAGTATTTGGCGATCACCGCGGCGGCGGTCAGCAGCTCCAGGATCAGGTCCCAGCCGATGATCCAGGCCAGGAACTCGCCGAGGGTAGCGTAGGTGTAGGTGTAGGCGCTGCCGGCGACGGGAATGCTGGATGCGAATTCGGCATAGCACATGATCGCGAGCGCACAGGCCAGCGCCGCGAGCATGAAGGACACCGAGACCGCCGGCCCCGCGAAGCTGCCCGCCGCGCGCGCGCCCACCGAGAAGATGCCCGCGCCCACCGCCACCGCCACGCCCAGGATCATCAGGTCCCAGGCCGTCAGCGAACGCTTGAGCTCGCGACCCGGCTCGACGGAGTCGGCGATGGTCTGCTCGATGGACTTGGTGCGGAACAGGCTGCGGGACGGACGGGGCTGCTGGCTCATTCGGTCGCTCGTGCGGAAACGTGGGCCGTCCGCGTTCCAGGCTGCGTTGGCCCGACCGCTGAACGAGCCCGCAGACTACGCCGCCCGGCGCCGCGCGGACAATGCCGAAAGGGCCGGGCCGGGCCGCCTGTCGGCGCCCGGGCGCTATGCTTCACCCATGCAACCGCGCACGATCACCGCCACCCGCTACGTCACGCCGCTGCGTGAAGGCGGCTCGATGCCCGCCATCGTCGAGGCCGACGACGATGGCATGTACGTGCTCAAGTTCCGCGGCGCGGGCCAGGGGCCGCGTGCGCTGGTGGCGGAGCTGGTCTCCGGCGGGATCGCGCACGCGCTCGGCCTGCCGGTGCCGGAGATCGTGCTCATCGAACTCGACGCCGAACTTGCACGCACCGAGGGCGACCCCGAGATCCAGGCGCTGATCAAGGCCAGCGCCGGACTCAACCTGGCGCTGGACTATCTTCCGGGCGCGATGAACTTCGACCCGGTCGCCACGCAGCCGTCGCCGGAGCTTGCGTCGGCGATCGTCTGGTTCGACGCCTACACCAGCAACGTCGACCGCACCGCGCGCAATCCGAACCTGCTGGTCTGGCACCGCCAGCTCACCCTGATCGACCATGGCGCATCGCTGTATTTCCACCATGGCTGGGACGGCGACACCGGCGGCGCCGGCAGGCCCTTCCCGCTGATCCGCGACCACGTCCTGCTGCCCTGGGCGAGCGAACTCACCGAGGCCGACGCACGCCTTACAGCGCTGCTGCCGCCGGAACGACTGGCGGAAATAGTGGACGACATTCCGGATGCATGGCTTCAGGCCGAAGACGCCTTCGGCACTCCCGCGCAGCAACGCGTGGCCTACGCGCGCTACCTGCAGCAGCGCCTTGCGCTGCCGCATTCCTTTGTCGATGAGGCCCAACGTGCGCGCGCCTGACAGCTACGACTATGCGGTGATCCGCGTCGTGCCGCGGGTGGAGCGCGGCGAGTTCATCAACGTCGGCGTGATCGTGTCCTGCGAGAAAACCGGCTATCTCAAGGCCGTCATCGAACCGGACGATGCCCGCCTGCGGGCGCTGGACCCCGGCATCGACCTGGACACGTTGCGGCGCCACCTCGATGCCATCCAGCGCATCTGCGAAGGCGGGCCGGACGCAGGCCCCATCGGCCTGCTGCCGCAGCGCGCCCGCTTCCACTGGCTGACCGCCAAGCGCAGCGCGATCATCCAGACCTCGGCGGTGCACATGGGCCGCTGCGGCGACATGGACGCCATCGTCGAACACCTGATGGACCGGATGGTGAGGATTGCGCCGGAGTAAGTGCACCCATGGCGCGCGCGCGGGGCGGTTGCGCCCCCTGCTCAGCTGATGCGGAACATCGGCTGGCCCACGCGCGAATCGCGGAGCGGCCGGGACAGATAACCGGCGTGGGTATAGCCGGGGAGCGAGCGGCGGCGGCGGTACGCCATCTTGACGTGCCCAGGCACGGAATGCGCCTGCGGGATGCCCGCCTGGATGCGGGTGATGCTTTGAGCGGGAGCCGCATGGCTGCGCGTGCCGTGGTGGCGGCGACGGCTGCCGGGGATCAGGGACAGGAATGACTGCTTCAGGTAATTTTTGATTTCTTCCTCCATAAATTCAATGTTTACAACAACTTACGACGCGTATTGTAGCACGTCCGGTCATTTATGAATAGGCAGCTGGTTCCATGTGTACCGGGTACCTGCAAAGCCATGCGTTGCCGTGATGCCGCTCCGTACCGGGCGCCGGCAGGCTTGACCCGGGTCATGGCCCGCTTCGAGCGCCGCTCCTACGATGTCCTCACGAACGCTCGGATGTGACATCCAGGCAGTCATCGCCCACCAGGAGATCCCATGAACCTGAAGCAGATTCCCCTCGCCCTCGCGCTCACGCTGGCGATCGCCGCCATGGCCGGCTGCGCCCAGGACAGCACCCCGGCCGCCAGCGCCGCGGACGCCGGCGCCATCGAGCAGGTCGCGCATGCGGAAGACGACGCGCACGACGCAGCACATGATGCCGACCACGCACACGCAGCCGCGGCCGCCCTTGGCGTCGACTTCCCGGTGCCCGACAACCACGAGCCCTGGGCCCCGGATGCGCCCCTGATCGAAGGCATGTCGCGCGTCCGCACCGCGGTCGCCGGCCTTGAGGCCCGTCCGGACGAAGCCACCGTGATCGCCCGGGCCGCGGACGTCGACGACGCGGTCGAATACATGTTCGCCAACTGCAGCCTGCCTACCGAACCCGACATCGCCCTGCACGCGATCCTGGCGCGGCTGATGGCCGGCACCCAGGCGCTGCAGGAGAACCCGGCCGACGCCGCGCCGGTCGCCGACATGCACGCTGCGCTCGAGAACTATCGGACCCTGTTCGACGACCCGAACAGCTGACCGCGAAGGCACGGGCCGTTGCCACCGAACCGGCGCGACGGCTCGGGCTTGCGCCAGCCGAGCCGACCCGCCGGCGACATGCCCTGCACCCCATGGCTGCCAGGATGGCCCGCTCCCCGTCCACCCGGAGCCTCCCATGGCACTGCGCGCTTTCGGCCTCAACTGCACCCTGAAATCCTCTCCCGGCGAATCCTCCGCGCAGAAGATGCTGGACCTGCTGCTGCAGGCCCTGGGCAAACACGATGTGACCTCGACCAGCACCCGCGTGGCCGATCACGACGTGAAGCCGGGCGTCAGCGTGGATGAAGGCGACGGCGATGCCTGGCCCGGCCTGCGCGGCAAGGTGATGGAGGCCGACATCGTCGTGCTCGCCACCCCCATCTGGCTGGGCCAGCCCTCCAGCGTCGTCAAGCGCGTGCTGGAACGCATGAATGCCTTCCTCGGTGAAGGCGACGACCGCGGCCGCTTCCCGACCTTCGGCAAGGTGGCCGTGGTCGGCGTGGTCGGCAACGAGGACGGCGCCCACCACGTCACCGCCGAGCTCTACCAGGCGCTGGCCGACGTCGGCTTCACCATTCCCGCGTCAGGCGGCGCCTACTGGGTGGGCGAAGCGATGCAGAAGACGGACTTCAAGGACCTGCCGGAGGTACCGGAAAAGGTCACGCAAAGCGTGGAGATGGCGGCGAGCAATGCCGCACACCTGGCGCGGCTACTGAAGGCGGAGCGCTACCCCGGCGTCGGATGACGCATTCGTGCGGCGGGCACGCTAGTGGGCGAAGGGTCGCCGGTACACCGCGGCGCTGATGCACGAAAACAGGCTGACCACGAACCAGCCGAAGGGGAACAGCGTGAACGTCAGCAGCCAGGTCACGCCGCCGGCGATGCAGCCGGCGACGAACCACAGGACCGCCGAAACCACGCGCCCCTGCACCAGCTGGCCGAGACCGGGGATGAAGAGGCTGCAGATGGCGGCGATGACGTTGCCGGTGGAACCTTGTCCGCTCATCACTGGTACTCCGTTCGGATCTGGGGAAAGGGGCGCAAGCCGCGGAATCCGCGCTCATGGACAGGGACGCCTGCCAGGCGCGAAGTGTGACTGTGGCAATCAGGACATCGGCAGCTTCAGGCCCTGCTCTTTCGCGCACCGCTTCGCGATCTCGTAGCCGGCGTCGGCATGGCGCATCACGCCGGTACCCGGGTCGTTCCACAGCACCCGCGCCAGCCGGCGGTCCGCCGCCTCGCTGCCGTCGCAGACGATGACCACGCCGCTGTGCTGCGAATACCCCATGCCGACGCCACCGCCGTGGTGCAGGCTGACCCAGGTCGCACCGCCGGCCACGTTCAGCATGGCGTTGAGCAGCGGCCAGTCGCTGACGGCGTCGCTGCCATCCTGCATCGCCTCGGTTTCGCGGTTGGGCGAGGCCACGCTGCCGCTGTCCAGGTGGTCGCGGCCGATCACCACCGGCGCTTTCAACTCGCCGTTGCGGACCATCTCGTTGAAGGCCAGGCCCAGGCGGTGGCGCTGGCCCAGGCCGACCCAGCAGATGCGTGCCGGCAGGCCCTGGAACGCGATGCGCTCGCGCGCCATGTCCAGCCAGGTGTGCAGGTGCTCGTCATCGGGGATCAGCTCCTTGACCTTGGCATCGGTTTTATAGATGTCTTCCGGGTCTCCGGACAGCGCCACCCAGCGGAACGGGCCGACCCCACGACAGAACAGCGGCCGCACGTAGGCCGGCACGAAGCCCGGGAAGTCGAAGGCGTTCGCGCAGCCCTCGTCCTTCGCCATCTGGCGGATGTTGTTGCCGTAGTCGACCGTCGGGATGCCCTGGGCGTGGAAGGCCAGCATCGCCTCCACGTGCACGCGCATGGATTGCTTGGCGGCGTCACGCACCGTCTCCGGGTTCGCCTCCTGCTCCGCCAGCCACTGCTCCACCGTCCAGCCGACCGGCAGGTAGCCGTGCACCGGATCGTGCGCGCTGGTCTGGTCGGTGACGCAGTCCGGGCGCACGCCGCGCTCCACCAGCTCGGGCAGGATCTCGGCGGCGTTGCCCAGCAGTGCGATCGACTTCGCCTCGCCGGAGGCGGTGTACTTCGCGATCCGCGCCAGTGCGTCGTCGATGCCGCTCGCCTGCTCGTCGACGTAGCGCGTGCGCAGGCGGAAATCGATGCTCGCCTGGCGACACTCGATGGTCAGGCTGCTGGCGCCGGCGAGCGATGCGGCCAGCGGCTGCGCGCCGCCCATGCCGCCGAGTCCCGCGGTCAGGATCCAGCGGCCGGTGAGGCTGCCGCCGTAATGCTGGCGCCCCATCTCGACGAAGGTCTCGTAGGTGCCCTGCACGATGCCCTGGCTGCCGATGTAGATCCACGAGCCGGCGGTCATCTGGCCGTACATCATCAGGCCCTTGCGATCGAGCTCGTTGAAGTGCTCCCAGTTGGCCCAGGCCGGCACCAGGTTGGAGTTGGCGATAAGCACCCGCGGTGCATCGACGTGGCTGGGGAAAATGCCGACCGGCTTGCCGGACTGCACCAGCAGGGTCTCGTCATCGCCAAGCGTGCGCAGCGATTCGAGGATCGCGTCGAAGCTCTCCCAGTCGCGCGCCGCGCGGCCGATGCCGCCATACACCACCAGGTCCTCCGGACGTTCGGCCACCTCCGGGTCCAGGTTGTTCTGGATCATCCGGTACGGCGCTTCGGTCAGCCAGGATCGGCAGCTGAGCCCGGTGCCGCGGGGCGCGCGGATGGTGCGGGACGGGTCGTGGCGCGTGGACATCGGCGGCTCACCGGTTGGCTGGGCCCCGGATTATCGCATCGCGTGAAAAGAAGACGCCCGACACGGAGCCGGGCGTCCCGGAGGCCAACGCTGGGCCTCCAAACCGAGGACGCCCGGCGGGCCGGGCGTCCGGATGCTGCGTGTGCAGGCGTCAGCGGATCGACGGATCCAGCCGGCGCAGGGCGTCCTGCAGGTCGACCGAACCGGACCGTTCGATGTCCTCGCGGGTGTACACCCGGCCGCCGGCGCTCACGCATTCCTTCTGCGCGGACTTCGAGCGCGCATTGCGCGCCGCGGTGATCCGCGATCCGGTCTGCTCGATGCAGAAGCGGTCGTCGACCTTGCGGCTGTCCTTGGCCCGCGAGCGCGCGGCCTCTTCGGGTTCGTCCTGGGCATGGACGGCGATCGGCGCGGCAGCGAAGGCCATCGCGGCAAGTGCGGCGGTGAGGAAGACGTGCTTCATGGGGTCACCTCGTTCGGCGTTGCGGGGGGAGCAGCCTCCCACGATACGCTGCGCGCATGGGCTCGCCCACGGCCGCCGGAAGTCGCGTTCACGGCGTCGTCAGGCTTGTGGACAGCGTCGGCAGAGCGACCGGCGGCAGCAGGCGGGAGCGGTAGCGGCCATCCGCGTAGTAGCGGATCTTGCTGCACCTGACCGGATGCGCCAGGCCTTCGCAGAACACGATCTCGCGCTTCGGGCCCATGGCCTTGAGCTCCTGCGGCAGCATCAGCGCGCGGCGCTCTTCGCTTTCGCTGCGGCTGACATCGCGCCGGCGACGGCCCCGGGTCAGGCTGCGGCGGCGCAGCGTGGTGTAGCCGAGCATCTCTGAATAGTCGTTGGCGTCCTGCTGCTCGCGCGGCGCGAACACCACCTGCATGGCGTGGTTGGTGACGATCGCACGCGCCACGTCCTTGCCATAGACCGCGTCCAGCTGCGCCATGCTCTGCACCACCGGCAGCAGGCGCAGGTTGTAGCCGGCCATGTAGGCCATGGCGGTGGCGATGATGTCGACGCGGCCGAGCGCGGTGAATTCGTCCATCAGCAGCAGGCATTGGTGGCGCAGCCCGGGATCGTCCTGCGGCAGGGTCTGCGTGTTCAGGTTGATCAGCTGGCTGAAGAACAGGTTGAGCAGCGGACGCGCCTCGGCCAGGCGGTGCGGCTGCACGCCGACGTAGATCGTCATCGGTCGGCGGCGCAGGTCGTCAAGCAGGAAATCGTTGCCGCTGGTGGCCGCGTCCAGCACTGGGTCGATCCAGGGATTGAGCGGCTCGCGGAAGCTGCCGAGGATGGATGCGAAGGTCTCCTCGGCCTGCGACAGCAGGTTGCCGAAGGCGCGTCGCGCGTGTTCACCCACGAACGGCCGCGCGGCCAGGTCCTGCAGGTGCTGCCGCGCAGGCGCGCCCTCCGACGAGGACAGCCGGAACACGTGGCCGAGGGTCGGGAACAGCTGCAGGCCCTCGGGCACGCCGTCGCGCCGCTGCGCCTCGTAATGGTCGAACAGGTACAGCGCGAAGGCCATGAACGCGCTGCGCGCCTGGCTGGTCCAGAACTTCTGTTCGGCGCCGGCATCCGGATACAGCAGGTTGGCGATGCCCTGCAGGTCGGACACCCGCTGCAGCGGTTCGGTGGACACGTACGACAGCGGATTCCACCGATGCGTGCGGCGGTCCTCGGCAAACGGGTTGAACAGGTACACGGCCTGTCCCTGCGCCGCGCGCCAGCCGCTGGTGAGCGCGAAGTTCTCCTGCTTGATGTCGAGCACCACCACCGAGCCGCGGTAGTCGAGCAGGTTGGGCACCACCACGCCCACGCCCTTGCCGGAGCGCGTGGGCGCGGCGAGCAGGACCGATTGCTGGCCGTCCAGGCGCAGCAGGCGTCCGAACCGCCGGCCGACAACGATGCCGTGGCCCGAGCGCGTGAACAGCCCCCGCCGCGCGAGCTCGAAGACATTGGCGAAGCGCGCCCTGCCGTGCATCGAACGCCGCGCCGGCCGCAGCAGCGCGAACACGGGAACGCTCGCCAGCAACAGCGGCAGGCCCATGCCGATCCCACCGGCAACGCGGATACGGCCCGCATGCGGTGCGACCCGGGGATGCTCGATGGCGCGCAGGTAGCGGAGGTACGTATCCCATCCGGCAGCCACATCGCCGATGCCGAGCAGCTGCAGCACCAGCACGCCCGAAAGCCACACACCTGCGGCCAATGCCGCGCACAGGCACGCGAGTGCCAGCGTCATCCTGATCCTGTCCATGTCACCTTCCGTGGTGTCGCCGATCTGGCTGTCGAGAGCTTAGCGTAAGCTCGATGCCTGGTCCCCGGACGAGGAGTCGCAGCGATGCAGTGGCCTGGATTCCGCGCAGACGGCAGCCTGGCGCTGCCACTCGATCCGCTGGGGCTGTTGCCGACCGACTCGCCGCAGCGCCTGCGGCTGGACGGCCAGGTGCTCGAGCGCAAGCGCGAACTGCACATGACCCTGCTCGGCCGCGACGCCGGCGATGCGCTGCGCACGCAGCTGGGTGAAGAGCGCATCCGTGCGCTGTTCGAGCCGCTTCACTGGCGTCCCCGCGGCACCGGACGGTATGCGCTGGTCCACAAGGCCAAGGAACAATGGAATGGCGAGCTGCAGGCCTGGTCGGTCATCGAACACCTGCAGGCTCCCGCCTTCGCCGAGTTCCGCCACCACCTGGCGCAGTCCAGCGGGCGCGCGCTGGACTGCGGCGTTCCCCACGTCACGCTGTACGTTGCCGGCGATCCCTACGGCATCGGGCTGCCGGATATCACGGCCTACCAGGCCTGCTTCGTGCGCGAGGTGGCCGCATCCGAGCTCATGTGACCTTCTTGTAGATGGTCATGCCGAGCACGAACAGGATCACGGCGATGATGATCGCGGCGAAGAACAGGAACTTGGCGATGCCCATGGCCGCGCCCGCGGCGCCGCCGAAGCCGAGCGCACCGGCGATGAGGCCGATGACGGCGAAGATGATGGCCCACTTGATCATGTCTGGCTCCGTCCCCCGCGGTTGCAGGGCTTGGGACGAGGCTAGGTCCGGCGCGGTGTGACCGCCGTGAAGCCGCTCAATCCTGCTCTTCGGCCGCTTCGCGTCCCTGCTGGCGGATCAGCGCCTGCTCGCGCGCATCGTTGATCGCATCGCGCACGCCGTCGATGTCGGGCACCGACTCGTCATGGACGAACACGCCGGTGAGCTCACTTTCGGGCCGCAGTTCGCCGGCCTCGAACAGCGCCCACATCTCTTCGCCGTACCAGGTATCGAGCAGCTCGGGGGCCCAGGCGCCAAGGCTTGCGGTGAGGTTGTTGACGTCGCGCAGCAGCATGCTGCGCGCGGCGTTGTTGCCGGCCGCACTGACCACCTGCGGGAAGTCGATCAGCACCGGGCCGTCGGGTGCCACCAGCACGTTGTATTCCGACAGGTCACCGTGGATCAGGCCGGCGCACAGCATCTTCACCACCTGCCGCACCAGGAAGCGGTGGAAGCCCCGGGCCTGGTCCGCCGACAGCTCCACTTCGCCCAGGCGCGGCGCGGACCGGCCGTCGGCGTCCACCACCAGCTCCATCACCAGCACGCCGTGGTAGTAGCCGTGGGGCTCGGGCACGCGCACGCCGGCATCGCGCAGCGCGTACAGCGCTTCGACCTCGGTGTTCTTCCACTCCGCTTCCTGCTGCTTGCGGCCGTACTTCGTGGCCTTGCCGATCGCGCGCGCCTCGCGGCTGCCGCGGACCTTGCGTCCCTCCTGGTACTGCACGCGCTGCTGGAAGCTGCGGTGCGCCATGTCCTTGTAGACCTTCGCGCAGCGCACGTCATCGCCTGAGCGGACCACGTAGACCGCAGCCTCCTTGCCGCTTTTCAGCGGCCGCATCACTTCGTCGATCACGCCGTCGTCGATCAGCGCTTGCAGGCCACCCGGGGTCTTCATGACGCGCAGGAATCTCGTTTGAATGACCGCGCAGTCAATCATGCGCGGCGCCCGGGCGCCACTCCGACGCGGCCGGCCAGGCCATCGCCGGGCGATGCCTGCAGGTCCGCTGCGGTCCCTTCCCGCGCGGCAGGGTACCCTTCCGCGTTCCCTCCGGCCCGTGGTTCCGATGCCCGAACACGCCTTCCGCGAATACGCGCGCCAGCGCCGCCCCTGGCTGACATGCATCGGAAGGTCGCTGCTGGCCGTAGCCTTGGCCGCGGCCATCGGCTGGGGCGCCCTCCTGCTGGCCTATCAGCTGCCGGGGCCCGGGATATTGCGCGGCATCGTGGTCGCCGCCTGGTCGCTGCTCGGAATCGCGGCCATCGCCTCGCTCGCGGGCCGGCGCCTGCGCCCCGCCCGCGGCCTGCTGCTGGCGGCGTTCGCCCTGGGACTGGCGGGGCTGCTCGCCTGGTGGGCCAGCCTCGCGCCCTCCCACGATCGCGACTGGGCCGATGACGTCGCGCGGCTGCTCGAAGCCGAGGTGCATGGCGACACCGTGCTGCTGCACAACGTGCGCAATTTCGAATGGCGCACCGAAGAGGACTACACGCCGCACTGGGAAACGCGGCGCTACGACCTCGCTGGATTGGCCAGCGCGGACCTGGTGATGTCGTACTGGATGGGGCCGCACATTGCCCACACCCTGGTCTCGTTCGGCTTCGAAGACGGCAGCCGGGTGGTGTTCTCGCTGGAGATCCGCAAGGAGCGCCACGAATCGTTCTCCGCGCTGGGTGGCTTCTTCCGCAGGTTCGAGCAGGTGCTGGTAGCCGCGGACGAGCGCGACATCGTGCGAACGCGCAGCAACGCACGCGGCGAAGACGTGTACCTGTACCGGCTGGACGTTCCGCGCGAAGCGCTGCGCGCCATGTTCCTCGGCTACGTCGCCGAGGCCGGCGAACTGCAGGAGCGGCCCGCCTTCTACAATTCCCTGACCAGCAACTGCACGACCATCATCTTCAAGATCGCACGCCACATCGCCCCGGGACTTCCGATGGACTATCGCCTGCTGCTGTCGGGACACTTCGCCAGCTACGCCCATGACCAGGGCGCACTGGTGCCCGGCCACGACTTCGCCGAGCTGGAGGCGCGCGGGTACATCAACCCGCGCGCCCTGCGCGTTCCGGCGGATGCGCCGGATCCGCAGGCGTTCTCGCGGGCCATCCGGCAGCAGGTGCCCGGCGTCACGGCGGCGGAGCTGTCGCAATGACCGTCATGCATCGCAGGGCCCCCGCGACGAGCCCCGCGCACCGTGCAGTTCGCGCGCTGGCGCTGGCCAGCTGCCTGCTGCTGCTCGGCGGCTGCGCGATCCTGAAGGAGTTCGCGCCGCGCGTGGAGGCCCAGCAGCTGGGCCCCGGCGAGTACATCGCCATCAAGCGCAGCGACATCCTCACCACCGATGAACTCAGCCCGGCGACCCAGGCAGCACTGCGCGTCGCCGGCCTCGACGACAACGCCTGCCTGGAACCGCCCGCGCCCGCCTGCATGGCCGCATTGGCACAGGTGCAGGGCCTGACCGACGAGCGTCGCCTGGCGTCGCTGGCCGAACTCTGGACGCAGCAGGCCATCGCGCTGACGCCGGCGGGCCCGGTGCCCGCCGCCGACGCCCAGATCGACGCCTGGCTGGAAGCCGCGCGCCACGCCTACGCCTACCTGTTCTTCAGCGAGCGCGCGCCCGGCGAACGCGCCTTCGAGGATCGCCAGACCCAGGTGCGCGATTACTACAACTACGCCGTGCAGCAGGCGGCGTCGGGCCTGTTCCAGCGCTGGCAGGTGTTGCACACGGACAATGCCGCGGCAGGCGATGCCGCAGACAGCAGCACCGGCACCAATGCCGAAGGTCGCGCTGACGCTGATGCCGTCCTGTCGATCGCTGGCTGGACCATCAGCAACGACATGTCCGGCGTGCGCATGCCCGAAGGGGTGGAGCTGCCGAGGGAGCTGGTGCCCGCATCGTCGATTTCCTTCGCCGGGCTGCACAGCATCTACCGGCGTGACGGCTTTGGCGCCGAAATGGTTGCGGTGATGGGCGACGACCCGGTGACCACGGCGGCGACGCCAGTACAGGTCCCGGATCCGGCCTCAATCGAGCGCAACCGCGGCGACGGGCCGGATCGTCGGCGCGCAAACCGCCCCCGCCCCTACAGCGAGATGCCCTCGCCGACCCTCACCCTGCTGATCCGCTTCCCGGGCGACGACCTGGCGAGCGTGCTGTCGACGCCGGAGCTGCTCATCAGCGGCCACGATCCATATGTCGAAGAGGCGATCGACCTGCACGGTCTGCGCGTGCCCCTTTCAGCCAATTACAGCGCCGGCTACGGCCTGTGGCTGGCCCGCTCCGGCTTCAACCGGCAGTCGCTGCAAACCCTGTTCGGCCGTGAACAGGGCATCACCCGGCCGCACCTCTATCTGATGCAGCCTTACGACCCCGACCGCCGGATCCTGCTGATGATCCACGGCCTGGCAAGCAGCCCCGAGGCCTGGGTGAACGTCGCCAATGAAGTGCTGGGCGACGACGTGCTGCGCCGCGAATTCCAGATCTGGCAGGTCTACTACCCCACCAACATGCCGCTGGTGCTCAACCAGTCCGCGATCCGCCGCATCATCGTGGACGCGATGCAGCATTTCGATCCCGAAGGCAGCGCGCGCGCCTCGCATGGCACGGTATTGATCGGCCACAGCATGGGCGGCGTGCTGTCGCGACTGCTGGTGTCCTCGGCCGACGACCAGCTGTGGACCTGGCTGCAGCAGAACTACGAGCTCGATGACGGCCGCCTGGAGCGCGCCGGCCCGAGGCTGGACAGGATGCTGCGCTTCGAACCGCTGCCGAGCGTGGGGCGCGTGGTGTTCATCGCCTCGCCGCATCGCGGCACGAAGGTGGCCGGGAACCGTCTGGGGCGCCTCATAGGGAAGCTGGTCCGGCTGCCGCTGACGGTGCTGGAGGAGGTGGGCGAACTCCTGGTCGGGGACGACGGAACGGCGGAGCCGATCGCGCTGCCCAACAGCATCGAGAATCTCAGCGAAAACGACCCCTTCGTCCGCGCCGCCGCCGACCTGCCGATATCGCCCAGGGTGCAGTACCACAGCATCATCGCGCAGGCCGACCCGACTGTGCCGCTCGAGGAATCTGATGACGGGCTGGTGCCCTACCCCAGCGCGCACCTGCCCGGCGCGCTGTCGGAGAAAGTGATCATTGGCGGGCACAGCATCCAGGAATCCGCGCCTGCGATCCTGGAGATCAGGCGGATCCTGCATCGGGATATCAGGGAGGTTACCGGCCCGCTGGACGCCGGCGGCGACTGAGCACCGGCCTTGGGCACCAGGCCGTTGGTCGCCTTGCAACGGACACGAAAAACCCGGCGCAGTGGCCGGGTTTCGTTCCTTCGTCACTTAATCCCGTTGGTTCAAGGTCTTAAGTGGTGGGCGGTGAGGGTTTCGAACCCCCGACCCCTACCATGTCAACGTGATTTTAGAGCCTTTCGGATCAAGCATCTACACCTAAGCCATTGAATTGATTGTCCCGTTGCGTCCTGTCGGATAGGGGGATATTGTCCGGTTTGCACTTACGGATGCACTTACGGATGAAAGCCAAGCTATCCCCCAAGGTCGCCAGCGATGCAATGCCGAAGGCGAAGCCCTACGAGATTCACGATACCGACCTGCGCGGCCTGCTGCTGCGGGTGCAACCTTCGGGCGTGAAGTCATTCGTAGTGAGCTGGGGACGCGGCAAGCGCCGAACGCTGGGCCGCTATCCGGTGATGACCGTGGCAGGCGCCCGTAGAGCCGCCCTGGCGGCGTTGGCAGAGTCGGCGGCGCACGGGGCACCCTTGGCCGTCCTGGAGGCGTCCAAGCCCAAGCCGGACACGCTAGGGGCATTCATCGCGGAGCACTACGCACCTTGGGCCAAGGCCAACCAGAAAGCCGGGGCCGAGACGGTGGCGGCGATCAAGTCCGTGTTCGGCGCGTTGTATGACCGTCCCCTGCCGAGCCTGTCCGCCTTCGACTTCGAGCGGATCAAGGCGAAGCGGCTGAAGGACGGTATCCGCCCCGCCACCGTCAACCGTGACCTGTCCCGCATCCGTGGCGCACTCTCCCGCGCCGTCGATTGGGGGATGCTGTCAGACCATCCCCTGAAGACCGTCAAACAAGCCAAGGGAGCCGACGAAGGCCGCGTGCGGTATCTGTCGCCCCAAGAGGACAAGCGCCTTAGAGACGCGCTGGTGCAGCGTGAGGCGATGCGTAGGGCGAGCCGGGAACGGCACAATGCATGGCACGCCGCGCGGGGCACCGCAGGGCATCCCGTGTGGCCCGCCGAGGGCTACACCGATCACCTGATGCCGCTGGTGCTGTTGGCGCTCAATACCGGGATGCGCCGGGGCGAGCTGCTGAGTCTGGATTGGGCGAGCGTGAACCTGCCAGCCAATCTGTTGACCGTCACCGCCGGCAACGCGAAGTCACGCAAGGCGCGACATATTCCGCTGAACGCCGAAGCCTTGGACGTGCTGACCCGCTGGAAGAAACAAGGCAAGGGCGCGGGACTGGTGTTCCCCTCCCCTTCCGGTGCGCGCATGGGGAATATCAATTCAAGCTGGGAGTCCCTATGCGAGTTGGCGAAGCTGCCCGCCTTCCGGTTCCACGACTTGCGGCACGACTTCGCATCGAAGCTGGTGATGGCCGGCGTGGACTTGAACACAGTCCGGGAGCTGCTAGGCCATGCCGACATCCGCATGACCCTGCGCTATGCGCACCTGGCGCCGCACAAGCTGGCAGACGCGGTGGCGAAGCTGGGTTAGAACGGCAACACCATCGAGCTAGCCCCGGCGCTCTCCAGCTCCTTTTCACTTATCGCGCGAAACTTTCCGTCTTCAAGAATCTCTTGGACGATGTGAGCGAATGCGAGCGGATCTTCGATGTCCACGAGGTTGCTGCCATCGCGAACCGCACCGGGGTTGTACCAGAGCTGCTCGGTCATGTGCATGATCCGGTACTTCTGAGTCTCTTCGAACGTGGCAAGCCTCGGCGCGTACGCGCAGATATTCGCAAGCATCTTGTTGGGGTCAACGTCCCAGACGCGGTGAGTTAGGTCAAAGAAAGTCCACGCCCCCGGCAGGGCTATATCGACCTCGGTCTCGCGTAGCACGCGCTCCACGCACCACTCAACGGTGCCGGAAATACTCCGATGCTGATCACGGGCTGCCAGCTCCAACGCAAATTTCAGCCTAGGGTCTAAGCGCAGCCCCAGGGTCTCGGTGCGCGTGGCTGCCGGCTTCTTCGACGCGCCAGCCTTCTTCTTTACGGCCATTGTTTCGACTCCTTCGTTCTGAGCGATCGTACTTGTTTTCCCTGCCGCGTGTGGTAGTGTGCTGCTGTGTCCAACACTCGTACGCCAGACGCACACTCGCTAAAGGATTAAACATGACCACAAATCAGCAGCTTAGCTACACCGTCGACGGTGCCGTCCGGGCCACCGGCCTGACCCGGACCCGCCTGTATGCCGCAATCGGTGAAGGCTCCCTCCGGTCCTTCAAGGACGGTCGGCGCCGGATGATTTCCGCCAAGGCCCTGGAAGAGTTCATCACCAAGCTGGAGCGCGACAGCGCCCGGAGGGTGGCATGAACCGCGACGCCATCCTGAAGACCGTCGACGAGGCCGCACGCATCCTTTACGTCCGCGCTGAGTCCCCGGCAGACGAGAAGCTGGCGCAAGCCCTGCTAGACGTGCATGGGGAGCTGAAGGGGCAGCAGGACGCACCGGAGGCCATCACCACGCTGGAGAGTGAACAGCAGTGGGCCGAGTCTCCCCTCCCCCTTGGCGTCGCCAACCGGCTGAAGGCGGTCGACAACTGTCTAGACGCCATCGGCACGATTGCCGACATGCTGCTGAAAGACGCGCTAGGCAAGGCGGACAAGCGGGGCAGCGGGGCCGCCTTCGAAGGGTTGTCGACCTGCGAGGTATGGGGTTTGCGCGTCGCGCTCCAGGAGCTGCACCGGCGCGCAGAACAGCATTTGGGCGAAGTGGCTGATCCGTCCGACGGCTGCCACGACACGCGCCCTGCCAACCGCAGGGAACGGGAGGTGACGGCATGACCGCCGCCCGTGCCTGCACCCGCGAAGAGGTGGAAGTTCTGCACCTGTATCGCACGGCAGACGCCAAGGGGAAAGACCGGCTGGTGAAGACGGCAATCCTGGCGATCCAAGGGCGCTTGTCGAGTCTGGAGGAAGTCCAGGCGATGGGGCCGCACAAGCTGCGCGCCCTTGTCGATTCAATGCAGGTCGACCAATAAGCGAAACCCCAAGCGTTGGCGCGCTCGGGGCTTCAGGTGCAATCGGACTAGGAATGCGGGGCCAGTGTAAGGCTGGCCCCGTCAAGGGACAAGCATGGGCAAAAAGAAAGACAACCGATGGAATGACATTGACGGCGGTGCTGCGTTTGTGATGCCGCTAACGTTGTTGCGGCATCCCAACTTCACCCGGCTGAGTCCGTGGGCCGTGAAGCTGGTCATCGACCTTGCGAGGCAATACACCGGCTTCAACAACGGCTACCTGTGCGCGTCCCGAACGCTGATGAAGGAATGCGGCTGGCGTTCGTCGGCCCAACTCCACAACGCCATGGCGGAGCTGGAGCACTACAGGATCATCGTCCGGACCCGCCAAGGGGGAAGGAACCGGGCAAGTCTCCATGCACTAACCTGGAGGCGCATCGACGACAAGCCGAACAACCCCCTAGACGTTGGCCCTGCTATCCGGCCCACGGATGAGTGGAAGGAAGACCGTCCGGAATTTGTCCGCACGACCGGCACCCGGAAGGCGAGCAAGGCGACCCGTCGCCACCTGAAGGTGGTGGCATGAAAACAGTTTGCCTTGTCCGCCCCGCGCACACTTGTTGTCCGCCCCGTGAACCAGTCCGGCTACACGTTGTCCGCCCCGAAGACACTGAAACTGTGACTGGTCCGCCCTGTGAACCAGTCAGGGCCACTTTTGGGCCTTCTGTTGTCCGCCCCTTGAACACCTTAAAAGCTTTACCAGGTACAAGGGCTGTTTGTGGAGGGCACGAATACAAGCCCTTAGACGCGGGCGGCCCAAAACGACCGCACGAAACCGACACGAAACCCGCTGGGTTTCCTGTTGACCGTCTGAGTCACAAGGCCCTGTTGCGGGAGCTGGTAGACCGCTGCATCGCTGGTGACTGCGACAACACGACGGCGGCCAAGTTGTTGATGATGCGGCGCGCTGTCTTCGATGAGTACATCCGACTTGCCCGAGCTGAGCGCCTGGGCCTGCGTCGGCTGCAAGGTGCCTTCTACGCTGCCTTCCCCGAGTGCGACCCGCGCCAAGCGGTGACGGCCCGAAGCTGGCCTGAGAGGAAGGCGGATGACCTGTTCCGGGAACCCGTGGCCGCGCCCTGCGTGACCTACTCCGCAGCGGAGGCGGAACACCTGCCGGCAGCGCAGCCGCACCTGTTGATGCCGGACGTGGAAAACGAGGTTATTAGTTATAATACTAATGAACAGTTGGAAGCGGGCGCGCTGGATTTTTCCGGCCCCGATTCACTGTTCTGACCCTTGGCGGGGATCACTTCCGGACTAGCGTCCGCGTCACGAAATTCAGCCGGTCGCCCATGCCGGCTAATCGCGTGCCTGCCGTGTCAGAGCAGGCAACCCCGCCAGCCCGTCTGAGGCTTAGAAGACACCGCGCGCCCCCGGTATATGGGGCGCTCTTTTTTTGAGGCCCAAGGACACCGCATGACCATTGCCACCATCTTTGAGTTCAGGGACTTCCTGCGCATCGTCGGCAGCGACCTGGACCCCACGCTAGACCTTGCGCTGCGTTCCGCCAGTGCCGAGGTTCGGCATTACCTGGGCTTCGATCCAGAGGAACCCGACCCGGACATGGTCATCGCGTGCTGCCTGTTGGCGCAGACGCATGTGGACGCCGGAAGCCCGGACGACCAGAACCACCGCAGAGAGGCAGCGCATCGCCTGCTGCGACCCCATCGACTGGATACCGGCATTGCCGGCGCCTGAGTCGCACCCCGCACCACCTACCACGGCCCCGAAAGGGGCTTTTTTCATTTCTAGCTAGAGGAAACACCGCATGTCCCTGAAGTCGATTCGTGAGGCGAAAGCCGCCAAGACCGCCGAAGCCCGCGCCCTGCTGAGCAAGGCCGAAACCGAAAACCGCAACCTGACCACCGAAGAGGCCGCCGGCTTCGACGCGATCAAGGCTGACATTGAGAACCTGGAGGCGTCCGAGCGCCGGCAGCAGTTCCTTGATGAGTCCGAACGCCGCGCCGTGGGCACCATCGTTACCGGCAACGGCGAGACGATGGCCGACCTGGAAAGCCGCGTGTCCCTGCTGTCCGTGCTGCGTGCCGGCATGGAAGGCCGCGCCCTGTCCGGTGCCGAAGCCGAGATGCATTCGGAGCTGGAGCGTCGCCACGGCAAGGGCAAGCACGGCGGCATCCTTGTTCCGCTGGCTGCCTTCGAGCGTCGCGCGCCGAACACCACCGCGACCGCCCCGGAGCTGGTGGGCACCGACCACCGCGCCGACCAGTTCATCGGCCCGCTGCGTAACTCGGTCCTGGTGCAGCGCCTTGGCGTGCGCACCCTGTCGGGCCTGGTGGGCAATGTGTCCATTCCGAAGCACGCCGCTGGCCTGTCGGCGGGCTGGGTCGCAGAGGGCGCGGCCCTGAGCGAGAGCGAGATGGAGTTCGATTCCGTCACCCTGTCGCCCAAGCACGTTGGCGGCATCGCGGAGATGAGCCGCCAGCTTATCCAGCAGAGCGCCCCGGCTATCGAGGGGCTGGTGCGCGACGACCTGAGCTTTGCGGTCGCGGCTGCGGTGGATGCCGCCATCATCGCGGGCACCGGCCTTGCGGGGCAGCCGCTGGGCATCATCGGTCGCGCGGGCGTGCAGGAAGCCGATATGCCGGCGACCTGGGCCGACGTGCTGGACATTGAGCAGCTTCTCGCTGCCGTCAACGTCAACCCGACCGGCTGGTACACGTCGCCTGCCGTCATGACTGCACTCCGCAAGGTGCTGAAGTCGGCCAGTGCCGGTTCGGACTACATCGCCACCGGGTCGAGCATTGGCGACCTGCCGGCTGCATCGTCCAACGCGGCCCCGGCTTCAACCGCCATCCTTGGCGATTGGTCGCAGGTGCTGCTGGGGCAGTGGGGCGCGGTCGAGCTGCTGGTGAACCCGTACGCCGAGGTGCCCTACCGTCGCGGTGGCGTGCTGGTCCGTGCGTTCAGCACCGTAGACGTTGCGGTGCGACACGAGCAGGCGTTTGTCGTGGCGACTCCCGCCTGATGAACGTCGAGCGCCGATTTGCAACCGGTGCGACCGTGGAGGGCCGCCAGCTTGTCGGGCTGGCGGCCCCCTTTGGATCGCAGACTCGAATTGCAGACTTCCGGGAAGTGATCGCGCCCGGAGCCTTCACCCGCACGCTGTCCGAAAACCGGGACATTCTCGCCCTGGTAGATCACGACGCCGGCAAGGTGCTAGGTCGCACCCGCAGCGGCACGCTAGAGCTGCGCGAGGCCGAAGGTGGGCTTGCCTACCGCATCACGCTGCCGGACACGACAACCGGCAATGACCTGCGCGCCCTTGCGGAGCGTGGCGACCTTGGCGGTGTGTCTATGGGATTCGTCGCAACCCGCGATAGCTGGGACGGCGAGCTGCGGACCTTGCACGAGGTCGAGCTTCACGAGATTTCCATTGTCCAGGCGCACGCGGCCTACCCGACGACCACCGTTTCGCTGCGCAGCCGAGGCAATGGCGGCTTGCGTAACGACCCCCGTTTCCGCTGGCTGGAGCTGCAACCTTGAAACTCCCTTGGAAGCGCGAGAAACGCGCAACGCCGGACCCGTCCTGGGCCGCACTGATTGACCGAGGCACCGTGAGTGCGTCCGGGCAGTATGTGGACAGTAAGACGGCGGAGAGCATCGCCACGGTTCATGCCGCTGTGAACCTGATCGCGGGCACCGTCGCCAGCCTGCCGCTGCACCTGTTCCAGCGCGGCGACAACGGCGACCGGACCCGCGCCACGCTGCACCCGCTGTATCGCGTGCTGCACGACTCGCCAAACGAGTTTCAGACCGCGTTGGAGTTCCGGGAGCAGCTACAAGCGCACGTCCTGCTGTGGGGCAATGCGTATGCGGAGATCCACCGCGACGCCGCCGACACGGTAACGGCCCTGACCCCGATTCACCCGCGCGACGTGACCATCGTGAAGCTGCCGTCCGGGCGTATCCGGTATGACGTGGCTGAAGGCGGCGAGCTGCGCCGACTGTTGGCAGGGGAAGTCCTACACCTGCGTGACCGTTCGGATGACGGGATCGTGGGTAAGTCCCGCATCACCACCGCGCGGGAAATGTTAGGCGGCATCCTGGCATCGCAAGAGCATGGCAACCGGACCTTTGCCAACGGCGCGCGGCTGTCTGGCGTGCTGAAGACCCCGCACGTATTGGACGGGGGAAGCGCAGAGCGCATCGGCACAAGCTGGCGGGAACAGTTCGGCGGCGCTGCCAACGCGGGCAAGGTCGCAGTCCTGGAGAACGGCCTGGAGTTTCAGCCGCTGAGCATGACTAACGAGGATGCGCAGTGGCTTGCGTCCCGGCAGTTCAGCGTGGAGGAAGTCGCGCGCCTGTTCAACGTGCCGCCTGTCCTGTTGGGCGACCTGCGCCATGCCAACTTCAGTAACAGCGTCGAGATGATGCGGCACTTCGTGACCGTCACCCTGCGCCCGTGGCTCACGCGATGGGAGCAGGCGCTAGAGCACGCGCTGCTAGGACCGATCGCACGCAAGCGGTACTTCGTAGAGTTCAGCGCGGAAGGGCTGCTGAGAGGCGATGCCAAGAACCGAGCCGAGTTCTACAAGTCGGGCATTGATGCCGGATGGATGCTGCGCAGCGAAGCGCGACGCCTGGAGAACCTGCCGACCATTGAGGGGATAGACGATGAGCGACAAGACAGCGAGTGACCGCCAGCGCCGCCGCTTCCTGCATACCGGTTCCGCGCAGTGGCGAGCAATCCGCAGCGCGCAGCTAGACCATTCCCCGCTGTGTGAGGACTGCTACCGCGACGGCATCGCAACCGTCGCGCGTGAGGTAGATCACAACACCGGAGACACCGCACGGAACACGGTCGGAGTGGAGCTGTCGAGCCTGTGCAAGCCCTGCCATAGCAGCCGCACCGCACGCCGAGAGCGTGGCCTGCCAACCGTCATTGGATGCGACGTGGACGGCTGGCCGCTTGACCCGGCGCACCCGTGGAACCGCGAGGCGAAAAATCGCCACGAAGCTGGCCCGCTTGGCACGTCGCCCAAGCTTTCATTTATCGCTAAGGACAAGACCGAATGAGACAGACCCGGAGCGATAGCGCCACGGCTGCCGTACAAGCTGCCCAGAACGCCGCACAAGCGCCGCTTAGCCCGCCTGACCATGTGACCCTGCCGACTGGCGCGCTGCCCTTCTGGGGCGCGCTGGTGGCGAATAGGCCGCGCCACAAGTGGAACGATGCTGACCTTGCCACTGCGGCCATGTTGGCGCGTGCGCAATTCGACGTAGAGCGCCACGAGCGGGCCATCACGGAGGAAGGCGACATTGTGGACGGCAAGGCGAATCCCCGGCTGGCGCTGGTGGACAAGCTGGCCCGTCGCATCGTCATGCTGGCCCGCCTGTTGCACGTCCACCCCGAGGCGACGCAGGGCAGAGCACGCGAGCAAGGCAACGGCCTGGAGCTGGAGCGGGAAGCCGCCGCCGATCATGATCCGCTGATTCCCCGGCTGCGGTCCGTATCGTGACCCGTGCCGAGGCCGTCTGCCAGTTCATCAGGCGCTACTGCGTCACGCCGGACGGGGCGCAAGTAGGGCAGCCGCTGGTGTTGGCTGAGTTCCAAAAGGAGTTCATCCGGGCTGTCTATGACAACCCGCACGGCACCCGGCGCGCGTACCTGTCCGTGAGCCGAAAGAATGGGAAGTCCGGTTTGGTGGCCGCGCTGCTGTTGGCGCACCTGGTCGGACCCGAGGCGAAACAGAACGCGCAGCTGGTATCCGGTGCCATGAGCCGGGAGCAGGCGGCAATCGTCTTCCGGGCTGCGTCGCAGATGGTGCAGCTGTCCCCGAAGCTGTCCGGCATCGTGCGCATCGTGCCGAGCGGCAAGCGCCTAATCGGCCTGCCGTTGAATACCGAGTTCCGGGCACTGGCTGCCGAGGGTAAGACCGCACACGGCCTGTCCCCGGTCCTGGCGATTCTGGATGAAGTCGGGCAGGTGCGCGGTCCGCAGTCTGACTTTGTGGATGCCATTGTGACTTCGCAGGGCGCGCACGCGGACCCGCTGCTGTTGGTAATCAGCACGCAAGCGGCATCCGACGCTGACCTGTTGAGCGTATGGCTAGACGACGCCGCCGCCAGTAACGACCCGCGCATCGTGTCGCACGTCTACGCCGCGCCCGAGGGCTGCGACCTGTTGGATGAAACCGCATGGCAGGCCGCGAACCCGGCGCTGGGGATCTTCCGCAGCCGCGACGACCTAGCCGAGCAAATGAAGCAGGCGCAGCGGATGCCGAGTGCCGAGAACATGGCAAGGAACCTGCTGCTAAATCAGCGCGTATCGACCGAATCGCCGTTTGTGTCCCCGTCGGTCTGGGGCGCCTGCGGTGGCGAGGTGGCCGCGTTCCACGGCCCCGTGTTCGCTGGCCTGGACCTGTCCGCGCGAACCGACCTGACTGCCCTTGTCCTGGTCGGGCAGGTGGACGGTGTATGGCAGGTGCAGCCGCACTTCTGGACCCCTTCGCAGGGGCTGGCAGACCGCGCACGCCGCGACCGTTCGGACTATGAGACCTGGCACCGGCAAGGCTTCCTGCACACGACCCCCGGCGCGTCCGTCGACTACGCCCATGTAGCGGCGGACATTGCCGAGATTGTGGCGGACTTGGACCTGCGGGCGGTGGCGTTCGACCGCTGGCGCATGGACGTAATGCAAACCGAGCTAGACCGGCTGGGCATCGTCCTGCCGCTGGTCCCGTTCGGGCAGGGCTTCAAGGATATGAGTCCGGCCCTGGACTCGCTGGAAGTCGAGCTGCTGAACCATCGCATCGCACATGGCGGCCATCCGGTCCTGACCATGTGCGCCGCTAACGCGACCGTGACCCGCGACCCTGCCGGCAATCGCAAGCTGGACAAGCAACGGGCTACCGGGCGCATCGACGGCATGGTCGCCCTTGCAATGGCCCTAGGAGCCGCGCAGAGCGCCGACGCGCCGATCCCTGACCCTTACGCCGCACGCGGCCTGTTAATCATCTAGGAGGCCATACCGTGGCATTTCAAGCGCAAGAGCTGGCGCACAAAGTGACGTTCGACCGAAAGCAGGAAGTGATCGACCCGGTGACGGGCTACCGCACGGAAGAATGGGTGCAGGTAGCGGAGGCATACGCGCGCGTCGATCCCATGCTAGGCCGGGAGCGGCTGGCGGCGCTGGCAGTCCGGGAACATGCGGAAACCAAGTTCACCATGCGCTACCTGACCGGCATAACGACTCACGACCGCCTGAAGTGGAACGGCGAGGCTTGGAACGTTCAGAGCATCGTCAACGTCGGCGGACGCAATCGGGAAACGCTGATCTACGCGACCCGCACCACATAGCGCGCAGGTGTTCGGCGGATGGGGCCTGCGCGCCTTGATTACCCCACCGCTGCCGGATTCGCTGTGAGTACCGGCGTTCAGCAAAAACCGCAGCAGCAAGGGCAGTGCCGCTTTAACCCGCAGTGCAGCGCGGGCTACCTAGGGCTGTGACCTTGCACCGCCCCCGCCACGGGTGATCCTGTCGGGGGCATCTATTCGGGCTGTGTGGCGGAGCGATCCGCAACACCTGCCGTTATCCGCAACACCGGAGGCCGCGTAAACACTGGCCTGTGGCGGCTGTTGCGCATGTTGCGCACTTCTAGGGGGAGGGATGCCCCCGCCGCTGTCGCATGGACGGCCAAGCTTCACGGCAGGCGGGGCCGGTGGCGTCGCCTGATCCCCCGTTCAACCCTGGCGCGGCGGTGGCGTGGATAGCGTGCGCCAGCGCCACAAAAGGCGCTAGCAGGGATAGTCCTGCGGGGATGTAGGAATCGCCTGATTAGGCGTTCTGCACTTACTGTGCACTTACAAAAAACCCGGCACGCTGGCCGGGCTTCTTTCCTTCGCCACTAAAGTCCATGAAATCAGGTACTTAAGTGGTGGGCGGTGAGGGTTTCGAACCCCCGACCCCTACCATGTCAAGGTAATGCTCTACCACTGAGCTAACCGCCCGAAGGGACGGGAATTCTAGCGGCTGCCCCGCCTGACAGCAAGCCCGGTGGACCGTAATCCCTCATCCACCTGTACGAGCGGCTATAGCCCCTCCTACGAAGCTCCTAGCGGACGGCCAGCATGGCCTCCTTGAGCTGGTGGATACGGTCACGGACGGCGGCGGCTTCCTCGAACTCGAGGTCCCGGGCGTGCTGGTACATCTGCTGCTCCAGCGCCTTGAGACGGGCCGCGGCCTTGGCCGGCTCGAGCCGGGCATAGTCGTCGGCCGCCTCTGCCACCTTGCGGGCGCCCTTTCCGCGGCTGCCGCGGGCTTCCGCGGCGTCGCTGCGGGCACCTTCCATGATGTCCATGATCGGCCGCGCCACCGAGCGCGGGGTGATGCCGTGCTCGGTGTTGTATTCGACCTGCTTCGCCCGGCGGCGATCGGTTTCGTCGATCGCGCGCTTCATCGAATCGGTCACCCGGTCCGCATACAGGATCGCCTTGCCGCGCACGTTGCGCGCGGCGCGGCCGATGGTCTGGATCAGAGAGCCGGTGGAACGCAGGAAGCCCTCCTTGTCGGCGTCCAGGATCGCCACCAGCGACACCTCGGGCATGTCCAGGCCTTCGCGCAGCAGGTTGATGCCGACCAGTACGTCGAACTTGCCCAGGCGCAGGTCGCGGATGATCTCCACCCGCTCCACGGTGTCGATGTCGGAGTGCAGGTAGCGCACGCGCACGCCGTGCTCGCCGAGGTACTCGGTGAGGTTCTCGGACATGCGCTTGGTCAGGGTGGTGATCAGTACGCGGTCGCCCATGGCCACGCGCTTGGTGATCTCGCCAAGGACGTCGTCGACCTGGGTCGCCACCGGACGGATCTCGACCTCGGGATCGATCAGGCCGGTCGGCCTCACCACCAGCTCCACGATCTCGTCACCGGAATGCTCGAGCTCGTACTTGCCGGGCGTGGCCGAGACGAAGATCTTGCGCGGCGCGCGCGCCTCCCACTCTTCGAAGCGCAGCGGCCGGTTGTCGAGCGCCGACGGCAGGCGAAAGCCGAATTCGACCAGCGTTTCCTTGCGCGCGCGGTCGCCGCGGTACATGCCGCCGATCTGCGGCACGGTGACGTGCGATTCGTCTACCACCAGCAGCGCATCCGGCGGCAGATAGTCGAACAGCGTGGGCGGCGGCGCATCGGGCGGGCGCCGGGTCATGTGCCGCGAGTAGTTCTCGATGCCGTTGCAGAAGCCGACCTCGGCCATCATCTCGATGTCGAAACGCGTGCGCTGTTCCAGGCGCTGCGCCTCGACCAGCTTGTTCTGCGCGTACAGCTGCTCCAGCCGCTCCTTCAGCTCGACCTTGATGGTCTCGATGGCGTTGAGCACGCTCTCGCGGGTGCTGGCGTAGTGGGTCTTCGGATAGACCGTGTAGCGCGGCACCTTGCGCTGCACCTCGCCGGTCAGCGGGTCGAACAGCGCCAGGTTGTCGACCTCGCCGTCGAACAGCTCGATCCGCAGGGCTTCCGCCTCCGATTCCGCCGGATGCACGTCGATCACCTCGCCGCGCACGCGGTAGGTGCCGCGGCGCAGCTCGGTGTCGTTGCGCGTGTACTGCAGCTCGGTGAGGTGGCGGATCAGCGCGCGCTGCTCGATGCGCTCGCCGCGCGCCAGGATCAGGCGCAGCTTGAGGTAGTCCTCCGGATCGCCGAGCCCGTAGATCGCCGACACCGTGGCCACGATCAGCGCGTCCGGCCGCGACAGCAGCGCCTTGGTCGCCGACAGCCGCATCTGCTCGATGTGCTCGTTCATCGCGCTGTCCTTGTCGATGAACGTGTCCGACGACGGGATGTAGGCTTCGGGCTGGTAATAGTCGTAGTAGCTGACGAAGTACTCGACCGCATTGTGCGGGAAGAAGGACTTGAACTCGCCGTACAGCTGCGCCGCCAGCGTCTTGTTCGGCGCCATGACGATGGTCGGCTTCTGCACCGCCTCGACCACGTTGGCGATGGTGTAGGTCTTGCCGGAGCCGGTGACGCCCAGCAGTGTCTGTTGCGCCAGGCCGTTCTCGAAACCGGCGATCAGGCGTTTGATCGCCTGCGGCTGGTCGCCCGCGGGCTGGTAGGGGGAAACGAGTTTGAAGGGCGTATGCGCGGCTGCTCTCATCCGGTCATTGTAGGTGGGCGGCGCGAACGGTCCGCGAACGTGGCCCGAGGCGCTGGCGCGGCTCCAGATACGCCTGCACGGACGCCTCCCTCCGCGCTTTCCCGACCCCGTCGGGCGCTTGACGCCGACAGCGGTGGCGGGACCCACGGTCTAGCGTGGTGCCCCCCGGACAGACATGACCGGCAAGGAGGCTGGACATGCCCAAGCGCCATTCGCGCGGGTTCACCCTGATCGAGGCGATGGTGGTGGCGGCCATCGCCGCCATTACCCTCACCATCGGCCTGCCGGCATTCAGCAGCACGCTGGAGCGCCAGCGCCTGGCGACCAGCCTGCATCTGCTCACGGCCGACATGGCCACCGCCCGCAGCAGCGCGATCATGCGCCGCGAGCAGGTCGTGGTATGTCCAGGCCGCGCCGAGACCGGCTGCGCCGGCGACCACGACTGGAGCGGCGGCTGGCTGGTGTTCCGGGATCCGGATGGCAACCGTCAGCCAGACGTCCCGGGCGACATCCTGCGTGCAACCGGCGCCCCCGCTGGCGGCGCGGAACGGCTTCGCCTCACCTCCACGCGCCCTTGGCTCCGCTACCAGGCCAATGGCACGGCCGCGCACAGCAACCTGAGCGTGAACGCCTGCGCCCGCGGGCTGCTGCGCGGAAAGGTGGTGGTGAACCGCTTGGGGAGGGTGCGAAGCGAACGGCCACGGCAGGAAACGCTGTGTCCCTGAGCCGGTTCGCTGCTTCCCTCCTTGACCCGGCCGGAACAAGCACTAAAATGTGCGTCCCCGCCCGAATAGCTCAGCTGGTTAGAGCACTTGACTGTTAATCAGGGGGTCGTTGGTTCGAGTCCAACTTCGGGCGCCATTTTTTAGTCCACCTGTGTGCGTGTACGTCCGCGCATAAGTGGAATCTCAAGAAACATCAACTACTTAGCGGCCATCCAAGGCCGCTTGCGTGCGGCATTGTCCACTGCCAGCCGGCAGCATCTGTGCGTAGAAACGTGCGTAGATGCTGACAGACGCCGCCATCCGCGCACTCAGGCCCCGTTCGACCCTCTACCGAGTGGCCGACCGAGACGGCTTGTGCCTTGAAGTCACTCCCCGCGGGGCCAAGCACTGGCGCTACCGGTATCGCAGGGCCGGCAAGGCCGGAATGATCAGCCTCGGCACCTACCCCGTCATCACCCTTGGAATGGCCCGTGACCGCCTCCTGGATGCCCGCCGGCAACTTGCCAATGGCACGGATCCCGCCCAAGCAAAACGGGAGGCCGAGCGCGCCGCCTTGGAAACGGACCACGGGCGATTCCCGGCATTCGCTGCGTCATGGCTCCAAGACCGGGCCACAAAGGTCAAGCCACGAACCCTCGCAAAGATGACGGCTATCCTCGAAAAGGATCTGGTCCCGTCACTACGCCACACAAACATCGCAACGCTCACCACGCCAGAGGCCATGCGCGCCCTGCAACCGATCATCGAGCGAGCACCCCACATGGCGATCAAGGCACTTGGCTACCTCAATGACATGGTCGACCACGCCATCAAAGCGGGGGTTCGGGAGGACGGCAAGACCCTGAGTCTCCGCGGGGCAGTCAAGTTGGGCAGAAGCAAACCTGTTCCCGCGGCAGAAAGTCCAGAACAACTCAAGCAAGTCCTCCTCGCTCTCGATCGCTACCCTCACCCTGTAGTGAGAAGTGCATTGAAGCTCATTTCTTTGACAGTACTCAGGCCATCGAACGTGGTCGAGGCAAGGTGGAGCCAGATCGATCTTGAACGCGGCGTCTGGAAGATCCCAGGCGAATGGATGAAAACCGGCGACGACCACTCGATCCCTCTACCGAAGCAGGCAATTGCCCTTTTGAAAGAAGCGAGAACCTGGTCCTGTGGCGGCGATTGGGTATTTCCGTCACTGTCGCGCAGAGGCACGCCGCATCTTCACCGGGATACATTGAGCAAAGCGCTTCGAGAATCTGGCTTGCAAGGTCAACACGTACCACATGGCTTCAGGGCAAGCCTGAGAACGATCGCACGCGAGGAGCTCAACGAGGAAATCGATGTTCTTGAAGCGCAACTCGCTCACACCCTGGGCAACGCCACACAACGCGCTTATAACCGGGCAAGACACCTGAAGAAGCGCATGATTGTGATGCAAGCTTGGGCCGACTACCTTGATCATCTCAGGAGGTCGAACACTGATGCGCATGATGCGGATTAATGATGCGCATGTCGGCCGATCATGGAACAGCTGGATTCACCCTACGATTCGATGACCTCGAAACGCTGCGGACGCCCCCATCCCATTGAGTGGATAAAACGACGCGCGTGGACCGTAGACACAAACACCTCCGGACGCGGAACGTTCCAGCCCATCGGCCGTATGAGTTCAGGTGATGCCGGCAACACGTCCGCACGAAGCAGCCGGGTGAAGCCTCGCCCTTCAACCAACAGGGCCCATCGAATCCTCTCTCCCTTGATTCGGACAGGTCGAACGCCCCTGACCAGTCCCAACAGCTTAGCCATAGATACCGTGGACGCGTCCATCAACTTCAGCTTCATCATCAGCTCCCAGGCGAACAACGATCAATTGTCCGCAACCAACAAAAGGCAACGGGACTCGAACGGATTGTCTCCACGTCACGAAAGGTAAGTCAGTTCCGCCCCACAGATTCTTGTCTCGCTGATCTCCGACGCGAGACGCGCCAAGCCGCGGCGCACAGGCGACTTCCAACCAGTGAGATCAACTCCAATCCCCGCATCGACCAGACGATCCGTCGCTTCCATCCGACGCGTCAGAATCCCACGACGCAATCCCGCGGAACCCACTGCCGAGCGTATCGCCAGCAAGGTCATGCTCGAGATCCGTGCCAAATGGGTTTCCCATCACATCGACGCCGAACTCATCCCCGGAAGCCATGGGAAGTCCAGTAGCAGGGTTAACGGCGGGTCCGACCACAGCATCTTGGGCGTGCCGTAGCGGAGCCTCAAATCGCGATGGTGCATGCCCCTCGATGTCATTCCACGCCCCGCCGCGATTCCACGCGTCAAATTCCGTAGGACTGAAGTCGAAGGAGCCGGCTTCGCCGGTTGCATCACTCTCCAAATCGCTTTCGGTCTCTGACGCAAGAAACATCCGCAGCACAAGGACCGCACAAACGCCAAACACGACGAACAGGATGATTTCCACCATGACCAGAACTCCACCAGTGAGTAGTTGGTACTGGTTGGATATATCACATCCTAGAGACACTCAAAATTGCTATGCGATCACTTCGATCTGCGAACCGATATCTTGGTCATATGGAACGCCGTAGCTCCGTAAAGACAGGATCGATCTAGTGCCTACAACTTGCAAGTCGATCGACACTTGATCAACATTCTCCTCATTCAGACTGTGCGTACCGAATCAGCGTAAGCGGTTTCAAAGTCGCAAAACTTAGGTCAAGACTCCCTGCTGGGACGAGTCGTCCATTTCAGCAGCGCATCCGAAGTCAACTGCATCTCCTGATAGCGCGACCACAGATCCCTCATGGCCATCACCTGCCGGTTGTGATGAACAATCAACTCACGTTCGTCAGCATGAGCGCCGCGGAGAAGATACGGATTCCACGAACAGTCCACCTGTGCAAGCGGAACAGGATGCGTCGGCAGATCGCCAGGCAGATCAATCTTCCGGCAAGCGCCCTTTACAGTTCGCCACAAGATTTCCACGTGGGAATCGCGCACATCGACGGTCAAATGCATCGGAGACATTCGGGCATCGGGGCACACCCTGAGAATCTCCCGCCTCAACGAAACGCGCTCACCCTCACATATCTGCACCACGTCCAGAGACGCCCCAGCAAGCACGCGATACAACTCGCTGTTCGAAGCATGAATGCCTTGGGCACGTTCGACGAACGGGCTGAACCAGGCATCGCGATACTCCTCACTCAGATTCCACCAGATTCGATCTTCCATCTCATCCTCCCAATTCACTGGAAGGTTCAAGCTACGCTTCGGACACGCGGATGTTCACCTGAAACGGCGGCTAAATTCGGGTCGAATCAGCGATTAGGCATGATCTTGCGTCCGCACACGACGATCCGGGCCGTCAAGCCGACCGACGCGAGGAAGTGACTGCTACTGATCGCAACAGCACGAAACGAGCGACCTAAGACCTGCTATGCGGAGGAGTCCCAAGGTCTAAACCGTCACTACTTCGCAGCATTCATTATCGCGCCTCTCAATCAACGCCCAATGCCTTGAACACAGCGTCCACCGGGTCCGCGTAGAAACTCGTCTGGAACTTCGCAAAAAGCTCGCCAGGCACTGATGGAATGTCGCCAACGCTGCTCATTGGCAGAAGGATGCGCTTAGCGCCAGCGTCGAATGCGACCTGCATTGACTCAGCCAGATTGCGCGCAGGGCTGATCGTGCCACCCAGGGACATGTCGCCCAGCACCACCATCTGGCTCTGCATCGGGCGTCCGAGGCCCGCGGAGCACAGCGCGATAAAGCTCGACAACGTCATCGTTTCCGGTGCGCCGATGTTCTGGAGTTCCACGAGGTGCAGATGGAAATCATGCTCTCCCGGCTTGATCGACGCGCTGACACGACCGGCATGCGCCTTGAAGTAGTCGAACCCGACCCGCACCGACTCCTTTGCCGCCGAGCCCGAGATCGACAGCTTGCCGTTGCCGGCCATGGTCTGGATCTCCAGGCGGTACACGCCCGGCATGCCGGCTGGCCCCAGCGCGATGGTGTACAGGGTCCCTGGCGCACTGCCACCCTCAGGAATCAGCCCGCCGCCACCTTGCTCGGGTACTGCGATGAATCGCTCCTCGCCGCCTTCAAGATCAATGTAGGAGAAGTGGACGTCATAGAACTCCATGCCGCCGATCTTCTTCAGTTGCTCCTTGATTCTGCGGCGCGTCTCAAGCGCGTACTCCAGGCACTGCCGCACCTGCTCCTTGCCGTACTCCCCATGTGGGCAGAGCAGCTTCAACAAGCCTGAGACAGTGCGGCGCACGGCAATCGTATCGCGTTGGTTGAGGTTGTTGCCCAGCTTGAAGTAGCGATCGATCGCGTCCGAGAAGCTGTGCTTGCGCATTTCCCGCAAGTACTCGGCCAGGTAGTCGACGATCAAGCCGAACTGATTGGTGAAGAACTCCGGCCGCATCTTCGGAATCTCCCAGCCAGGCACGTAGGCATGAAAGCGGTCGAAGAAGGCCGAGTCGATCATCGCGTCCGGAAACGGCGCCAGCAGGTGCGAAGTTTTGACCAATGACTCGACGCTCTGGTTGATATTGCCGATGAACACCATCGAGGCATTGGCGTTGATGGACTCGCGGCCACGGCTGAAGGAACCGGAGGCCATGTAGTCCTTCATGATCTGCACGCCGTCCTGATCCTTGAAACGTATCCCGGCGACCTCGTCGAAGGCGACCACATCCCATAGGCCCACCAGCCCCACCGTGCGTGCGGCCATGTTGTAGAACAGATTGGCCACGGTCGTCTGCCCACCCGAGACCAGGATGCTGTTGGGGCTGATCTCCTTGAAGATGTGGCTCTTGCCGGTGCCGCGCGGGCCCAGCTCGCAGTAGTTGTAGTTGTTCTCGACCAGCGGAATCATGCGTGCCAGCAGGTGCCATTTGGTCCTGCGCTCGAACGAAGTCGGTTCCATGCCGGTGGAGCGCAGCAGGACATCGATCCACTGCTCGTCGGTAAACGCCTTGCGTCCGTCGAACAAGGCCTGCATATCCATGTTCGGCATCTGGATCGGCTTGAGCTCCTCGACGACGAAGGGCGACCCTTTCTGATTCTCTTCGTAGAGGTAGCGCAGGGTGACGATGCACCAGATGCCACCTGCCAACAGCTTCTCGAACTGGCGAACGAAGCGGTGCGATATCTCGGCGTTCTTTACGCCCAGGTTGGATAGCAGCGCCTCATAGACGTCGCGCTTGTCGTTGAGCTTGACGGTGACCTTGTCGATGATCCGATAGGTGCCGCTTTCGCGGATCTTCGACTTGACCTTCTCCGCTTCGTCCGGGCGAACGTAGTTCTCGCTCAGCACGCGCTTGACGGTCGACATCCCCGCCTGGATGGTGGCCTCGTCATCCGAGGCGCAATACATGCCGAGCAGGTACTCCAGCACGTACACCGGCACATTGGCGCCTTCCTTGATCAGCTTGGTCAGGTCCTTGCGCACCACCTTGCCGGCAAAATGCCGGTTCAGCAGATGATCCTGATCCCGCGAGGGCTTGGCGTCACTGTCCGTTGTAGCTCCCAGTTCAATTGAAGGTTCAGAAGTCATTGGAGAACGCCAGGTCGATTCGGTATGCCACACGCAGTACTTCAACGCTGGTAGCCGCGTCGCGTCCCACGAGGTAATAGTCCTTGTGACGATCGTATGCGCCCGAGCGAACGGTCAAAACTATCTGTTTTATGCGCTCAGTCAGCACGGTCGATGCGCTATCAAATGTCACCGTTGCCTCGTCGCTGATCAGCGTGTCTCCATCGCGCAGTGAGATCTTCAGCGTCCTGGGGAGCACCTGGTGACTCACTGGCTCGGACTGGATCAAGTCCAGGCGCTGGGTATTGGTGACGACCTTGTTGGACGCACCCACCACGCTGACATCCACCCAACGGGTGCGGGCCTTTTCGGACTCGGACACGCGCACGGTGATCAACGGCACAATGACCTCCTGCGGCATGGCCGAACCGTGAACAAACCGCGCGCCTCCTGCGAAGTGGAAGCGCATTGCGCCCTTGGGCAACCAGAAGTCCACGCTGCCCGCGCCCGGCTCGGTGCCTGCCGTGATGGCGGTCGAACCCTGCCAGACAGTCGGGTTCTGTGGCAGGTCCCGCCCCATGAGATAACGCTTCTTGGCGCGCAAGGTGCCGGCGGGTTTATCGCCCAACGCTGCCTTGCTTGCGTTGTCCAGCGGCGATTCCTGATAAAGGAATCCATGGTCTGCCGTCACCAGCACCATCGAGCCGTTGAGGTTGTTGATGATGAAAGAGATGATGCGGCCCAGTTCCGTCAACGTCTGCGCCACCGCATCAAAGGTCTTGCCTTCGGAGCCCTGCTTGTCGCCGGTCATGTCGATCAGGTCGTGATAGACATAGATCACACGGTGCTCGCCGACCAGCTCGCGGCCCTTGGTCTTGCCAAGCTCCAGAAGATCCGCGGCACGTACTGCGATGCCGTCGTAGCGCCCCAGCTGAGCGTTGCGTGCCTCCAGCGTTGCCGCCGGTTGGCCATCCACCAGCACATCCAGGCTGTCGCCTGACTTGTAGGCCAGGGTGTGGTGCGGCAGCAGGGCCGACATGCCCAGGGCCGTGTAACTGGGCAGCACGCTGAGCATGGCGCCAAGTTCGGCGGTGAACCGGTTCTTGCTGCGAAGATCGCGCACCAGCTCCTCGCCCGCCTCATACCGGAACGCATCCGAGATGACGACAAACACGCGCTTGGTGTTGGCGAGTTGGCTCGCCACGTGATCGTTGAAGAACTGTTGCTGGGGTCCGAGGCCATAGGCGCTCCAGGTCTCCAGCATGCCACCCTTGTTTTCGACGATGCTTGCCCAGGCCGACGACAGCATTGGCACGAACCAGCCTGAGTAGGCCGACTCGATCAGTGCGTCCAGGTCGTGCAATACGCTCCAGCCCATCGGCTCCACCTGGCTGGAGGCGTGATGGAAGTGTCGATACAGCTGATCGAATTGGAAGAGTTCGGCACGATACTGCTGCACTGCCTGCTCGGCGTTGGCGAAACTGATGCCGGCACCATGCCGCTCCTTGAGTGCGAGAAAGCCGGCGGCCGCTTCCAGCGCGTCATAACAGCTGGCCACGGCCCGGAACTCGTCATTGTCCCCGCCCAGCCGCACATCGGCCCAATGGCCGTCGCGCCGACGATCAATCAAAGGCTGGATGGAGTCCGCAGCGGCGCCACCCAATTGCAGTACGCGTCCCTTCAGATCGTGGATGACCCGACGCTCCACTTGGGCAAACGTCATGCAGTCGAGCAGGTCTTCCGCTGAGTAGTCGCCTATCAGTTCACCGACCCTGAGCTCGTCGGCAACCGCCGCCGAAAGACCGGCGTACGCACGGTGGCGATTGAGATCGCTGCGCCAGCGAGCGGCCAGCACGGAGGCGTTACCGGCCAGCAGCGGATGTTTCAAACGGAGGTGCGCGAGCGCGGCGGGAAGATCACGGGACAGGCTGCGGGCAAAGTCGGTCACCAGCGCGCGCCGCAGCAGATCCGCCAGGTTGGGCTCCGCCGATTCGTAGCCAAACGTGTCCTTGATCATTTGCCAGAACGGAGGTTCCAACCCATAACCCGCCAGGTCGCTCCATTCCTTGGGCGGTTCGCCGATCGCGGTATGGCCCGGCTCCCACAGCCCACTGAGCAATTTCAGGGTCAGGGATAGCGGATCGGCCTCATCGCTGCGCAGCGTGACCGCAAGCATCTTGCGGTCCACGTCGGACTCGCCATCCATCGGCTGCAGCAGGCGCTTGAGGCGATTGCGGCGGGTCTCGGCCGCAAGGAACTTGGAACGCGCACGAATGTGGGGCGCCAACGCCACGCTGCTGAGCCCCAGCTCTTCCAGGCGAATGGAGGTCAGGTCGGCCCGGAATGATTGGGCACGCAGACGGATATCCAGCAGCCAGTCAGAAATCGGATCGGGTTCGGGACGATTGCTGTACAGCAGAAAGCGGGTGTCCGCACTGGACTCGATGCGCCGCTTGATCGCCAATGCCGGCGTTTCCTCAAGGCGAATCACGTCTGCCTGGCCGATCTGCAGCTTGTCCAGGACATCAGCGAACTCGCCGTCGGCGTCATGCCAGAAGATGATGTTTGCGCCGGCAAAGAGTGCTGCCAGTGCCTCGCCGATCCGCTGTTCGTTGAGTTCGGCCGCCATGGCTATTCCTCGCCCTGCTTGCCGACGATGGATTTCACTTCCGCCAGCAGGTCGCCGAACTTGCCGTAGTTGACCTTGACGCCATCATCCAGATCCAGCTCGATGCGCTGGTCGGCGTAGTGGCGCAGCTGCTCGTCATAGACCAGCAGTTCCAAGTGCTTCTTGCGCAGGCTTTCCAACTGCTTGTTGGCGCGGTTGCGTGCTGCCGTGGAACTGGCGGTTGTCGCGTCGCGCTCCAACTGTTCGATGCGGGCGTGCATCTTTCCTGTCAGTGGGATGACGTACTCGGCGCGCAGGCGCGACAAGGTCCCGGCGTTGTATCGGTGCAGATAGACCAAGGCTTGGAACGCGCCCTGCTTGCCACTGGAGAACAACCAGTAGATAGGACGTTTTTTGTAGGTCTGCAGGTGGTCTTTGAAGAATTTTCCGGCCAGGTAGCGGCGGATGCCTTCTTCGGGTGATTCGGTTGCTTTGCGGCCTAGGTTGTCGGCCAGCCAAGTCATGTTCTGCTCAACTGTGTCGGCACCCCAGAGGGTCAGCAGGAATTCTCGGACGCGCAGCGTCGCATCGTCGTCGAACCAGAGGGCGTCGGTCAGGGGGACGATGCCGTCGGCGTCGGCGGGGAATTTTTTGTAACGGGTGGCATCGAAACCGAGGTTGCCCGCGTGAGCGTAGATCAGGCCGGGGGCGTCCAGGCTATAGCGGCCCATCATGCAGCCAATGGCGTAGGAGACCAGTTCCTCCATGGTGTCTTGGCGGAACCGGGTCAAATGCTCCTCTTCGCTAAGCTTGCCGCCGTAGCGGTACGCGGGGTTCACCGTGAGAGTGATCTGCTCGATCGGGACCTCGGGGATGAGTTCGTCCGCCAGGCCATAGGCGTCGATGAAGAGGCGGTTGTTCTCCTCTTCGAGCCGCTTCATCTCGGCGATAGCGTCGCGGTTCTGGGCCATCCAGTCGGTGAAGTTGGATTTGACGGTGGGCGTCGACTCGGAGAACGCCGTCAGGAGAGGGTGAGCTTGGAAGTCCCAAGAGCGTTCATAGGCGTCCCAGTCGTTACGCGCCAGCTCGACAAGCTGGCTCACTAACGCTTGTACCGGCTCCTGCTGAGCTTTCAGAGCCTCACTGAGCAATGGAATGCGGTCAATGTCGCCGGACTGGATATTGATAGTTGGATTCTGAGCACGCAGGAACAACATCGCCAACGTTGAGCCAAACAGACCGCCAATGGTCCAGAGGAGATTCGCTGAGGGGAAAACCGATGAGCCAGCCACGTCGAACAAGAAGCCTGGTCCGGACATACGCGCGCTGAACTGGCCGGTAGATATCTTGGTATACGAAATTCCAGGTCGAAAGTAGTACCCACGATCCTTGACCACGTAGTCGATGTTGCCGTTGAGGTAAGGATACTTTCCGTTGACATACGACTTGATTGCATGACCGTCGTCTTGCCAGTTCACGACATGATCATGATTGCCGTACCACTTACGAGCCTCTCCGCCTTTCAGATAAGGGAACCACCTGAGGCAGGACGCCGCAGCGTCCTGGCTGCTGGCCAATCCGAACCCAACATCGGAAAGCGACACTTCGGACCATGTGCGGATGAAGCGTTCGTTGTTGCTCGTTTGCAGGCCGGGCTGGCCGTAACAGACCTCGCCCAGTCCCGTTCCGCGGCGATACGCATCGAGCGCAGCAGCCGGGAGCCAGTAAGCGATCGGACTTCCTGGGATGCCCGTGAAACCCTGTTGATTGATCCTGTCGAATCGGTGCTGGCCTCCCGTAAGGGCAGTGCGCTTCTCGTATTCTCCACCATCCAGAAGCCGGAAGAATGCCGGCCTGTAGCCAAGTAGCGATCTGTTATTAAGCACAAAAGTTGTCGTCTGAACGACTTCGCCCGAGATGCTTCCGAAGGCCCTGGCGCCGAGGTGCGCCATGGTGCGAATAGTTTTTCCCCGGAGTATTTGCTCGCGCATCTTCTGGAAGCTGGACAGGAACATCCAACTCTGCATGGTCACCATGGCGCTATGACCGGTGCTGCTCGCGAGCTTGTAGCTGCGCTCGATAAAGCACGCAAAGAGGTCGCTCTTGGCGTCAGGGTATTTCTCCTTAACGAAATTCTTCACAAGAGTGTTCATGCCTTTGCTGCCCATATACGGCGGATTCGCCACCACCGCGTCGTACTGCGCCGCCAGCAGGTCGGCCTGCTGCACCAACGGCGCCAACTGCGTGAGCGACTGCGACACAAAGAGGTCCTCGCTCACTGCCTCGCTCAGCCGCTTCAGCGCCGGCAAGCTCGAAGCCACATCCTCCGGCACCTGAATCAACGACCCGAACGTCGTCGCGTGCTGGAATAGCCGCTTCAGTTCCGTGAGATTCTCCGCGCTCAGCCCGTAGTCCGAGAGATTCACTCCCTTCGCAAGCCCTTCCGCATCGACTCCCGCGCTATCCAAAAGGGCCATTACATTGAGCTTCAGTCCGCGGTCGAAGATTTGCCGGTCATCTGCCCGCCCCTTCATCATCAGCGCAAAGCCTGTCAGCTGCGCTGCGCGCTCGTCGATGTCGAGGCCGAAGAGGTTCTTCTCGAGGATCAACTGTGGGATGTCTCGCTGCCGATAACCGCGCTCCAGATAGATGGCCTTGAACAGCTCATAGGACTCCACCAGGATGTGCCCGGAGCCACTGGCCGGATCGATAAGAGTCAGCTCTTCGGGGTTTAGCAGGCTGGGGGTGGTGGCCGCGAGCTGCGCGTTGACCTCTGCAGTTTGCTCGGCTGGTTCGATGTAGTACTCCATCCGTCCTTTGATGGGCGACTGGGGATAGGTCATCAGCCACTGCGCGCCCAGCGAATTCTGGACCATGTACTTCACGATCCAGTTTGGCGTGAACAACTGCGTGGCCGCCGGAAGATCCTCCGACTTCACCACCTTACCGATCACCTGGTCCTTCTTCTCCGAAATATAGAACTGGTAAAGCCAGCCGATTATCTCGATCTGCTGCCAATCCGCCTCCGGAACGGACTGCACCAGCTTGTTGACCACCGAATCGGTCAGCAACAAATTCTCCGGCAACAACAACTCCGTCTCATCCCCAATCGACTCGAAAAGGAACGGCATGGCCTGATGCAGCGCATTGCACTGCGCAATCAACACCTGCCGGTACAACTCCGCATCCTGGTTGGCCAGCTTCAACTCCCGGACAGCGTCCACCGACAGTCCGGGCAACGCACCGGCTTCCGCCAGATCCAGCGCATGCGTCAACACCTCCGGCAAGCCGCCCTGCGGATTGGACAACACCCGCCGGCCATGGCCCAGATAGTCATGCAACTCCATGAAACGCAGCGCCGCCAAGCGGTTGAACCACGAATAGGCCACCGCCTCTACCGTCTGCCCAAAGCCCTGCTGCTGCATGCGCGCGATCAACTTCCTGCGCTGCTCGTTGACCCGCAGCGGCCACGGGCGGCCGGCGATCATGACGAGGTCGCCACTCGTCTTGGCCTCGGCCACGACGAGCTGACCTTTGGCCTCACTCAGTCCGAGCAGATTAGCCCGGGCGGTGACGGCCGCGATGAAGTCCTTGCGTGCCTGCGGGGCGTAGCTCTTGAGATTCCCTGTATTCATTACTGGATCCGGATGCGCTTGCCCGAGGCCAAGATGGCCGCGAACTTTTCCCTCAGTCGACCAAGGTAAGCATCGACCTCGACTTCTGTTTCTAAGTAGGGGCGTTCGGCCAGTTCAGACGGAGTCACCGTCTGCGATGGCTTCGGGACAGACGTCGTTGTCTTGCCACCGGCAGTGCCCGTTGTCGACGATCCGGGGGGGCTGGTGCTGGACGTGGCGGTCTGCTGCTTCTGCATCCAGCTGATGATCTCGTCCGTCGCAGCTTCAAGCAGTTGCCCTGCACCCTTTTCGAGGTAGCTGATCTCCGGGATGCTGGCCGATTCGCCGATCCTGACCTTCAGCTGCTGCAAGGGATGTAGTGCGGCATTGCTAATGTCGGCGGGAGCGGACGCCTTGGTCAGGTCCTGCATAACCTCCGCGATATTCCTTTCGACCGCCTGGACTGCGGCAACCCGGGCGTCTTGCACCAAGTTGTCGTTGCTGGCCTCGATGGAGGCAATCAGTGGATCGATCTTATTGATCTTGCTGTAAGGCGCAGGATCTTCACGGATGGCCAGTAGCTCGGCCAGTGCCGCACTGGCCTTGGGATCGTTTGCCAGGGCGGCCTGGTTGGTCGAAAACCGTACGGCGGCGGCGATCAACTTGCGCCACGAACCCAGCTGGCTGCCGTAGAACCCGTTGAGGTCGGAGAAATCCTCGCCGGCGTCCAACCAGGCATCGCGGTCCTTGTTCATCGCCTCGATGAACTCATAGGGGTCGCGCACGGCAAGTTGCTTGCCTACCAGCCCCAACAGCGCTTCGATTTTCGCCTTGCCTGGATAGTGTGATTGGGAAGCCAGTGGCTGTGCGGCCTTCAATGCCTCCTGCCATTCCAGCAACTTGCTTTTGAAATCGCCGACCACACCATCCTCGTCCTTGCGCGGCAGAGACGAGAACAACTGCCGGTAGAGCTCCGCGACCCGATTGATGCTGCCGCTGTCGGCGGTCTTGCGCTTGAGGATGGAGATCTGTTTGTGCTGCACAGACTTGGACAAAGGCTCGAAGGCCGACTTCGGATCCAGATCCGAACCGCCCAGGGTCAACTTGATCTCACCTGCCATGAACAGCCGGGTGGCCATCAGTACCACTTCCCAGTCCGGCTTCCAACCGAAGGGAATTCCGGTGAAGCGGTCGATCAAGTCCGATAGCAATACGCGATTCTGGGTGGCCGTGAGAAGCAGGTACTGCCGGACTTCGTCCAAGGCCTGCGGATTGCCCTCGTCTCCGCCCAGCGCAAGCTGGCGCTGCCCCAAGTCATCGATGGCCAGCAGCGACCTGATCTCCGCGAGCGGGTCGTTCTGCCGCACCTTCAGGTAGGGCAGCTTGTTGTAAGTGTTGGTGATCAGGTAGTTGACCAACTCGTCCAGCAGCGTTGACGGCGCGGCGGCCTTGGACTGCACGCGCTGGCCCTTGGCATAGCAGTCACCGCGCACCATCAGTTCGCCGATCTGGCTGACCAGGCGCTGGCGGCGCTCGCGGTTCTCTTCCTTGCGCTCCAGCAGAATCTTCTTGAGCGACGGCGTTGCCGTGCTGGCCTTGGGGCTATCGACGAACTTCTCGATCTGGCGATAGAGGGTCAGCTCGATATCCAAGCGCTCGCCCTCGGCCAGCCGAATCAATGCCCGGCCGTGCCCCTCGGCACTGCGCAGGATGCACTTGTCCGACTTGAGCAGTTCGTACTCGTCACCCAGCGGCGACAGTACCTCCAGGGTCAGCGCATGGGTGGCGGTGCGGTACGGCAGACTGTCGAGCAGACGGTTGAACTCGTAGTCGGCCTTGGTATCCCTGTGGCGAACCTTGGTCTGGCCGCCAAGCGCTTCCTCGAAGACGATCTCTGCCAGCAGGCGAGACTTCTCAGCGGCCGAGACGTCGACATGACCGATCTCGCGGGCAATATCGCGTTCCTCGTTGGTCAGGAAGAACCACAGGTCGCCATTACGATTGACAAGGCGCTGCCGCTCCAGGCGCTCCAGGCTCTGCTGGATGTCACGCTTGAGTTGCAGCTTGTCCGCATCAATCTGGGACAGGCACAGCGTCGCCAGGTTGTCGACACTGGGCTTGATGACATCGGCGATGTGGCGGATCAGGAACAACGCCTTGAGTAGCCTGGTGTCCTGAGGTTCGAGCGAACGATCTTCTGCAGCCTGGTCAATCGCACGCTTGACAGTGGTATCGAGGAAGCTCTCGATTGACGGATAAAAGTCATACAGCGGAACCAGCGCATCGGTTGCCTTGTCCGCATTGACCTTGGCAGCCGACTGGAAGGCGTCCAGCAAGGAGCGCTCACCGCGGGAGAGATGCTGCCCGGTCGCCCCTACCTTGCGAATGGCTTCAAAGATCTTCTGCAGCAGGGTGAACTGGTACGGAGCGAACGGATAGTTGCCCACGTAATCGGCCGCGTCGCGGTAGCCGCGCATCACGACTGAATTGCCCACGAAGGAGAGCTGGTTGTTGATGATATCGCCCTTGGCCTCGTACACATCCCGAAGGACGTCGTGCGCCGCCTCGGTCTTGGCCAGCAAGCGCTCGCCAATCACTTCATCCGTATTGGAGCTGGCCAGGGACAACCGGGTGTGGAAGCGGCCCTGGATCTTGGAGAAGTCCTGGGATCGTGCCTTGTTGGCCTCGCCGATGGCCGCATCGATATCCTCCTGGCTGGTAACGATGACCCAGGCGCGCCCATTACAGAGGGTGCCCAGCTGCTCGGTGATCGTCTGCAGGCTGAGCATCAGCTGGGTGTTGTTGCCGATGAACTGACCGACTTCGTCCGCCAGGAAGATGATGCGGTGGTTCGCGCCCTTGGAATCAAGGTACTCGCGCAGCAGCCTGGCGAACCCCTCGATATTGATAGTGAAATTGTCTTTGGCGTCGTCGAACCACTTCGCGGCCGACGCATTGGACATCTTCAGTGCGGTCGCCAGCGCACTGATGACTTCGTCGCGCAGGAAGTCGAAGGCGTCCCGTTCCTTGACCCAGGGACTGCCATGGACGTTCTGGAACTGAGCCTGGAAGACTTCATAAGCGCCCTTTGAGACCAGGTAACGTTCCATCTCGGCGATGTACGGCGCGTCTCCGGAGAAGCCAAGCTTCTCGTTGAAGACGCGCAGGAACACTTGCAGGATCGCGTCCCGATCTGACTTGCTGTCGGCCTTGGCGTCGATGTTGAAGAGGATGACATCCGCCTTGTTGCGGGTTGCCCGCTGGATGTCGGCCAGCAACAGTGGATCCTTGATCTTGTGCTCGTCAAAGAAGGCCGCGGCCGACCGCTTTTCGCCTGTCTCCGGATCGACCGCCTCATAGTTCTCGAGCAGGTAGGACAGGATCTTGATGAAGTGCGATTTACCGGACCCGAAGAACCCGGACACCCAGACACCCATGCGATCAGTCAGAACCGGATCCCGCGGGTTGTCCATCGCCGCCAGATAGGCGTCGAAGAACTTCCGGAAGTGCTCGGAGAGCTGCTTGGTAACGACGTATTCGTCAAGCTCCTGCCAGATGCTCCCCGCATCTCGCTGATCGGCCTTGATGACGCCATTGATCGGCCGGTCGACGGGCTTTCGAAATAGATCTCGGATCTTCATTGGTATTTCCCCTGTGTCATTCCACTAGCCGGAAGGCCCGGTAGTAGTGGTCGTCGGCCAGTGTGTTGAATAGCCGCAAAGAAAATCCGTCATACCGCCCCGGATAGAACATCACGACCGGCTTGTCTTTCATGGTCGCCTGCAGTCCTGCCAGAAGCGTGTGTGACCGGAGCATGGGATAAGCCGCGCCAACCCCCGTGAGCAGCAACACATCAACCTGATCGAAATCTATCTGGTTGGCGATACGTTCGGCCAGCTTGTCTTCCTTCAGAACGGGGCGCAGCGCAGCCAGAGCTGCTGCATCGCCCTTCTTTGCCTGGATGTCGAGGACCCGGTCGTAAAGCTTGCGATCCTCGAGCAAGTCGATAATCAGGTCGAACAGGTTCACTACGGCGGGCCTTACCGCCGGCTGGCGCTTGGCCATGCCAGGTAGCAAGACGCCGTCAATGAAACTGCGCAGCTCCAGCTCACGTTCGGGCGGATAGTCGAAGATCCAGAAGCCGATCTCGTTGCCAAGCCCTTTGTTGGACAGCAGCTCGTCCGACGACAGCCGGTCAGCAATCTTGTTGAGTCGGACACGGAAGTCGTCAGTCATGCGTGCAGCTCCATGAGCTTGAGTAAACGTTGCTCTCCAGCGTCCTTCAATGCCTTGGCAACAGAGGGATGCAAGTGCGGCTCAAGCAGACGCAGCGACCGGGTGGATTCCAGATATCGCGCTTCAGCAAGAATCCTGAGGACAACCTGCAGCAACTTGCGTCGAGTCGATTCGCTCCAGGTACCCACTGCCGGGTCCCTGGCTTGGCAATCGGCCAGGAACTGCTCCCATTCCCGGGGAGAGATCGTCATTTCGAGTCGTCGAACATGGTCTGTGACGACGTCCCGAACAAAGTCGCGCAGCAGCTCGCTGTGTTTGAGCGCGGCGGCGAATAGCGCCTGGACGGCAGCTTCTTTGTCTCCATGAGCCACCAGCGGCCACAGTGACGGACTGATCGCCTCCAGTCGGAACCGGATCAGACGTGCTTGGCGGATCGCCGTCGACGGCACGCCCTTCTGCAGAAGGTTATCGAGCCGAATAGCCTGATCCCACTCCGCGTCAGTGACATTTGCCATCAGGAGGCGAGCAACGATGCGGCTTTCCGGAAGCATGAGTGAGCCGGCGGACAGATCGGCTTGATACTGCTTCAAGCGATACCTCCGGCAGCGGCACGGCGGGCGGCTGGCGCGCCGATAGTGCGTGTTTTGTTCATTGACCTTTCCTCATAAGCTCAGAGCGTCCGATCACTTGGCGCTCGGCTTTGACCGGCTGTGGGTCCGAGAACGTGGTGAATGCTTCTCCCAGCTCGGTTTCGCCCATGGCGTAGATGCGCTTGTCCCGCAGTCCGGCAATCCCTTCCTGCCAAGAAAGCAACATGCGCTTGCCGATCTCCGCGAAGCCCGGATGTTCTTCCATGGCTTCGCGGACGCTGGGCCCAACCTCGGCCATCGCGGTTCCAATCTGATCGACGACGTCAGCCTGATCGCGAGCCGGCAGCCCGAACGTGGCGGTCAGGAAGGTCTGCAGGTTCCTCCCGGGATCCCAGGTTTTCTTGCCCATGAGCGAGATTCCCGGCGGATTCTTGGCGTACTCCGGATATGCGGCTGTGGTGATCATGTCGTAGGCCGGCGCCAGATGGACGTCGTCACGACGGGTGTAGCGAAGAGCGACATTCTTGGCGTGGCAGTCGGCGTTGCGGAGGGCGTAGGTCAGCAGCAGCATGGTCGCCATCTCGCGGAAAACGCCTGGCCGGTTGGCGGCCGGAGCGTGGTCGCGGACCGCCTTGGCGATGCGTTCCCAGGTGGTTTCGTACTTGTCCGCAGGCCGCATGCCGAGCAGCGCACAGAAGTCCTCCATGCCCCAGAGGCGGGCACCCTTCTCGTCCACGTCAAAGCGATGGACAACCAGGGCTTGGCCATCGCGGGACACTTCGGTCTCCGCGGCAGGCATCACCCGACGGGTCACCTGCATGCAGAGGTGCTCGTTGAGGGACACGAACGGCAGGAGCCGGGAGGAGCCCTTAATGATGTGCCTATGAGTGAACAGCGTGGTCTTCGTATGCGGTCCGGTACCGGTCTTCTCGGCATCGCCGTCCAGAAACTTAGGCACCACACCTGATACGCCACTGGTGGCATGTCGGCGAACCAATTCGGCAAAGGCTTCTTCGGAGTTGTCGCCCTGCAGCAGGGCCGCAACGTCCACGGCCTGTGCGGGCTCGTCGAGGCTTGCGCCCGAGGGAGCCACCTGGATGCGACCGATCATGTTGCGACCAATGACCGACAGGAGCGCCATCGGGCTGGCGCCGATGACCGGGCCAAACTGCTCCTGCAACACCTGCAGCAGATAGCCCTCGGGCAGGTTCATCCGGAAGACCGGGTGAAGCACGTCGTCCCAGATGTAGGGCTCGGCCCGCACATGCATGGTCAGTGAGACGAAATCGTCCACGGCCACGCCGCCGTGATATGTCATCGAACTCTTGAAGTCGCCGTCCGATTCCAGCGTGGCAACTTCGCGGCCAAGCACGTAGACGGACAGGCTCACGGGCGGCCCCCGCGCTCACGGCGAAGCTCGTCCAGCGACCCGGACGCCCCCACTTCGGCGAACTTGAGCTCCATGCCTAGCGCGGCGAGTACGGCCAGGAGCTTGCGCGATCCGAATTCGGCCAGCTTCCCGCGTTCGAAACGGGACAGGGATTCCTGGGAAACGCCCGCGCGGGCGGCGACGTCACCTTGCTTCAAGCCGAGGGACCTTCTTCGCACCGCGACTGCTTCACCGAGCTCAAAGACCGTTTGCATTTGATTTATACATCAATATAGTTCGAGCGCCGGCACATTATTTGACATATATGTCTAATTTGCAACCCGTGCGGCCACGAGACCTCAGCGTCCATCCGAAGCGTCGCAGCCTCCCCCGTGGAGCCTGAAAATCTCTTCTCAGGGCGTCCTTGCATAGGGCAGACGCAGCGCGGGCTGTTGGGCCCTCCGCTGGCGCATGATGTCCAGAACGGAGGCGAGCGCCTCGTATTGTTCCCGCTTCGCGCGCCCCTTGCCGGACAGCCAGTGGCTGCCCACACCCCCCAACAGACCCAACCACCAGGTTTGCGTCACAAGCATCATTCCCTTGCCCGCAAGCGAAGAGACGCCCACGCGTCCGCTGCGTTCGCCAAACACCGCCGCTCGTTCCCCTGCACTAAGGGACTTGTCCATGAACACGGACAACCCGACCACCGCCAGGCCCAGCGCCGATGGCAACACGTCGCTGAAATCTACGCCCGTGCTGGCCACGCCGGCAGCCCCGGTGACCATCTGTTCAAGCGCCGCCTCGCTGATGCCACTGTCCCGCACGCGCTCTGCCAAGCCGAGTGCAGTCAGCTGCGCGTAGACCTCCTGCGTGGTTACCACCTCAATGCCGGGATAGCGCTCCAGCGCCTGCTGCACGTACGCAACGGACTCGGTCGCCTTCGCCTGCAGCAGCTCGGCCACCTGCCCGCCCCGGTCCAGGATCTGGATATCCCAACCACCCTCGGTTGCAGATTGCGCCAGGGACGCGGTCATACCGTCAGGCAAGTTGCCGTCGTTGAGATAGTCGACAAACTCCAGTTCGAACAGCTTGCCCTTCACCCCCGACACGAACCCGGGAAGCTGCTCGGGCGACAGTCGCGTCACCACTTCGGAGAACGATTCCCCGGCGGCCAGCCCGGGATAGGCCTGTTCGAATGCCCGCTGGACTTCCTCCGGCACCCTCGAAGGCGCGCGCGCCATTTCGGCGAGCGACACACCTCCGATCACGTACAGATCGAGCAGCTCGGACTTGCGTCTTGCCGCCCTCGCGCTACGGATGCTCGCTTCCAGGCGGGCCGAACGCTCCTGCTCGTGCAATCCGAGGCCCCGGATCTCAACCCGCATACTGTCCAGCTCTGAGCGTTGGATCGCGATCGAATCCAAGGCTTCGGACGCGAGGGACACGGTTCCAGCAGCCATACCGCCCACTGCGTCACCTACCACGCCGCCCGAGCGATCAACCAGGCCACCTACGGCATCTGCCCCGCGCCCCACCAAGCCGATGCTGTCGGCAGCCAACCCCGCCACAACGCCTACGCTTTTCCCCAGAGCACCAGTCGACGTGGCTGCATATCCATACGCGGCTCTTGCCCCGATATCGGCTGCACCCTTGGTGGCCTTGCCCGCGACCTGCACCGCCTTTCCAGTGAGGGAGACGGTCGCCTTTCCTGCGGCGGCTATCACATCGCGGTTGTCCACGACCACGTGCCGGGTCTCGTTGGCGACCCACGCCGTTGCTTTCACCAAGCCCTTCGTACCCGCCCACGCGACGCCAAACGTTCCCCTGACCCAGCCCATGCCTTTCCCCCAGTGTTGCCAACCCGGAAATTACAAGCAAGACTCATACCACTGCCGCCGAACCAATAGCGACCACCGGCAAGGGGAAATCGTTGATGCTTGCGGCACGCGTGGTCGACCCTCCGCTTGAAGATCTTCAAGGCCTCCGCCAGCCACTGACTGTCTACGCGAGCATCGGGAGCCGGCGACCATGTCATGCCGGCGAGACACCGCAATCGGCCGGTCCGGAACAAGAAGCACCGACGCGGGGCACGCCCCAGAGATCTCCTATTGACTGCCCATAAACGGTTCGCACCCAAGTCGTGCGCTGGGCACCATGGCCCAAAGCGTTCGCCGCCCGCCCCAGAGCCTCCCGCTCGCTCCATCCAGCTGCGTGCAGGTGCACAATCAGGTCACAGCAGTAGGCGTATCGGGCCGAATGCGGCGAACTTGCGCCGACCATTCCCAGGTCTGAGCAAACCGTGTAGACCCGAGACAAGGCTTGCGGAAGTATTCCAGGAAGCAGGTGGCCTCCATTTGATGCGGCTACGGCGATAGCGCGTTGAACTGCTGCATGGGCCCCGACGACGTTGACGACGGGCACAGACCGGATCCGCCCTCCTTTCGTACCGCGCATCACCCTGATTTCGGGCAGCTCGGTCGTTGCGGCTGCAAGCACAGACTCCCATCGCGGCAGATCAGGGGCCGACATCACTGCCTCTTGAACCCGAAGCCCGAGGTGGAATCCCAGCTCAATGACCGAGGCAACACCGGGCTCGATTGCAGCTGCCCTATCTACGAAGTCTTGCATCACAACTTGCTGGAGCGGCTCTCTGACACCGGCACGAGACCCGCCGGAGATTCCGAGCGCGTCATTTGTCGTGTGCGGGTGGCGAAGAAGTTCGCCCCTTCCGGATTTGCGCAAAAGATACCTGACGTGCGCCATCAGGTTTCGAGCAGCCTTTACTCCGTTTCCGTCTTCCAAATAGTCCGTGACCAGTGCGATGAGATGGCGAGTGCGTACCTGTCGAAGGTCAGACAGGTGGAGACGAGCAAATACGGCTACGGCACGGCGCGACGCGCAGTACCTCGCCTTTCGCGTAAGGAATGACCCCTCCTTACGCGCAAGAATGGAATGGACTTGCTGCATCAGAGAATGGTTTGGGGTGTTGGCCACGGCTAATCCTCTTCGGTATGACGCCACCACAGCGGTTCTCACGTCGAGCGTGACGGAGAACCCCGGCGGTGGCGCCTGGCGGTTTGGGTTAGCTCGGTGCGGCGACTCTGTGTGTCCTTGGACGAACACAGATCCTGGAATGACCAGCGAGGCCTGGCCCCTTTTGCAGGGGGCAACCGGAGATCTCCGAATGATGATTCAGATGAATGGAGTCGACCGACTCAGATGATTCGGATGATCTGACGAGGAGGCTCGTCGTTTGAAGCCGTGTGCCGGTGGAAAGGCGCGTCGACACGGACAGCGACATAAATGACCCATACGCCCGCTTGAGGCGCAGCGATCAACTTGACTGTGATGAGATCGATGAGTGACGGGTAACGGTCGTCTACCGTGGCTTTCGCCTAATTAAGGATATTCATACCACGTCCACGTGCCGTGTCAACGGGGAAACATAAAAAAACAACCGCGTCATTCTTGGAAATTCGCCGAAAACGTAATGTGCAGAATGGCTTACACATGATTTCACTCCGCGTCACTCTGAAGTGACTCCTTGCAAGCACTTGATACGACGGGAGCAGCGCCGGCCAGGGCGAAGATTAGGTGTTGCGTCCGAGGAGATTCACACCGCAAGACTGACGATCGCGGACTCTTCGTCGCAGCAAAAGCGAGATTCGTCGGCGCGTAAGGGACTGATTACTTTCGAGAAATCTACGGATCCAAGCACGCCGTGGCGAGATTCTCTTCGAACCCGTCTGCCGGCCTGTGCACGGGGAGAATCTCGCTTTCTTCGTTCTCGCCATCACCTCCGACTCGGCTAACGTGTTGACGCGCAATGGGTTCTTGATGCGTCGTAGCCAGCCAGAATCTCGCCTTTGCAAAATCGCCCACGACTTCGGGCGATTCAGCCCAGCGCGGGTCCCTAGAAGACATATCGGCGCGTGCCACCCGTCAGCTGGCACTGCCAGTCGAAGGCCGGGGCCACAGGCCTGCGCAGCGGAACCAGCCGCTGCGAGGATCTGTTCTCGGGCAGCCGGGCTAGCATGAAGATTGGACCTTGGGGGAGATGGGACCGTGGAAAGGATGTGGATGGTTCGCGGCGATGGTGGCCGCCTTTACGAGGATTTTCGGGAAAAGCAAGCCGTCGCAGTGGGCTGGACTCAGTTGGCAGAGCAGGTCAAGCCGGGCATGAGCAGGGAAGCACTCAAGGATCTATACCGGAAGATCGATCCGTCAGCGTCGGATGGTGCCGTGACATCTGGCGCATCGCAGGTATGGCGATTCGTCAACGAGGTTCGCGACGGCGACCACGTCCTGACCTACTCACCCGCGAATCGTACGTACCTCTTGGGGACGGTTACGGGGGCCGCAGTCCATCGCCCCGATTGGCAGGACCTCGGGATGTCCTTGGCGAGGACTGTGGAGTGGACTTCCGAACTGCCACGCGATGCCTTGAGCGTTACGACGAAGAACACCCTGGGATCGACGCTGACCGTCTTTCTCTTGACCCAGTCGGCAGCCGCGGAAATGCAGGCGCTGGCGTCAGGGGAGACTGTACCGGACCCGAGCTCGGAGACCGGCCAAGACGCTGATCTGATCGATCCACTAGCCGACATCGAATCGTTAGCCATGGAGCGCATCAAGGACTCTGTGAGCGGCCTGGACTGGAGCGACATGCAGGATCTGGTCGCGGGGATTCTTCGAGCCATGGGCTACAAGACCCAAGTCACCCCTGCCGGACCGGATCGCGGAAAGGACATCATTGCCTCACCGGACGGATTCGGCTTCGAGAATCCCCGGATCGTGGTGGAGGTCAAGCACCGGTCCGGCGCGATGGGCAGCCAAGCCATTCGCAGCTTCCTCGGAGGTCGACATCGTGATGACCGAGGCCTCTACGTGAGCACCGGTGGCTTCAGCAAGGACGCTTTCTACGAGGCGGACCGAGCCCAGGTTCCTCTTACCCTGTGGACGCTGGACAACCTGGTCAGGGCATTGGTTGAGCACTACGACCAGACCGATGCCGAGACAAAGCGAATTATTCCTCTACGGCGGATGTACTGGCCGGCGTAGGTCACCCGGGCACGTCCTCGACCACTTGCGGGCTCTACATTGCAGTGAAGCGGATCGCCGCCCTATCGCGGGCGATATCCAAGGGCACACGCTTCAGACCGCCCAATGCCACGCGGCGAGGATTAGCCGCGGAACTAGCGACCTCAAGACACTGCACTTTCGGTCACTAGCGCTGCGCCCACCCCTGCACTAGATTTACCAAAATCCCCCGGCCCGCCGTACTTCAGTCCCATTTTTCGATTCCCAAAGAACCCCCTTAGTCGGTCCAAGTCATCCCCGACCTCTTCATCATCTAGACCAATCGAAACAATCATCAACTTCGGCAATTTGACTGTTTTTGAGCGAAACCATTCACGAACGCTCTCTTGAATAAGGCCGCACTGCGCCTCCGTAGAGCGAACCGGCCAAACCCTCGTCGCATTGACTCGAATCAGATCATCCAGCTCAGACTTTCCGATACCGCACGCGAGCAAGACATCGATCGCATCCGGCCGATCAGTCTTGCGATTTTCATCAAACGCGAGCGCTACTGCAAGTGATTGGTACTGCGCATACTCAAGAGCGATCGAAGAGGCGATACGATTTTGGCCGACTGCTCTTATGCAGACATCCTGGACAGTCTGGACGAACAACTCCAAAAGAAGCGCTGGAGGGAACACTCCACTCCATTGCCTGGGTGAAGCCACGGCTGGAGATACTAGAACAAGCAACTTATCTCTCGACTCAGCGCTGCAGGCATTCTCAGCCCACCAGTCGAAAATTTCCATGTCGCAATCTCCATCCCGCATATTTGTTGAATACTGGAGGACCATCACGGAGCCCCGTTCAGCACATACAGTCCTCAAGATATCCGGAAGCGCATTTTTGATCGCCCTGGCCGCATCGACGCCCCAATCCGTCAACAAATGCACATCGATGAAATTTCGTTGCGCATCATCTAATAGCACGGACGCTCTGTTACAAACGAAGCGAATGAAACCATCAGTTGAGTCAACAACACAAATACCGTCTCTCCTTGTTCGCTTAATAATCCGAGAACTCGACATCTCCCGCCCCCTTTGATCGCTAATGCTCACTTGGAAAATCAATAGTTCTAAGTAAAGCCTCCCGCCCCGGAATCAAACCGTGCACCTTCTCCGATAAATTGAGAAGAGTTGAAATGTCGCTCTTGAACTGTCCTGGGGCGCGCTCCAGAATGCCGTCCAGCCGAGAAACAGCTTGCACCACACTATCCTCGTACGCCGAAACAGCGAAAATAGCTCCCTCATACTGCAGCTCGCTAGCAGTCACTTCAAAAGCAACCAATCCACGCATGACAGGTACACCTTTTAATTCGACCAAGGTATCCCTCAAGCTTGGAAAAAATCCCTCCATTATTTCTCGCCGATCTATGGAGTCCTGTTCAATTAGTTTCCTGAGCTTTGAGCATTGCTGACCCAATATCCACTTCAAAGCCCATATGCGAATGAACGCCTCATAGAACGGATGATCTTGTATAAGCTGTCGCTTGGTAAGCTCAAATTGCGCGCGCGAGATCGCCAATGAAACTTGCGCCAGATAGATAGCATAGAGGGCCCCGGAGATTGCCAAGGGCACTCCAAACAAGACAGCCAAGAGACCTACATACGACTCAGCGTTGAAAAGTCCAGAATCGCCAGCCTGATTCATCGTAAAGTTTGCGCCCTGCAGCGCGTCATAGAGCCAGCGAGAGCCAAGCAACAATACCGCGACCAGAAATGTTACAACCAAGGTACCAGAAGCGAACACCAGCAAATGCCACTTCGCTTGGGATCCGTAGATACCAAAATCGCTAACCTTTAGAATAAATTTTCTGCACGCATACGCCGATACAATGCTCAGCAGCAGTAACGCTGTAAAAATTATCCATACATGCATTGCCCCTTCCCCCATTACTTGGCCAGCCCAGTTATCTTTGTATGCCAACGGCGGCGTTCGTCCACGCTGGCGTCGAGGTAGAGGCGAGTCCTAACGCAGCACACGAGCATCTTAATTTGATACATGACAGGCCCATAGGCAATAGCTCGCAGCCCACTCCGACGGTGCGGAAGGCACCTCTACTAGGCCGGCCTGAATTTTAATAGGCTATCACTGCCCCGCCTGCGCATGGCGCCGCTCTAACTCTACCGGCGTGACGTCGACGCCACCATGGGAGCCGTGTCGCCCAACCAGGTTCTAGAACATTTCGATGTAATCGAACACGTCGGAGCCAGGGGCGGCCGAGTCGGGTTGATGCGCCGCTTGATCCGCTCTTTTCTTCAGTACGTTGAAGACGTTTTTGCCCACCACATTGTTGTGGCTCTACCCGCGACGGTTCATGCTCGGCATGAGCCGTCCAGGCGCATTATTGAGTTGATCTCTAGGACAGTGGCTGGCGATCGCTTGCGGCACCGATCAGCCGTTCGCGATTCTTGCTGAACACCGTTGGCACCCACCACGTCACCCATCGACAAGCCGATGAGCCAGCGAAACAGCAGGTTGTACTGCATCTGCTCCATCAACTGGCGCTCGGATCGGATGCTGTAGAACACCTGCAGCGGCATCGCCCGCACCAGCTTCTCCGGTGCAATGCTTGGCCGACCGCGCTTGTAACTGGGTTCGTACATGCTCGAACAGACCGTCCAGCCGCTGCAGCGCCTCGTTGACCATCGCGCGCACCGGGCGCAATGTGTGGTCGGTTGGATGAACTCGTCCAGCCGCTTGACCATGGACAACTGCTCGCTAAAAACGTCTGCACCGCGCATCGAAAATCTACTTCTGGGGTGACGGGAGTAGTCAATCGGGCTGAGGTGTTTCAGCAGCCTACTAGGGTCGCAAGTGCCTCGCCCAAGTATGCAGATCGGCTACGCGCCAACGCGAACATCGTCGCCCAAGCCGAACAGGTCGAGGGAACCTAGCCTCGCGAATCATGGCGTAAATCTGTGATCTGCCTAAGCCGACTAGACGACAGACATCGCTGAGCGGAATCAAGAGACGGTCGTCCACCGGATCTTTGTTGCTGCGAGTGTTGTGTGTAGGGGATTGCTGTGTGTCCATGGTGAACAGACTAGCGCGAGCCATTGCAGGGCTTCCGGCGAAACGACCTGTAAATGATGGGCGAATCGCCCTGTTCGCTCGAATTGCGTTACGATTTCGGCCACAGCGAAGCGCTACGGGGGCGCGCACGGCGCGCGGAACGCCAGCCAATTTCTGCAGGAGTAGATTTGTGAGTAGCATGATTCAACCAGCGGAATATTTCATAGCCGAATCATGAACTTACGCAAACAATTCTGCGCCAACTTCGGGCGCCAGAAAATCCAGGAGGCCTGCGGAGCAATCCGCAGGCCTTTTTTTCGTCCGCTAGAACCAGCCCCGCGAACGCGCCAGCGCCACCGAGCCGCCGCCAAACACCAGCATCGCTCCCACGGCAATCAGGAAACCGGCATTGCCGGCATCGAAAAAGCCGGCCTTGAAGTTCATGCCCAGCACTCCGGCCACCGTGGCCAGGAGGCCTGTGATCACGGTGACGAAGGTCAATACGCGCATCGAGCGGTCGGTGCGCAGCGCGGTCTGGCTGCTGAACAGCTCGAAGCTGCCGATGACCAGGCTGCGCGCGTTTTCCACCATGTCCATGGCGCGCTCGAAGCGGGTGTCCAGCGCCGCGAAGTGCCGGTCCGATTCCGGGCGCTCGTCGTGGCGGAAATCCGGACGCGACAGCGCCGCGAACACGGCGCGGTGCGGGGCCAGCATCCGGCGCAAGCGCGAGGCCGCCTGCCGCAGCTGGCGCAGTTGGGGCAGGCAGCTGCCTGCGTCCTCGGCCAGGATGGTCTGCTCCAGCGCATCCACCCCGGCCTCGAACGTGCTCACGGCGTCGAAGTAGGTCGACAGCTGCCAGTCCAGCAGCGCGGCCACGAAGCTGTCCGCGCCGAGTCGCCCGATATGCGAGGCCGCGGCTTCGCGGCTCATGAGGTCGTCTATGAAACCGATGTCGCGCCCGTGCACGCTCACGACGATGTTGTCGCCAGCCACCAGCACCAGCGGCGCGCCCTCGACGCCGGCCAATCCGTCATCGACCACGGCGATCGCGCAAACCATGAAATGGCTGCCGAAGCGCTCCAGCCGCGGTCCAGACTCCTGTGCCAGGCAGTCCGGCATGTCCTCGGGCAGTCCGCACCTGGCCCAGACCCGCCGCAGCGTGTCCTTGTCCGCGCGCACCAGGTCGACCCACAGCAGCGCGTCGCGGTCCGGGCAGACCGATCCAAGCTCTTCGCAGGCGAGTTCGCGAACGCTGGAATCGGACAGGAACAGCCTGGCGCGACACGACGTCTCGGCGGGGCCTGCCCCGGTGTGGCGCACACGCGTCGCTGCTGGCCGCAGCGGTGCCTCGCGCTGAGTGGACATGGGCGGCGCTATTTCTTGCGCTGGTCGCCGCGATCGCCGTGGCCGGACTCTACTTCGGTCTCCGCCTTCCTGGCCCGATCCTGCTTCAGCGACCGGCCCACGTCGTCCTGTTCGTCGAACCGCCCCTTTTCGTCCCGGCGCACATAGCGGCTGTCGCCTTCGTTTGGTGTGATGAGTTCGCGCTTGGTCATCTGTGCAGCCTCAGGCAGCCTGGGACGCGGCGCGCTGGTTGCCACCGCCTTCCGCGATCATTGTCAACTTCTCGTCGGTCGCCTTCTCTTCGTCCAGCGTCTCCTGCAGGAGCGGCAGCGCCTTCTTGTAACCAAGCTGCCTCGCAAGTGCGCAGAGCGTGCCGTACGCGGCGATCTCGTAATGTTCGACCTTCTGTGCGCCGCCGATCAGGGCCGCATCGCGCAGCGGCCCTGCATCCACGGTTTCGATCACGTCCTTGCCCTCTTCCACCAGTCCTTCCATCGCCGCGCACTTGATCCGCTTGAGCCGGATGTCCAGGAGCTCGACCACCTGGTCGATACGCTCGATCTGGCCCCGGGTCTCTTCGAGGTGTGTTTCGAAAGCCGTGGACAGTTGCTCCGATGAGGCGGCCTTCGCCAGGCGCGGCAGCGCCTTTGTCAGCTGCTTTTCCGCGCTGTAGATGTCTGAAAGCTCATGCACGAACAGCTCTTCCATCGTCTTGACAGCCATTGTGTTTACTCCGGCTTGGGGGGAGGGCCAAGGCTCGCAAAGGGCACGCTAAGCCTGGGTGAACTCCCGGTGGTCGGACAGCCGGAGGCCAAATGGCTTCATTCACGCCGCCTATCCATCAGCACGCTACCGTCGAAGACCCGACTTCCTTCGCTGCAGATGTCGCGCCTTGTCATCGTTTCCAACCGCGTCGCCGTACCTGGACAGTCGCGTTCCGGTGGGCTCGTGGTTGCGCTGGACGGCGCCCTGCGCGCCACCGGTGGCGTCTGGTTCGGCTGGAGCGGCAAGGCGAGCCGCGACGGCACCCGCGGGCTGAATTCGACCAGCGAAGGCAACGTCGACTACGTGACCATGGACCTCACCGAGGCCGACGTCGCCGGTTATTACGACGGCTTTTCCAATCGCACGCTCTGGCCCGCGCTGCACTACCGCCTCGACCTGGTCGAATACAGCCGCGAGACCCACGTCGCCTACCGCCAGGTCAACGCGCAGTTCGCCGAGCGCCTGGCCGCACTGTTGAGGCCGGACGACCGGGTCTGGATACATGACTACCACCTGCTGCCGCTGGCCGGCGAGCTGCGTGCGCGGGGCGTGGGGAATCCGCTGGCGCTGTTCCTGCACGTGCCGTTTCCGCCGTCGGACCTCGCGCGCGCACTGCCCAACCACGACAGCGTCTTCGGTGCGATGTCCGCCTTCGACCTGGTGGGCTTCCAGACCCGCCGCGACTGCGAGAACTTCGATGCCTACCTGCGCGATGCCGCGGAGGCCGGTGAACACGTGTCCGGCCGACGCGATCGCAGGCCGCTCACGCGTGCGTTTCCGATCAGCATCGACGAAGGCGAATTCGCACGGGCGGCGGCGCGCGCGCGCGGTTCCGCCGGCCTGCGTGGCCTGCGCGACAGCCTGGGCGGCAGCGCGCTGGCGATCGGCGTCGACCGGCTGGACTATTCCAAGGGACTGGCCGAGAAGTTCCAGGCCTTCGGCGAGTTCCTGCGCCGCCACCCGGCCAACGCCGGCGGCCTGACCCTGCTGCAGGTCGCGCCGCTCTCGCGCAGCGGCGTGCGCAGCTATCGCGAACTGCGGCGCGAGCTCGAGCAAATCGCGGGCCACATCAACGGCGAGCACGCCAATCCTCAATGGACGCCGATCCGCTACGTAAACCGCAACCTCGGCCGCCAGACGCTGGCGGGGTTCTTTTCCGCCTCGCGCCTGGGCCTGGTCACGCCGCTGCGCGATGGCATGAACCTGGTGGCCAAGGAGTACGTTGCCGCGCAGGATCCGGACGACCCCGGCGTCTTGCTGCTGTCGCGCTTCGCCGGCGCCGCGGAGCAGCTGGGCGGCGCGCTGCTGGTCAATCCCTACGACATCGGCGGTGTCGCCAATGCGATCGCCGCGGCGCTGCGCCTGGACGTCGCGGAGCGGCGCGAGCGCCACCTGCAATCGCTGCGATCGCTGCAGGAAGAGGGTATCCACTGGTGGACGTCCAGCTTCCTGCAGGCGCTCGAATCCCGCGCGAACGGGGACGGCCCCGCTGCAGCGGCACGGGACGCGCCGCCGCGCCGGCCGTGACGCCGCGGGCCGTGACGCGGTGTTTCCACCGCCATTGCTATACACCAGCCATGGCGACCCCTGTCCAGCGCGCGGCTGGCTCGGCGCCTATCGACAGACAGGAGAAGAACGATGCCCGACAGGGACAGGCCGGAACGACCGACATCCAGCGGCTACGCCGAACGCGGGCCCGGGCGCGGGGATTACCCCGGCCGCGGCGAAGGTACGAGCAGAAAGCCACAGGCCGAAGAGGAAGCATCCGATCGCAGCCGCTGGCGCGATGCCGACCCGGACGAACGCAGCGAACGCTGGAGCGACACCGGCGACGATGCGCTTGACCCCGAGATCCCCGCACGCAATGAAGAGGGTGGCGCCGGAAGCGCCGGTCCTGCCGACACCGACCCCGCGGACCAGGACCGTGCAGACCATTGAGCTGATGAGTCGGCTGCACGCCCTCGATTCCGCACTGACCTCCTGCCAGCGGCAGGCGATCGCGGTGGGTGAACTCCGCGCCGTGTGGGAACTGCACTCGCGTGGCCTGGACGAGGTCGGTGGCAGCGATGGCGAATGGGTCGACGTCCTGCTGAGGAGAATGGCGAAGCGCCACGGCATCCTCGGACTGGTCAGCCTGCGTCCGCCTCCGCAGCCGGACGGCGGCGGGACACTGCCCGAAGCCTGATCGCGGACTGTGCGATCAACCCGGCGCGGCATCCGCCTGCGCCCCAGCCTGGTACTCGGCCACCTTCGCCTTCGCGGCGTCGCCGCGAGCACCGACTCGCATCGACGGCGTGGTCGTGCACGTCGGCGCCGGTGGGCACAGTGCGTGGCCCATGCACATCGTGGCTCGCAGCGTGCACGACATCGAGCATCGGATCGTCTGTGATTGCGCGCAGCGCGGCGATTCCGGCCGGACTGGCACCGCCGATGCGCCAGGACTGCCCAGCACGCCGGAGCGCATCCGACCATCGCGGCGACGCCGAGTTCCCCGAACCCCCGTGAACTCAGGCAACAGGTCGCGAGGCTGGATCCCTATTGCGGGTCGGGCAAGGTCCGGCCGTCCAGGCCCACCAGCGACCATTTTCCCCACTGGTCATCCACACCCGCACCGCTGGTGCGGTTCGCACCGGCATCGCCCGAATAACGATACAGCGGCTCGCCACCATAGGTCACATGGATGCGGCCTTCGCGCTCAAGGGTGCCAATCCGCGCCGACTCCACCCCGGCGGCTCCCGTGGGCTGCAGGTCGTGTGCCATCACCGGTGGCCAGACCTCCTCGCAGACCGCGTCGCACTTGCTGCCATCGGTATTGCCGGCCAGCACATAGACCGCACTGCCAGCGCCATCCACCAGATGCGAGGACGGCGAGCCCGACATCGCCAGGGTCGCATTCTCGTTGCCGGCGCCCGCCTGCATCCCGGAGCCCTGGTTCGGCGCAGGTGTCCCGGTGGGACGGCCCTGGTCCGCAGGCAGCGACTCCTGCGACATGCGCCCGTCCTCCGCCTGGCTTCGCGCCTCGCCCGCATCGGCGCGCATGTCGCTGCGATCATTGCAGCCCGCGAGGACCAGGGCGCCGACGCCCAACGCAAACAACATCGTATGGCGACTCATGGCGTGCCTCCGAAAGGGTAGGCGTCGACACTAGAACGCGTTCCGTAGGAGGTGCGTGAACAGGCCGCTGCGGCCCTCAGGCCACCTTGACATCGCCCCCGCTACCTTGGCCCCATTCAAGGAGGGGTCCATGGCCGGAAACAGCAGCATGGCGCGCGGCGCGCAGGTCTTGCGGTTCGTGTTGAAGCATCGCGGTGCCGGCCTGTTCGGCGGTGACGACGTGGACATCGCCGATCTGGACGCGGAGGTGGTGGCATTCAGCGACGACACCACCGGGCCGGAGGCGTTCGTCGACGACCTTGAGGCCCTGGGGCCGACATTCATCAAGATCGGCCAGTCGCTTTCAACCCGTCCGGACATGGTGCCTGCGCCCTATCTCGTCGCGCTGGAGCGCATGCAGGACGACGTCCAGCCGGTACCCGCAGCTGCGATCCGCGAACTGATCGAAGCCGAACTGGGCGTGCGCCTGGGCAAGCTGTTCCGCGAGTTCGACGACGTGCCGCTGGGCTCCGCCTCACTGGCGCAGGTACACCGTGCCGTGCTCAACGACGGCCGCGAGGTCGCGGTGAAAGTGCAGCGACCTGGCGTGGATCTCGAAATCCGATCCGACCTCGACACACTTGCCAGCATCGCGCGCCGCGCCGACGCCAGCACCCGCATCGGCCGCCGCCTGCGCTTCTCCGACTGGGTCGACGAATTCCGCAAGACCCTGCTGGCCGAACTCGACTACCACCTTGAAGCCGACAACCTCGAACGGTTCCGCGAACGCCTGGCCGACTACCCTGAACTGCTGGTGCCCGCCCCGCTGCGCGACCTGAGCACCCGCCGCGTGCTGACCATGGAACTGATCCGCGGCACCAAGGTCACCGCACTCAGCGGCCTTCGCCGCACCGAGCACGATTACGCAGCGCTCACCGCCGCACTGATGCGCGGCTACCTGGACCAGGTCTTCGTGCACGGCGAGATCCACGCCGACCCGCACCCCGGCAACATGCTGGTGACGGAAGACGAGCGGCTCGCGGTCTTCGACCTGGGCATGGTCGCGCACGTGCCCCCGAGGCAGCGCGAGCATCTGCTGAAGCTGCTGTTCTCGGCAATCGACGGGCGCGGTGAAGAGGTGGCGGACGAGACCATCGCGATGTCGATCCGGCTCGAAGACTTCGACGAAGTCCGCTACGTGCGCGAGGTGGGCCATCTGGTTGCGCGCTATGCGGCACACGGCAGCTCGCAGGCGCTGTCGGAAGGCCGGCTGATGATGGAGCTGGCGCGACTGAGCGTGGCCTGCGGACTGCGCTCGCCTCCCGAACTTCACATGCTGGGCAAGACCCTGCTGAACCTTGAAGGCGTGTGCAATGCGTTGACACCAGAGCTTGACGTCAAGCGCGTGGTGGAGGGGCACCTGCAGGCGCTGATGCGCCAGCGCGTGCGCCAGGCGTTCTCGCCGGCGCGTCTGGCCGGCGACGCGATCGAACTGCAGAACCTGCTGCAGGAAGCGCCACGCAAGCTGTCGAACATCCTGTCGCTGGTGTCGGAGAACAAGCTGCAGGTGCGGATGGTGGGGCTCCAGGAGTCCCGTCTGACGGAGAACCTGCAGAAGATCGCGAACCGGGTGGCGGCGGGGGTGATCGTGGCTGCGCTGATCCTGGCGAGTGCGATGTTGATGCGTGGGGATGTGGGCGGGCCGAGGTTGTTCGGCTATCCGGCGGTGGCGATGGGGATGTTTCTGTTGGCCTCGGCGCTGGGGTTCGGCATTGTGCTGAGTGTGCTGTTCAGTGACAGGCGACCGAAGGTGCGCGAGGAGCGTAGCCCCAGAGCGTGACATGTCGCCGGCTAGCGTCCATCCCTCAATTTCGCGCGTCGGCGAGACACAACCAACCAATCACCAGCAGTCCGCAAGCGTACCCGTCCCGTTCTCAGTTTTTTGACCGGTGTGGCTCAACGACAGAGTTCCGCAACGAGTGTCCTTCGTCTGGGTCCCCTCTGGAGTTGCCGAGAGAGTAAAGCTGTTCGCAGCCTCCACTTGCGTCAGGCTATAGGCGGCGGTTCCGCCTGTCCTCGGCGAGATACGGTGTGAAGTTGGCACCGTGGCCCAGAACCCAACATAGGAATTATTGCTGGTGTGAAAACGCTCGGCGCGCTGCGCCAGTTCTACGAGGTCCGACTTAACCTGAGCTCGTCTTGATTTGCGAACACTGTCGTTGTAGGCGGGGTAAGCGATAGCAGCGAGAATCGCTACTACCGCGACCACGATCATGAGTTCAATGAGCGTGAATCCTCGCTGGCGCATGGCTTTCCCCTTGTCCATGGAACTTGTCACTGCAGTTGACGCCAAGACTGACGGCCACAGGGATAGGGGAGATACATCTGCTGTGCACCAGCCGCGGTCACCATCATCCAGCAGCCTTGCTCGGGCGGGGCTGGCGGTGTGCCAGGCGGCGTTCCGCCGGGGCCGCCTGCAGGAGCCGTCGGCGGGCCCAACCGCGGAACCACGAACACGCCGACATCTTTGACAGGCGCGCTGCCACCGGTGTCAAGGGCCACTGCGCCAGTCCCTGCGGCCGGCGATTCACCTGTAGGCGAGCCGTAGCGGACGCTTGAGAGCCCCGGAGCGCCACTACGTGAGTTGAGGCCGAACAGCCAGTTGAAGCCTTGCGTGGAACAGCCAGTAGCAGCGGCCTGAGGTGCATATGTAGGCATGAAAACCATACCCGTAGCAATACGCGGGTAACCTACGAACCGCTCCCCTGCTGGCAGGTCGACGTACCATCCTCGTGCACCAACTGGAATCGCACCGGCGATCATCGTCCTTGTCGTGTCGTTCGTGGTGATGGAGTAACCGTGCAAGTTGCTGCGCGTCACTGTCGACGTCGTCGGTCCACGCTCGATATCGTTCACTGCGTAAAGAGACTGCGACTCATCCTCGCCTGGATCGTGGATGAAAGAGAAGCTGCCGGTACCGAAGTAGATGAGGACGCCCCCAGCGGGGCCAGTCGCTGCCGTAAGGCCGCCCGTAATCGGCTGACGGTACGTCGACGAACCCTCAGTGTGCGTGCGCGTCGTGAACAGCGGAACCGTTACATTGGCTGGCGTGGGCGCGCGGAGATCAAACTTCCAGAGGGCGCCGCGCTGGTCAGCGGCATAAACGGTATCTACCAAGCCATCCCGATATTGGCCCTTGATGCCACTTTCCGAAGAACCTCCCCAGCGGTCCAAAGCAACGATGTTGCCCAAGCCATTGCCGCCAGACGGCGCCGAGCCCTCGACGGCCTCAATCATTCGGATGCTGGGTGTACCCGACTTGATATCAACGACAAAAAGCACTGCCTTTCCGCTGGCGCTGTTGTAGCCGTTGCCGAAAATGGCCACCCATCGCGGTGTGTCACTAGCTGTGGTCTTGATCGGAACGATAACGGGCTTGCCTAGGACGTGTCCGATGTTGCTCTGCACATCAGCCGGCAAGCTGCTATCGAGGTCGCTGATCTCCCAAAGCTTGCCGTTGTTGGCGCCCGTGCCGAATTCGGACGGATCCGTCACCTCCAGCGCGAAGACACTACGTCCGCCCGCGCCAGCGCTGCCGACAAGTGCTGTCTTCCAACCGCCAAAATTTGCATCGGACACTGTGACCGGGCCGTCTACGTAGTAACGATGGTCGAACTTCTGGTCGTTGTCGTTGCTTGGGTCGTGCGGGAACAGCAGATTTCCCATGTGTCCAATCGCCGTGGCCGGAATATAGGCAAACTCTTCGCGTCCCCCGTTGGAGTCCATGATGCCATCCGCGCCCATGCCACCATCGAATGCATGCAGCATGCCGTCGTTGGCACCGACGTAAACCATATATCGGCCGTCGTTGCGCTTGTCAGCGAGATAGGTGGCGTAGGAGCTACCCAACAAACCGGGCAGCGATCCGTACCCGTAATCATCCAGTGGCGAGCTCACGACCGGGGTCGAGTTGACAATGTCTCCAAGCTTCGTGGACCTGTCACGAAGCATCCCACCGTTCCGCTTCTCCAAGCTGGCGTCGCCTAGCAAGTAGCTGATGCTTTGAGTCAAAGTCGTCCCAAGCGCTGTGATTTCCGCCTCCGTGCATCGCGAAATGCCGATGTAGTTTCCCGAAGGCTTGGTGCAGAGATTCGCAAGACTCACTGTGGAATCACTGAATTTCTGCATCGTGCCGTCAAGGTTGAAGAAGACATTCCTGGACCCCGGCAACGGCATCTCGTCGCTGGCTTCCCAGGCAAAGGTCAAGGTTGCGGCGCGAGTGGTCGGCTCGATGCTCACGGTTTGTGCCGTCAGCTCGCTGAACCAATCGGTTCCTTCGTTTCTCACTTCGTACCGCGGCGCAACGCTAAGCGAGCCGTCCCCAATTCGCGCGCCGGTGACCGCAAGACTTCCGGACGGCGTCGAGCCGGAGCTGACCGAGGAAAGGATGCGCCTCATTGCTGAAAGGATGTCGGCCGGCGTTCGCGCATTAACCAGCTCGCCACGGGTGTTCACCGTCGCGTGCCAGATATCGTCGATGGTGCTGCGGTTGTCGTTCTGGCGGGACGGCCAATTCTGGTAAATCGCCGGATCCGTGTAGGGTTGCTGATTGACCTCAGGATTGAAGAGGTTTCCGCGTCCTCCAAGCGTTATGCCATAGAAGTTGACGTGCAGGTTTTTCTGGCAATTCACCCGCGGATCATCACTGGGGCAGGCATCGGGAACTGGAACCTGCCCTTCCGCGAAACTGGTGTTCAATGGCGACGTTCCTTCGGCGTCATTTTTGTAAAAGCTGGTTGCGATATCCGCAAGCGTATTATCGTGGCCATCTGAAAACGGCACACCCATAAGGTTATCCACTCCACCAACAGCCGGCCCGTCGGAGTTGCTGTAACCGTCAGTGAAAAGCATCATGGCGTTCTTCTGACAGGCCAATTGCACCGGCGCTCCGTTGGCGGCCGAGGTCAGCGGATCCTTGCGCATGAATTGCCTTCCCGCCGCGTATACCGCCTGCCTATTGTAGGTGCTCCCCCAGTTGGGATTGGCGAGAATGTCATTGAACAGACTCGCCTTATGCGTGGCGTTTGCCATGTCACGCATTGAAACACGTTCATTGCCGGTACCCGTCCCAAGACCCGGGTTGTCGTAAGAGCCGTGCTGATTGATGCGAAAGTAACCGATCCGCATGTTGTTGATCTCAAGCAGCGATCGCGTGAGCCCCGCAACTAGCGAACGATGACGATTACCATAGTACGAGAACCAGTTGGCGAAGTTTTGCAGCGCTTCAGTATCGGTCTGGCGGATCGTGTAACGCCACATGTCGCAGTCAGGGCCGCACGCGTTATATGCCCGCACGCGTGGGACGGACTCATACCCGACCGGAACCTCATCCGAACTCAGATAAAAAACAGCAAGGCGGTGTTTGATGAAGATGTTGCACTGCGCGGTCATGGAGTGGTCGCTGGATAGCGTGCGCCAAGTGCTGCTGCCAACCAGACCGCCGCAGTTACTCGTACCCGGGAATCTGTACTCTGTACCTTCCGGCAACACCATACCGGTGTAAGCACTAAAGCGATCCGACAACTGGCCGGAGCTATCGGCAACCTCTCTGCCGTCATGCAGCTCGGTCAAGTTAACTGCTCCCAAACCCGAGCCGTTGGGCCTGGGGTCGATCCGCGTCGCAGTCAGAGAAGCGCTCCCGAAACTCGTACCGTCGCTGTTGACCCACGGCAAGTAGGTCACGGTCGGATCGAAATAGGCCGGATTGAAGTCGGAAGACCTCGCGAAACCCATTGTGTCAACGGGGGGAATGCCGCGCCAACTGTTGCTCTCCCCATTACGGGGCGAAGACCCATACGAGAAGGCGTACCCGCAGACACCACCGTTGTCCGTGGACGCTCTGAGCTGTCCCTTATTCGTGCCCGACGTATGGAAGAAACTCCAAGCGGGAGTACCCGTGTCACGACTCCAGCAGCCTTTGCCGTCCGCGCCGGGAAACTGGTTGTGATAAGTCATCGAGCCAGAATCGTCGATCGCCATGACGAATGCGGGGGGGACCTGCACCTGCGTGTTCAGTGGCGCTTGCGCCAACACGCCCTGCCCTTGGGCAGCAAATAGTCCATAAAGGAAGTAGCCGCCACCGAATAGTGTGGCGACGACGGCGATGGAAGCCAGACTGGTACGGCGCAATGCCATGGTGGCGGCCCTCAGAGCTTGAACACAGTATCGACCACGGCCGAGGACGTGGGGTTGTCCTCGTCGTCCGCGGCGTAGGAGGTGATCTGGTAGATCGGGAATGGATTCGCGTCCTTGGGGCCGCCCTCGTCCAGCGGCGCTTCGCCCTCGACACACTCATCAATCTGTCGGATGTTGGTCGCCGGCACCGCGGTGAAGCTCTGGGTCTCGCCCCAGGCCACGGGATCGAAGCCGTCGTCGCATCGCCCAAAGTCCAGCGGATCAATGACCGTGCAGACGCCCGGAGAAGTTCTGTTTACGAACTCCTCAATCCCGCACTCCGTATTCCGGACGACGCCTTCAACGTTCTGGAACGCGACGTTTGCCGCTAGGTAGTTGGCCGCCATGCGCTCCTGCATACCGGTGACCTGCATGCCCACCACACCGATGAGAGCCATGATCACGAGCATGATCAACGCGATATAAAGCACCGCGCCCTCTTGGCGGTGCCGCTCGATGAAGTCGCCGCGCGTAAGGGGGGGCATATCGTCAGTTCCCGAAAAGTCGGTTGCGCAGCGCCACCGTGGCTTCGTAGCTCGCCCGATAACGTGCATCGTTGTTTGCCCCCGGGATGAATTCGACGCCGAGCACGCGTTGGCGTGCCGCTCCTTCCGCAGCTTGTGCAGCGGAGGCGCGATTGGGGCTGCGTGCCAGCAGGCCTACCTGCACCAAGCCCACGCGTCGCCATTGTGTTACGCGCTGCGCTGGGGTTCCCGAGCGGACAACTTCAGCGGTGTTCTGCACAGTGATGTTGCCGCGAGGTGGCGACGCCGAGGTGATATTCACAACCTCGTCCTGCCCGAACAGCAACTGCATGCTTTCGATGCCTTCCACAAGCTCTTCACGATTTGCGGCGGGATAGGCTCCAGCGCCATCTGCCCGCGCACGCCAGAGCGCCGGCTCGCCCGCGGAGTTCATCGCCACGTAGTACACGATCGATTCCGCGCGATACAGAGTGGCCAAGCCGTTCGGCGCAGGCACGTATCGCCCTTCGAACGAATAATTCGCGGGTGTGGAAACGGTGGTACCCCCCCCCGTGGCGCCAGGAAAAACATCGGCGTGGTTGCAGTCCGTGACACCAAACATCACCGGTGCCGGTACACCGCCGTTGGTTAATGCTCCGAACCTGGAAGCATCCACTGTGAGTGTCTCGCCACTTCCGGCAGTCGCGATGCCTGTGACAGGCGCACCTTCGTTGTAGAGATAGCGCAGGACGAGGACATCACTACCTCGGGCCGGATCCAGCGCCGCGACCTCGGCAGGCATGCCGGCAGGAATCGCCCATGACCCGCCAATCGTCAACGATTGCCCTGGTCCAGTGCCGGGGGCTTCGTAGCCTTCGACCGAAACCGTGAAGTCAAGCGGGTGGCCCGCACCGGGAGTGATTGTTCCGGCGCCTCCGAAGTGCTGCCGCGGGTCGCCCTCGTTTTTGACGAAATGCGCCTGATCATTGACACAGCCGAAATGTCCCGCCATCCGAATGTCACGCTGGAGGAAGTCGATCGCAAAGCGCGCGTTTTCCTGCGTGCGTGCCAAGCCCTCGGACAGCTGGTAGGCCGATCGCGAAGCACTGAATACTTGGACCAGCCCCAGAATCAACAGACTACTGATGGCCAACGCCACCATGATCTCGATCAGTGAAAGACCGCGCGCGTAGCGAATGGTCGACATCGGCCTACTCACAGTCTTGTAATGAGTTCAAAAGTGGTGGTCGCCTCTGGATCTTCCTCGTCCCACCGCTGATCTCCCCACGAAATAGCCACGTTGACCACCCCAGCGTTATAGCCCACGTTCGCGCTCGCGCTTTCTCCAAGCAACTGTACGACTTGGCATTGCCAACGCTCGATGCTATCGGCGATCGCAACGGTTCCCACTGGCCTGGAGCAGTCCCCCGCAATGATATCGCCCGCATTGAAACCGGCGCCGCTGGAGCCGCTGTACCAGGCTGCTTGGAATCGATTCGCGCGCATTTGGTCGAGAAGGTCATACGCGAGGTTCGTGGCTTGGGTGCGATAGTTCGCGCTTTGGGCATAGCGCAGACTCATCGTCTGCAGCAGCGCGAACCCCAGTAGGCCGAGCGCGAGCACGATGATCGCCACCAACACTTCAATCATGCTGAAGCCATGCTGGCGCGCCCTACTGCGGGCGCTATCGATCGCGGGTGCGGTAATCACGAACAAGTCTCCTTGCGAACCCGGCCCTGGCCGCTGGCGTTAAGCGCTATAACACGGCGCAATTCCGAACCGCTGCTGCAATCTTCCGGCTGCAAAGTAATGGTCCGCGTATCGCCGATCAGGCGGCCACGGCGGTCGAAGCGAATCAGGTTTTCCTCCGCGACACCACCAGTGCCCCCGGCCTTATTCTTGATCTGAACCTTTGCGAGGCCTTCCTCGTATCGCACGACGCGATCGTCGGTGACAAGCGGCGTGGCCGACGGAGCATCGAAGGCCCCGTTTCCATTCTGATCGATCCAGATCATCCAACCATCGTTCCAGCTAGTACCGTTGCAAACTGCACCATTGCTCGTAGTACAGATCGCAGCGCCCCCTGAGCTCCGGATCGCCTCCATTCTTGTAAGTGCCAAGGAGGCCATAAGCTGGTTGCTCGCAGTTGCAATCCGATTTGAGCGCATGGTGGCCTCGAAACTAGGAAATGCAATTGCCAGCAAAATTGCCGCGATGGCAACTGCGACCATCAGCTCGATCATGCTGAAACCTGAAACCCGGTTGCGCCCCATGCTTCCCCCGTTGCCACTTTGCGGCAATCCACTCAATCGTACCCTCACCGCTCAAGGGTGCACTCCTCATCCGGACGAGCGGTCGAATCATGACCTTGAGCGTCCGCCTCAGCGATCAGTGTCGCCCCCGACGTGACACTGACGCGATGATCCGCGCCCTTCCCTCAGGTCACCACCTCATAACAAGGCCGATACTCCCCACTGATCTTCATCCGCCTCTGCACCACAAACGCCCTCAACAGCGCATCCAGCGACTCCATCATGTCCTTGTCGCCATGGATCTGGAACGGCCCGAACGCCTCGATCCGGCGCATCCCATCCTCCTTCACATTCCCCGCCACGATCCCCGAGAACGCCCGCCGCAGGTCCGCCGCCAGCTCATGCGGCTTCCGCCCGTGGTGCAGGTCCAACCCCGCCATCGCCTCGTGCGTCGGCACGAAGGGCTGCTGGAACGGCAGCGGGATGTCCAGGCCCCAGTTGAAGTAGAACGAGTCCTTGTGCTCGATCCGCGCCTCGCGCACGCGCTTGACGCCCGCCGCCATCCGCCGCGCCACGGCCTGCGGATCGCCAACGATGATCTCGTAGCGTTCGGTCGCGGCCTCGCCCAGGGTCAGCCGGATGAACCTGTCGATCTGCTCGAAGTACGGCGCGGACGCCACCGGGCCGGTCAGGATCAGCGGGAACGGCAGCTCTGCGTTCTCTTCGCGCAACAGCAGGCCCAGCAGGTACAGGATTTCCTCGGCCGTACCCACGCCGCCCGGGAACACGATGATGCCGTGGCCGACGCGGACGAAGGCTTCGAGGCGCTTCTCGATGTCCGGCATGATCACCAGCTGGTTGACGATCGGGTTCGGACTCTCGGCGGCGATGATGCCGGGCTCGGTGATGCCGATGTAGCGCGGGCGGCGCTGGCGCTGCTTGGCGTGGGCGATGTTGGCGCCCTTCATCGGGCCCTTCATGGCGCCGGGGCCGCAGCCGGTGCAGATGTCCAGGCCGCGCAGGCCAAGCTCGTAGCCCACCAGCTTGGTGTACTCGTACTCGACGCGGTTGATGGAGTGCCCGCCCCAGCACACCACCAGCTTGGGCTCGACGGGAAACAGCAGGCGGGCGTTGCGCAGCTGGCCGAACACGGCGTCTGTGATGCCGGCCGACGACTCGAGGTCGGCGGCGTTTTCGGGGCCAAGCTCGATGGCCATATAGGCCAGGTCGCGCACGGTGGCGAACAGAAGTTCGGCCACGCCGCGGATGATCTGGCCGTCAACGAAGGCCATGGCGGGGGCGGCGACCAGTTCGATCCGCAGGCCGCGGTCCTGCTGCAGCACCTGGATGTCGAAGTCGGGGTACATCTCCTGCGCGGCGCGCGGGTCGTCGTTGGCGCTGCCGCTGGTCAGCACGGCCAGCGCGCAGCGGCGCAGCAGGTCGTGCAGGCCACCGGAGGAGGCGTCCTTGAGCCGGGCCACTTCCTCGCGCGACAGCACGTCCAGGCCGCCACGCGGGTAGATGCGGGCGTCGACGGTGGGGAGGGTGGTGGTTTCGGGCGTTGTTGCCTGGGTCATCTGTGTTCTCTTCTTCTTGTTGTCGTCGTCGTTTTCGGTGTCGACTCTAGCGCACGCGGGTCGGCCTGCGGAAACGCCGGCGTGGCCGCAAACGGAAACGGCCGGGGCATGCCCCGGCCGTTCCGTGTGTCGCGTTTCAGGCGTGGATCAGAACTTGTAGCGGAAGCCCACCTGGAGCGCCCAGCGCGACTGGCCCTTGTCGTCGTACAGACCCGGCTGCCACGCACCGTCGAAGTCGTAGATGTACTTGCCGGTCTCGGGGTTGATGCCCTGGAAGTACACCGCGCGCAGGTCGCTGAAGGGCGACTGCTCTTCGATCCGGCCCCAGTCCTTGTTGATCAGGTTGCCGATGTTCATGACGTCCAGCCAGATCTCCGACTTGTGGCCACTCACGAAGCCCGGCAGTTCCTGGCTGACGCGGATGTCAAAGGTGTTGACCCAGCTGTTGCGGCTGCTGTTGCGGCCGGCGTTGCCACCCTGGACCGCGTTCAGCTCTGGCACCGTGGCAAGCCAATGGAAGAACGCGTCCTCCATCTCGGCACCGCCCACGAACTCGACGTCGCCGTACCCGTTCGGCACGTACAGCAGGTCGTTGGTGTAGCCGTCACCGTTCATGTCATTCATGAAGCGCCAGCTGTGGGGACGACCGGCGCGGCCTTCGTACACCGCGCTCACGGTGGTGTTGTAATCGCCGAACAGCGCCTTCTGCCAGGTCAGGGTGCCGATGAAGCGGTCGCGGATCTCGTAGTTCGAGGTCGAGGCCACGTCTTCGTTCGGGTTGAAGATCGCACGGCCGTTCCAGTTCGAGATGGCGCGCGAGGACGTCAGCGGGCTCACTTCGGTGGAATCGGTGAAGGTATAGGCCAGCGACCATGCCCAGTCGTTGATCAGCGGCTTGCTCAGGCTGAAGGTGTACTGCTGGCTGCGGCCTTCGTCGGTGTTCTTCATCAGGATCACGCCATCGTTGTGCCAACCGCTGACGTTCTCGTAGCCCGGCAGGGTGTCGGCGATCGCGCCGATGCCGATGTTGCCGTTGCCACGGCGGCCCGAGGCGGTGGCCGGATCGGCCCAGAAGATCTGACGGCCGTCCTGGCCGGTCGCGGTCGGGCTGCCGAGATCGAGGCGCTCGAAGTGCAGGCCGTCATTGACCTTGGTGTACAGCACCTCGGCCGAGGCCACGATGCCGTGCCACGGCAGCTCGTGGTCGAACGCGAGGTTGGCCTTCCACACCGACGGCTGCTTGATGTTGTCCTCCATCAGGTTGACCAGCATGTCGTAGCCGGCCGCCGGGCTCGGGGTGGTCGGGTTGTCCGGATCGGGGTTGAAGGGCAGGCCCGCCCACACCGCCGCGCGCTCGGCATCGCTGAGGCCATCCACGATCTGGTTGTAACCGATCAGGCCGAAGCCGCTGTTCTGGTAGGAGTTGCCGACCCACACGTTGGCCGCCGCGCCCTGGAACAGGCCCAGGCCGCCACGCAGCTGCGTCGGACGCTCGCTGTCGAAGGTGTAGTTGAAGCCGAAGCGCGGCTGCCACAGCGCTTCATCCAGGACCTTGCGGTTGTCGAGACCGTAGACCTCCTGGACCAGCAGGTTGTGGTCGGCGACGTCGTCGAGGTCGGGGATGTCGACGCGCAGGCCGAACGTCAGGGTCAGGTTGTAGTTGACCGCCCAGGTGTCCTGCACGAACACACCGAGATTGGCGTGCTCGTAGTTCATCGCCACGCTGTCGAGGTTGCGACCGGGGACCGGTGCGTTGAGGCGGTATTCCCAGTAGTTGCCCTGGCGGAAGTTCTCGAGGCCGGCGAACGTGTAGGCGCCCCAGATGTTCTGCGCGTACATGTTGTAGACGTCGTTGCGCTCGTAGTCGAAACCGAACTTCAGCGTGTGGTCGCCGGCATACAGGGTACCCGCGGCGAACACGTTGTCGGTGGTGGTCTCGACGTTGTTGCCGTGGCGGAACTCGTCGGTACCGAAGTTCAGGAACGGGCCACGCTGCTTGGCGTCGTCTTCGGGGTCGGAATTCACGCTGACCTGCATCTCGGGCAGGCGCGCATACACCCCGCTCAGCGAGTCGTAGTTGCGACGTGAAATCTTGAACTCGGTGGAGAAGTTGTCGCTCCAGTCGCTGAAGAGCTGCAGGACGGTGGAGTCGAAGGTCTTGTTGATGTCGTACCACTGGCTGTTGAGGCTCAGCGCGTTGTTGCCCGAACCGGTGGCGACAGGGTCGACCTGCTCGGTCTCGGAGTAGCGCAGCGAAAGGCGATGGTTGTCGCTGATGTTCCAGTCGAGCTTGACGGCCTTCTCTTCAAGCTCCTGCTTGATGCCGTCGATCTGCGCCAGGCTGCCGATGTCGATGCCGTACACGTCGCGGCCGATCTGCTGGACTTCGGTGATCCAGTTCGGGTCGATGTTGACGATGTTCGACGCGCCCGAGCCGATCGGGCCGTAGGAGGAAGCCGGCGAATTGCGGGTGAACTTCTCGTAGTTGGCGAAGAAGAACAGGCGGTCCTTGACGATCGGGCCGCCGAAGGTCATGCCGTAGGTCTCTTCGTCCTCGAAGCCGTTGAACGGCGAGCCGTTCTCGTTGTCACGCACCCAGTCCTGGTCGCGGGTGACGTAGTAGACCGAGCCGCTGAAGTTGTTGGTGCCCGACTTGGTCACCGCGTCGATCACCGCGCCGGTCGCGCCGGTGATGGTGACGTCGTAGTTCGACAGGTCGACGTTGATCGCCTCGATGGCGTCCATCGACACCGGCTGGCGGATCAGCGGGAAGTTGCTGGCCTCGAGGCCGAAGGTGTCGCTGGTGTTGACGCCGTCGATGCGGATGGCGTTGAAGCGCGGGTTCTGACCAGCGGCGCTGATCTCGCCACGGCCCTTGTCGGACTGGGCAATGCGCGGGTCGAGGCGCACGAAATCCTGCAGGTTGCGCGATATGGTCGGGAGGACCTCGATCTGCTCCTGCGACAGGTTGGTGCCGGCACCCATCTTGGTCGCGCTGAAAACGTCGGAACCGGTGAAAACGCCGGTGGCGACCACAGTGCCCAGGGTAGTCACGTCGCCGCGCAGCACCGCGTCGACGGTGTTGGCCTGGTTGAGCGTCAGGAAGACGCCATCTTCGGTGGTGGTGCCTTCGCCGGGCTTGGTGATCATGACCTCGTACGGACCACCAACGCGCAGGCCGCGCGCGTTGTAGCGACCGCTGGCGTCGGTGGTGGAGCGGCTGACGGTTCCCGATTCCAGGTGCCTGATGACGACCTCGGCGCCAGCCACTGGCTGTCCGCCGCTGCCGGTCACCTGGCCGCCGATGCCTGCGGAGGTTGTGCTCTGGGCGAAGACTGGTGCGACGGCAAGCGCGGCGATCAGGCCGAGCGAAAGTTTCGACACACGGAAGACGTTGCGACGGGTCATGGCTGGACTCTTGGTGGCAAGTAAACGGACCGCACCCCGGGGCACGGCAGGAAGAATTCGGGTTGTCCCTGGTCACGCCGCGACCGCCGGAGCGGCAGCGGTTAACAAGAGATTAACACGGTAGCCGGGCTATGTGACAGCCGGGTGACTGATTCAGACCGGGCGCATGCTCACCAGGTAGCTGGCCACGCCGTCGAGCAGCATCTGCACCGATATCGCCACCAGCAGCATGCCCATCAGGCGCTCGACGGCGGTCAGGGCGCGGGCGCCGAGCAGCCGGTACAGATAGGGCGCGCAGAACAGGATGGCCGCGGTCGCGCCCCAGGCGATCATCAGCGCCAGGCTCCATTCCCAGAGACGGTCGGGCTCGCGGGTGCCCATCAGCATCACCGCTGCCATGCCCGAGGGGCCGGCGACCAGCGGCACGGCCAGCGGGACGATGAAAGGCTCCCCGCCCGGCAGTTCGCCCATCAGGCCCTCGGGCGGCGGGAAGATCATCCGGATGCCGATCAGGAACAGGACGATGCCACCAGCGATCGACACCGACTCCTGGCGCAGGTGCATGACCTCCAGGGCGTGCTTGCCAACCCAGAGGAAGACCATCAGCACGCCCAGGGCGATCAGCAGCTCGCGCGCCAGGACGATGCGCTGCCGCTTGGGCGGCAGGTTGCGCAGGATGCTGAGGAACACCGGGATGTTGCCCAGCGGGTCCAGGATCAGGAACAGCAGCAGTGCCGCGGAAGCAATGGTCATGCGGGCGGCGCCCAGGCTTGCCCGCGATGGGCCGTGCCCGCGGGCGACAGCAGGGTGACGCAGGCCTCGGCCGCGGCGGCGGGATCACGCGCGCGGCGGTCTTCATCGACCGCGTGGGCACGTGCGCGCAGCGGTGTGCGCAACGGGCCGGGGCGGAGGCCATGGATGCGCACTGTGCTGTTGCGGTGCTCGGCGTGCAGGGTGTCGAGCAGAGCGCGCTGGCCGTGCTGGGCGATGCCGTAGGCGCCGCGATAGGCGGCCGGCACTTCGTCGTCGAGCACGAACACCACCGATGCGTCCGGCGCCTGTCGCAGCAGCGGCAGGCAGGCCTGGGTCAGCCACCAGCGCGCGCTCAGGTTCACGTGCAGGATGCGGGCGAAGTCGCCCGGGTCGGTGTGTTCGAGCGGAGTCAGGCCGGCGAAGTCGGCGGCGCAGTGCAGGATGCCGTCCAGCCGGCCCAACTGGGCGCCGATGCGCGTGGCAAGTTCGGCATGGTCGCCGTAATCCGCCCCGGCGAGATCGAAGGGATAGTTGACCGGTTCCGGCAGCCCGGCCGGGTCGCGCGCGATCGTGTCGTACACGCGGTTGAGCCTGGGCACCTTGCGTCCGAGCAGGACCACGGTCGCACCCGCGCGCGCGCAGGCGTGTGCGGCGACCGCACCGAGGCCGCCGTGGGCACCGGTCACCAGGACCACGCGGCCGGCCAGTGCGGCCGACGCGATGGGCGCCTCCGCGGCGGCCGGGGGCGTACTCACGCCTTCTGCGTCTCCGCGACCATGCGCGCCAGCTCGCCGGACTCGAACAGCTCCATGGTGATATCGCAGCCGCCGATCAGCTCGCCGTTGATGAACAGCTGCGGGAAGGTCGGCCAGTTGGAAATGCGCGGCAGGTTGGCGCGGACTTCGGGGTCCTCGAGCACGTTGACGCTGTGCAGGGTCGCCATGTCGGCGCCGGCTTCGCGCAGCGCACCCACGGTGCGGCTGGAAAAGCCGCACATCGGGAACTGCGGCGTGCCCTTCATGAAAAGGACGATGGGGTGGCCGCTGATTTCGGCCTGGATGTTTTCGACGATGGCCATGGGGGCTCCGACGTGGTGCGCAGCGGCCGTGGCCAGGCAGCGCGTGATGGGGATCGCGCTATTGTAGCGTCCATGGCCATTGAACTTGCCGCCCTGCCCTGGGACCGCACCGCGCTCGAGCCGCACATCTCGGGTGACACCCTCGACCTCCACCACGGTCGCCACCACCGTGCCCATGTCGAAGCCGTCAGCGCCCTGGCGCCCTCGGCGGGGATGGGTACGGCCACGCTTGAAGAGCTGGTGCGCGGCGCCCAGGGCGCGCTGCAGCAGCACGCGGCACAGGCCTGGAACCTGGCGTTCCAGTGGCGCTGCCTGAAGCCTGCCGCGGCCGGCGGCGGCGGCGAGCCGGAGGGTGAACTGGCCGATGCACTGGTGCGCAGGTTTGGCGACGTGGCGCGTTTCCGCCAGCGCTTCGCGGCGGTGGCCTGCTCTTTGCAGGGATCCGGGTGGATCTGGCTGCTGCAGCGGCCGGACGGCTCGCTCACTCTGGCGCTGACGGCGAACACTGCATCACCGCTCACCGGCGACGACCGGCCCCTTCTGGCCCTGAGCCTTTGGGAACACGCCTACCTGCTGGACTACCGTGAAGCCCGCGGCCGCTACATCGAAGCCGCGTGGAACCTGGTGGACTGGAGCTTCGTGGGCTCGAACCTCCGCTAGCCGCGGAGCTCAAGCAGCAGGGTGTGGAAGCCGTCATGGCGGCGATCGCGGCCATGGCCGCTCCCACAGAAGCTGCTCTTGTGGGAGCAGCTACAGCTGCGATCGCGCCGCCCGCCGGGTCTGATCGCGCTGTTGGGGTTCCGACGATTACAGGAGCGGCGGGCGTTCCTGCAGGCGGGCGATCACGGGTTCGACCTGGGCCTCGCGTCCCAGCGCGGCGCCGACGCGCGCCAGTGCATCGGCCAGTTCCCCGTCGCCATCCGCGCGCAGAGTGGCATGGCCGACCTTGCGCCCAGGGCGCGCGGTCTTGCCATAGTCATGCCAATGGCCACCGGCCTCGGCCAGCACCGCGGCGGGATCCGGCATGTCGCCGATCCAGTTGAGCATGCAGCTGCGGCCCAGCGCGCGCGTTGCGCCCAGCGGCAGCCCGAGCACGGCGCGCAGGTGGTTTGCGAACTGCGAGGTCTCGGCGCCTTCGATCGTCCAGTGGCCGGAGTTGTGCACCCGCGGCGCCATTTCATTGGCCAGGAGTTCGCCATCCCGGCAGAACAGCTCCAGCGCGAACACGCCGACGTAATCCAGGGCTTCCGCCAGCGCGCGGGCGTGCTCCACCGCGCGGGCTTCCAGCGCAGGCGCGACGCGCGCCGGCGCAAGGCTGGCCGACAGCACGCCATCGACGTGCCAGTTCTCCGTCAGCGACCAGGTGCGGAACTCGCCGTCGCGGCCGCGCACGGCGACGACGCTCAGCTCGCGCTCGAAGGGCACGAAGGCTTCGAGGATCAGGCCCACGGTGGCCGCCTGGGCACCAAGCGCCTCCCAGGCCGCAGCGGCATCGGCTGGCGCGCGGATCCGGAACTGGCCCTTGCCGTCATAGCCCAGGCGCCGGGTCTTGAGGATGCAGGGCACGCCGAGTCCAGCCACCGCGGCGTCGAGGTCCGCGCGGGTATCGACCGGCACATAGCCCGGCACCGGGATGCCGAGCTCGCCGAACAGGGTCTTCTCGGCCAGCCGGTCCTGGCTGGTGCCAAGCGCGCGCGGATTGGGGAACAGCGGCACGCGCTCGCCCAGCCACTGCGCGGACCCGGCGGGCACGTTCTCGAAATCGAAGGTGGCGATGTCGATGCCGGCCGCGAACTCCGCCAGCACTCCGGCGTCGCGGTAGTCACCCACCACCAGCGGCGCGAGCTGTCCGGCGCAGGCCTCGGCGCTGGTGTCCATCACCCTGAAGCGCAGGCCCAGAGGAGCCCCGGCCAGGGCCATCATCCGCGCCAGCTGGCCGCCGCCAAGGATGCCGACGGTGGTCATCGCGCCCATCTCGCACCGGACGCCGGGCGGATGCCGGCGCTCACAGGCGCGGATCGTCGCCGGCGGCGACGTCTGCGGTCTGGCGCTGGCGGAAGGCGTCCAGCGCGGCCGCCACATCCGCATCGCCTGCCGCGGCCAGCTGCGCGGCGGCAAACAGGGCCGCGTTGGCCGCGCCGGCATTGCCGATCGCGAACGTGGCCACCGGCACGCCGGCCGGCATCTGCACGATCGACAGCAGCGAATCCATGCCGTTGAGCGCCTTCGACTGCACCGGCACGCCCAGCACCGGCAGCGGCGTCTTGGACGCGATCATCCCCGGCAGGTGCGCGGCACCGCCGGCACCGGCGATGATCACTTTCAGGCCGCGGTCGCGCGCGCCGGCCGCGTACTCGAACAGCACGTCGGGCGTGCGGTGCGCGGAAACAACGCGCACCTCGTGCGCGATGCCGAGCTCTTCGAGCTTCTGCACCGCGTGCTGCATGGTGTCCCAGTCGGATCGCGAACCCATCACGACGCCGACGACGGGCGGACTGTTGGTGGCGGTCATTGGCCGTCCCCGGTGGCAAAGACGTATTCTAGCGGCCCCACGCCGCGACGTACCGCCATGGACCGCAAGCTGCTCGACATCCTCGTCTGCCCCGCCAGCCGCCAGCCGCTGGCGCTGCTGGAACCTGCAGGGCTCGAAGCGCTGAACCGCGCCATCACCGCCGGTGGCGTGCAGCGCGGCGACGAGGCCGTGCAGGCCGAGCCGCTGCGCGAAGCCCTGGTCACCCGCGACCGGCACACGGTCTATCGCGTCGACGACGGCATCCCGGTGTTGCTGGCCGAGGACGCGATCGCCACCGCGCAGATCGGCGGCTTCCCGGGCGCATGAGCGCCGTCGGCCCGGGTCCGGACGCCGCCCCAGCCGGGGTTTCGCCCGGCACCGTGTCCGGCGGCCCAGGATCCGCCGCCATTGCCGTACCACCGGCCGCCACCGTCTCCGCCGACGTCGAGCGCGCCCTGGCCGAAGACATCGGCAGCGGCGACGTCACCGCCGCCCTGCTGCCAGACGCGCCGGAATCGGCCTACCTGCTGTGCAAGGAAGACGCCGTGGTCTGCGGCCGGCCGTGGTTCGACGCCTGTCACCGCGCGCTGGACCCGGACGTGGCCATCGACTGGCGCGTCGCCGAGGGCGACCACGTGCGTGCCGGCACCGTGCTTGCCACGTTGCGCGGCCGTACCCGCGCCTTGGTCAGCGCCGAGCGCACCTCGCTCAACTTCATGCAGACGCTGTCGGGCACGGCGACCGCCGTGGCAGCCCACGTGGAAGCAGTGCGCGGCACGCGTGCGCGCATCCTCGACACCCGCAAGACACTGCCCGGCCTGCGCATCGCGCAGAAGTACGCGGTCCGGGTGGGAGGCGGCGACAACCACCGCATGGGCCTGCACGACGCGGTGATGCTGAAGGAAAACCACGTGCGCGCCGCCGGCTCCATCGCCGCGGCCATCGCCGCCGCGCGCGCCAGCCAGCCGCGGCTGCCGCTGATCGTCGAGGTCGAGACCCTGGTCGAGCTGCGCGACGCGCTCAAGGCCGGCTGCGACCGCATCCTCATCGATGACTTCGACGCCGCCGCCCGCCGCGAGGCAGTGCGCATCACGGCCAGGCGGATCCCGCTCGAGGTGTCGGGTGGGGTCGACCTGGATTCACTGCGCGCGATCGCCGCCGACGGCGTCGACTGCATCTCGATCGGTGGGCTGACCAAACACGTGCAGGCAGTCGACCTCTCGCTGAAACTCGGGCCGGTTCCTGCCTAACGCAGCAGCAGCCACGCCGCTGCCCCCAGGACGGCGACCGCGGCGACCCACCACCACGCGGACACCCCCGCCGGGCGCCGCTGCGTGGCGCCCGGCCGCGGCCGTTCCAGCGGAGCGCCCGGCGCCACGACGCGGAAGCGCAGCACGTCGAAGCCGAGTTCGTCGCCGTGCCGCGCCCAGGCGCGTTCCCGCGGCTCCTCGTTGAGCAGCCAGCCGTTGGTGGAGTCGAGGTCTTCCACCAGCAGGCCTTCCGCGGTCGGCGTCAGCCGGACGTGCTGGCGCGAAATACCCGGATGGTCGAGATGGATCCCGGAGTCCGCCGCGCGGCCAAGGACCGTCGGCCCCACCAGCGGGAAGGTGCGGCCGAAGCCGGCCCCGGCCACGCCGCGCAGGACGTAGCGCGGCATCGCCGGTCGCACGACGGTGGCCGTGGTCGACGCGCGCGCGATCGGCGGGGACGTCGACAGGTCGAGGGTTTCATCTGCGTCGCGGAGGCTGTTCATAGGTGGAAACTGGGATGTGGTCCGTGAAGCCCGCGCAAAGGCTTGCTCAATCTTCGGCTTGGCCCCAGATTGCACAGCCATGCCCAGCCTTATCCTGCTCATGATAGCCGGCGCCCTCGCCTACGCGTGGTGGAACGCGGCCCGCGCGGCCAGCGAACACGCCATCGACGTCGGGCACGCCGCCTGCCGTACCGCCGGCGTGCAGTTGCTCGACCAGACCGTGCATGCCATCGGACTGCGCCTGCGCCGCCGCGGCGACGGGCGGCTCGGGCTCGAGCGCAGCTTCCGCTTCGAGTATTCGCACGATGGCACCGACCGCCAGCGCGGCCGCATGGTGTTCCACGGAAACCGGCTGGTGTCGTTCACCGGCCCGGCACCGGCCGTGGAGTCCAGCCTGCAAGGCGAGGACTGAGCCAGCCACGGCCACCCGACCCGCCCGGAGCGGCTACTTGATCACGCGCAGGTGCGCACCGCGCCGCGGAGGGGGTGAACCATCGTCGTCACCGTCGCCGTCATCGTTTCCGTCGCGATCCTCGCGCGGCGCTTCGTCAGCCACGCCGCCGGGCACCACGCCGAGCACGACATCGCCAGCGGACGTTGCACGGTCGTCTTCGTCAGCGCCGGCCGCATCGCCATCGCTGCCGCCCACCTGGTCTTCGGGCAGGGCCATGCCCTGGCCGGTCTCGCGGGCATAGATGGCCAGCACTGCGCCCACCGGGACGGCCACGGGATGGCTGACACCGCCAAAGCGCGCGGTGAAGCTCACCGACTCGTTGTCCATGTGCAATCGGGAGACCGCGCGCTCGGCGACGTTGAGCACCACGCGCCCGTCCTTCACGGTATGCGGGGGCACGCGCACGCCGGGACCGAGCGCATCCACCAGCAGATGGGGCGTCATCCCGTTGTCCACGATCCATTCGTACAGCGCCCGCAGGAGGTAGGGGCGGTGGCTGGTCATCCGGGACACGTCATTCATGTCCCGATTCTACCGCGAGCGGGCCGGAGTCAGGCCGGCAGCTCGCGCAGATGGCGCTCCTGCGGCGTCAGGCTGCGCGTGAACCCGGGATTGCGGAAAATCCGGCTGCCGTAGTCGTCGATCGCCTTGCCATCCTTGGGCAGCGGCACGCCAAGCGCTTCCAGGCGCCAGATGATCGGCGCCATCGCGCAGTCGGCGAGGCTCATTTCGGGATTGAGGAAGAACTTGTAGGCCTTGAACAGCGGCACCGACGCGGTCAGCAGGTCCTTCAGGCGCTTGCGCGCGGCATCGGCCTGGGCCTTGGTGCCGGTCTGGATCATGCGCACCTCGGGCACCCAGTCGTGCTCGAGGCGCAGCATCGCCAGGCGCAGCCGCGCGCGGGACAGCGGATCGACCGGCATCAGCGGCGGGTGCGGATAGCGCTCGTCGAGGTATTCGGTGACCACGCTCGAGGCGTAGAGCACCAGGTCCCGCTCTACCAGAGTCGGCACCGAATGGTAGGGATTGAGGTCGAGCAGGTCCTCGGGCGGGTCCTTGGGGTCGACGGTGATCAGGTCGTAGGTGACGCCCTTGGCCGCCAGCACCAGCCGCACGCGGTGGCACAGGACATCATCGGCGGAGGAAAAGAGCGTGAGTGCATTACGCATGCGCGGACTCGCTGCCATCATCGAACAACTCCCTTCAGTGCACGTCCTTCCAGTATTCCTTCTTCAGCAGCCACGCCAGGAAGGTGAAGAATGCGAGGAACAGCAGTACCCACACGCCGATCGCCTCGCGCTTGACCGCCACCGGCTCACCCGCGTATTCGAGGAACGCGGTGATGTCGCGCGCGGCCTGGTCGAACTGCAGCGGATCCATGGTGCCCGGCGATGCCACTTCCAGGCGATCGATCAGCGGATCGCCCGTGGCCTCGTCCTTGCCACCGTAGATCGGGCGCTGGATGCCCTGCATCTCCCACAGCACGTTCGGCATCGACGCATTGGGGAACACGGTGTTGTTCCAGCCAAGCGGACGCTCTTCGTCGATGTAGAAGGCCTTGAGGTAGCTGAAGATCCAGTCTCCGCCGCGCACGCGCGAGGTCAGGCTGAGGTCGGGCGGCACCGTCCCGAACCAGTCGCCGGCGTGCTCGGCCGGCATCGCGGTCAGGATCTGCTCGCCGAATGCGGCGCCGGTGAAGTTGAGGTTGGCCATGACCTCCTCTTCGGTCAGCCCCAGATCCTCGGCCATGCGCGAGTAGCGCAGGTACTTCAGCGAATGGCAGGACGAGCAGTAGTTCATGAAAAGCTGCGCGCCACGCTGCAGCGACGCCTTGTCGCTGAGATCGGTGCCGGCATGCTGGACGGGGCCGCCGGCCGCGGCCAGCGCCGAGAACGAGAGCAGCATGGAGGCCGCGAACACCGCGACGCGGCTGATGAGGGTCATGGGCTTAGTCATGCGTGGTCACCCGATCCGGCACCGGCTTGGTGGAGTCGAGCTTGGTCCACAGCGGCATGGTGATGAAGAAGGCGAAGTAGAAGAAGGTCAGGACGCGGCCGACGATGGTTTCGACCGGGTCGGTGCCCGGGCCGGCGCCGATCTTGCCCAGCCAGATGAAGGTGAGCGCGAACAGGCCCAGCAGCACCTTCGACATCAGGCCGCGGTAGCGGTAGGACTTGACCTTGGCGCGGTCGAGCCAGGGCACCAGGAACAGGATCGCGATGGCACCGAACATCACCAGCACGCCGCCGAGCTTGTCCGGCACCACGCGCAACATCGCGTAGTAGGGCGTGTAGTACCACACCGGCTTGATGTGCTCGGGCGTCACCAGGTGGTTGGCCTCGGTGAAGTTGTCATGCTCGAGGAACCAGCCGCCGAAGGCCGGCGCGAAGAAGATGATGAAGGCCGCGATCATCAGGAAGAAGCCCACGCCCACCAGGTCCTTGACCGTGTAGTAGGGGTGGAACGGGATGCCGTCGGCGGGCTTGGTCGCGTCCCAGCGGTTGCCCTTGGGACCCTTCTTGATGTCGACGCCGTCGGGGTTGTTCGAGCCCACTTCATGCAGCGCGCCGAGGTGCAGCACGACCAGCAGCAGCAGCACCAGCGGCAGCGCGATCACGTGCAGCGCGAAGAAGCGGTTGAGCGTGGCGTCGCTGGGCAGGTAGTCGCCCATGATCCACTCGACCAGGCCGTTGCCGATGATCGGGATCGCGCCGAACAGCGAGATGATCACCTTTGCGCCCCAGAACGACATCTGGCCCCAGGGCAGCACGTAGCCCAGGAAGGCCTCGGCCATCAGCACCAGGTAGATCAGCATCCCGAGGATCCACACCAGCTCGCGCGGCTTCTGGTAGCTGCCATACATCAGCCCGCGGAACATGTGCAGGTAGACGACGATGAAGAACAGCGAGGCACCCGTGGAGTGCATGTAGCGGATCAGCCAGCCCCACTCGACGTCGCGCATGATGTACTCGACCGAGGAAAAGGCCTCGGCCGCGGACGGCTTGTAGTGCATCGTCAGGAAGATGCCGGTGACGATCTGGTTGACCAGCACCAGCATGGCCAGCGAGCCCATGTAGTACCAGAAGTTGAAATTCTTGGGCGCGTAGTACTCGGACATGTGCTTGCGGTACATCGGCATCATGCCGGGCGCGCGCTCGTTGACCCAGTCCGCCACGTTGTTGGCGGTGCGCGTGATCAGGTTCGACATGGCTTACGCGGCCCCCTGCGGATCGACGCCGATGACAATCGTGTTGTCGTCGACGAAATGGTGCGGCGGCACCACGAGGTTGGTCGGCGCCGGCACGCCCTGGTAGACGCGGCCGGCCATGTCGAACTTCGACTTGTGGCAGGGGCAGAAGTAGCCGCCCTTCCAGTTGGCGTCGAACGGCGCCGGGCGGATCTCGGCGACCATTTCCGGCGAGCAGCCCAGATGGGTGCAGATGCCCACGAGCACGGAGATTTCCGGCTTCAGCGAGCGCAGCTCCGGATTCGCCTCGCGGATGTACTCCGGCTGCTGCTCGATGTTTTCCGACATCGGGTCGCGCAGCTGGTCGTCCAGCGTCGGCAGCAGCTGCAGGACTTCCTGCGAGCGCTTGACGATCCAGATCGGCTGGCCGCGCCACTCGAACACCAGGCGTTCGCCCTCGGCCAGGGCGCTGATGTCCGCGGTCACGGGCGCACCCGCGAGCTGCGCGCGCTGGCTCGGGAACCAGGTCTTGACGAATGGAACCACGGCCACGCCGGCGCCCGCGGCACCGACCACCGCAGTGGTAGCTGTCAGGAAGCGGCGGCGACCATGATCGATCGTGCCCCCCTCGACAGGATCCAGAACCCCTTCATTGCCCATCCGCCACTCCGAAAGATCGTACGGTCGCCATGTGTAAGTCGCTGTCCCGGCGGGGCCCGGCCTGCAGGCCCGCCGCCAAAGACAATGAAGTGTAGCGGAACGCCGATTCAGGGGACAACGTGGAAGGCGCGATTCCGCCCCGCCGGCCGCTCAATTGGCCGCCTGGTGTCCCCGATAGCGGTCGGCAAGGACGGCCACGCGCTCGACGTAGCGCCGGGTTTCCTTGTACGGCGGCACGCCCTTGTGGCGATCGACCGCGCCCTCACCGGCGTTGTAGCCCGCAGCGGCCAGGGTCAGGTCGCCGTTGAAGCGCTTGAGCAGCCAGGCCAGGTACCGCACCCCGCCGCGGATGTTCTGCGCCGGATCGAAGGCATTGGTGACCCCGAAGCGGTCGGCCGTGGCCGGCATCAGCTGCATCAGGCCCTGGGCACCGACGCGCGACAGCGCATTGGGGTTGAAGGCGGATTCCGCGTGCATCACCGCGCGGATCACCGCCTCCTCGACGCCGAATTCGGTCGCCGCCGCCTTGACCTCGGCATCGTAGGAACTGGTGTTGAGCCGGACGTTGCCGAAATTGAGGCCCGGCGAGCCGCAGGCGTAGCAGGTCTCGAAGAAGCTGTAGCTGATGGTGCGCAGCGCCGAGGCGCCCCCGCCGGCAGGCTTGCGGCTGGTGTAGTGGCGGACGCCGTCCTTGACGTAGGAATAGACCTGGCCCTGGACCAGGCGCCGCGAGCCGCTGCCCGAGGAGGGCGCGGACGGAACCTGCACCGCCGCGGGTGCTGCGGAACCGGAGCCCATGAAGGTGGACGGCGCGTTGGCATCCAGCGAGGCCGGCGAGCCCTGGACCGCGGTCGATGCGTTCACCGCGCCGACCGCGCCCGGCGTGGTGGACGGCTGGCTGGGACGCGACGGGCGGCTGGGCCGGTAGGTGCTGGCCACGGTGCAGCTCGCGCCCTTGATGCGCTTGCTGACATAGCTCGCCACGCCGTCGCCCACGTCGCAGCGGTAGATGGTGCCGGCCACGGCCTGGCCGGCCGCTGCCATGCAGGCAAGGCCGACCGTCGCCGCGCAGGCGAACCCGATGATTTTTCCGAAGCACTTCATCCCCGCCCCTCCATCGCGCGCAGTCTCCATGCTTGAGGCGGCCTTGCCAAGGGCTGAAACCGTGACCATGGCCAGGGAAACGCCCACCCGCCGCGTCTCCGGCCATCGTCCGACGCGCCAACCACTGCAGGATCACTGCGACGAGCACCGTGGTCCGCAAAGCCCCTGGCGGAGCCGACGGGTTTAGACTGACGCCTCCGCATCTGCAATCCGGCCCGGATTCACCGCCGTGCCCCGGAACCACCATGACCACCCAGACCCTGCCGGATTCCGCCTCCGAAGCCTCCGCCCCGCCCGCGCGCAAGCTGTTCATCCAGACCCACGGCTGCCAGATGAACGAGTACGACTCGGCCCGCATGGCCGACGTGCTGGCCGCCTCGGACGGACTGGAACTCACCACGAACGTCGACGAAGCCGACGTGATCCTGGTCAATACCTGCTCGATCCGCGAAAAAGCGCAGGAGAAGGTGTTCAGCCAGCTCGGCCGCTGGAAGTCCCTCAAGCAGGGCGACCGCCCGGTGCTGATCGGCGTCGGCGGCTGCGTCGCCAGCCAGGAGGGCGCGGCGATCGTGAAGCGCGCACCCTACGTCGACGTGGTGTTCGGACCGCAGACCCTGCACCGGCTGCCCGAGATGCTTCGCGGGCGCCGCGAGACCGGCCTGCCCCAGGTGGACATCAGCTTCCCGGAGATCGAGAAGTTCGACCGCCTGCCCGAACCGCGGGCCGACGGGCCCAGCGCCTTCGTCTCGATCATGGAAGGCTGCAGCAAGTACTGCTCGTTCTGCGTGGTGCCCTACACCCGCGGCGAGGAAGTCAGCCGGCCGTTCGAGGACGTGCTGGTCGAGGTCATGCAGCTCGCCGCGCAGGGCGTGCGCGAGGTGAACCTGCTGGGCCAGAACGTCAACGCCTACCGCGGGCCGATTGCCGGGGCCGACGCCGCGGACGGACCTTCCGACGGCCATGTGGCCTCGAACGAGCCGCAGTTCGCCGACCTCGGCCTGCTGATCCGCACCATCGCCGAGATCGACGGCATCGACCGCATCCGCTTCACCACCTCGCATCCGCTGGAGTTCTCGGATTCGCTGATCGAGGCCTATCGCGACGTGCCGCAGCTGGCCAACTACCTGCACCTGCCCGTGCAGTCCGGCAGCGACCGCATCCTGACGGCGATGAAGCGCGGCTACACCGCGCTCGAGTTCAAGCAGAAGATCCGCAAGCTGCGCGCAGTGCGGCCGGACATATCGATCAGCTCGGACTTCATCGTCGGCTTCCCGGGCGAGACCGATGCCGACTTCGAGAAGACCATGAAGCTGATCGCGGACGTGGGCTTCGACCAGTCGTTTTCCTTCATCTATTCGCGCCGCCCGGGCACGCCCGCCGCCGACCTCGAAGACAAGGTGACCGGCGCGGAAAAGCACGCGCGGCTGTCGCGGCTGCAGGCGCATATCAACGAACACGCCGCGGGCATCTCGCGGGCGATGCTCGGCAGCGTGCAGAAGGTGCTGGTCACCGGTCCGTCGCGCAGGGACCCGAACGAGCTCACAGGAAAGACCGAGAACATGCGTTCGGTGAACTTCGCCGGCCCGACGCGGCTGATCGGGCAGTTCGTGGACGTGGTGATCACCGGGGCGTTCAGCAACTCGCTGCGTGGCCGGGTGGCCACGGTCGAAGCACCGGCCGAAGCGCCCGCCGAAGCACCCGCCGGGTCTTGAGGGGCGCCGTGACGCCGCGGCATCAGCATGCCCCCGGAGCACCGTCGCCGCGCCGGCGGCTCGACCCGCTGGGGCTGTGGCTTTGCGGGCTGGCCATCCTGGGCCTGGCGCGCACCTGGATGTACCTGGTGCGCGACGGCGGCGCGGCCGGCGCCGTGGGCTGGATCTGGCTGGCGGGATCGCTGCTGATGGCCGGGATCGGCATCGTGCTGCTGGCACGCGGCCTGCCCGGCGCTGCCCGGCGGCGGCCGGACCCTCCGCCGCCGCGCTAGGCAGCGGCCGGGGCGTGGCCGGCCCTGTCCCCCAGCCATCCGTCGCGCCGCGATCATGGTCCCGGGACGGGCGGCGCGCTACCCTGCTCCGCCTATGCCCAGCCCATACCAGCGCGACTTCACCCTCGAACCCGCCGACACCGAACGGCTGGCCAACCTCAGCGGGCCCTTCGACGGCCACCTGCGCCAGATCGAACTGGCGCTTGGCGTCGAAATCGCCAATCGCGGCAACATATTCCGCGTCACCGGCGACGATGCCGGACGCGTCGACGGCGCCGAGCGCCTGCTGCGCGAGCTCTATGACGAGGCCGGCGGCGAAACCTTCGATGGCCATGCCATCCACCTGCGCCTGAACGCGGTCCGCGCCGCGAAGGATGACCGGGACGCGGACGGCGGCGTCCAGGCCGCGCGCAACGCCGACCCGGACTTCGTGCCCCAGGACGTCGCGATCCGCGTCAAGCGCGGCACCATCCGTGGCCGCGGCGCGAACCAGCAGAAATACCTGCACGCCATCGCTACCCATGACATCAACTTCGGCATCGGGCCGGCGGGCACCGGCAAGACCTTCCTCGCCGTGGCCAGCGCGGTCGAGGCACTCAACGAATCCCGCGTGCAGCGCCTGGTGCTGGTGCGTCCGGCGGTCGAGGCCGGCGAAAAGCTCGGCTTCCTCCCCGGCGACCTGTCGCAGAAGGTCGATCCCTATCTGCGGCCGCTGTACGACGCGCTCTACGAAATGATGGGCGTTGAAACCGTGCTGCGGCTGCTGGAGAAGAACGTCATCGAGATCGCGCCGCTGGCCTATATGCGCGGGCGCACGCTCAACGACGCCTATGTGATCCTCGACGAGGCGCAGAACACCACCATCGAACAGATGAAGATGTTCCTGACCCGGCTCGGCTTCGGCAGCACGGCGGTGGTCACCGGCGACCTCACCCAGATCGACCTGCCGAAGACGGTGAAGTCGGGCCTGCGCGACGCGGTCGAGGTGCTGCACGACGTCGAAGGCGCCAGCTTCACCTTCTTCGAGTCGCGCGACGTGGTCCGCCATCCGCTGGTGGCGCGCATCGTCAACGCCTACGAGCGCCGCGACGCGCAGGACGCGTCCACCGGCGCGGCGTAGACTGCCGGTCATGACCAAAGGCCCGGTCCGCCTCGATGTCGCCGTGGGCTATGCCCTGCCCCGGGCCGGGCTGCCTGCGTCGGTGAGCTTCCGCAAGTGGGTGGCCGCGGCGCTGGCCGGCCGCATCCGCGAGGCCGACCTCGCCATCCGCCTGGTCGACGCGAAGGAGGGCCGCTCCCTCAACCGCCACTACCGCGGCAAGGATTACGCCACCAACGTGCTCAGCTTCCCGGCCGAGCTCGACGAAGACATCAAGCTGCCGCCCGGCGTGCACATGCCGCTGCTGGGCGACCTGGTGCTGTGCGCGCCGGTCATCGCCCGCGAGGCCCGCGAACAGGGCAAGCCGCTGGCCGCCCATTACGCCCACCTGACCGTCCACGGCAGCCTGCACCTGCTGGGCTGGGACCACGGCAACGACGTCGAGGCCGAGGCCATGGAGCAGCTGGAGCGTGAAATCCTGGCCGGGCTGGGCATCGACGATCCCTACCGCGTGGCCTGAGCGGACGCGGTAAACTGCAGGGCCGCCCTTCCCCCAGGGCGATGACACGAGCGAGATGTCCGAAGACGACAGTGGTAGCCAGGGCAACAACGGTGCCGGTCCGGATCACCCGGAACGGCGCCGCGGCTGGCTGGAGCGCCTGAGCTCCGCGATTTCCGGTGATCCCACCACGCGCGACGACCTCATCGAGCTGCTGCGCGATGCCCAGGCCGACGGCCTGGTCGAAGCCGACACCCTGCGGATGATGGAAGGCGCCATCGCCGTGTCCGACATGACCGTCGGCGACGTCATGGTGCCGCGTTCGCAGATGGTCTCATTGCCGGTCGAGTCCCGCTTCATCGACCTGATGAAGGATGTGGTCGAATCCGGCCACTCGCGCTTCCCGGTGCACGGCGACGACAAGGACGAGATCCTCGGCATCCTGCTGGCCAAGGACCTGCTGCGCGGCGTGGTCGCCGACAACGGCCCGGGCACGGTGCGCGCGCTGCTGCGCCCGGCGGTGCTGATCCCGGAGTCGAAGAAGCTCAACGTGCTGCTGCGCGAGTTCCGCCAGTCGCGCAACCACATGGCGATCGTGATCGACGAGTACGGCGGCGTCGCCGGGGTGATCACGATCGAGGACGTGCTCGAGGAAATCGTCGGCGAGATCGACGACGAGCACGACGACGCCAACGATCCCGACGCGCAGATCGCCGCCCAGGCCGACGGCCAGTACGTCGTCGATGCGCTGACCCCGATCGACGACTTCAACGAGCGCTTCGGCGCCGACTTCGACGACGACGAGTACGACACCATCGGCGGCCTGGTTACTGCCGCCATCGGCCACCTGCCTGAAACCGGCGAAGAGCTGACGCTGGGCCGCTTCAGCTTCCGCGTCGCCAGCGCCGACGCGCGCCGGCTGCACGCGCTGCACCTGTCGATCCATGGCGACTGAGTCCCGCCGGGCATCCGCCGGCATGTCCGCGGCCCCGGATTGCATGCCACGCGCCACGCGGACGCTTGCCCGCCGCCTGGCCGCTGCCCTGCTGCTGGCCCTCCTCGCCTGCGCGCTGCCTGCGCTGGCGGCGCCGCGCATCGGCGTGGCCACCATGCAGCCGGGCGAGATCTTCTTCGAGCGCTTCGGCCACAACGCGATCGTGGTCGATGACCCGGCGGCCGGTCCGCCGCTCTCCTACAACTTCGGCTTCTTCGATCCGGGCGAGCCGGACTTCGTCGCCCGGTTCGCGCGCGGGGACATGCGCTACCGGCTGGTGGTCCTGCCGCTCGCCGACGACCTTGCCTACTATCGCGACGTCGGCCGCGGCGTGTCGATCCAGTGGCTTGATCTCGACGCCGCGCAAGCAGCCGGCCTCGCCGCCCGGCTCGCCCGGAACGCGCGCCCGGAGAACGCCGAATACAGCTACGACTACTTCACCGACAACTGCTCCACGCGCGTGCGCGACGCCATCGACGAGGGCCTCGGCGGTGCGCTGCGCCGCCACATGCAGGGTCGCTCCCAGGGCAACACCTACCGCAGCGAAGCCGTGCGCCTGGCACGCCCCGCGGCGTGGATGGCGCTCGGCTTCGACCTGGGCCTGGGGCCCGCCGCCGACCGCCCGAACGCACTCTGGGACGATGCCTTCGTGCCGATGCGCCTGGCCACCGCGCTGCGCGACGTGCGCCATGCCGACGGTCGCCCGCTGGTGGCCTCCGAGGAAGCGCTGCTGCCGCACCGTATCGGCCCCGAGCCCGAACCGCGACAGGTGGCGTGGATCCCGTGGCTCGTCGCCGGACTCGCGCTGGCCGCACTCGCCTGGTCGCAGCGCGGGCACCCGCGCGCCGTGGCCTGGGCGGCGATGGCAACCTGGCTGGCCTGCGCCCTGGTCGGCGCGCTCATGCTGTACATCTGGCTGGGTACCGCGCACCGCTTCGGCTGGGCCAACCACAACCTGTTGTTGTTCAATCCGCTGTGCCTGCTGCTGCTCCCGGGCGCATGGCGCGTCGCACGTGGTGGCGAAGGCGGCACGGCGTTCCGGATCGTGTCGGGGATCGTCGCCGCGCTGGTGCTGCTGTCACCTTTCCTGCTGTGGATGCCGCTGCAGTCGCAACGCAATGGCCACTGGATCGCGCTCATGCTGCCGCTGCACCTGGCCCTGTTGGCGGTCCTTCGTCGCCCCCGGCGCGAAGGCGCATGACGGCGCGATGACCGCCCCCGCGCCGCCGTTGCCCGCCTGCGTCATCAACAGCGCCGCGTATGACCGCGAAGGCCGGCGGCGCGACATCGGCCTCGATGAAATCAGCGATGTGCTTGCGATCGACGACGGCAGCTTCGTCTGGGTCGGACTGTTCGAGCCCGACGAAGCGGTGCTGGCCAAGCTGCAGGAGGAGTTCGACCTGCATGCGCTGGCCGTCGAGGACGCCCACCACGCCCACCAGCGCCCGAAGCTGGAGGCCTATGGCGACTCGCTGTTCGTCACGACCAACACCGCGCAGGTGGCCGACGAACGCATCCGCTACGGCGAAACCCATGCCTTCCTCGGCGCACGCTACCTGGTGACCGTGCGCCATGGCGCCTCGGCGTCCTACACCCCGGCGCGGGCGCGGGTGGAGCGCAACCCGGGGCTGCTCGGGCTGGGTCCCGGCTTCGCCCTGTATGCGGTGCTCGACGCCATCGTCGACGACTACGTGCCGATCGTGGACGAGTTCAAGGCGACGCTGCTTGCGCTGGAACAGGACATTTTCCGCGACACCTTCCACCGCGGCATCCTGCGCCGCCTGTACGACCTCAAGCGCGAACTGACCTACATGCGCGTGGCCCTGACCCCGATGCAGGACGTGCTCTCGCAGCTGCTGCGCAGCAACACCCCGCTGCTGCACGACGAGATCCGCCTGTACCTGCGCGACGTGCTCGATCATTCGGTGCGGATCAACGACAGCATCGACATGCTCCGCGACATGTTGGGCACCGCGATCAGCGTCAACCAGGCGCTGGTGACGCTGGCCCAGGGCGAGGTCGTGAAACGCCTCGCCGGCTGGGCCGCGCTGCTGGCCGCGCCCACCCTGATAACCAGCTGGTACGGCATGAACTTCGCGCACATGCCGGAGCTGGCCGGGCGCTTCAGCTACCCGGTGCTCGTGGGCGCGGTGGTGGTGGTGGTGGCCGGCCTGTACGCGTACCTGCGCAAGGTGCGCTGGCTCTGAATCGCCACGGCGGACCGCGACCAAAGTCTTAGGGCGCTTTCTCCCGCATTGCAGCACCCGCGATTGACCGCACCCCGCCTTGGGTAGACCCTTGCGGACAGCCTGCAACCGGACGGGGAATCGCATGAAAGGTGGACTCGGGAAATTGGCCTGGGCGGCGCTCGCCCTGCTTGGTGCGTTCTGCCTCGGTACGGTGGCCCTGCGCCGCGGCGAACCGATCAATGCGCTGTGGATCGTGGTCGCGGCGGTCTCGATCTACCTGGTGGCGTATCGCTTCTACGCACGATTCATCGCCGACCGGGTCTTCGGACTGGACGCGACCCGCGCCACCCCCGCGATGATCAACAACGACGGCCTGGACTACGTGCCCACCAACAAGCACGTGCTGTTCGGCCACCACTTCGCCGCGATCGCCGGCGCCGGCCCGCTGGTCGGCCCGGTGTTGGCGGCGCAGATGGGCTACCTGCCCGGCACCCTGTGGCTGATCGTCGGCGTGGTGCTGGCCGGCGCGGTGCAGGACTTCATGGTGCTGGTGGTCTCCAGCCGCCGCGATGCCCGCTCGCTCGGCGACCTGGTGCGCGAGGAGATGGGCCAGGTGCCCGGCACCATCGCGCTGTTCGGCGCCTTCCTGATCATGATCATCATCCTCGCGGTGCTGGCGATGATCGTTGTGAAGGCCCTGGCCGAGAGTCCCTGGGGCATGTTCACCGTGATCGCGACGATGCCGATCGCGATCTTCATGGGCATCTACATGCGCTACCTCCGGCCCGGCAGGGTCGGCGAGATCTCGGTGATCGGGCTGGTGCTGCTGGTGGCGGCCATCTGGTACGGCGGCCAGGTCGCCGCGCACCCGACCTGGGGCCCGGCCTTCACCTTCACCGGCATCCAGATCACCTGGATGCTGATCGGCTACGGCTTCGTGGCGGCGGTGCTGCCGGTATGGCTGCTGTTGGCGCCGCGCGACTATCTGTCCACCTTTCTGAAGATCGGCGTGATCCTGGGCCTGGCGGTCGGCATCCTGATCGTGATGCCGGAGCTGCGCATGCCGGCGCTGACCCAGTTCACCGACGGCACCGGCCCGGTGTGGAAGGGCTCGATGTTCCCCTTCCTGTTCATCACCATCGCCTGCGGCGCGGTGTCGGGCTTCCACGCGCTGATCGCCTCGGGCACCACGCCAAAACTGATGGCCAACGAGCGCCACGCACCGTACCTCGGCTACGGCGGCATGCTGATGGAATCGTTCGTGGCGATCATGGCCATGGTCGCGGCCTCGATCATCGACCCGGGCGTGTACTTCGCCATGAACAGCCCGGCGGCGATCATCGGCACCGACCCGGCCGCGGTCGCGCAGGTCGTGTCGAGCTGGGGCTTCGTGGTCACCCCGGACGTATTGATCCAGACCGCCAACGACGTCGGCGAGGCTTCGATCATCTCCCGCGCCGGCGGCGCGCCGACGCTGGCGGTGGGCATCGCGCAGATCTTCCACGCGGTGATCCCGGGCGAAGGCATGATGGCGTTCTGGTACCACTTCGCGATCCTGTTCGAGGCGCTGTTCATCCTCACCGCGGTCGACGCCGGCACGCGCGCCGGGCGCTTCATGTTGCAGGACCTGCTCGGCAATTTCGTACCGGTCATGCGCAGGACCGACGCCTGGGTGCCCAACCTGGTCGCCACCGCGGGCTGCGTGGCGCTGTGGGGCTACTTCCTCTACCAGGGCGTCACCGACCCGCTGGGCGGCATCAACATGCTGTGGCCGCTGTTCGGCATCGCCAACCAGATGCTGGCCGGCATCGCGCTGATGCTGTGCACGGTGGTCCTGTTCAAGATGAAGAAGGACCGCTACGCCTGGGTTTCGATCGTGCCCACGGTGTGGCTGCTGCTCTGCACGCTCAGCGCGGGCTGGATCAAGATCTTCGACAGCAATCCGGGCGTGGGCTTCATGGCCCAGGCCAACAAGTACCGCGCGGCGCTGGATGCCGGCGAGCTGATCGCGCCGTCGAAGGACTTCGGCGGCATGCAGCAGATCATGATCAACAACTACGTCAACGCGGGCCTGACGGCGCTCTTCATGTTCGTGGTGCTGGCGATCCTGTTCTACTCGGTCGGCGCCGTCCGCAAGGCGCGCGCGAACCCGGCGCGCACCGATCGCGAGACGCCTTACGTCGCGTTGACCGAAGAACAGCAGAAGGTCTGGCTCTGATGTCCGGGCAGCTGGTCACGCTGGACCACTTCGCCACGCACAAGCGTGTGTGGCGGAGGATGGTGCAGACCGCCCGGCTGTGCTGCGGGATCCCGGACTACGACAACTACGTGCGCCACGTGCTGGAAAAACACCCGGACCGGGAGCCGATGGACTACCCGACCTTCTTCCGCGAGCGCCAGGAAGCCCGCTACGGCGGGCGCGGCGGGTTTCGCTGCTGCTAGCAGGGCGTCGCGAGGCCGGCGCGCCTCGAGTCTCAGTGGCGATTCCTGCGGCCACGGGCCTGCCACAGCAGGCCCATCGATGCCAGTGCAGCCAGCGTCAGGAGCGGGAACGCGGGCTGCATGTAATGGATGCGGATGGCCGGAAAGGCGGACGCTTCAACCAGGACAAGCAACAGCAACCGCGCGCCGACCAGGGTCCACGCCGCAGCGGCAAGCAGCCAACCACGCTCCAACCGACGCCGCCTGACAGCACGGGCCGTGACCCAGGCGAATGCGACCAGCCCTGCGCCGGCAAGCCAGGGCAAGGCAAAAGCGTGGATGCGGCTGATCCAGGCGCGAACCGTCCTGGCCGCAGGATGCGCCTGCGCCGACTGCGGGATACCAGTGCGAAGCTTGTCGATGTGCAGGTGGCCGGATTCAAACGCGAAATCACGGCGCATGTCCGCAATTTCTGAGAATCGCGCCCTGTCCGTGCCCTGTATGGATTCGAGCGCGCAGCCTTCGATGGCCGGCACCACGACCTCGAAGCGGCTCGCCTGGGCCATCGGGTCATTGAAATGCGCCGCAACATCCTGGCTGGGCATGCGCGCGACTGGCGCGACTCCACGCTCATCGTCGCATGCCAGCCGGATCCACCCCCCGTCCCGCCCGTGATACCAGCCCGCGACCAGGTCACCCAACAGCCTTTCATCCTCGAGCACCCGTGGGCGCCCGACGAACATCCACATGGGGCTGACGGCGGGCACCTTCATGTGCCCGCCGCCCCAACCGTCGCGTCGTCCCTGCCACGTCAGCAGCGATACCGCCCTGCCCATGTGGGATGGCAGGCTGCGCCACTGCCCGTCGGTCATGGCGGGCATCAGCCCCAACGCACCACGCACGCAATCCAGGCGGCCTTCGTCGCAGGCGCCCGCGACCTCATCGGCAAGCTGGCGATAGAACGCCTCGGCAGCAGGAGCGTCTGCGTAGGCGCCGATGGACGCGACCGCGGCCCTCAATGCCCACGGCCAAGCTCCAGCGCCGTAATCACCGCAGTTCTGCTGCTGGTCCCCACAGTCCGGCTGTCTCCAGGATTGGCCATCGGCCTCCAGCTTGGAGCGCAGGCGGGCGAAGCCGGGGCTGGCGATATAAACAGCCTCGCGCACCGCGCCCGGCACGGGCACGTAGGCGACCGGCTCGCCGACGCGAACGCGCTGCAGTGCCGCCATCGCGTCGCCGAAGGCCCCGCCGCGGAAATCATTGGTGACGAATACGCCGTATTTCCCCTGGTTGGCCATTGCCACCAGCGCAAGCGGCGATGCGAACGCCAGCAATGCCGCCAGCGCGCCCATGGCCAGCTGACGCCGCCGCGGCCGGTCCTGCCGGACCTGCCACGCGAATCCGAGCACGAGCACCAGAAGGCCCGGCAACACCCAGTCCCCGTCCTCACGGGTCAACCAGAGCCAGGCGAGGGTCCAGCCACACAGGGCCGCCCACCACCGGCCATGCTTTCCGGCACGGATTGCGCACAGACAATGCAGCAACGCCGCCAGCGCCAACAGCACCTGCGCCGCCACGATGTTGTCGCGGATGACCCGGCTCCATGACAAGGCGGCAGGATGCCACTGCAAGGCAAGCAGCATCAGCAATACCCACCACGGGCGGCCGTTGATCCTGTAGATGGCGGCACCCAGCAAGAGGCACGCAACCGAATACAGCAACGCCTGGGCAGTCATCACTGAAAGCCCGAGTGCATGCCCGGCGGCGAGGAACAGCGGGTAACCGGCCCCCTTCATCAGGGTCATCTCGTCATAGGGCCCCAGCCAGTGGCCTTTGACGATCGACTCTGCACGGTGCCAGAACCATGCATCGTCGTGTCCCGCACCGGCGAGGATCTCGACGGGCAGGCAGGACACCACGAGGACGAACAGTGCGGCGGAAATCAGCGCCAACAGGCCCGGCAGGACCGCGGGGGCCCTTGCGGCCGGCGCATCACCGTTCATGAGTGGCGACATCGCCTTTTGCACCCTGGTCGCCGCTGCCGTGCTTGCGTGCGAGCAGCAACAGATTGCTGGGCCAGCCGCCAAGCGACACGCTGTCGATCCGCCAGTCCGGCAGCCCGGCGTGTGTGCAGGCCTTCGCAAGGTCGCTGCGGCTCATCAGGTTCAGGTGTTCCTCAAGCGCGAGTTCACGGTGTCCCAATACGCGCAGCAGGGTCCGGAACCAGCGCTTCGGCAGCCAGTGCACTAGCGGCAGCACCGTGTGGAATTCCACGGGGAACCAGCGGTTGGGCGTGGTGGCGAAGACCCCTTGCCTGCACACCCGATGCAGCTCCGCGATGAACCGTGCCTGTTCCACCGACGAACCCACGTGCTCAAGCACGGCGCTGGAGTGGACCCAGTCGAAACTGCCGGACCGGAAGGGCAGGTACTTGCCGTCACCGCGCACGAATTTCAGGCCTGGATACAGCTGCTCAAGGAACGACGCGTCGTCGATGCCACATGCGGTGATCCTCTCGCCATGCGGGTACCACGCCTCCAGGTAGTTCGACGCCAGCTGATCCTGGTCGCTGGTCACGCCAACGTCGAGGATGGTGTCTTCGGCCTGCACGCCGCAGCCAATGAAGCGCGCGTACATCTTCCGGCGCATGTGCGTTGACACGCGGTCGGTGATGCTTCCGCGATGCGTGCGGTTGTACTGGGCATTGACGTCACGGTGCACGCTCAACGCGATTCATCCCCCGCGTCCCGGGGCGCGTCGGGAAGACGCAGTGCCTCGAGGAAAAAGGCCGCCAGCCCAAGTTCCCCACCCACCGCCATTAGGGTCACCGACGGAAGGACCCAACGCATCGTCTCCCTCGGATCCAGGGGACCAAACTGGTGCGCGGACCACAGGTATACCGCATACAGCGACATTGCCACGCCGGCCAGGAACAGCAGCACCGCCACAACCAGACAGCGCTCAAGCGTCAGCACCGGCAACAGGCCTTTCCCGCGCCCTCCGTCGGGAAGCCAACCGTTGCGGACACCGACCGCCTTGGCAAGGATCGCGAACAGCACCATCTGCATGCCCAGGATGACCGCAGCCCCGGCATAGGACAGGGTATGGATATCGAGGTTGACCCCGCCGATGCTGACGCTGCGCATCGCGATCACCACCATTCCCAGCGCTCCCACCGCGGCCAGCGCGATGCCAGGCACCAGGAACAGCCAGCGCGGGCTGTGCACCAGCAGGAAGCGCAGGTGCCGCCAACCGTCGCGCCAGGTCCGCAGGTGGGGCGCGCGCGTACGCCCGTCCGGCTTGAGGGTTGTAGGCACCTCGCTGATGCGATAGTCGGCGAGCGACGCCTTGACCACCATTTCGCTCGCAAACTCCATTCCCGGTGCCACCAGGCCCAGTGCCATGATGCGCTCGCGGTCGAAGCCCCTCAGTCCGCAGTGGAAGTCACGCGCCCCGATCCCGTAGAACAGCCGGCCCAGGAAGCTGAGCACCGGGTTGCCGAGGTAGCGGTGCAGGAAGGGCATCGCCCCCGGCGCGATGCCGCCGCTGAAACGGTTGCCCATCACCAGGTCGCTGCCGTTGCGCAGGGCCTGGACGAATGCGTCAAGCCGCGCGAAGTCGTAGGAGGCGTCGGCATCTCCCATCACCACATAGCGACCACGCGCGGCGCCAATGCCGGCCAGCAGCGCGGCACCGTAGCCACGCTGCGCAACTTCGACCACGCGAGCGCCTTCGCGCCCGGCGATCTCCAGAGAACCGTCGGTGCTGCCGTTGTCCGCGACCAGCACCTCCCCGTCCACGCCGGATGCGGCGAGGAAGGACTTCGCCATGCCAATGCACTCCGCCAGCGTCTCGGCTTCGTTGAGGCAGGGCATGAGGATGGTCAATTCCAACGGGCGCGGATCGCCGGCCTCATTCCAGCGCGCGTGCAGCCCCGGGGCGTCGCTCATGCCCCGGCCATCACCCGCAGGACCTGCCCGATGCCGTAGGCGACCACGGTGCCGGTGGCGTAGCCCACTGTCCCCAGCAGAACACCCACGGGCGCCAGCGTCGGATGGAAGGCGGCGGCCACCACCGGCGCGGATGCGGCAGCGCCGATGTTTCCCTGCGAACCCACCGCGAAATAGAACAGCGGTGCCCGCACCAGCTTCGCCGCGGCGAACAGCACGAGGATGTGAACCGCCATCCAGATCAGGCCGATCAGGACCAGCTCCATGCGCTCGGCGAGCTTGAAGAAGTCCATCTGCATGCCGATGCAGGCGATCAGGAAGTAGAGGAACACCGTACCCAGCTTCGATGCGCCGGCGTTCTCCAGGCGACGCATCGGCGTGAAGCTGAGCAGCAGGCCGCCCAGCGTGGACAGCACGATCACCCAGACGAAGGGCGCGTCGAGGCTGAACTGGCTGGCCCATGGTGCGTTGGCCTTGAACCAGGCCGAGGCCGGGTCGGCGACGAAATGCGCCAGGCCGACCAGACCGAATGCCACGCCCACGATCACCATCAGGTCGGTGAGCGTGGGGATGCGGGCGTTGGCTGCCTCGTAGGCCGAAATGCGGTCCTTCATCTCGTCGATGGCGCGGGTGTCGGCGCCGGTGCGGGCGTCGATCTGCGGCGCGCGGTTGGCCAGGAACAGCAGGGTGGCCAGCCACAGGCTGGCGATGGCGACGTCGACGACCGCGAACTGGCCGAACAGGGTCGCGTCGACCTCGTAGATCTCGCGGATCGCCACCATGTTGGCGCCGCCGCCGACCCAGCTGCCCGACAGCGCGGCCATGCCCTTCCAGGTGTCGCCGGCCACGGCCTCCGGCCAGAACCACTCCATCAGCTGGAAACTGGTGAAGGCGCCCAGGGCGATGCCCAGGGTGCCTGCGCAGAACACGAACAGCAGCCGCGGCCCGAGCTTGAGTACGCCCTTGAGGTCGATGGACAGCGTCAGCAGCACCAGGGCCGCCGGCAGCAATACGCGGCTGGCAACCGGGTTGTAGAGCGCGCTGCTTTCGCCATCGATCAGCCCGGCGGTGTTGTAGATCGCAGGCACGAAGTAGCACAGCAGCAGTGCCGGCACCCAGGCGAAGAACTTCTTCCAGAACGGCGTCGGCCCGGAAGCCAGCCAGAAGATCAGCCCCAGCGACGCGGCGATCAGGCCGAACACGACGATGTCGTTGGTGATCAGCGGGGCGACGGCATCGATCGCATCGCCCGCAGCGGCCGGATCCATGGCGTCGATGGCGGCGGCTTCGGCGGAGGCGTCGGGCGCGGTGGATGCAGGTGCCATCGGCAGGTTCCTGTCGGTCGTGTAGGAGCAGCCATGGCTGCGAATCAAAAGTATGCAGGGTCACGCGCAGCCGGAACCGGGCCGGCCGCGCGCGGCAACGCCTATTCGCCGATGTGCTGTTCCAGCCAGGCGTTGACGGTGTCATGCCAGAGGATGCTGTTCTGCGGCTTGAGCACCCAGTGGTTCTCGTCCGGGAAATAGAGCAGCTTCGACTCGATCCCCCTGCGCTGCAGCGCAGTGAACGCCGACAGCCCCTGGTCCACCGGCACGCGGTAGTCCTTCTCGCCCTGCACCACCAGCATCGGCACCTTCCACTTCGACACGTGGTTGACCGGATTGAACTTTTCGTAGGCCTCAGGGTTGTCGTACGGCGTGCCGCCGTTCTCCCACTCGGTGAACCACAGCTCCTCGGTCACGTAGCCCATCGAGCGGGTGTCGAACACGCCGTCGTGGTTGACCAGGCACTTGAACGGCGCGTTGCCCTGGCGGTCGAACCAGTTGCCGGCCAGCCAGTTGATCATGTAGCCGCCGTAGCTGGCGCCGAGCGCGCAGGCGCGGTCGCCATCGAGGTAATCGTACTTCTCCTGCGCCGCCGCCCAGCCCTTCTGCAGGTCGACCAGGGGCGCATCGCCCCAGTTGCCGGTGATGGCGTCGGTGAAGTCCTGGCCGTAGCCGGTGGAGCCGTGGAAGTCGATCATCACCACGGCATAGCCCTGGCCGGCATAGGTCTGCGGGTTCCAGCGGTAGCTCCAGCCGTTGCCGAAGCTGCCCTGCGGGCCGCCGTGGATCAGGAAGGCCACGGGATACTCGCGGCCCTCTTCGAAGTTCCAGGGCTTGACCACGTAGCCGTGCACGGTGGCGTCGTCCGCGCCCTTGAAGCTGAACTGTTCGAAGGCGCCGAAGTCGACGCCGGGCAGGCGCTCGGCCGCCGTCGGGGTGATCGCGCGCTGGACCTTGCCATCAAGCGAGGCCGCGTAGATGACGTCGCCGGTGTCGATGGCGTTGCGGCTGAAGACCAGGCTGTCGCCGGCGACTTCGAACGAGGACACGCTGCCGCCATCGACCAGGCGCGTGGCCTTGCCGCTCGCGATGTCGACGGTGAACAGCGGGTATTCGCCGGTGTCCTGCGCCGCCACGTACAGCGCGCGGCCGTCTGGCGACGGCGTGATGCTGCTGGGCGAACGGTCCCAGTCGGGCGCGATTTCCCGGCGCTCGCCGCTGGCAAGGTCCAGCGCCATCAGTGCATAGCGGTCGGCCTCGAAGCCGGGGCGCGCCATGGCGCGGTAGAACAGGGTTTTGCCGTCAGCGCTGAACACCGGACCCGCATCCCAGGCCTTGTTGTCTGCAGTCAGGTTGACCGGCGCCGCGGAACCCGCCGGGTCCAGGCGGAAGAGGTCGTAGTTGGTCGACCAGGCCTCTTCGCGGCCGGCCACGTTCACGCTGGCCACGATGCTGGCCCCGTCCGGCGCCCATGCGTAGTCACCGGCGCCGCCGAACGGCTTGCCCGGCACGTCGCCGTCAAGCGCGCCGCTGACCGCGGTGGCGGCGGCGGCCGGCTTGTCCTTTGCACCCGGCAGCGTGGCGACGAAGAGGCGGTTGCGGCGGCCATCGGCCCACGTGTCCCAATGGCGGACGAACAGCTGGTCGTAGACCACGCCGCTGGCCTTGGAGGCTTCGCGTTGATCCAGTCGCGCCTTCGTGCACGCGAAGTCCGCGCCGCAGTCGCCGAAGGTGTCGGCACTGAACGCGATGCGGCTGCCGTCCGGCGAGACGTGGTAGGTGCCGACATCGGCCTCGAACGCGGTCAGCTGGCGCGGCTCGCCGCCGGCCAGCGGGATCGCGTAGAGCTGCTGCGAGCCGTTCTTCGCACTGAGGAAGTAGACCGTGGCGCCATCGGGCGAGAACGAAGGCGAATTGACGTTCCAGCCCTGCGGCGTGAGCCGCTTGGGCGGCGCGAGGTCGCGGGTCACCAGGTTGCGCGCATACAGCGCCGAAGACGCGCTGTTGGCTTCGAGATCGACCGTGCGCTGCGCGAACACCAGGTGCCTGCCGTCCGGCGACAGCGTCGGCGAAGACACCCGCTCCATGGCGGCGAGGTCACGCGCCTCGAGGCCGCGGGCATCGGCGACCGCGGGCAGCGCGGCGAACAGGCACAGGGTCAATACGGCGATGCGCGGCATGGATCGGGACTCCGGACGGAAAGTCCCGATGGTAGGGGCCGGCGGCGGCGGGCGCAAAGGCGGAAGGTCGGGCGACCGCTTCCCGCCGCTGCGATACAGCAGCCACGCAACCCCGGCAGCAGCACCGGGCCTATCGTTCGGCCGCGGTCCTGCCGCCCAGGTGCTTGCCAAGGAAGGCGAGCAGCCGGCTGTAGTACTCGTAGCGGTTGGCGTCGTCGTAGTAACCATGCCCTTCCGTCGGGAAGTAGGCCGTTTCGACCGGCACGCCCGCCTTCACCAGGGCGCGCTCCATCTGCTTGCTGTGTTCGATGGGTGCGCGCTCGTCCTTGCCGCCCGCCGCCAGGAACACCGGCACCTTGATCCGATCGGCCATGCGCGTGGGCGACACGGCGCCGAGCGCGTCACGATCGCCGATCCACTCGTTCAGGTAGGTCACGCCCGAACCGCGCTTCTGCACGTCGCCGTGCGTGTGCATGGTCGGCAGGTCGTAGACACCGACGTTGCCGGCCGCACAGCGGTACAGGGTGGGCTCCTTCGCCGCGCCCATCAGCGCCGCGTAGCCGCCATAGCTGCTGCCGTAGATGCAGATCCGGCTGGCGTTGGCGATGCCCTGGGCCACCGCCCAGCGGGTGGCATCGGTGATGTCGTCCTGCATCGCGCCGCCCCATTCGCGCGCGCCCGCGTGCTCGAAGGCGCGGCCCTGGCTGCCGGAGCCGCGGAAGTTCACCTGCAGCACCGCATAGCCGGCGTCGGCAAGCAGCTGCGCCTCGTTGTCGAAGCCCCAGCTGTCGAACATGCCGAAGGGCCCGCCGTGCGGCAACACCACCATCGGCAGGCCGCGGCCATCGGACCCGGCGGGAATCGTGACGAAGCCCTGCAGCTTCAGACCGTCGCGCGCCTCGAAGCTGATCGGGCGGCGCTCGGCCATCTTCGCGGGATCGAACCATTGCGAGCGCGCAACGACGTATGCGGCCTTCTTGTCCACCGTGTCGTAGACATAGAAGTCGCCGGGATTGCGGTCGCTCCAGACCTGTACCAGCACCTTGCGCCCGTCGGCCGTGCTGGACGTGATGTACACGGCATGGCCTTCGAACGCGGCCTCGAGGCTGCGGTACAGGCGTGCATGTTCGGACTCCGGATCGAAGAACGCGGTGCGCGGGCGGCCATCGAGGAACAGAGCGCCCACCGGCACCCGCGTTCCAGGGGCATGGAGAACCACCGGGTCGCCGGTCTCGTCGGCAAGGACCGTGGTCCGCTTGCCCGTCGCCACGTCATACGCAACGATCCGGTCGGGGCCTTCCGCCTGTTCGACGTTGAGATAGGCGATCGCATTGTCGGCGGAGAACCCGACCGGCCACTCCGCGCGCCCGCTGGCTGACTCGTCGTTCACCAGCACCCAGTCGGCACCTGCCCCGGCACGATGGTAGAGCTTGTTGACGATGTCGTAGCCGGCGCCATGCGCGAAGCGCACCGCCCCGGTGTTGTCGGTGGTGAAGCTTGCATTGCGGATCGGCGCGGTGGCCTCCAGCGTGCGGCGGCCGGTGTAGATGTCCAGGCGCTCGGCGCGCGTGTAGGGATCCGTGGCGAAGCGTTCGGTCGACACCAGCGAATAGCGCGCGTCGTCAGGCAGCGGATCGATCAGGAAAGCGGCCACGCGATCGGCGCGCTGGGTCTGGATGCGGGTCCCCGAGCCCGAACCGACGACGCGCTGGCCGATCAGCAGCTGCTTGTCGCTGCCATCGGCGTCGAGCGCATACAGCTCGCCGGTGAGCTGCGGCGCGTCCATCGTTCCCATTTTTTCCGCCACGCTGAGCATCACGCGCTCGGGGGTGACCCAGCTGAAGCCGGCGAAATGCGTGTTCTTGCCGAGCCGCAGCGCGGTCGAGATCTGGTTGTCCGCGGCCTTGATGATGACCAGGCCCATCTGGTCTTCCAGCGGTACCGTTGCCGCGTAGTACTCGCCGGTGGGCGAGAGCTTGATGTCGACGAAGGCATCTTTCTTGACGTATGCGTCCAGGTCGATGCCGGTCGCCGCCATCGCCGGCACGGACGCCATGGCCAGCATCGCAGCCAGTGCGAACGCATTCCCTCGCTTCATCTGTTTCCCCGGAAAATAGAACCAGCCCCTCGCTGGCGGCCCCATTATGGAGCGCCGGCAGTCCCGACGGTACCCGCGTCAGTCCTCGACCATGCTGTCCAGCACGCGCTCGAGGTCGCGGCTCCATTCGGGCAGTTCGATCGCCCACTGCGCTTGCAGCGCGCCGGTGTCGAGCCTTGAACAGGCCGGGCGGCGCGCCGGGGTCGGGTATTCGCTGGTCGGCACCGGCACGATTCGCGGGCGCCCGGCGAGCAGGCCGCGGGCATGGGCGCCGTCGATGATGGCGCTGGCAAAGCCGTGCCAGCTGGTACCGCCCGAAGCCGTGAGGTGCCAGAGCCCGGACGGGCCTTGCGTCGAAGCCAGTACCGATGCCGTCACGGACGCGATCAGGCTGGCCGCCGTCGGCGTTCCATGCTGGTCGTCGACCACGCGCAGCTCGTCGCGCTCACCGGCAAGGCGCAGCATCGTGCGCATGAAGTTGTGCCCGTGGGCGTCGTAGACCCAGGCAGTGCGGAAGACCATGTGGCGCGCACCACTGCCGCGCACCGCCTGCTCTCCGGCGAGCTTGCTGGCGCCATAGACGCCCAGGGGTGCGGTCGGGTCATCCTCGCGCCAAGGGCGGCTGCCGCTTCCGTCGAACACGTAATCGGTCGAATAATGGACCAGCAGCGCGTCACGGCGGGCACAGGCTTCGGCCAGGGCGCCGGGCGCCTCGGCGTTGGCGCGGAATGCGGATTCGCGCTCGGTCTCAGCGCGATCGACGGCAGTGTAGGCGGCGGCGTTGACCACAACGTCCGGGGCGATCCGCTCGACCAGGCCGGGCAGCGTGCCCGGCTGGTCGAAATCGGCGCGTTCGCAAACGCCGCCGTCGGGCAGCGTGCCGCTGCGGGTGGTGCAGACCACCTCGCCCAGGGGTGCGAGCGCACGGCGCAGCGCATGGCCGACCTGGCCGTTGGCACCGAGCAGCAGCAGCCTCAAGGCGCGTAGACCGGCAGCCGGTCCTCGGGCACGTCGGCGAGGAACGGCGCGCGCGCGTCCTTGTCCGACAGCGAAGGCGCGGCCACCGGCCAGTCGACGGCCAGCGTGGCGTCGTTCCAGCGGAGGCCGGCATCGGCTTCGCGATCGTAGGTTTCCGTGCAGAGGTAGGTGAACACGGCGCGCTCGCTGAGCGTCACGAAGCCGTGCGCGAAGCCTTCCGGGATCCAGAAATGGCGCTTGTTCTCCGCGCTCAGCACCACCGCCGTCCACTTGCCGAAGGTCGGCGAGCCGCGGCGGATGTCGACGGCCACGTCCCAGACCTCGCCTTCGGTCACCGACACATACTTGCCCTGCGGCTTCGGCCACTGGTAGTGCAGCCCGCGCAGCACGCCGCGCGAGGACGCGGACACGTTGCCCTGGACGAACGTCGGCGTGAGTCCGTGCTGCGCCAGCTTGTCGGCGTTGAAGGACTCGTAGAAGAAGCCGCGATCGTCGCCGAACACCTGCGGCTCGATCACCACGCAGCCCGGCAGGCCGGTCTCCACGACTTTCATCGCACGACTCCGCGCTTGGCCAGCGACAGCAGGTACTGGCCGTAGCCGTTCTTGGCCAGCGGCGCGGCCAGGCGTTCGAGGTCTTCGTCGCCGATCCAGCCGTTGGACCAGGCGATCTCTTCCGGACAGCACACGCGCAGGCCCTGGCGGGCCTCGACCGTCTCGATGAAATTCGAAGCTTCGATCAGCGACTGGTGGGTGCCGGTGTCGAGCCAGGCATAGCCACGACCCAGCTGCTCCAGGTGCAGGCTGCCCTCTTCGAGATAGCAGCGGTTGAGGTCGGTGATTTCGAGTTCGCCGCGCGGCGAGGGCTTGAGCGAAGCGGCGAAGTCGCTGGCGCGGCCATCGTAGAAGTACAGGCCGGTGACGGCGTAGTTCGAGCGCGGGTTCGCCGGCTTTTCCTCCAGCCCCACCACCTTGCCGTCGGCGTCGAAGTCGGCCACGCCGTAGCGCTCCGGATCGCTGACCCAATAGCCGAACACCGTGGCGCCGTCCTGGCGCGCATCGGCGCGCTTGAGGATTTCGGTGAAGCCGTGGCCATGGAAGATGTTGTCGCCGAGCACCAGGCAGCTCGGCTTGCCGTCGACGAACTCGCGGCCGATCAGATAGGCCTGCGCCAGCCCGTCCGGGCTCGGCTGCACCGCGTAGCGGATGTCCATGCCCCACTGCGAGCCGTCGCCCAGCAGCTGCTGGAACAGCGCCTGCTCGTGCGGGGTGTTGATGATCAGCACCTCGCGGATCCCGGCCAGCATCAGCGCGCTCAGCGGGTAATAGATCATCGGCTTGTCGTACACCGGCAGCAGCTGCTTGCTGATGGCGCGGGTGATCGGATACAGCCGTGTGCCGGAGCCGCCGGCCAGGATGATGCCGCGGCGCGCGGTCATGCTTCGGCCCCGATGCGTTCCAGGCGGTAGCTGCCGTCAAGCACGCGCTGCACCCAGGGCTGGTTGGCCAGGTACCAGTCGACGGTTTCGGCGATGCCGCGCTCGAAGCTGTATTTCGGCTCCCAGCCCAGTTCGTCACGCAGCTTGGAGGCGTCGATCGCATAGCGGCGGTCGTGGCCCGGGCGGTCGGCGACGTAGGCGATCTGCGACTCGCGCGGCTGTCCGTCCTCGCGCGGGCGGCGCTGGTCAAGCAGCGCGCAGATGGTCTTCACCACCTCGATGTTCTGCATCTCGGCGTTGCCGCCGACGTTGTAGGTCTCGCCCACGCGGCCCTTGGCCAGCACGGTGCGGATCGCCTCGCAGTGATCGGTCACGAACAACCAGTCGCGCACCTGCTTCCCGTCGCCGTACACCGGCAGCGGCTCGCCGGCCAGGGCCTTGGCGATCACCAGCGGGACCAGCTTCTCGGGGAAGTGGTAGGGACCGTAGTTGTTCGAGCAGTTGGTGGTCAGCACCGGCAGCCCGTAGGTGTGGTGGAAGGCGCGCACCAGATGGTCCGAGGCCGCCTTCGACGCCGAGTACGGCGAATTGGGCGCGTAGGCCGTGGTCTCGGTGAACAGGCCGGTCTCGCCCAGGGTGCCGTAGACCTCATCGGTGGAAACGTGCAGGAAGCGGAACGCGTCCTTCGCATCGCCTTCCAGCGCCTTCCAGTAGTCGCGCACGGCCTCAAGCAGCGCCAGGGTGCCGACCACGTTGGTCTGAACGAAGGCCGCCGGGCCGTCGATCGAACGATCGACGTGGCTCTCGGCGGCGAAGTTGATGACCGCATCCGGCCGGTGTTCGGCCAGCAGCCGGGCGACCAGGTCGCCGTCGCCGATGTCGCCGTGCACGAAGACGTGGTCGGGATTGCCTTCAAGCGAGGACAGTGTGTCCAGGTTGCCGGCGTAGGTGAGCACGTCGAGGTTGACGACGCGGACGCCCGCGGCGACCGCCTCGAGCACGAAATTGCCGCCGATGAAACCGGCACCGCCGGTGACTAGCCAAGTGGCCATGCTGGGAAAATCCTCCGGGAACTCCAGCCACCCCGGCCTGCTCCTGCGGCCGCGGACGATGGCTTGATCCGCCTAGGATAGCGGGCAGGCCCTGCCCGACCAAATCCGCGCCCCACGCCTTGCACCGGCCTGCCTGGAGCGGCTTGCGCCACCCGGCCCCGCCAAAGCGGGGCTTCCTCTACTCTTTCTCACCACATACAAATAAGTGTGTCTTAGAACGGGATGTCGTCGTCCGAAAAACCGCCGTCGTCGAAGGGCTGCGCCGGCTGCTTCGGGCCGCCCTGTGCTTCACGGCCACGCTGCTGGTCCCCACCGCCGCCGCTGCCACCGCCACGCTGGTAATCCCCGCCGCCACCGCGCTGGCCGCCACCTTCGCCACCGCCGCCGCGCTGGTAGTCGCCGCCGCCACCGCCGCGCTGGCCACCCTCGCCACCGCCGCCGAGCATCTGCATCTCGTCGGCGATGATGTCTGTGCTGTAGCGCTCGACGCCGTCCTTGCCGGTGTACTTGTCGGTGCGCAGCGACCCTTCGATGTAGACCTGGCGCCCCTTCTTCAGGTATTCACCGGCGATTTCCGCCAGGCGCCCGAAGAACTTCACCCGGTGCCACTCGGTGCGCTCCTGCTGCTGGCCGGACTGCTTGTCCTTCCAGGCGTCGGTGGTGGCCACGCTGATCGTGGTGATGGTGGTGCCGCTCTGGGTGTACTTCACGTCGGGATCGTTGCCGAGGTTGCCGACGAGGATGACCTTGTTGATTCCGCGGGCCATGGTCTTGGGTTCCTTGCGCTCTCCGCCGGGATTGGCAGAGGAAAAGGATGAGTATAACCGCCACCCCGCGGCCATCCGCCCGTTGCCCGGCCCACCGTCGGGCGAATCCCGCGCGGCCCGTAGTCCGGCATCGGACCCTATAATGACGGCCCCCAGAACCGCGCACGACATGGATCAGACCGCCCCGGCCGCCCCGCCACGCCACGCCCTGCCCCTGCCGGAAACCCAGGCCTTCGCCGCGCCCGACATGGCCGCGGTCGACGCCCTGATCCGCCGCCGCCTGGCTTCGGACGTGGTCCTGGTCAACCAGGTGGCCGAGCACATCGTCGCCGGCGGCGGCAAGCGGCTGCGTCCGATGCTGCTGCTGCTCGCGGCGCGGGCGTTGGGCCACCAGGGAGCCGACGCGCACCAGCTGGCGGCGGTGGTCGAGTTCATCCATACCTCGACGCTGCTGCACGACGACGTGGTCGACGAATCCGACCTGCGCCGCGGCCGCAGCACCGCCAACGCGGTGTTCGGCAACGCGGCCAGCGTGCTCGTCGGCGACTTCCTGTATTCGCGCAGCTTCCAGCTGATGGTCGAGCTGGGCTCGATGCGGGTGCAGGAGATCCTGGCCGACACCACCAACCGCATCGCCGAGGGCGAGGTGCTGCAGCTGCTGCACGTACGCAACCCGGACGTGGACGAGACCGCCTACCTGAGCGTGATCGAGCGCAAGACCGCGATCCTGTTCGCCGCCGCGACCCGCCTGGGCGCGCTGCTGGCCGGCGCGGACGACGAGGTGCAGCAGCGCCTGCACGATTTCGGCCTCAACCTCGGCATCGCCTTCCAGATCGCCGACGACGTGCTCGACTACAGCGCCGACGAGGCCGCCCTGGGCAAGCACCTGGGCGACGACCTCGCCGAGGGCAAGATGACGCTGCCGCTGATCCACGCCATGGCGCACGCCGGTGACGACCTTCGCGCGCGCCTGCGAACCATCGTCGAGGAAGGCGACGTGGATGCGCTGGACGAGGCGATCGGCGCGATCCGCGCCAGCGGCGGCCTGGAATACAGCATCGGCCGCGCGCGGGAATACGCCGCCCTGGCCGAAGCCGCGCTCGACGGGCTTGATGACAACCGGGCCGTGGCCGCCCTTCGCGGCCTGGTCCGCCACGCCGTGGACCGGGGCGCCTAGCGCCTGGACCGGGGCGCCCGGGAACCCGGGCATCGGCCTGCGACAGGCAGGTCCGCCCGAGCCCGACCCCCTGGCCAGCACGTCCCGTTGGAGCAAATCCCGGGTTACCGAGTCCCGGGTCAGCGAATTCCGTTGCAACGAATCCCGTTGCAACGAATCCCGTGGGAGCAAGTCCTGTGGGAGCGGCTATAGCCGCGATCGATCTGTCCCGCGTCACGACCAGGTCACGTCCACCGCGAGGTGTTCCGCCCTCGCGGCCATGGCCGCTCCCACACCGCTTTCAGCCAGGATTCGACGAAGCGATGCCCAGCCCTGGGATCGCCGAGATCGCATCCGGATCGAAGCCTCCAAGCCGCGCGAAATCCCGGCCACGCTCCACATAGTCGCGGTAGGGACCGAAGCTCGGCGCGCCCGGCGACAGCAGGATGACGTCGTCCGCGGCCGGCCGCGGGCTGGCAGCCAGCGCGTCCCGGGCACCGGCGAGCGCGCCGGGCAGGTCGGACGCCTGGCGCAGGTCGAAGCCGCCGTCGCCCGCCACCTGCGCCAGCAGCGCGTGGATGCGTGGACCGTTCTGCCCCGTGGTGACGATCACCGCCGGCGCCTGCGTGCGCATGCGTGACGCGAAATCCGACCAGTCCAGGCCGCGGTCGTGCCCGCCGACCAGCAGCGCCACGCGTCGGTCCCGGTACACCTCGAGTGCGGCCAGGGTGGCGTGTGGCGTGGTGCTGATCGAATCGTTGACCCAGATGGCAGCATCGCGCGTACCCAGCACCTGCAGCCGGTGCGGGAGCGGACGGAAGCCGCGTGCCGCCGGCGCCAGCGCCACGGCGTCGTGCCCCAGCGCCTCGATCGCCGCGAGCGCCGCGCACAGGTTGCCGCGGTTATGGCGCCCCGGCAGCGGCACGGCGCGGGTGTCGTACAGGGCCTCGCCGCCACGATGCAGCACGTCGCCGCGCAGGTGCCAGCCGTCACCGCGCCCGTACCATCTCACTTCGGTGGCCGGATCCAGCCGGGCACCCAGCGCCGCCAGCCGCGGATCGGCGGCGTTGAGCACGGCGATCCTCGGCCTTGCCCGCGTCACCAGCGCCAGCTTGTCCTCGATGTAGCGGTCCTCGCTGCCGTGCCAGTCCAGGTGTTCGGGGAAGAGGTTGGTGACCACGGCCACGTCCGGGCGCACGCCGCCCGCGGCCACGTCGCCGGTCTGGTAGCTGGACAGTTCGACCGCCCAGGCCTCGGCGCGCCCGTCCAGCAGCTCCAGCAGCGGCAGGCCGATATTGCCGGCCAGCGCCGTGCGCACGCCGCCCGCGCGCAGCAGGTAGGCCAGCAGCGCGGTGGAGGTGCTCTTGCCCTTGGTGCCGGTGACACAGGCGACGCCGCGCGCGACGCCATCCGCGTCCGCCCGCTCGCCGAACCACAGCGCGGTACCGCCGATGAACGCGGTCCCCGCATGCGCGGCCAGGAGGGCCTCGGGCCGGTACGGACTGATGCCCGGTGACTTCACCACCACGTCGAAGGCGGAGAGGCGGCCAGCGCTGGCGTCGGTTTCGACCGTCAGCAGCCCGTCGCCAAGCGCGCCTGCCGACGCGGCCTCTTCAGCGGCGCAAAACAGGGTCAGCGCCTGCGTGGGAAGCCTGGCCCGCAGCGCATGCCAGGCGGCGCGCCCCTCGCGTCCCCAGCCCCACAGCGCGACCCGGTGGCCCTCAAGCTGCGAAATACGCATGCAGCCGGCTCCAGACCGCGTCGGGAATGCCGTGCTCCGGATCGGCCACCAGCAGCGGCGCGATCTCCAGTCCACCGGCGTCGATCTGCGGCAGGATTTCGCGGCTGAAGCGCTGCACCACCGCGTCCTCGCGCCACTCCGGGCGCGCCGCCAGCGCCGCCATCGCCGCGCGCGACTCACGTGCCTCGCCCACGCATTCGAAGGGCTTGTGGTCGTGGAACTCCATCAACGCGTCATAGCCCGGGACCTGTGCCGGGTCGTCGAGCAGGTTGCGGCCGAGGATGCCGACCAGCCGCGGCTTGGGCATGAACGGCGCCAGCGCCAGGAACACGAAATGGCACTTCGGGCAGGCCCCGCACCAGCGGCTGGTGGGGCGCTCGCCGAGCAGGTGGAAGTTGCGGTTGCAGCTCGAGAACCAGGCATCGTAGCGATCGCTGCGCGCGAACTGGCGCGCCACCGCCAGCTCCGACAGCGGCCGCAGCAGCGAGTAGTAGCCGAGGTCGGCCGCGACGTGCCGCTTGAGGTAGCCGGCAAAGGCCTGCTCGAAGGCCCAGCCCTTAGACCACTGGTGGTTCACCTCGCCGGTGCCCTCGATCAGGCTGCCGTAGCTTGCCGAGCGCTCGTTGGAGAACACCACCTGGTCGACGCCCAGCACCACCGCGGCCAGGGCCAGGATCGCCGAGTTGATGGCCGTGACCGGGATGTGGCCGTTGTACGCGCCCTGGCGGTTGTACTCGAACAGTTCAGCCGCAAGCTGGCGCTGGATGTTGAGCGTCGGCAGGCCGGTGCGTTCGGCGCAGGCGCGGATCAGCTGCGAGCCGCCGATCCAGGACACCGTCTGGTCGATGCCCGCGGCACGCAGCGCTTCGATGGACACGAGCGAATCCTTGCCCCCGCCGATGGCGACCAGCGCGTGGCGGCGGAGCTCCAGCGCCGGCGCAGCCGCTGCGCCATCGGCGCTTCGCACATCGTCCGCCCGCCGCGGGAAGCGGATCCGGCCATGGAGGTCGAGCCCATTGCGATACGCGAACTCGCCGAGGCCCTGCAGGTAAATATCTTCCAGCAGCATCGCGGTGTCGTGATCGATGCCATATCCATCGATGCGGATGTCCTCCGGCACCGCCGCCTTGTAGTAGCTGACGCCGGCGACCAGGTGCAGCAGGCGAAGCGCCTGCGTGACGGCTTCCATGCGCGCGCCTTCGAGCCTGAAGGGCGCGCCGGGCACGACCACCGTCTCCACCAGCTCCGGCCCGCTGTCGAACGCGTACACCAGCCGCGCGACGCCGGTGCCGGGATCGAAGCTGCAGTCGACGAAGCGGAAACATGCCGCCGCGGCGCGATCGAACACGATGTTCATTCGCTGCTCTCCGTGCGCACGCCTTCATGGAGCACGCCTTCATGGAGCACGCCTTCCTGGAGCGCGCCTTCCTGGAGCACGCCTTCATGGAGCACGCTTTCACCCGGCAGCGCGCGCAGGTTGTAGGTATTGGCCATGGCCATGCCGTAGGCGCCGGCATCGGCGACCAGCAGCACGTCGCCCGGCGCAGTACTGCGCGGCAGCGGTCGCTGGTGGCCGAGCACGTCGCCGGATTCGCAGATCGGGCCGACGACGTCGAACGCCAGGGTGTCCTCGCCTTCCGGCCGCGACAGGTTGTGGATGTCGTGCCAGGCCTCGTACAGCGCCGGCCGCATCAGCACGTTCATGCCGGCGTCGGCGCCCACGCGGCGCACGCCGCCTTTCTCCACCACCTGGGTGGCGGTCAGCAGCAGCACGCCGGATTCGGCGACCAGGAAGCGCCCCGGCTCGATCGCCAGGCGATAGCCCGGATAGGCCGCCTTCACCTCAGCCAGCCCCACGGCCCAGGCCTCGAGGTCGAAGGGTTCGTCGTCCTCGCGGTAGGGGATCGGCAGGCCGCCGCCGATGTCGATGGTGTCGATGCTGCCGATGCGCTCGGCGATCCCGCCCAGCGCGTCGCAGACCTCGCGCCAGTGGTCGGGCGTGTCGACGCCGCTGCCCAGGTGCGCATGCAGGCCGGTGATGCGCACGTCGATGCGGCGCGCCGCGGCGACGAAGTCCGCGATCCGGTCGACCTGCAGCCCGAACTTCGATGCCGGCCCGCCGGTGCGTACTTTCTCGTGGTGGCCTTCGCCGCGGCCCAGGTCGACGCGCAGCCAGAGCGCGCGCCCGCGGAACACGTCGGGCCGGCCCTCCAGCGCCTCGACGTTGTCGAGGGTCACCGTGGCGCCACGCTCGAACGCCAGCGCGTATTCGTCCATGGGCGCGAAGCTCGGCGTGAACAGCACCCGCGCCGGATCGAGCTCCGGCAGCACCGAGAACACGTGCGCGATCTCGCCGGCGGATACGCATTCCAGGCCGAAGCCTTCCTCCACGAGCAGCCTCAGGATGGCCGGGTGCGGATTGGCCTTGATCGCATAGAAGCGGCGGTCGACCGCGGCCACCGCCGCCAGCTGGCGGGCACGGGCGCGCACCGTGGCAAGGTCGTAGGCGTAGCGCGGCGTGCCTTCGGCGGCCAGCGCAAGCAGCGCGTCGCGGCGCGCATGCCACCACGGCGCCGGGCGCCGGCGCAGGCCGCCCTGGATCTCGCGCCAGCGCGGGCCGAAGACCTCGGCCTCGCGCACGGGCATCGCACCGCTGGCGATGAGTTCTTCGTGGAGTTCCTGCATGAGTCCCTCTGCGTCGGCTTCGTCGATGACGAAGGTCAGGTTGAGATCGTTGGACGACTGCGAAATCAGGTGCACGCGTTCGCGGCCGAAGGTGGCCCAGACATCGGACAGTTTGTGCAGCAGCGAGCGCATGCCGCGCCCGACCAGGGTGATCGACGCGCAGGGCGCGATCACCTTCAGCCGGCAGCTGCGGGCAAGGTCCGCGGACAGGCGCTCGAGCACGTCGGTGCTGACCAGGTTCTCACTGGGGTCGAGCGACACGGTGACGTTGGTTTCCGACGAGCCGATCAGGTCCACCGACAGGCCGTGGCGGCGGAAGCATTCGAAGATGTCGGCCAGGAAGCCCACCTGCTGCCACATGCCGATGGTTTCCATCGACACCAGGACCACGCCGTCGCGGCGGCTGATGGCCTTGACGCCGGGCACGGTGTCGGCGCCGCCGTCGATGCGCGTGCCCGGCAGTTCCGGGCGCGCGGTGTCCAGGATCGCCATCGGCACGCCGGCGTCGCGGCAAGGCTTGATGGCGCGCGGATGCAGCACCTTGGCGCCGGTGGTGCAGATTTCCTGGGCCTCGGCGTAGTCCAGCCGCGCCAGCAGGCGCGCGTCGGGCACCTCGCGCGGGTTGGCGCTGAACATCCCCGGCACGTCGGTCCAGATCTCGACGCGCTCGGCGCCGAGCAGCGCGCCGAAACAGCCCGCCGAGGTGTCGGAGCCGCCGCGGCCCAGGGTGGCGGTGCCGCCGTCCTCGTGGCGGGCGATGAAGCCCTGGGTGAGCACCATGGCGGTGGGCTGCGCGTCGAAGCGCGGGCGCCAGGTGCCCCCGACCTCGCGGCGGCATGACACCGACAGCCGGCGCGCCCAGTCGTTCTGGTTGGGCAGCGACTCCGCCTGCAGCCAGTCGCGCGCATCGCACCAGCCGAAGTCCAGGCCCTGGGCACGCAGGTAGGCCGCGCCCAGCGTGGATGACAGCAGTTCGCCCTGGGCCAGCAGTTCAGCCTGCCATGCCAGCGGGCGACTGGCGGCGCGGGGCTCGGCCACCAGGGTGCGCAGGGCATCCAGCCGCGCCCCGACCGCCGCATCCGGGGCAAGCCCCAGCGCCACCGCGAAGGCACGGTGCCGCTCCACCAGGTCTTCCAGCCGAACACGGGCGTCGGCCGCGCCGTCCGCGATCGCCGTGAGCTCGTTGGTGACGCCCGACAGCGCCGAAACCACCACCAGCACGCGGCGCCCGCCTGCGGCGCGCGACGCGGCAAGGCGTCCGATGGTGTCCCAGCGCTCGCGCTGCGACACCGAAGTTCCGCCGAACTTGAGCACGATCCAGCGGGCGGATTCGGGAATGGTGGTCATGGCGGGAGGCGTGGGCACAGCCTGCGATTCTAGCCGCGTGCATGGTCCCGGCGCTGCCCGGCCGGCGTCCAGCGGACGCCTGGCGAGCCCCTGGCGATGGCCGCGGACCATCGCGGCGCGGGCGCCGCGGCTACACTGGCGCGCCGCGCTGGAGCCCTCGATGACCGCACGTCCCTACGTCCAGCTGGACGTGTTCTCCGACCGCGCCGGCGCCGGCAACCCGCTGGCCGTCATTCCCGACGCCGGCGACATCAACGACGCCACCATGCAGGCGATCGCACGCTGGACGCGGCTGCCGGAAACCACCTTCGTCTTTCCCTCGCCCACCGCATCGGCGGACTACGCCGTGCGCATCTTCAGCCCGCGCCGCGAGGTTCCCTTTGCCGGCCATCCCAGCGTCGGCACCGCGCACGTGCTGCTGGACCGTGGCCTGGTCAAGCCGCGCGACGGCATCCTGGTCCAGTCCTGCGCGGTCGGCGAACTGCCGCTGCGCGTGGATGGCGAAGGTGCGTCGCGCACGGTCGCGGTGCGCACGCCGCGCGCGAGCGTGGTCGAAGTCGCCGGCGCCGACGATCCGCGCCTGCGCGATGCCCTTGGCGGCCTCGTCACAGGAGCGCTGCCCCCGGTGCTGATGGACGGCGGCCGCCGCTGGTGGCTGGCCGAGCTGCGCGACGAAGCCGAACTGCGTTCGGCGACGCCCGATTGGGCCGCGATCACGGCCCTGGCCGAAGCCACCGGAACCATGGGCCTGTGCGCGTTCGCGCGCAGCGAGGACCCGGTCTACTACCTCGCCGTCCGCGCCTGGGTGGGCTCGCCGGCACCGTTCGAGGACGCGGCGTCCGGCGCGGCGAACGCGACGCTTGCCGCGTGGCTTGCCGAGCGCGACGCCCTGCCCGGCGACGACGGCTTCTACCGCATCAGCCAGGGTCGCGAAGTCGGGCATGACGCCATCATCGAACTGCGCGTCGATGCCGACGGCGAAGTCTGGTCCGGCGGCCGCGCGCGCAGCATCGTCAGCGGCAGCATCGACTGGTAGCCCCGCCGCCCCTTGCGGGAGTCGCGCCTGCGGGGGCCGCGCTCGTGGGGAGCCGCCTTTGCGGGAGCCGCTATGGCGGCGATCGTGGCAATCGCAGCTGTAGCTGCTCCTACAGGTGGGGCGCTTTCGCGGGAGCGGCCATGGCGGCGACTTCGGTCTCGTACACCGGTCGCCCGTCGACCCAGGTCGAGCGCACGGTGAGCGAATCGAGTTCGCTGCCGGGGATCGCCAGCGGATCCTGGCCCAGCACCACGAAATCCGCGCGCAGGCCCGGGGCCAGGCGGCCGGTTTCGTCCTCGTCGAACGCCGCCCGGGCCGCGCCGGCAGTGAAGCCGTACAGAGCCTCGGCCGCGGTCAGCGCCTGGTCCGGACGCCACCCGCCCGGTGGATGTCCATGCACGTCCTGGCGGGTCACCGCGGCAAACAGGCCAAGCCGGGGGTCGGGGAACTCGACCGGGAAATCCGAGCCCAGCGCCAGCGGCACGCCGGCCTTTTCGAAGCTGCGCCAGGCATAGGCACCGGCAAGCCGCGCCTCGCCCAGGCGCTCACCGGCCCAACCCATGTCGGATGTGGCGTGCGTAGGCTGCATCGACGCGACCAGGTGCAGGCCGGCGAAGCGCGCGATGTCACCCGGCGCCATCACCTGCGCATGTTCGACGCGCCAGCGGTGGTCGCCAGCCGAATCTGTGCCCAGCACGCGCCCGTAGACATCAAGCACCAGGCGGTTGCCGCGGTCGCCGATGGCATGCGTGGCCACCTGCAGGCCGCAGCCGTGGGCGCGGCGCACCGCGGCCTCGAAGTCCTCTTCGCTCTGCACCAGCAGGCCGCGGTTGCCCGGATCGTCGCTGTAGTCCTCGATCAGCGCGGCGCCGCGGCTGCCAAGCGCGCCGTCGATCATCAGCTTCACGCCGCGCATGTCCAGGCGGCCGGATGCGTGGCTGTAGGCACCGTCGCGGCAGAGCTCGTCCACGAGGCCGCTGTCGCGCTGGGCGTAGGCGCGCACGCGCAGGCTGAGCGCACCGCGGTCGGCGAAGCGCTTCATGCGCTCGAGCCCGCCGCGGGAGGTGCCCATGTCGTGCACGCCCGTGAGGCCCAATCCGGCGACGTGGCGAAGCGCACGCTCCAGCGCACGGTCCTGCCATGCCTCGTCGGGCGCGGGTGCGGCGGCATAGACCAGCTGGGAGGCCATGTCGATGAACACCCCGGTGGCCCGGCCGTCGGCACGCTGTACCAGGCCGCCTTCGGGCTGCCAGTCACCGGACAGGTCGCGCCCGGCGGCGCGCATCGCCGCGCTGTTGGCCCAGGTCGCGTGCCCGTCGATGCGTTCGAGCACCACCGGGCGCTCCGGGAAGGCGGCGTCCAGCACCGCAGCCGTCGGGAATGCGCTGTCGGGCCACAGGTTCTGGTCCCAGCCACGGCCCATCAGCCATGCACCCTGCGGCAGGTCCTTCGCGAAGGCCTGCAGCCGCTGCACGATTTCGTCCGTGCTGCGCGCGCCGACAAGATCGGCCTGCATCAATGCCTCGCCCAGGCCGATGAGGTGCGCGTGGGCGTCGATCAGCCCCGGGATGACCGTGGCGTCGCCGGCATCGATGCGCTCGGCGTCGGGGTGCCGCGCGGCCAGCGTTCCGGCATCGCCGACGGCGAGGATGCGGCCATCGGCGCCCCAGACCATCGCAGTGGCCACCGGCATGTCCGCATCCGAGGTATGGATCCGCGCCGCGGTCAGGAGCTTTTCGCCATCGGCGGCGAGGACGTTTCCGGCCAGGGCAAGCAGCACGCTTGCGATGGCGGGGGCGAGGATCGTGCTGGCGTTGCGGCGCATGCGGCGTGGCTCCATGGTTGGACCGCGCCGACTATGTCCGCGATCGCGCGGCGGGGCAACGTGCCATTTTCGCCCGCTGCCCTCCGCGCAGCTCCGACTCTCAGGCCAGGAGTTCGGCCTCGAGCGTGATCGGCACCGCCGACAGCGCCTTGGACACCGGGCAGTTCTTCTTGGCGTCGTCGGCGATGGCGCGGAACTTCGCGTCCTCGATGCCCGGCACCTTGGCCTTGGTGAACAACCGGATCGCGCTCAGCGTCGGCCCTCCTTCCATCGACAGGTCGACCTCGGCGCGCGAGTCCACCGACTCGGCCGGATGCCCGGCTTCGGCCAGTGCATTGGCCAGCGCCATGGTGAAACAGCCGGCGTGCGCCGCGGCGATCAGCTCTTCCGGATTGGTGCCCTTCTCGTCGCCGAAGCGGCTGTTGAAGCCGTAGCGGGTGTCCTGCATCAGCCCGCTGGCCGGGGTGCTGATGCTGCCGCGGCCGGACTTGAGGTCGCCTTCCCAGTGTGCGGTGGCCTTGCGCGAGATGCCCATGGTGGTACTCCGTTCTTCATATGGACCCGACACGCTAGCGGCTCCATCGTTACGCCGGCGTTTGGCGAAGGCGGCGTCCGGCGCGCCCTGCCCGACGCGCATGCTGCGTCGCAACGCGACGCCCGCGCACGCGCCGCGCTACTGTGCCTTTCCGCCATGACCGCCCGCCGCGCGCAGGCCCGGTCGCAGCATGCGACGGACAGCCATGACGTCCTTTCCGCCCAGCCAAGGGAGAAACGGACCCATGTCCCATGCAAGCACAGACATCCGCAACGTGGCCCTCGCAGGCCACCCTGGCGCCGGCAAGACCACGCTGTTCGAAGCCCTGCTGCATGCCGGCGGCGCGATCCAGGCGGCAGGCAGCATCGAACGCGGCAGCACGGTCTCCGACTTCGATCCGCTGGAACGCTCGCGCGGGCATTCCATCGATGCCGCGATCGCCGGCATCGACCACCGCGCGGCGGACGGCAGCCGCGTCCACATCAACCTGCTCGATACACCGGGCTACCCGGACTTTCGCGGCGCCGCGCTGTCGGCGCTGTCGGCGGTGGAGACGGTCGCGGTGGTAGTGGACGCCGACACCGGCATCGGACACGGCACCCGACGGATCATGGAGCACGCCGCGCGCCGGGGACTGTGCCGCGCCATCGTGGTCAACCGCATCGACGCCGAGGGCGCGGACTGCGCGCGCCTGCTCGACGAGCTGCGCCGGGAGTTCGGCCCCGAAGTGCTGCCGGTCAACCTGCCGGCGGAAGGCGGGACGCGGGTGGTCGACTGCTTCGCCAGCGGTGGTGGCGACAGCGACCTCGGCCCCGTGGCCGACTGGCACCGGCGCATCCTCGACCAGGTGGTCGAGGTCGAGGAGTCGGTGATGGAGCACTACCTGGACGGCGGCGAGTCCGCGCTTGGCCGCGACGAGCTGCACGACGCCTTCGAGCAGTGCCTGCGCGAAGACCACCTGGTGCCGCTGTGCTTCGTGTCCGCGCGCTCGGGCACCGGCCTGCGCGAGTGCCTGGACATCATCGCCGGCCTGTTCCCGCACCCGGGCGAGGCCAACCCACCGCCCTTCCAGCGCGGCACGGGCGACGACGCTGAGCCGGTGGCCTCGCGCCCGGACCCCGACGCGCACGTGATTGCCGATGTCTTCAAGATCGTCAACGATCCCTTCGTCGGCAAGCTCGGCGTGTTCCGGGTGCACCAGGGCACGGTGAGGCGCGACCAGCAGCTGTTTGTCGACGACGCCCGCAAGCCGTTCAAGGTCGCGCACCTGTACCGGATCCAGGGCAGGGACCACGTCGAGATCGAGCAGGCGGTGCCCGGCGACATCGCCGCGGTGGCCAAGGTCGAGGAGCTGCACTTCGACGCCGTGCTCCACGACAGCCACGACGAGGACCACATCCACCTCGAACCGATGGCCTACCCCCGGCCGATGTTCGGCCTGGCGGTGGAGGCCGGCAGCCGTGGCCAGGAGCAGAAGCTGGCCACCGCCCTGCACAAGCTGGCGGAAGAGGATCCCTGCTTCCAGGTCGAGCACGACGCCGAGACCAACGAGACCGTGGTGCGCGGGCTCTCCGAGCTGCACCTGCGCATCCAGCTGGACCGCCTGCGCGAACGCCACGGCGTCGAGGTGCACTCACGGCCGCCGCGCATCGCCTATCGCGAAACCGTCAGCGCCGCGGCCGAAGGCCATTACCGCCACAAGAAGCAGACCGGCGGCGCCGGCCAGTTCGGCGAGGTCATGCTGCGCGTGGAGCCGCTGCCGCGCGGCGCCGGATTCGAGTTCGTCGACGCGGTGAAGGGCGGCACCATCCCCGGCCAGTTCATCCCCGCGGTCGAGAAGGGCGTGCAGCAGGCGATGGCCGGCGGTGCCGTGGCCGGGCACCCGATCCAGGACGTGCGCGTCACCGTGCACGACGGCCGGCACCACCCGGTCGACAGCAAGGAGATCGCGTTCGTGACCGCCGGGCGCAAGGCCTTCCTCGACGCGGTGGCCAAGGCTTCGCCGAAGGTGCTCGAACCCATCGTCGACCTGGTGGTGACCTCGCCCGAGGCGCACATGGGCGACATCAGCGGAGGGCTTGCCGGGCGCCGCGCGCGCATTCTCGGCACCGATGCGGCGCGCGGCGGCGACATCGTCGTCAAGGCGCAGGTGCCGCTGTCGGAGCTCGATGGCTACCCCGCCGAACTGCAGTCGGCGACCGCGGGTCGGGGCCGTTATTCGCTTGATTTCAGCCACTACGAGCCGGTTCCGGCGCAGCTGCAGCAGGCACTGGCCGCTGCCTGGCATCCCGGCGGGGACGACGATTGAGCACGGGCCTTGCGCGCGCGGCGCAGGAAAGATCGGGTTTTACCGCGCTTTCCACTTGGCGTGGCCCCGGGCATGCCCTACATTGCGATTGCCGACGGGGTCGGCCCGACTACCCATTACCGATAAACGGAATCACATAAACATGGCGAAGAAAGCAACCAAGGCGGTCAAGAAGGCCGCCCCGAAGAAAGTCGCTGCTGCCAAGCCGGCCGCGCCGAAGCCGATCAAGGACGCCCTGACCAAGTCCGGCCTTGTCGCGCACATCGTCGAGGGCACCGGCCTTGCAGCCAAGGACGTCCGCGCCGTCCTCGCCTCGCTCGAGGGCGCAGTGCACGGTTCGGTCAACAAGAAGGGCATCGGCAGCTTCACCCTGCCCGGCCTGCTGAAGATCACCTCGGTCAAGGTGCCGGCCAAGCCGAAGCGCAAGGGCATCAACCCGTTCACCAAGGAAGAGCAGTGGTTCGCCGCCAAGCCCGCCTCGGTGAAGGTCAAGGTGCGTCCGCTGAAGAAGCTGAAGGACGCCGCTGCCTGATCGCAGCGCGCCAGTGCTCCACCTGCTCGGGACGGCAATCGCCGTCCCGAGTCGTTTCCGGGCAACGGCCACGTTTTCGCGACACGCCTGCGCGCATCCTCGCGGCCGCACCCCGGCTCCTCGCCGCACCACAGGGCACACGCATGAACCTGCAAGGCTTCCTCGACCATCTCCTGAAGTCCCAGTCCGCCACCCAGGCGCCGGGCGCACAGCCATCGACTGGCGGCAGCCTGCTCAATGCCGACTTCGGCAAGGGCGCGATCACCGGTGGCGCGCTTGGCCTGCTGCTGGGCAAGAACAAATCCACGCGCAAGCTTGCGACCTATGGCGGCCTGGCCGCGATCGGCGTGATGGCCTACAAGGCCTACGGCGACTACAAAACGCAGCAGGGCAATGCGCAGGCCGCTCCGCCGCAGACCGTCGACCGGCTTCCTCCGCCGCAGGCGGCGCTGCACAGCGAGGCGATCCTGCGCGCGCTGGTGGGCGCGGCGAAGGCCGACGGCCACATCGACGAGCGCGAGCGCGGGGTGATCGAGGGCGAGTTCGCGCGCCTGAACCCCGGCAGCGAAGTGCAGCAGTGGCTGCACGCCGAACTCGCCAAGCCGCTCGACCCGGCCGAGGTGGCGCGCGCGGCGACGACGCCTGAAATCGCTTCGGAGATGTACCTGGCCAGCCTGATGGCGGTCGACGAGCAGAACTTCATGGAGCGCGCCTACCTCGACGAGCTCGCGCGCCAGCTCAAGCTCGACGAAGACCTGCGCCAGCGCCTGCAGAACGAGCTCAAACGCGCCTGACGTGCCCGCGCTCGTCCGCCTGCTTGCACGACTGGTCGCCTGGCTGTTCGTCCTCGCGGCACTTGCCGCAGTGGCGTACTGGGCCTGGGACCAGCCGTTCATGGCCAGGACGCGCGCGCAATGGGAACTTTCGCGCATGCCGCCGCCGGTTGCGGTGGCGATGCCGGTGCAGGGGGTTGCGGCCGACCAGGTCGCCGACACCTTCGGCGCGCCGCGCGGGCGTGACCGCAGGCATGAGGGCGTCGACATCTTCGCCACGCGCGGCACGCCGGTGGCGAGCTCCACGCGCGGCATCGTCACCGTGGTGCGCGAAGGCGGACTCGGCGGTCGCCAGGTCTGGGTGATCGGTCCGGCGCTTCAGCGGCACTATTACGCGCACCTGGACGACTGGGCCGAAGGCCTTGCCGTCGGCGACGTGGTGTTGCCCGGCGATGCGCTCGGCACGGTCGGCGACACCGGCAATGCGCGCGGCACGCCGCCGCACCTGCATTACGGTATCTACGCCGAGGCCGGAGCGATCGATCCGCTGCCGCTGCTGCGTGCCCGGGGGCGCCGCGGCAGGGCAGCGGAAGCGGCGGCGGAGCAACCATGATCGACGGGTGCCCGGCTCGGCGCTAGGCTTTGGCCATCGCGCGGCGGCACCGCGCTCCACTGGACCGGCATGGACAAGCGTTTCTGGATTTGCGGGATCGTGGTCGGCGCTGCCGGCCTGCTGCTCGGCTTCCTGGTCCACGGACTGCTGCTGCGGCCCGACTACCAGGCACTCGCCCAGCTGTATCGCTCACCCGAACAGGCAAACGCGCAGGCCGCGTGGATCATTCCCGCGTACCTGCTCCTCGGCCTGGCAATGACCTGGCTGTACCGGCGGATGCCGGCAAGCGACGGCGTCGACCTCGGCCGCGGCGCGCGCTTCGGGCTGGCGGTGGCGCTGGTTTCCTACGTGCCCTGGCACATCCTGGCCTTCGTCGGGCAGCCGCTGCCGCCGTCGCTGGTGCTCCGCCAGGTGGCCTTCGACCTGCTTGCGATGGTGCTGCTCGGGATGCTGTTGGCCTGGCTGCAGCCGCATCGGCGGGTGCTCACCTCGCTGTCCTGATGCGGCATTCACAAGCAGACGGATGCTGACGATGCGTTCATCGCCGGCGCGTATCGTCTGGCGCAGCCTCCGCACGCGCATACGCCACCATGTCCCCACTGCAGTTGCTGACCATTGCCGTCCTGGCATCCGCCCTCGCGGGCTGCGGCGATGACGCCCCCACGCCTGCCTCCGTCGCGGAGGAGGATTTCGAAACCCTGCCCGCGCCCGCGCAGCCACGCAGCGGCGGCGTGACCGGCATGCCCGATGCACCCGGCCCCGGCGCCGTCCCGCTTGCCGGCCCGAGCGCCTCGCTGGCGACCGAAGGCGCCGAGCCGGGCACGCTGTTCTCCGACGGCATGGCGCTTCCCGCGCTGCCCGGTGCCGATGGCACGCCTTCCGGCCAGGCGACGCTGCCGCATTTCACCGGCACCCCTGGAGGCCAAGGCACGCTGCCACCGTTGGAAGACAACCCCGAGACGGGACTGGGCGCCGGCCCCCTGCCCGGCGCGGCCGCGATGGCCACGCCCGCATCCACGCCGCCAGCGGCATCGTCGGCGCAGGAAGCGGCCAGCGCGGTCCGCGCCTATTACGACGCGATCGGTGCCGGCGATTTCAATCGCGCCTATGCCGCCTGGTCCGACGGCGGCCGCAGCAGCGGTCGCACCCCGGAGCAGTTCGCTTCGGCCTTCCAGGACACCCACGTCATCCGCGTCTCGATCGGCGCCCCGGGCCGCGTGGAGGGTGCCGCCGGCTCGCGCTACGTGGAGGTGCCGGTGACCGTCACCAGCCGCGGCGCCGACGGCCGCGAGCTGCGCCAGGCCGGCAGCTTCGCCATGCGCAGCTCCGGGGTGGAGGGCGCAGTGCCGGGCTGGCACATCGTTTCGGCGGACCTGCGCGAACTGCAGCGCTGAGCCGCTCCGGGCCGGTCAGCGCTTCGGCTGCAGCATCGTGCCGGTGCATTCCGGCGCGCCGCAGCGGCAACCCCAGAGCTTCTTGAGCTTCGGGGTGTGGCGTTCGTCCAGGGTGATGCCGTAGTTGTAGGTCAGCTCCTCGCCCGGCTCGATGCGACGCAGCGCCTCGATGAACACCTTGTCCTTGTGCGGGCGGCCCTTGTCGTCCTCTTCCACCACGGCTTCGCAGTTCGGCGCGCAGCTGTGGTTGATCCAGCGCGCGACGCCGCTGTCCATGTTGCCGTCGATGACGTACTCGTCGTTGAGGGTGAACAGGAACGTGTGGCCGTTCTCGTCGAGTTCGCCGTATTCGGAATCGACCTCGTCATGGCTGCGGAGCCTGCCCTTGTAGCGGACGATGCGCTCTTCCTTCTCGATCACCGCGGTGGCGAACACGCCGTTGCCGTGGATCTCCGATTGACGGGCCTCGATCTTCTTGTCCTTCTTGCCGGACTTGTCCTTGCTCTTGGCCATCTGCGGCATCGTCTCGCTGGGGAAAGGCGCATTGTGGTGGAAGCGCCGGCGATCTTCCATCGCGCACGCCAGCCTTTGCAGGGCCGCTGCAGCAACTCTTGCACGAAGGAGCGAAGCCCAGGCCGAGGCTTGGACGCGGCCCGATCAAATGGTACAATTTCGGTCCTCTTTAAGGGCCACCGCCTCCGATGCTGCGCGTCACCCGCCTCACCGACTACGCAACCGTTGTGCTTACCGTGCTTGCCGCGGAGCCGGACCGCGTCCTGAGCGCGGCCGAGCTGGCCGAACGCGCGGGGCTGGAAGCGCCCACGGTCAGCAAGCTGCTCAAGCCGCTGGCGCAGGCCGGGCTGCTCGAGGCCTTCCGCGGCGCGCACGGCGGCTACCGCCTGTCGCGCCCGGCGTCGGAGATCAGCCTGATCGCCATCGTCGAAGCCATGGAAGGGCCGCTGGCGATGACCGAGTGCAGCCTCGAGGACACCAGCTGCGGCATCGCCGAACACTGCGGCGCGCGCGCCAACTGGCGGCGCATCAACGACATCGTCGCCGACGCCCTGCGCGGCGTCAGCCTGGCGCAGATGCTTGAAGCGCCACACCCCCGATCCGGGGCCGGCCCGGGTGCGTCCAGACGCATCCCCGCCCGCCTCGCCACCGTATGAAGACCCAGGCAGCCCCCATGGCCACCCAGATCGAAGCATCCATCGAACCCGTCGCGAACCGGGAAATCCACGAGCAGCTCGGCCGCAAGTACGAGGCCGGCTTCATCACCGACATCGAGTCCGACTCGCTGCCGCCGGGCCTTGACGAAGACACCATCCGCGCCCTGTCCGCGATCAAGGAAGAGCCCGGGTGGATGACCGAATGGCGCCTCGAGGCCTACCGCCACTGGCTGACCATGCCGGTGCCGCACTGGGCCAAGCTTTCGATCGCGCCGATCGACTTCCAGGCGATCAGCTACTACTCCGCGCCCAAGGGGCCGAAGTACGCGTCGCTGGACGAGGTCCCGCAGGAGCTGCTCGACACCTACGACAAGCTGGGCGTGCCGCTGCACGAGCGCGCCAAGCTCGCCGGCGTGGCCGTGGACGCCGTGTTCGACTCCGTCTCGGTCGGCACCACCTTCCGCAAGGAGCTGGCCGAGAAGGGCGTGATCTTCTGCTCGATGTCCGAGGCCATCAGGGAATACCCCGAGCTGGTGCGCAAGTACCTGGGCACCGTGGTGCCGGTGGGCGACAACTACTTCGCCGCGCTGAACTCGGCGGTGTTCTCGGACGGCTCGTTCGTGTTCATCCCCAAGGGCGTGCGCTGCCCGATGGAGCTCAGCACCTACTTCCGCATCAACGCCGGGCATACCGGCCAGTTCGAGCGCACCCTGATCATCGCCGAGGAAAGCTCGCACGTGAGCTACCTGGAAGGCTGCACCGCGCCGATGCGCGACGAGAACCAGCTGCATGCGGCGGTGGTGGAACTGGTGGCGCTCGATGACGCCGAGATCAAGTACTCGACCGTGCAGAACTGGTACCCCGGCGACGAGAACGGCGTCGGCGGCATCTACAACTTCGTCACCAAGCGCGCCGAGTGCCGCGGTGCGCGCAGCAAGGTCATCTGGACCCAGGTCGAGACCGGCTCGGCGATCACCTGGAAGTACCCGAGCTGCGTGCTGCTGGGCGACGATTCCTCGGGCGAATTCCACTCGGTGGCGCTGACCCACCACCGCCAGCAGGCCGACACCGGCACCAAGATGATCCACCTCGGCAAGCGCACCAAGTCGAAGATCATCAGCAAGGGCATCAGCGCCGGGCACGGCCAGAACACCTACCGCGGGCTGGTGAAGATCGGCTCGAAGGCGGAAGGCGCGCGCAACTACACGCAGTGCGACAGCCTGCTGATCGGCAAGACCTGCGGCGCGCATACCTTTCCCTACATCGAAGTGAAGAACCCCAGCGCCACCGTCGAGCACGAAGCCACCACGTCGAAGATCAGCGACGACCAGATGTTCTACTGCCGCAGCCGCGGGCTGGGCGAAGAGGACGCGGTGAGCCTGATCGTGGACGGCTTCTGCAAGCAGGTCTTCCGCGAGCTGCCGATGGAGTTCGCGGTGGAGGCGAAGAAGCTGCTTGAAGTGAGCCTTGAGGGCTCGGTCGGCTGATCCATCGCGTTGCCGGTGCCCGGTCGTGCTGCATCGGGATCGCGGCCATCGCCGCTCCCACAAACTCCCATCGCGGCTCCCACGACGATTCGTGGCCGCTGCACATCATTCCAGAGAACGACATGCTGAAGATCACCAACCTCCACGCCACCGTCGGCGGCGACCGAGAAATCCTCAAGGGCCTTGCGCTGGACGTGAAGCCGGGCGAAGTGCACGCCATCATGGGTCCCAACGGCGCCGGCAAGTCGACGCTGGGCAACATCATCGCCGGCCGCGACGGCTATGACGTCACCGAGGGCACGGTCGAATTCGAGGGTGCCGACCTGCTTGCGCTGGACCCCGAGGAGCGCGCGGCCGCCGGCGTCTTCCTCGCCTTCCAGTACCCGGTCGAGATCCCGGGCGTGAACAACACCTACTTCCTGCGCAGCGCGCTCAACGCCCAGCGCAAGGCGCGCGGCGGGGAGGAGCTGGATTCGATGCAGTTCCTGAAGCTGGTGCGCGAGAAGCTTGGCGTGCTGCACCTGGACGACAAGCTGCTGCACCGCGGCGTCAACGAGGGCTTCAGCGGCGGCGAGAAAAAGCGCAACGAGATCTTCCAGATGGCGGTGCTTGAGCCGAAGCTGGCGATCCTCGACGAGACCGATTCCGGCCTCGACATCGACGCCCTGCGCCAGGTCGCCGACGGCGTCAACGCGCTGCGCTCGCCCGACCGCGCCTTCCTCGTGATCACGCACTACCAGCGCCTGCTCGAGTACATCAGGCCCGATTACGTGCATGTGCTGGCCGATGGCCGCATCGTCGAATCCGGCGGGCCCGAGCTTGCCCTGCAGCTCGAGGCCCAGGGCTACGAGTGGCTGCGCGAGCGCAAGGTGCCGGAGGCGGTGGCGTAATGGCCGCACTGCTCGACTCCCTCTCGACCGGCTTCAGCGGCAGCGGCGCGCGGCGCGACGCGCTCGATGCCGCGCTGCGCGACGGCCTGCCGCACGCGCGCAGCGAAGCCTGGAAGTACACCTCCCTGCGCACGCTGGAGCGCCGCGGCTTCTCGCCCACGCCGCTGCCGCATGCGGACGTGGATCCGGCGCTCATCGCCGACATCCCGGCACCGCGCCTGGTTTTCGCCAACGGCCGCTTCAACGCCGCGCTGTCGGACATCTCCGGGCTGCCCGAAGGCGCGCGCCTGCTGTCGATGGCCGAAGCGATGGCCGATCCCGACCCGCGCGAGAGCAACGTGCTGGCGCGCAGCTACGAGCGTGCGGACGAGGTCTTCGCGCGACTCAACGCCGCGCTCGCCGACGACGGCGCGGTGCTGCGCGTGGCCGAAGGCGTGGCGGTGGAGGTCCCGGTGCACCTGGTCTTCATCGGCCTTCCCGCCGAGGGCGACCTCGCCTGGCACGCACGCCACCTGGTCGAACTGCGCCGCGGCGCCTCGGCGACGGTGATCGAACACCACCTGGCCGGCGGCGACCACGCCCATCTCGGCAACGCCATCGCCCACGTGCACCTGGCCGCCGGCGCCGTGCTGCGCCATGCGCGCATCCAGGACGAATCCGGCCGCGCCACGCTGTTCACGCGCACCGACGCCGTGCTCGCCCGCGACGCCAGCTACCGGCGCCTGGACCTCGAGCTCGGCGGTGCGCTGTCGCGCCACGAGCTCAACGTGCGCCTGGAAGGCGACAAGGCCGAACTGGTCGCCAACGGCGTGCTGCTGGCCGCCGGTCGCCGCCACCTCGACACCCGCCTGGGGATCGAACACATCGCCCGCGACACCCGCTGCGAACTGCTCTGGCGGGGCATGGCCGCGGGCCGCGGCCGCGCCGTGTTCCACGGCGGCATCGAGATCCGCGAAGGCGCCGACGGTACCGACGCCCGCCTGTCCAACAAGAACCTGCTGCTGTCCGACACCGCCGAGATCGACACCCAGCCGGTGCTGGTGATCCACGCCGACGAAGTCACCGCCGCGCACGGCGCCACCGTCGGCCAGCTCGATGATGCGGCGATGTTCTACCTGCGCTCGCGCGGCCTGCCTGAAGAGGAGGCGCGCGCGCTGCTGACCGCCGCGTTCGTGCGCGAACCGCTGCTGTCGGTGGTGGAGACCCCCGCGCACCGCGAACTGCTGGAGGCAAGGTTGGACCGGGCGGTCGAAGCGCAGGTACTGGCGTGATGGATCCTGGCGAGCTTCGCCCGCAGGCGGGAGGCGTGGATCCGGCCACGATCGACTGGGCGGCGGTGCGGGGGGACTTCCCGCTGCTGCAGCGGGAGGTCCACGGCAAGCCGCTGGTGTATTTCGATTCGGCCAATACCGGGCAGAAGCCGGCCGCGGTGATCGATGCCGTCGACGGCTTCTATCGCCGCCACAACGCCAACGTCAGCCGCGCCGTGCACCAGCTCGGCAGCGAGGCGACCGAGGCCTACGAGCAGTCGCGGGCGAAGCTTGCGCGCTTCATCAACGTACGGCCCGACGACCTGGTCCTGACCAGCGGCACCACCTTCGCGATCAACCTGGTGGCCTACTCCTGGGCGCTGCCGCGTCTCGGCCCCGGCGACGTGATCCTGCTCACGCGCATGGAGCACCACGCCAACATCGTGCCCTGGCAGCTGGTCGCCCAGCGCACGGGCGCGCGCATCGACGTCGTGGACCTGCTGGACGACGGCAGCCTCGACATGGACATGCTGCGCGCGAAAATGACCGGCGCCGTCAAGATGCTTGCCGTCACCCACGTCAGCAACGTGCTCGGCACCGTCAATCCCGTGGCCGACATCTGCCGCGAAGCGCGCAGGCGCGGCATCGTCACCGTGGTCGACGGTTCGCAGGCGCTGCCGCACCGCCCGGTCGACGTCGCCGCGATCGGCTGCGACTTCTACGCGCTGACCGGCCACAAGATGTGCGCGCCCACCGGCACCGGCGCGCTGTGGGCGCGACGCGAGCACCTCGAAGCCATGCCGCCCTTCATCGGCGGCGGCGAGATGATCAGGGAGGTGCGGCTGGACGGCGGCACCGTGTTCAACGACCCGCCACGCAAGTTCGAGGCCGGTACGCCGAACATCGCCGGCTTCGTCGGCATGGGCGCCGCGGTCGACTACCTTTCAGCGCTGGGCATGGAGCGTGTCGAAGCCCGCGAGCAGGAATTGCTGGCGCACCTGGACGAGGAGTTCGCCAAGGTCGAGGGCCTGCGCGTCTTCGGCACCGCGCCGGGCAAGGCGGCGGTGGTCTCCTTCGCGATCGACGGCGTCCACTCGCACGACCTCGCCACCCTGCTCGACCTCGAGGGCATGGCCGTGCGCTCCGGCCAGCACTGCGCACATCCGCTGCTGCAGTGGCTGGGCGTCAGCGCCACCTGCCGCGCCTCGCTGGCCTTCTACAACACCCATGACGAGATCGAGGCCTTCATCGCCGCGCTGCGCAAGGTCCGGAAACTGCTGGCCTGACCGGGGTGCGGGCCGGCAGAATCACGCCATGGGCGAACTCCAGTTCCGCGCGGCCAGCGACGCCGACATCGATGCCATCGTGCGCCTGGTCACCCGCGCCTACCGCGGCGAGGCCAGCCGCGCCGGCTGGACCACCGAGGCCGATTTCCTCGACGGCGAGCGCATCGACTCCGACGTGGTCCGCGCCGACATCCGCCAGCCGCGCAGCCGCGTGCTGCTGGCCCTGCGCGACGGCGCGCCACTCGCCTGCGCGCACGTCGCCGATACCGGCGGCGCCGGCTATTTCGGCATGTTCGCGGTGGAGCCGACCCTGCAGGGCGGCGGCATCGGACGCGCGCTGCTGACCGAATGCGAGCGCATCGCGCGCGGAGAGTGGGGCCTGCCGTGCATGCGGATGACGGTGATCGACCTGCGCGCGGAGCTGATCGCGTGGTACCAGCGCCTGGGCTACCACCGCACCGGCGAACACAAACCCTTTCCCTACGGCGACGCCCGCTTCGGCGTCCCCCGACGCGACGACCTCCGTTTCGAGGTGCTGGAGAAAATGCTGTGAGCCAAGCCTGGACCTTCGTCTGCCCCGGCGCCGAGCTGCTGCCGGGGGAAATGAAGACCGTGTTCGACGAGGTCAGCGGGGCACCGATCCTGGTGGTGAACCTCGACGGCGAACTCTACGCGCTGGAGGACATCTGCAGCCACGAGGACTTCGAACTCTCGGCCGGTGCGCTCGACGCCGACGAGGGCACGATCGAGTGCGTGCTGCACGGGGCCAGGTTCGACGTCCGCGACGGCAGCGCGCTCTGTGCGCCGGCGTATGAGCCGGTGGCGAAGTTTCCGGTGAAGCGTGAGGCGGACGGCGGGGTGTGGACGAGGGACGACCGGGACTGAGCCTGATAGCAGCGCGTCGGGACCCGTGGGGATCCGGTTCTGGAAGGGGCGCGTCGCCGTTATAGCTGGTCCTACAGTTGAAGGTGCGGGAACTGGGGTGAATGATTCCCCCGTTGCGGTTGCTAATGGTTCTCATTACCATGGCGGTCCGCTGAATGCGTGTGGACGCCCCCGGGTTGCCGCGCACGCTTCCCGCGTCAAGCCGCCGCCAGACGTGGACCCCCCTGATTTCCGGAGCCGTTCCGTCCATGTCCACACCCGCCGCCCGCCTGCGCGTGCGCCACGCACCCGTGCGCACCGCGCTATTTGCCGCAATCACCGTCCTGCTGCCGCTGTCCACTGCGCTCGCGCAGGATGCGACGTCCGATGGCAGCGACGCGACCACCTTCGACACTCTGGTGGTGACCGCCGCAGGCTTCGAGCAGAAGCTCACCGACGCCCCGGCCAGCATCAGCGTGATCACCCGCGAAGACCTGTCCACGCGCCCCTACGTGACCCTGACCGACGCCGTGCGCGACCTCGAGGGCGTCGACATCGGCGAGACCTCGGACAAGACCGGGCAGAAGACCGTCAGCATGCGCGGCATGGGGCCGGACTACACGCTGATCCTCATCGACGGCAAGCGCCAGAACAACCACGGCGACATCTACCCCAACAACTTCGGCGGCAACCAGTTCAACCACGTGCCGCCGCTGGACATGATCGAGCGCATCGAAGTGATCCGCGGGCCGGCCTCCACGCTGTACGGCGCCGACGCCCTGGGTGGCGTGATCAACATCATCACCCGCAAGGTCGGCGACCGCTGGATGGGTTCGGCCACCGTGTCGCACAACCTGCAGGAAAACGACGACTTCGGCAGCGACAGCACCTTCGACTTCGCGGTCATGGGGCCGCTGGTCCAGGACACGCTGGGCCTTGCCGTGCGCGGCTCCTGGTACGACCGCAATTCGTCCACGCCCGAGTACGAAGTCATCACCGCTCCCGACGGCACGGAGTTCGAGCGTTCGCTGGGCTTCGGCGGCGGCGGCAAGACCGTCGACAACACCAACAAGAGCGCCGGCGTGACCCTGAGCTGGACGCCAGGCGAGTTCCAGAGCGTGGTGTTCGAATACGACAAATCCGAGCAGGTGTACGACAACACGCCGTACATCAACAACCTCGGCACCGAGACCTACCCGCTGGGCACGGTGGACGGGCTGGGCGGCATCTGGCGCGCGCCGCCGCGCGTCGGCTACGCCGCCGACCAGGAGTTCACCCGCGACCAGTGGTCCGTGACCCACCAGGGGCAGTGGGAGTTCGGCAACAGCTTCCTGTCGCTGTCGCATATCGACACCGCCAACCACGGCCGCACCCTGCCCTTCACCGTGGCCGAGCGCCTGCTGCACGAAGACATCTACTGCGACAACGCCGCCACCTGCGACACCGGTCCGTATGCCGGCCTGGGCCGAGAAGAACGCCAGCAGCTGGCGGTCGAAGCCTTCCTGCCGCGCCCCAAGCGCACCATGGAAAGCCGCCAGTACACGCTGGACGGCAAGCTCGACTTCGCGCTGGGCGCGAACCACCACGTGATCGTGGGCGGCCAGGTCGTCGACGGCGAACTCGAGGACGGCGTGTTCGGCATGGAAGGCGGCAGTGACGGCGGCGGCACCGTGCAGGAGCACAAGATGTGGTCGGTGTTCGCCGAGGACAACTGGAACCCCGTCGACGCGCTGACCATCACCCTGGGCCTGCGCCATGACGACCACAACATGTTCGGCAGCCGCCTGAGCCCGCGTGCGTACGCGGTCTGGGACCTGGCCCCGGCCTGGACGCTGAAGGGCGGCGTCAGCACCGGCTACAAGACGCCCAAGACCACCGACCTCTACGACGGCATCATCGGCTTCGGCGGCCAGGGCACGTCGCCCTTCGTCGGCAATCCGGACCTTGAGCCGGAGACCAGCGTCAACACCGAAGTCGCGCTGTACTGGACCGCGCCCGAGGGCGGGCACAACTTCAACGTCACCATCTTCCGCAATGACTTCGACGACAAGATCGCCCGCGGCGAGACCAGCCAGAGCTGCGAGGAAACCGGCGGCGTGCGTCCCTGCGCCAACCTTGGCGACTTCGGCCTGCTGGGCTACACGAGCTACGCGCAGAACATCAACATCGACGAAGTGCGGATCCAGGGTGCGGAAGTCGCCGGCCGCTGGGGCATCAGCGAGGCCTGGTCGCTGCGCGCCAACTACACCTTCACCGACAGCGAGCAGCTGAGCGGCGACGACAAGGGCCTGCCGCTGACCAACACCGCGAAACACATGCTCAACGCCAGCCTCAACTGGCAGGCGACCGACGACTTCAGCATGCAGCTGTCGTCGGAAACCCGCTCCAAGCGCTACCGCGACGTGATCGACGGCGTCCGCTACGACTACGAGGACTACACCGTCCTCCATCTCGGCGCGCAGTACCGTTTCAGCGAGAACGTCCGCCTCAACGCGCGCATCAACAACCTGCTCGACGAGGACTTCACCAGCTTCCGCACGGTCTGGACGCAGGATGCGGGCGGCGCCTATGCGCCCACCTATTACGACGACTACAACAACAAGGACAAGTCGCGGAACCTGTGGCTCAGCCTGAACGTGCAGTTCTGATCCGCGACGCCGGCCCCGACGTGACCCGACCCTCCACACCTTCCGGCAACGCCGCGGCCCAGCGCCGCGGCTTCTGGCTGCGCACGCTGCACCAGTGGCACTGGATCAGCTCGGCGGTGTGCCTGGTCGGCATGCTGCTGTTCGCGGTCACCGCCATCACGCTCAACCATGCCGCGAAGATCGAGGGCAGTCCCGAGGTCGGGAACCGGCAGGTCGAACTGCCGGCGGAACTGCTGCCACAGCTCGAAACCCACGTGGAAGGCACCGCACCGCTGCCGCGCGAGCTCGAGCGCTGGCTGCGCGACGAACTCGGCGCACCGACCGGCGGCCGCGAGGCCGAGTGGTCCGAGGACGAGGTCTACCTGTCGATGCCCGGCCCCGGCCGCGATGCATGGCTTGCCATCGACAAGGCCGGCGGCACGGTCGAGTACGAACGCACCGACCGCGGCTGGATCTCCTACCTCAACGACCTGCACAAGGGCCGCAACTCCGGCCCCGCGTGGGGCTGGTTCATCGACATCTTCGCCATCGCCTGCATCGTGTTCACGCTGACCGGGCTGTTCCTGCTGCAGATGCACGCGCGCCAGCGCCCCACCACGTGGCCCTGGGTGGGCCTGGGCCTGGTGGTGCCGGTGCTGCTCGCCCTGCTGTTCATCCATTGATCCACGAGAGGCCACGCATGCGCATTCCCCTGACCATCGTCCTTGGCGGCCTGCTGGCCACGCCGGTGTATGCCGCCGAGCTGACCGTCGAGGTCGAAATCCCGTCGATGACCGTGGCCGAATACCACCGTCCCTACGTCGCGGTCTATGTCGAGGGCGCCGACGGCAAGGCCGCCGCCGATCTTTCGGTCTGGTACATGATGAAGGACACCGCCGAAGGCCACGGCACCAAGTGGCTGCCCGACCTGCGCCAGTGGTGGCGCAAGTCCGGGCGCACGCAGCAGATGCCGGTGGACGGCGTCACCGGCCCGACCCGTCCCGCCGGCCGCCACGCGCTGAAGTTCAACGCCCGCGATCCGCGGCTGTCCGGCCTGGCGCCGGGGCGCTACAGCGTGGTCGTCGAAGCCGTGCGCGAAGTCGGCGGCCGGGAGCTGCTGAAGATCCCCTTCGACTGGCCGGCAACTTCGGCGCAGTCGGGCGAGGCGCGGGGAAAGACCGAACTTGGCGCGGTGAACGTCGCGATCAAGCCCTGAGCCCGGCCACACGACACGCATTCCTTTCCGGAGACCGAAGATGAAGAAGACCCTCGCACTCGCGCTTGCCCTCGCCGCCGTGCTGCCCATGACCGCCTCCGCGCACAAGCAGTGGATCATCCCGTCGCAGGCCGTGGTCAACGGTGGCGACGTCTGGGTGACCTTCGACGCCGCGGTGTCCAACCAGCTGTTCTTCCCCGACCACGTGCCGATGCGCCTGGACGGCATCACCGTCACCGCGCCGGACGGCAGCAGCGCGGAGCTGGCGAACGGTGCCACCGGAAAGTACCGCAGCACCTTCGACGTCGAGCTCGCGCAGCAGGGCACCTACCGCATCGCCAACGCCGGCAGCGGCATGTCGGCGCGCTGGGACACGGCCGAAAGCCTGGCCGCGAAGGCGAAGGCCGAGGCCGCAGGCATGCCCGCCGGTCCCGACGCTCGCGGCGGCTTCCTGCGCAGCGCCACCGCCGAGGACCTGGCCACCAAGGTGCCGAAGGACGCGCAGAACCTGGAGGTCACCGAGACCGTCCGCCGCGTCGAAACCTTCGTCACCAACGGCGCGCCCAACGCGACCGCGCTCGCCGCCACCGGCACCGGCATCGAGCTGGAGCCTGTGACCCACCCCAACGACCTGTTCGCGGGCGAGGAAGCGACCTTCCGCATCCTGGTCGACGGCAAGCCGGCCGCCGGCCTCGAGTTCGAGATCGTCCGCGGCGGCACCCGCTACCGCAATGCCCAGGACGACATCGCCGCGACCACCGACGCCGAGGGACTGCTCCGCGTGACCTGGCCGGACGCCGGCATCTACTGGCTGGAAACCGGCCTGCAGGACGACAAGGCCAGCCTGCCGCAGGCTACCGGCCGCCGCCTCGGCTACGTCGCCACCCTGGAAGTCCTGCCGCAGTAATGGGTCCACACGGCGCCATCGCCGCGCGACCCGCGCTCGCGGTGCACGCGCTGGGCGGCGCCACCATGGGCACGCTCTGGCGGGTGTCGGTCGCGGCACCGCCCGGCGCCGATCTGCACGCCCTGCACGACGGCATCCAGGCCTGCCTGGATCGCGTCGTCGCGCAGATGAGCACCTGGGAGCGCGACTCCGACATCAGCCGCTACAACCGCGCGCCCGCGGGCAGCTGGCAGGCGCTGCCGCAGCCGTTCTTCAACGTGCTGCGCGACGCGCTCACAATTGCCGCGGAGAGCGGCGGCGCCGTCGACCCGACCGTCGGGCCGCTGGTCGAGGCCTGGGGCTTCGGCCCCTTCGGGGGTGGCGGACGCGTGCCGGACGCGGAGACGCTGGCCTCGGCGCGCGCGCGAACCGGCTGGCAGCGGGTGCTCCTCGACAAGGGGGGACAGCGGGCGCTGCAGCCCGGTGGCACCGGCCTCGACCTGTCCGGCATCGCCAAGGGCCACGGCGTGGACGCCGTGGTGGACTGGCTGCAGGCGCACGACACGCCCGCCGCGCTGGTTGAGGTCGGTGGTGAGCTGCGCGGCTACGGCCGCAAGCCGGACGGCAGCGCCTGGAAGGTCCTGGCCGAAGCCTGGCCGGACGACGATGGCGACGATGGCAGCCTCGGCGCGCACGGCGTGGACGGATCCGGCGACGCGCGCCAGGACACGGCGCGGAATCGTCCTGCCGCAAGCTGCGTGATCCAGCTCGACGACGCCGCGGTCGCCACCTCGGGTGATCACTGGCATCGCTTCGACCAGGACGGCCGCCTGTACTCGCATACGATCGATCCGCGCACCGGCGCACCGGTCGCGCATGCCCCGGCCGCCGTGACCGTGGTTGCCGGGACCGCGCTGGCAGCCGACGCCTGGGCGACGGCACTCACGGTGATGGGGCCGGAGCGCGGCTTCGAGCTGGCACAGGCCCGCGGCATGGCCGCGCGCTTCGTACTGCGCGACGCCGAGGGCGAGCGCGAACGCAGCACCGACGCATACATGCAGCGACTCGCGCAGTGAGCGGCGCGTCCGCCACCCGCCGCGCACGCGCGGCACAGGCCGGCATCCTGCTCGCGCTGTGCGCTGCCGCGCTGGCCTTGCTACCGCTGCACGACGACGTCTGGTGGCCCGGTCCGCCAGGCACCACGCAGGGATGGCTGGCGACGCTGCTTGCGGCGGCCTATCTGGCGGCCAGCGCCGCGAAGCTCCTGCACGCGCGTCGCGACGCGCGCGCACGGGCCTCGTCCGAAGCCGCGATCACCGACGCAGCCGACGCCGACGACTGGCTCGTGGTCCATGCCAGCCAGACCGGCCAGGCGCTGGACTTCGCCCGGCGCACGGCGGACGCGCTGCAAAGCGCCGGACTGCGCCCCCGCCTGCGCGGGATCGCGACGCTCGATGCCGCGTCGCTCTCGGCCGCGAAGCAGGTGCTGTTCGTCGCCAGTACCACCGGCGAAGGCGACGCACCCGACCCGGCCGCGATCTTCGTCCGCGACACCATGCACGCCGGCATCGCCCTGCCCGGGCTCCGCTACGCCGTGCTGGCCCTGGGCGACCGCAGCTACCAGAACTACTGCGCCTTCGGCCACGCCATGGACCAGTGGCTGCGCGATGCGGGGGCCAGGCCGCTGTTCGATATCGTCGAGGTCGACAACGGCGATCCCGCTGCGCTGCGCCACTGGCAGCACCACCTCGGCGTCGCCGCCGGGGCCCCGGAGCTGCCCGACTGGTCGCCCGCACGCTATGCGCCGTGGACCCTGGCCGCACGGCGCGAACTCAATCGCGGCAGCCCCGGCGGCGCCGTGCACGAAGTGCTCCTGTCGCCGCCCAGCGGCAGCGACCCGCAGTGGCGCGCAGGCGACATCGCCGAAACCGGTCCGCGCCAGGCGCCCCGGGCCGTGGTCGCGCTGCTGGTCGCCACCGGCCTGGATCCGGCGACGCAGGTGCGCGTGGGCGACGGACACGCGTCGCTGCGCGACCTGCTGGCGCGCTCCCACCTTCCGGATGCGGGCGAACTCCGGGGACTTGACGCGCAAAGCGTCGCCTCACGCCTGCAGCCGTTGCCGCATCGCGAATACTCCATCGCATCGGTTCCCGGGGAAGGCGGGCTGCGGCTGCTGCTGCGGCGCATGCTGCGTCCGGACGGCAGCCCGGGCATCGGTAGCGGCTGGCTTTGCGACCACGCGCAGCCTGGCGGCGTGATCGACCTGCGGATCCGCGCCAATCCCGGCTTCCATGGCCCCGGCGCCGGCACGCCACTGGTGCTGGTCGGCAACGGTACCGGCATCGCCGGCCTGCGCGCGCACCTTGCCGAACGCATTGCCGCCGGTGGCCACCGGAGCTGGCTGCTGTTCGGCGAACGCAGCGCCGAGCGCGACTTCCACCTGCGCGAGGACATCCTGCAGTGGCTGGACCACGGCGCGCTTGCGCGCCTGGACCTCGCGTTCTCGCGCGATGCCGAGGGTGCCGGACTTGCAGAATCGGCAGTCATCGGCGGCGCCGCGGCGATCCACCGCGGCTACGTGCAGGACGCCCTGCGCGCGGAATCCATGCGCCTGCGCCGCTGGGTCGACGACGGCGCCACGATCCTCGTCTGCGGGAGCCTGCAGGGCATGGCGCCGGGCGTGGACGCCGCGCTGCGGGAGATCCTGGGCGATGCGGCGGTGGAGCGGATGCGCGTGGACGGCCGGTATCGGCGCGATGTCTATTGAGCCTGCGTGCTGCGTGTGCCCCGCTGGCGGACATGCCTGCTGCAGGATTACCGCGTGAGGCGAGCGTCCGGGTCGCAGCTATGCAGCTGTAGCTGCTCTTGCATGGGGTTTGGCGGCGATGGCTCGACGCGTATGAGCAGCAGCTCGCCGGCGCCTTCGACCAGGCAGCGCCTGCGCGCGGCATCGGCTTCCAGCATGGCGCTGTCGCCCATTTCAAGCAGTGGCAGCGCATGGTCGCCCCCGACCCTGGCCTGGCCCGTCAACACGTGCACGACCCACGCGGCGCCCGGATCGACGAACAGCAGCATGGAACCCACCAGCGGTCGATGCCACAGCTGCGGTGCGACGCGCCCGTCCTGCCACATCAGGTTGAACACCTCGACCCGCCCCGCCCGCAGCCGGGCCTGCACCGCGGCCTCGCCGCTGAAGCGCTGACGTCCGTGCGGCGGTGCCAGCACGCGCTCCGGTCCGTCGCCGAAGTCCAGGGCAAGGCCTTCCCCGGCCAGCAGCACCTGCTCACGCTGCACGCCGGGAAAGACGGAGTACGGCCCGTCGGCTTCGATCTCGGCGATCGACAGCCGCCAGTTCCAGCCTTCGCCGGCACCACGGGAGGCCGCGTGGATCTCGCGCGTCCAGCCCAGGCCGTTGCGCCAGCGCAGGCGCCGGTATTCATTGGCGGGAAGATGGCGTGCGAAGGCCGCGTCGCTGGACATGGCGGCAGTGTAGCGCCGCATGCCTGCCCTCTCGAAGGCGCGCGGGACGCGTCCCTGCGTCCCGCCACGCCGTTGCCGCGCCAGGTGCGTCCCTGCACCCGTAGCACGGAGTCGCGTCAGGGCGTGGAGGCGGCAACGGGCTTGGCGGCCGCCGGCTTCTTTGCCGCGGCGGGCTTGGCCGCGCCACCACCGACGACGATGCGGTCGCGGTTCCGCTCGACCGTCTTCAAACCCACGCCCTTGACGTTGACCAGTTCGTCGGCGCTCTTGAACGCACCGTTGGCCTTGCGGTAGGCCACGATGGCCTCGGCCTTGGACATGCCGATATTGACCATCACGCTTTCGATGGTCGCGGCGTCGGCGGTGTTGATGTTGACCTTGTCACTGGCGAAGGCGCTGCCGGCCATGAGCAATGACAACAGCACCGGTGCGAGTACGGACTTCAGGGGAATCATGGCGCTCTCCTTGCGTGGTTGGGTTTCCTTTCCACCGGGCCATCCTGGCGCCGGCGTGGCCAGTCTCGACGCCTGCCACGGGCCAGGGCCATCGCCACGACGCCCGCGCAAGCGCCGGCCCGCAACGCGTCGCACCGTCCGGAAACCCTGACCCATGGGGCGTAGAATCGGGCTTTCCCCGCAAAAAAAGGCCTCCGCGATGGACACCAGCCTGATCAACCCCGACAGCGCCGAGAAGTTCGTATCCGGCAAGTGGGACGACGAGATCGTGCCGCAGCTGGTGGAATACATCCGCATCCCCAACAAGTCGCCGATGTTCGACGCCGACTGGGTGAAGCACGGCTACATGGAAGACGCGGTCAGGCTGATGGAAGGCTGGGCGCGCGCGCAGCCGATCCCCGGAATGCAGCTGGAGGTGGTGCGCCTTGAAGGCCGCACGCCGCTGATCTTCATCGACATCCCCGCGACCAACGGCGGCAACGCCGACGACTGCGTGCTGCTCTACGGCCACCTCGACAAACAGCCGGAGATGACCGGCTGGGACGACGACCTCGGCCCCTGGAAGCCGGTGCTGCGCGACGGCAAGCTCTACGGCCGCGGCGGCGCCGACGACGGCTACGCGATCTATGGTTCGCTGACCGCGCTCATGGCGCTGCAGGAGCAGAAGGTCCCGCACGCACGCTGCGTGGTGCTGATCGAAGCCTGCGAAGAATCCGGCAGCTACGACCTGCCCGCCTATGTCGACCACCTGGCCGACCGCATCGGCCAGCCTTCGCTGGTGGTCTGCCTGGACTCGGGCTGCGGCAACTACGACCAGCTCTGGTGCACCACCTCGCTGCGCGGCCTGGCCGGCGGCAATTTCAGCGTCAAGGTGCTGGAGGAAGGCGTGCACTCCGGCGACGCCTCGGGCGTGGTGCCGTCGAGCTTCCGCCTGCTGCGCCAGCTGCTGTCGCGGATCGAGGACGAGGCCACCGGCCGCATCCTCCTGGATGGCCTGCACGTGGAGGTCCCCGCCGAACGGCTCGCGCAGGCGCGCAAATGCGCCGACGTGCTCGACACCGCCGTGTTCGACAAATTCCCGTTCCTGCCGGGAATGACGCCAATGAGCGACGACCTCACCGAGCTGGTGCTCAATCGCACCTGGCGCCCGGCGCTGTCGATCACCGGCATCGGCGGCATGCCCTCGCTGGAATCGGCCGGCAACGTGCTGCGTCCGGAAACCGCGGTGAAGCTCTCGCTGCGGCTGCCCCCGACGCTCGACGGCAAGCGCGCCGGCGAGCTGCTGCAGGAGTCGCTGCTGCGCGACCCGCCGAACGGCGCGAAGCTCGCCCTGGAGCTCGAGAAGGCATCCAGCGGCTGGAACGCCCCGGCGATGGTGCCGTGGCTGGACAGTGCCATCGACTCCGCCAGCCACGCGTTCTACAAGCGCCCGGCCATGTATATGGGCGAAGGCGGCTCGATTCCATTCATGGGTATGCTCGGCGAGAAGTTCCCGGGCGCGCAGTTCATGATCACCGGCGTGCTTGGCCCGCACTCAAATGCCCACGGTCCCAACGAATTCCTGCACATCGACATGGGCAAGCGGGTGACCGCCTGCGTGGCGCAGGTGATTGCCGCCCACCAGGCCGCAAGCGCGCGCGGCGAGACCACGGGCGCGGCGGTGGCCGCCGACAGCGGAACGCGGCACGGCGACCACGGCTGCTGCTGAGGCTGCCGCTGAGGCCGAGCCGTTGAGGCTCCTGGCGAGACTGCTGCCGAGGCCGCAGCCGGCTCCTGTCGGAGCGGCCATGGCCGCGATCGCGCTCCGCGGACGCGGCGCGGGACACACCTGCCACCGCCCCTGTTAAGCTTCCGCGGTCATCCACGCAAGAGGGGCGCGTCATGGACGGTGTATTCGGCGGCAGCAGCTGGCTCTGGATCATTCTGGTTGGCTTGGTGGTCGGCGTGCTCGCGCGCCTGATCAAGCCAGGCAAGCAGGGCATCGGCATCATCATGACGATCGTGCTCGGCATCGTCGGCGCGCTCTTCGCCGGTTGGGTCGGGCGCCTGCTGGGATGGTATGCGGAGGGCGAAGCGGTCGGCTTCATCGCATCGCTGGTCGGCGCGATCGTTCTGCTGTTCATTGCCGAGGCCATCAAGGGCAAGCGCAGGCGCTGAGCCGGCGCGGGCTTCGCACGAACGGAAAAGCCGGGCATCGCCCGGCTTTTCCGTTCCCGGGCCAGGCCTCAGTCGAGGAGGGCTGCGATCACGCGTTCGGCGAGCGCTGCGGGCCCTGCCGACATCGTGTCCAGCACCAGCTCCGCGCCCTCCGGCCGTTCATAGGCCGAGTCGATGCCTGTGAAATTGGGCAGCTCGCCGCGGCGCGCCTTGGCGTACAGGCCCTTGGCGTCGCGCCGCTCGGCTTCGGCCATCGGCGTATCCACGAACACCTCGATGAAGTCGCCCTCGGCGAACAGCGCGCGTGCGGAACGACGCTCGGCGCGGAAGGGCGCGATGAAGCTCACCAGCACGATCAGCCCGGCATCGGTCATCAGGCGCGCGACGTGGGCGATGCGCCGCAGGTTCTCGACCCGGTCCTCGTCGGTGAAGCCGAGGTCGCGGTTGAGGCCATGGCGGATGTTGTCGCCGTCGAGCAGGTAGGTGTGGCAGCCGCGCGCGACCAGGCCGCTCTCGACCAGGTTGGCGATGGTCGACTTGCCGGCACCCGAGAGCCCGGTGAACCAGACACAGCGCGGCCTTTGGCCCTTGAGTGCGGCGCGGACGTTGCGGTCCACGTCCAGGTCCTGCCAGTGGATGTTGTCGGCGCGGCGCAGGCCATGGCGGACCATGCCGGCAGCGACGGTGGCGCGGCTCAGCATATCGATCAGGATGAAACTGCCCATCGCCGGCTCGTCGGCAAACGGCGCGAACGGGATCGGCGCGTCGAGCGACAGCACCACTTCGCCGATATCGTTGGCCTGCAGGCGCTTTGCGGCCAGCGGCTGCAGGGTTTCGGGATCGAGCAGGTGCTTGATTTCACCCACGCGCGCGCCGACAACGCAGGCACTCGCCTGCAGCTGGTAGCGCCGCCCCGGCAGCAGCGCGGCGTCGTCGAACCACAGCAGGTCGGCGACAAACTGGTCGGTGGCGGCCAGGGGCGCGCCGGCGGCGGCAAGCACGTCGCCACGCGCGGCGTCGACGTCCTCGGCCAGGCGCACGGAGACGGCGTCGCCGGCATGCGCGGTGCCGACCTCGACGCCACCGCGGCGCAGGCCGGCAACGGTCGCGGCCACGCCGTCGGGCTCGATCCGCAGCGCATCGTCCACGCGCAGCGTGCCCGAGGCCATGGTGCCGGCCAGCCAGCGCCCGCCGTCATCGTCGCGCAGCACCAGCTGCACGGGCAGCCGCGCGGCAAGGTCGGCGTCGCGCGCCTCGACCTGCACCGATTCGAGGTGCTCGAGCACGGTCGGTCCCTCATACCAGGGCATCGCCTCCGAACGCGTAGTGACGTTGGCGCCGGTCGCCGCGGCCAGCGGGATCGCGACGGCATCCGCGATGCCAAGCTTCGCGGCGTGCGCGCGGTAGGTGCCTGCAATCGCCTCGAACGCGGCGCGATCGTGGCCCACGCGGTCCATCTTGTTCACGGCAAGCAACACGTGGCGGACGCCGAACATCGCCGCGATCGCGGTGTGGCGGAAGGTCTGCGGCAACAGCCCGCGGGTGGCGTCGACCAGCACGATCGCGAGGTCGGCGACCGACGCACCGGTGGCCATGTTGCGCGTGTACTGCACGTGTCCGGGACAGTCCGCGATCAGGAAGCGGCGGCGCGGCGTGTCGAGGTGGCGCCAGGCGACATCGATGGTGATGCCCTGCTCGCGTTCGGCCTCGAGGCCATCCAGCAGCAGCGCGTAGTCGACGTCACCGCCGCGGGTGCCGTGCGTCGCACTGGCTTTCGCCAGGGCCGCGCGCTCATCGTCGGGCACGCGGCCGGCCTCGGCCAGCAGGCGTCCGATCAGGGTGCTCTTGCCGTCGTCGACGCTGCCGCAGGCGACCAGGCGCAGGAAGTCGCCCGCCATCAGAAATAGCCCTCGCGCTTCTTCTTCTCCATCGAGTCGCCCTCGGCGTGGTCGATCAGGCGACCTGCGCGCTCCGACTGCGTGCCCGCCTCCATCTCGGCGATGATGGCGTCGAGGTCGGTGGCATCGGACTCGACCGCGCCGGTCAGCGGATAGCATCCAAGGGTGCGGAAGCGCACGCGGCGCAGCACCGGCGCCTCGCCGGGCTCGAGCCGGAAACGCGCGTCATCGACCATCACCAGGGTGCCGTCGCGCTCGACCACCGGTCGCTCCGCGGCGAAGTACAGCGGCACCACCGGGATGCCTTCGCGGCGGATGTAGCGCCAGACGTCGAGCTCGGTCCAGTTCGACAGCGGGAACACGCGCATGCTCTCGCCCGGATTCACCCGCGCGTTGTACAGGTTCCACAGCTCCGGTCGCTGCCGGCGCGGATCCCAGCGCTGGTTGGCGTCGCGGAAGGAAAACACGCGCTCCTTGGCGCGCGACTTTTCCTCGTCGCGGCGCGCGCCGCCGATCGCGGCGTCGAAGCCACCGGCGTCCAGCGCCTGGCGCAGCGCCTGGGTCTTCATCACTTCGGTATGGCGGCTTGCGCCATGGCTCTGCGGACCGATGCCGTCGCGCACGCCGTCGGGGTTCACGTGCACGCGCAGGTCCACGCCGGTCTCGGCGGCGCGCCGGTCGCGGAAGGCGATCATCTCGCGGAACTTCCAGGTGGTGTCGACGTGCAGCAGGGGGATCGGCGGACGCCCCGGGGCGAAGGCCTTCAACAGCAGGTGCAGCAGCACCGAGCTGTCCTTGCCGATGGAATACAGCATCACCGGCTTGCGGCACTGCCCGGCGACCTCGCGAAGGATGTGCAGGCTCTCGGCCTCGAGCCGGTCGAGCTGGCTGTCGATCACGGCCACCTTGCTCACGAGCGCCCGTAGACGTCTTCGTAGCGGACGATGTCGTCTTCGCCCAGGTAGTCGCCCGACTGCACTTCGATCAGCTCCAGCACCTCGCTGCCCGGGTTCTCAAGGCGGTGCTTCGCGCCCAGCGGGATGTAGGTCGACTGGTTGGCATGCAGCTCGAAGACATCGTTGTCGCGGGTCACGCGCGCGGTGCCGCGGACCACGATCCAGTGCTCGGCCCGGCACCTGTGCGACTGCAGCGACAGCCGGCCGCCCGGCTTGACCTTGATGCGCTTGACCTGGAAACCCGCGTCCTGGTCGATCGAGTCGTAGCTGCCCCAGGGCCGGTGGACCTCGCGATGGAGCACGGCGTGGCTGCGATCGTCGGCCTTGAGCCGCGCGACCACGTCCTTGACCTGCTGCACCCGGTCCTTGTGCGCGACCAGCACCGCATCGTCGGTCTCCACCACCACCAGGTCGTCCACGCCCACCAGCGCCACCAGGCGGCGCGACCAGGCATAGCTGTTGCGGCTGCCGATCGCGATCACGTCGCCATGGCCGGCGTTGCCATCCGCGTCCTGCTCGCTGACCTGCCACAGCGCCGACCACGAGCCGACGTCGTTCCAGCCGATGTCCACCGGCAGCACCATGGCGCGATCGGTCTTCTCCATCACCGCGTAGTCAATCGAGTCCGCGGGCGAGGCGGCGAAGGCATCCCTGTCCAGGCGCACGAAGTCGCCGTCGCGGGTGGCGCCGTCGCTGGCGCGGCGCACCGCGTCGAGCATGTCCGGATGGAAACGGCCCAGCTCTTCCAGATAGCGCGAGGCCCGGAACAGGAACATGCCGCTGTTCCAGTAATAGCCGCCGGCATCCAGGTAGGCCTGGGCGGTGGCGACGTCGGGCTTCTCGACGAAGCGCAGCACGTCGCGCACGCCGCTACCGGCGGCCGCTCCGGCCTGGATGTAGCCGAACCCGGTTTCCGGCGCTTCCGGCACGATGCCGAAGGTGACCAGCGCACCCGCTTCGGCGGCCGCGGATGCTTCGCCCACCGCGACGCGGAACGCCTCCCCGTCGCGCACCACGTGATCCGACGGCAGCACCAGCAGCAGCGGATCGGCGCCACCGGCCATGGCCTGCAGGGCCGCGGCGGCGATCGCCGGGGCGGTGTTGCGGCCGACCGGCTCGAGGATGATCGCCGCGCCCTCCACGCCCACCTGTCGCAGCTGCTCGCCGGCCAGGAAGCGATGCTCCTCGTTGGCAACCACGATCGGCGCCAGCGCCGCCAGCGGCGCTACCCGCAGCCAGGTGTCCTGCAGCATGGTGTGCTCGCCCGTCAGCGCCAGGAACTGCTTGGGATACGCCTCGCGCGACAGCGGCCACAGGCGCGTGCCGGAGCCGCCGGAGAGGAGCACGGGTTGCAGCTGCATCATGGCAAGGCGCCTGGCTGTCTAATGAGGAGCGCGAAGTTTACCCTGTGCGCACCGCCGCCCCGCCGGCCACCGACCGCATCCCGCATGACCACCGCCAGTGACGAAACGCACGCGACCGGGCGCCTGGCCTGGGCGCGCATGGCCGCCGGACGACCCGGCCTTGTGCTTGAACGCGCGTCGACCGACGCCGGCTTCCGCAGCTACTGGCGCACGGCCGGCAGCGCCGATGCCAGCCTGATCGTGATGGACTCGCCCCCCGCGTTGGAGGACGTGCGGCCCTGGCTGAAGATGCACGGACTGCTCGAGCGCGGCGGCGTGCGCGTGCCGCGCGTGCTGGCGCGCGACGTGGAGCGCGGCTTCCTGCTGCTGGAAGACCTCGGCGTGGACACGCTGCTCCACGCCATCGACACCGGCAACGCCGATGCCTACTTCGACGCCGCCATCGACCAGCTGCTGCACATCCAGGCGATCCCCGCGCCCCCCGACCTGCCGCATTACGACGAAGCCCTGCTTGCGCGCGAGCTCAGGCTGTTCGACGACTGGTTCCTTGGCCGGCACCTCGGCGCGACCCTCGGCTGCGCCGACATGGACGCGCTCGACCTCGTCTACCGGGTATTGATCGACAGCGCCCTGGCCCAGCCGCGCGTGCTGGTGCATCGCGACTACATGCCGCGCAACCTGATGCCTGTGGCCGGCGGACTGGCCGTGCTGGACTTCCAGGACGCGGTGCTTGGCCCGGTGTCCTATGACCCGGTGAGCCTGTTCAAGGACGCTTTCCTCAGCTGGCCGCAGGCGCGGGTCGACGGCTGGCTGACCGGCTACCACGCGCGCGCGCTGGCGGCAGGCGTGCCGGTGCCTGCGTCACCGGAGCGCTTCCTGCGCGATGCCGAGCGCGTCGGCGTGCAGCGCCACCTGAAGGTGCTTGGCATCTTTGCCCGCCTACACCACCGCGACGGCAAGCCGAAGTACCTCGCCGATGCGCCGCGCTTCCTCGCCTACCTTGATGAAGTGCTCCCCCGGCACCCGGAGCTCGCGCCGCTGGCCGGCGTGCTCGACCGCCATGTGCGCCCCGCGCTGGCCGCGACGGCGGCCGGCTGAGGAGCGCGCGATGAAAGCCCTCGTCTTCGCGGCCGGCCTTGGCGAACGCATGCGCCCGCTGACCGACACCACGCCCAAGCCCCTGCTTGATGCCGGCGGCAAACCCCTGATCGCCTGGCACCTGGAAAAGCTGGCCGCCGCCGGCGTGCGCGACGTGGCGATCAATACCTCGTGGCTGGCGCCGCAGTTCCCGCTGATGCTCGGCGACGGCTCGCGCTGGGGCCTGCGACTGCACTACTCCCATGAAGGCGATACGCCGCTGGAAACCGGCGGCGGCATGCTGCACGCGCTGCCGCTGCTTGGCGATGAGCCTTTCATCGCGGTCAATGGAGACGTGTGGTGCGACTACGATTTCGCACGCCTGCCCCAGGCTCCCGAAGGCGATGCCTGGCTGGTGCTGGTCGACAACCCCGGCCACCATCCACGCGGTGACTTCGCGCTCGACGCGGAAGGACGCGTGCATGCGGACGGTGCGCCGCGCCTGACTTTTTCCGGCATCGGCGTGTACCGGCCGGCGCTGCTGCGAGACTGGCGCGATGCCATCGGCGATGCACACGGCGCGGACGCCCATCCGGCGCGCTTCAAGCTCGCGCCCCTGCTGCGTGCGGCGATGGCCCGAGGCATGGCCTCGGGCGAACACCACCGCGGCCGCTGGACCGATGTCGGCACGCCGCAGCGGCTGCAGGCGCTGTCGCGCGAGATCGCAGCGGACGCGTGACCCCGGCGCGCGTCCGCGTATGCCTCGCCGGTTTGACCGGAGCTGGACGAACACGATGAAAACGGCCCCGGAATGCAACAAACGTGACGCACGTCACGGACTTTGTCGCGCCGCACAAGACAGGATCAGGCGAGGCGCACATCGATCCGTGCCGCCCAAGGGGGAACAACCATGAAAACAGGCACCGTGCTGGCCACGGCTTTTCTGCTTGCGGCAGGCAGCGTGCATGCGCAGTCTGGCGGCGACTGTCCCGCGCTTCCGGCAAGCAGCGGCCTCGCCTGGGAAAAGCTTGACGGCAAGGACTACACCTTCTGCAAGGCCATCCGCGCCAGCGACGGCGCGCAGATGCTGGCGGTGATGATCACTGGCGACGCGCCGTTCCGCCCGCGCCGCGGCAACCGGACGGTGGAAACCGTGATCGATGGCCAGGACACCTGGTGGTACCGCAGCGAGCTCTCGGGACCGGCCGGCATCGAAGTGCGCGAGACACTGGTCGAACTGGATCGCGGCAACGTCGCCCACATCTCCTTGCGCGGCGACGAAGCACAGCTGTCCGAGGCCATGTCACTGGCCGAGCAGCTGCGCTTCGACGTCATCCGCCTCTCGACCAACTGAATCCAGCCGCCCGGTCGACGCATGCGGGCCTGGCCTCCCGCGCCGGGCGCCGACGCTCCGCAGCAGGCGAGTGGCCTTCGCAAGCGCAAGGCCGCTGGCCCGCTCGCCGCGGCCGTGCGCTGCACGGTCGTGATGACTGCCATCAACCACGGCCGTTCAGGTGGTGCCGACCATCGGCGCCACGCTCCCCTCAGAACCGGCCCTGCTGGAAATCGACGAAGGCCTGCATCAGCTCTTCGCGGGTGTTCATCACGAAGGGGCCGTGGCGTGCCACCGGCTCGCGCAGCGGCCGGCCCGACACCAGCAGCATGCGTGCCCCGGCCCCGCCCGCGTCCACGCGCAGCGCGTCGCCACCGCCAAGGACGCCGAGTTCATGGCTGGCCAGGGTGCGCGCCTCCTCGCCGCAGCCGATGGCGGCCTCGCCTTCGAATACGTAGACGAACGCGCTCTGGCCCTCGGGCAGCCGGTGCTCCCAGGCCACGCCCGGCGCCAGCGACACGTCCAGGTACAGCGGATCGGTGGCCGGCTGTTCGATCGGCCCGCGCACGCGGCGACCATCGGCGGCGGCGATCTCCCCGGCCACCACGCGGACATCGACGCCTTCCGCCGGCGTGACGCGCGGGATGCGGTCGGGCGCGAACTCCTGGTAGCGCGGCTCGATCATCTTGTCCTTCGCGGGCAGGTTCACCCACAGCTGGAAGCCGCGCATTCGGCCTTCCTCCTGCTCGGGCATCTCCGAATGCACCAGACCGCGCCCCGCGGTCATCCACTGCACGCTGCCGGGCACCAGCAGGCCTTCGTTGCCGTGGTTGTCGCGATGGCGCATGCGGCCGTCGAGCATGTAGGTGACGGTCTCGAAGCCGCGGTGCGGATGCTCCGGGAAGCCCGCGATGTAGTCCTCGGCACGGTCGGTGCCGAATTCATCGAGCAGCAGGAACGGATCGAGGTCGGGCAGCCCGGCGCCGCCGATCACGCGCGTCAGCTTCACGCCGGCGCCGTCGGAGGCGGGCTGGCCGCGCAGCTTGCGCACCACGCGGGTGGAGTCGAAATCGGCAGTGGTCATGGCGGGTTCCTCTGGAGGCTCTCCCACATCATGGTGCCGCCGCGCGGTGAGGATAGCGCCACGCGTGCAACTGTCTGATCCGCCGAACCGGACTGCAGCAAGGCCGGCGGTGCGCAACACGCCGGGAATCGCGGCTGCAGCCGCTGTTACAGGGCGCGCGCGCCGGAGGAGCGGCGGCGCAGCCGCCAGGCCTTGTGGATCCGCGGGTTGCGCGCGAAGTCAGGCGGGATCGTCGCGGCGGTGATGTCCTCGCACTCCGCGAACGCCGCCACCGCCTCCTCGTCCAGGCGGAAGCGGCGGTAGTTGTTGGAGAAGTACAGCACCCCGTCCGGCGACAGCCGCGCGACCGCGGCCTGCAGCAGCTGCACGTGCTGGCGCTGCATGTCGAAATCATCGGCGCGCGCCGAGTTCGAGAACGTCGGCGGGTCGCAGAAGACCAGGTCGTACTCGCCGGTGTCGGCCTCCAGCCAGGCCACGGCATCGGCCTGCACCAGGCGATGCGCGTTGCCACCGAGGATACGGCCGTCGACGCGGTTGCCGCGCAGGTTGTCCGACGCCCACTGCAGGTAGGTCGCCGACAGGTCGACGCTGGTGGTGCTGGCCGCGCCGCCCACCGCCGCATGCACGGTGGCCGCGCCGGTGTAGCAGAACAGATTGAGGAAACGCTTGCCGCGCGCCTCGCGCTGCAGGCGCGCGCGCAGCGGGCGGTGGTCGAGGAACAGGCCGGTGTCGAGGTAGTCGAACAGGTTCACCCGCAGCAGCGCCGCGCCCTCGCGCACCGTGATGTATTCACCGCGGCGCAGGGCCGCGGCATCGGCGTACTTGCTGCCGCCCTTGCCACGCGCGCGGACCTTGGTCGCGACGCGCTCGCGCGAGACGCCGAAGACTTCGCGCGCGGCCGCCAGCACTTCGCCGAAGCGGCGGCGCACGTCGGCGTCCGGGATGTCCGCCGGCGCGGCGTATTCCTGCACATGCAGCCAGGTCGCATCGGGATCGTCGGCTTCGGTGTAGACATCGATAGCGGCCGAATACTCGGGCAGGTCGGCGTCGTAGGCGCGGTAGCAGCCGATGCCCTCGCGCACGCGCCAGGACTTCAGCGCGCGCAGGTTCTTGCGCAGGCGGTTGGCAAGCATCTGCGCGCCGGGCGACAGCGGGCGGGGCGTGGCGTCCTCGCGCAGCGGCGGCTGCACCGGATCGACGACCAGCAGCGAGCACTCCAGCGCACCGTTGAACACCTGGTAGACCTTCTGCGGGCGCAGGCCGGTGGCCCGCGCCAGGTCCGGGCTGCCGCAGAGCAGGCTGGCGCGCCAGTACGGCGCGATCCGGCGCAGGGCATCGCCAAGTCCGCGGTAGAGCTGGGCGTCGGCGGCGAGGCGCGCGTCGTAGGGCGGGTTGCTGGCGACCAGGCCGCGGACCTGGACCATCGGCCGCAGCGCGGCAACCTGGCGTTCCTCCAGCTGCAGCACGTCACCGAAGCCTGCGGCGGTCGCGTTCTCGTGCGCGGCCCGCAGCGCTGCCGGATCGACGTCGCTGCCGTAGAACACCGGCCGCAGTGAATCGCGTCCCGCGCGCTCACGTGCCAGTGCGTCTTCACGCAGCGCGGTCCACGCGCCGGCATCGAAGCCGCTCCAGCGCGAGGGCTGCACCTCGCCATGGCGCAGAAGGCCGGGCGCCACGTCCGCGGCCATGGCCGCGCCTTCGACCAGCAGCGTGCCGCTGCCACACATCGGATCCAGGAGCGCGCCGCCCTCGGCATGCACCTGCGGCCACTGGCCACGCAGCAGCACCGCGGCGGCCAGGGTTTCCTTCAGCGGCGCATCGCCCTGCGCGCGACGCCAGCCGCGACGGTGCAGGGAGCCGCCGCCGAGGTCGACGGAAAGGATCGCGCGGCCCTTGCGCACCACCAGGTTCAGCCGCAGGTCGGGCGCATCCAGGTCGACGTCCGGGCGCGCCCCGGTCTCGGCGCGCAGGCTGTCGACCACGGCGTCCTTGACCCGCAGCGCTGCATAGCGCGCATGCGTGATGCCTTCGCCCGACACCCGGGCATCGACCGCCAGCGTGCGGCCCGGCGCCAGGTGGCTGGCCCACGGCAGGGCCACGGCGTTGCGGTACAGCGTGTCTTCGTCGTCGCAGTAGAACTCGGCCAGCGGCCACAGCACGCGGCTGGCCAGGCGCGACCACAGCACCGCGCGCTGGGCGTCGGCGAGCTCGCCTTCGACGTTGACGCCGGCGACGGTGGCGGTCGCGCGCGCGCAGCCGAGCGCAACCAGCTCGTCGGCCAGCAGGTATTCCAGGCCCTTGCCGCAGCTTGCGAAGAATTTCACGGCGACAGCGCGCCCAGCAGGTCGGCGAACAGCCCCGCCGAAGCTTCGACATGCGCGGACAGGCGGTGGCTGTCGTCGACCAGCAGCAGGCGGTCGCGACGCGGCATCGCCCAGGCGACGACATCGGCGGCCGGTATCAGCTCGTCGTGCCAGCCGTGGATGATCGCGGTCGGCACCGCGCCGGCCTGGAGCGGGTAGGCCTTGGCCAGGTTCACCGGCGGCGCCATCAGGAACAGCGCGCGCGTGGGCACTTCAAGCGAGACCCGCCCGGAGATCCAGGCGCCCAGGCTCGACCCCGCGAGCACCAGCGGGCCTTCGGCGGCGCGGGCGGAGGCGAGCGCCTGCAGGTGGGCCAGGCGCCGGGCGACGTCGCCCAGGTCGCTGACGTCATGCATGGCGTCGAAGCCGGTGTAGTCCGGACGTTCGTGGCTCCAGCCCAGGCGTTCGGCGACCTCGGCCAGTGCGGTGACCTTGGTGGCGTCGGGGCCGCTTTCGAAGCCGTGCGACAGGATGCAATGGCCGCGTGCGGTCATGGGGTCCGGAGAGGTTCGGGGGAATGTGAATGCTAGCATCGCGCCGTCCCCCGCCCCGGCCGCGACGTGCGCATCGACCCCCTGCCCTACGAGTCCCTGCTGGAGACGCGCCCGCTGGCGCAGGTCGACCTGGTGGTCATCCACTGCACCGAACTGCCGGACCTCGCCCTCGCGCGCGAATACGGCGAACGCGTGCTGTACCCGGCCAGTGGCACCGGCAACAGCGGGCACTGGTACGTCGATCGCGACGGCACCACGGAACGCTGGGTGGCTCCGGCGCGGGTCGCGCACCACGTCCGCGGCTTCAACCCGCGATCGGTTGGCATCGAACTGGTCAACACCGGGCGCTGGCCGGACTGGCTGGATTCACGCCGCCAGACGATGGAGGAAGCGTATCCGGAGGCCCAGATCGAGGCGCTGGTGGCACTGCTGGCGATGCTGGTCCGCGACCTGCCCGCGCTGCGCTGGATCGCCGGCCACGAGGATCTCGATACCGCCACGGTCGCCGCCGGCGACGACCCCGCGGTCCAGGTGTGGCGCAAGCGCGATCCCGGACCGATGTTCCCCTGGCAGCGGCTGCTGGACGCCACGTCGCTGCGGCGCCTGCCCCTGCCTCCGCCGCTCTAGCTCTGCTGCGGGCGCGCTTGCCGGCCGGGGTTCACCGCACGCCACCGTATAATCGGCGGATGCCCAACAGCGCCCCCGCCCCCGCTTCCGAACTCCTTGAACTGCTCACCCTCGAGCGCCTGGAGGACAACCTGTTCCGCGGCCAGAGCCGCGACATCGGCACCAAGTACGTTTTCGGTGGCCAGGTGCTGGGCCAGGCGCTGTCGTCGGCGCAGAGCACGCTGTCGCAGCCGCGCGCGGCGCACTCGCTGCACGCCTACTTCCTGCGCGCCGGTGACATCGAGCACCCGATCGTCTACGACGTCGACCGCACCCGAGACGGCGGCAGCTTCTCGGTGCGCCGGGTGACCGCGATCCAGCACGGCAAGGTCATCTTCTTCTGCGCCGCATCGTTCCAGGAGCCGGAGGGTGGCGCCGAGCACCAGCTGTCGATGCCCGAAGTACCGCAGCCCGAAGACCTGGAGCCCGCGCCCGCGATTCCGGACAAGGTGCTCGCGAAGCTCCCGACCAAGATCCAGCGCTGGCTCGACCGCAGCGGCCCGTTCGAGTTCCGCCACATCTATCCGCGCGACGAACTCGACCCGCCCAAGCGCCCGCCCTACCAGCAGGTCTGGTTCCGCCTGGCCGAAAAGGTCGGCGATGCGCCCGAGCTGCACCGCACGCTGCTCGCCTACGCCTCCGATTTCCACCTGCTCGGCACGGCCACGTTCCCGCACGGCATCAGCTACTACCAGCCGAAGGTGCAGATGGCTTCGCTCGACCACGCGCTCTGGTTCCACCGCCCGTTTCGCGCCGACGACTGGCTGCTCTACTCCATCGACAGCCCCAGCGCGCAGGGCTCGCGCGGACTGGCCCGCGGCATGATCTACGACCGCGCCGGCCACCTGGTCGCGAGCACCGCGCAGGAAGGGATGATCCGGGTGGTCGAAGGGCAGCCCGGGCAGGTCCCGGCGCGGAGCTGACGCCGTGCGCCAGGTGTTTTCCAGCTCCCGCATCGAGAACGTCGAAGCGGTGGCCCGGCTGCTTGAAGAGGCCGGCATCGAGGTCCGGATCAGCAACGGCCGCTCCTACCGTGGCGCCATCCGGGGCAATTTCAGCTATCGCGACGGCAACAACAGCGGGCCGCGCCCGGCCGTCTGGGTGATCCGCTCCGACCAGCAGCCCGAGGCGCGCCGCATGCTGCGTGAAATCGGCCTGCTGCAGGACACCACGCCGCGCAGCGAAAGTTTCATGCCGCCGCCGCCTTCACTGGCCGGAGGCACCAGCTCACCGCTCTCCGCGCGCGGTGGCGGACGCTTCCGCTACGGACTGCTGCTCGGGGTGGCGGTGATGGTGGCGCTGGTGATGATCGCCTACCGCGCCAGCCGTGGTGGTGGCGACGATGACGCCTTGGCCGCCGCGCCGGCGGCATCCGTAACGGGCGCGTCCACCCCGGCCGGAAGACAGGCGCCCGCGCCGACGTCCGCTGCCGACATGCCGCTTGTCGCCACCCTGCCCGACGAAGCCTTCGTGATCGCCACGCCGCCGGCGCTGGCGGCCACCCTGCTGCGCGAAGCGCTGGAGGCCGCCGGCACGCGGCGCGGCTGCCTCGGCATCGACGGCGCCGACCCGGGCCCCGCGCTCCTGCAGGCGCTGGCCGGCGAAGGGTTCGACGTGGTCCCGGCCTCGGACTGTGGTGATGCACGCCTGCTGGTGAGCGTGTCCGACTACGCCACCGACGGCTCCGGCAGCGGCACCGTGCGACTGGCCGTGGGCGAAGGCGAGCCCCGGACCCTGGCGGTTCGCCGCGACGGCCAGCACTGGCGGCGCGAAGACGCGGAGTGAGGCAGCACGGGTGGAGCCTGCCAAGGGTCACGTTTCCCGCACCGCCGCGTCTGGATAGGATGGCGCCTGCCCGGTGCCGCCACGCGAGCCGCCCATGACCACCTGCGCCATCGATGCCCTGATCCACCGCGACCTCCCCGCCGCGGCCGACGGCTGCCAGCAGGCCTACACCCGCATCATCGTCGCCAGCCAGAACACGGTGACCGCGGTGGCCCTGGCCATCACCCGCGATCCGACCGCCAGCGAGGACATCGCCCAGGAGGCCTTCCTCTCTGCCTGGCAGAACCTCAAACGCCTGCAGAACCCGGCAAGCTTCCTGCCCTGGCTGCGCCAGATCACCCGCAACCTGGCCTATGACCACCTGCGCCGCCATCGCCAGCGCGTGATCGGCGGCGAGGCCGCGGAAATCGCCATCAACCATGCCGCCGATCCGTCCGCGCTGCCCGAAGAGCAGCTGCTCGACGCCGAACGCGAACGCATGGCCGCCGAGCTGATCTCCGAGCTTCCCGAAGAGAGTCGCGAAGTGCTGCTGCTGTACTACCGCGAAGGCCAGAACTCGCGCCAGGTGGCCGAACTGCTGGGCCTGTCCGACGCCGCCGTGCGCAAGCGCCTCTCGCGCGCCCGCAAGAGCCTGCGCGAAGACCTGCTGTCGCGCGTCGGCGACTTCGCCCGTTCCAGCGCGCCGGGCACCGCGTTCGCAGTGGGCGTCACGGCCATGCTCGGCTTCAGCCGGCCCGCAGCCGCGGCGGGCTTCGCCAAGGTCGGCGGCAGCGTCATCGGCGGCGTGTTCGGCAAGGGCGTGCTCGGGACGGCCGGCGCGCTTGGCGGCGGCCTGCTGGCCGGGCTGGTCACCGCCTGGCTGTGCCGGAAGATGCTCGTGGCCTACGCCGACGACGAGGCCGAGCGCGGCGGGATCCTTCGCGTCTACAACACCTACATCTGGACCTCGTTGCTGGCGGTGGGCCTGACCCTGGCGTCGGCCTTCACCTTCGACAGCCTGGTGCCGACGTATGCGCTCGCCCTGGCCGCGATCGCGGTACTGAACTACCAGCTGCTCGGTCCGCTGGCGCGGACCATGCAGCCGCTGCTGCGGCGCGACGCCATCCGCAACCCCGAAGGCGCGCGCTCGAGGCAGCTGCTGTACCGGCTGACCTTCGGCACCAGCGGCGTGGTAATCAGCAACGTGGCGATCATCGGCGGGCTGGTGTTGCTGTACCTCAAGGGCTGATCGGCGGCATGCGGTCCGGGCATTGAAAAGGCTCTTCTCCCGCTTGGGGGAGAGACCTACGGCCGGCCCGGCGTTGTGGCTGGTTCTTCTCGAGGCTCCGGGGTGCTGACGTGACAGTTGGGGCGTTGTTGGGCCGGGAACTGCTCCGTCCTGGTCCGCGCTGCCCGTCCCGTGCACAGGGGGTGTGCTCCCCCGGCCTGTCCGCGTCCTGCTCCCAAGGCCGGCCGCCGGCCATCCATGGCCGGCTGTACGCACACCCCCTGTGCACGGGACGGGCCGTGGCGTTTCCTGGCTTCGGGACGAACATCAAGAGCGTCGCGCTCGCCGGCGTGGCCGTGGCTATGCCGCTTGATCCGGTGAGAACCGCCCGGTTGCGACATCTGCGTCGACGTTGCCTTCGTCCACCACCGCGCAAAAGGTCCGGGCCCGCCGTGGAGGCAGCGCACACCCTCCCGGAAGACGACCAGCGGGCGTATCACCCGAAAGCCCCCTCGCTCCGGTGAAAAACCATGAAAAAAAGGCCCGCGCCATGAGCGCGGGCCCGGGAACAGGGGAAAAAGGGACAACCAACCAACG
>NZ_JBCLVB010000002.1:0-43573 GCF_039548455.1 Luteimonas sp. MJ250 | reverse complement strand
TTGGGGAAAAAACAAAAAAAAAAAGTCCCGCGCCGTGAGCTCTGTCCCGGCACCGGTCGAACCGGTGCCACCCCATCAGTGGAACGCCCGGCTCAACGGCGCTTGCCGGCTTCCAGTTCCGCACGGCTCAGGAAGCCGTCGCGGTTGTCGTCCGTCCATGCGAAGCGCTTCGACAGCCGCGGCATCTTCTCGTCGACCTCGACGCGGCTGAGCTTGCCGTCCTTGTTCAGGTCGGCGGCGGCAAATGCTTCGGCGAAGCGTTCCGCGTGCTTCGCGCGCATCTGCTGCTGCATGTGGTCGCGGTGGGCCGCCACCTCGCTGCGGACGATGTAGCCGTCCTTGTTGGTATCCATGGCATCGAAGTCGAAGCCCATGCGCGGGCCGCGTTCCATGCCGTCGCGGGCGGGATGCTCGGCCCGGGCACCGCGCGGGGATTCGCCGGCACCTGCCTTCTCGCGCTGTGCAATGCGGGCGGCGCGCGCCTGTTCGCGAGCAGCCTTGGCGGCGTCGAACTCGGCGCGGCTGATGCGGCCGTCCTCGTCCGTGTCCATGCGCTCGATGCCGCCGCGCATGGAATGGCCGCCGCGGTGGCCGGAATGGCCCTTGCCGTGGCGCATCGGGCGCTCGCCCTTTGCGGCGCGCGGAGCATCGGTGCGGGCGTCATCTGTGGCGGTGGTGGCCTTGGTGGCACTGGTGGCCGGCGCGGACTGCGCGGCTGCCAGGCCTGCGGCACCAAGGGAAGCCACGGCCAGGGCGGTGGCGAAAAACAGGGCATGACGCTTCATGCGTGTCTCCTTTGCTCGCAGCGGCAGTGCTGCATGTGCATCGATCAACGCGTGGCGCCGGACGTGGTTGACGGTCGGCCGTGGGCGTTCAGCTGGCAGCCGGTTCGCAGCCGCTGCGACGCCGCGCAGTATCCTGCCTGCATGCTTCGCGCCGTCCATGCATCTCCGCGCCGGGTTCGCCATGGCTGAGCCAGCGCCGCTGCGCCTGTTCCACACCGCCGAACACCCCTGCGGCTACTGGCCCGAACGCCCGGCCCGCGACCTGGTGCTTGATCCCGGCGATCCGCGCCTGGCCGAGTCCTATGCCCGCGCGCTGGCCTGGGGCTTCCGCCGCTCCGGCGACCTGGTCTATCGCCCGCACTGCCATGGCTGCCGTGCCTGCGTGCCGGTGCGCATCCCCGTGGCCGACTTCGTACCCAACCGCAGCCAGCGCCGCTGCCTGGTGCGCAATGCCGACGTGCAGGCGCGGATCCTGCCCGCGGACGAGAACGCGGAGCGCTTCGAGCTCTACCGCCGCTATCTCCTCGGCCGCCATCCGGGCGGCGGCATGGACGATCATGGCAAGGCGGAGTTCGCGCAGTTCCTGGTCGGCAGCTGGTCGCAGGGGCGCTTCCTCGAACTGCGCGCGGGCGGACGTCTGCTGGCGGTGGCTGTCACCGACCTGGTGGAGGATGCGCTGTCGGCGGTCTATACCTTCTACGACCCGGACGAGGCCGCGCGCGGCCTGGGCACGCTGGCGGTCCTGCAGCAGATCGCCTGGGCCCGGCGCGACGGCTATCGCCACCTTTACCTTGGCTACTGGATTCAGGGACACACAAAAATGGACTACAAGCGCAACTTCCAGACCCTCGAACACTTTGATGGCCGCAGTTGGCAAACCCTCCCGCGCGGGAGCAACGCATGAGCGCGCGCCTGGCCGCGCTGCTGTGCTGCGCGCTGCTTGCCGGCTGCGTGCGCGTCAACGTCCACGGAGACCCCGGACAGTCCATGACCCCGCCCCAGACCCTCCGCGTTGCCAGCTACAACGCATCGCTCTATTCCGATGACGCCGGCGGCCTGCTGCGGCGACTCGAATCCGACGACGCCGATGCGCGCAAGGTCGCCGCGGTGCTGCAGCGGGTCCGCCCCGACGTGGTGCTGGTCAACGAATTCGACTACGACGCCAGCGGCCGCGCGGCGGATGCCTTCCAGCGCGACTATCTGGATGTTCCGCAGCCCGGCGGCGGCGACCCGCTGCGCTACCCCTACCGCTACATCGCACCGGTCAACACCGGCGTGCCCAGCGGCCTGGACCTCGACCGCAGCGGACACGTCGGTGCCGACGCCGCGACCCCCGGCGAAGACGGGGCCGCCGCCCGCGGGCGCGGCAACGACGCCTGGGGCTATGGCCTGCACCCCGGGCAATACGGGATGCTGCTGCTGTCCATGCACCCGATTGATGCCGATGCGGCACGGACCTTCCAGCAGCTGCGCTGGAGCACGATGCCCGGCGCCGCGCGGCCGGTGGATCCAGGGACCGCTGCGCCCTGGTACGACGACGCCACCTGGGAGCAGCTGCGGCTGTCGTCGAAGTCGCACTGGGACGTGCCGGTACGCACGCCGCTGGGAACCGTGCACGTGCTGGCCTCGCACCCCACGCCGCCCGTATTCGACGGCCCCGAGGATCGCAACGGCGCGCGCAACCACGACGAGATCCGGCTGTGGCGCGAGTACATCGGCAGCGACGACGCACCCTGGCTGTGTGACGACGCCGGCCACTGCGGAGGACTCGCCCGGGAAGCGCGCTTCGTGATCCTCGGCGACCTCAACAACGATCCCGTCGACGGCGACGGTCGCCACGAGGCCATCATCGAACTGCTCGAACACCCGCGCGTGCTGCGCATGGCGACCCCGCGCAGCGAGGGCGCGGCGCACGCCGCCGGGGCCGACCGTCCGGATCGCCGCGGCAGCGTGGCCCATGCCACCGGCGACTTCGGCCCGCGCACCGGCCCGCTGCGCCTGGACTATGCGCTGCCTTCCGCCGGCTTCCGGGCGCTGGATTCAGGCGTGTACTGGCCGGCCCCGGGCGAGGACGGCGCCGCCATCGTCGACGGCAGCGACCACCGCCTGGTCTGGATCGACCTCACCAACTGAGCCAGGGCGCTTCGCAGCCGGGACCGCCGCGGGAGCGCCCCAACCACCTGACCTCAGGGCGCGGGCTTGGCGGCCGCATCACCTTCGGCGGGGGCGGTCACCGCGGGCGAGGCGGTGTCGGCGCTTGCCGGCACCGCTTCGGCCGGTGCCTCCGCGGCCGGCGCCGAGGCGCCAATGACCGGCAGCGCCGCCTGGGCGGCGGCCTCGTAGCTGCGCGGCCCGAAGCCGAACATGCCGCCGCTTTGCCGCGACACGATCATCCGCACCATCGACGTCGGCAACATCAGCTCCAGGGCGACGTCATCACCCGTGGGCATGCGGCCTTTCATGGTCAGCTCGATCAATGCGCCGCCGGTGTCGACTTCGTCGCAGGGCACGTGCGGGCCAACCACCGGGCTGTCCTGGATGTAGGGCTTGATGGCGTCCCCCAGGGCTTCGATCGCCTGCGGGAAAAAGAACACGGCATAGCCGTCGCGGCCTTTCATCGGTGGCTGACTCCCTCGGATTCCAAGGTCGCCATCATCGCAGGTCGGCCGCGGATGCCCGCGACCAGCTTGACAGATAGATATCATTTAGATATCAATAATGTCGGCTCGCCCAACCACGGCCCCCCGGAGAACGCCATGAAGGAAAACCCGATCCGCTCCCTGCCCGGCATTCCGATGCTGCTGCTCCTGCTCGTGGTCGCACTCGCCTGCGGCTGGCTCTTCTTCCAGGCGCTGGTCAACGGCGGCGCCGTGCTGCAGCTGGTTGCGGCGATCGCCATCGGCGGCATCGCGCTGTTCTGCCTTGCCGGCCTGTACATGGTCGAGCCCAACCAGTCGGCGGTGCTGAGCCTGTTCGGCAAGTACGTCGGCACCGTCCACGAGAACGGCCTGCGCTGGAACAATCCCTTCCTCACCAAGCGCAAGGTCTCGCTGCGCATCCGCAACTTCGAAAGCGGCAAGCTCAAGGTCAACGAGCTCGAGGGCAGCCCGATCGAGATCGCGGCGGTGATCGTGTGGAAGGTGGTGGATTCGGCCGAAGCGGTGTTCAACGTCGACGACTACGAAAGCTTTGTCCACATCCAATCCGAGGCGGCGCTTCGCGCCATGGCCACCACCCACCCCTACGACCAGCACGAGGACGGCCAGATGTCGCTGCGCAGCCATCCGGTCGAAATCTCCAACGAGCTCAAGCAGCATCTGGACGAACGCCTGGGCTCGGCCGGCGTCGAAGTCCTGGAGGCGCGCATCAGCCACCTCGCCTACGCGCCCGAGATCGCGCAGGCCATGCTGCAGCGGCAGCAGGCCAACGCGGTGGTCGCGGCACGCACGCGCATCGTGGCCGGTGCCTGCGGCATGGTCGAACTGGCGCTGGCCGAGCTGGAGAAGAGCGGCGTGGTGACGCTGGACGAAGAACGCAAGGCCGCGATGGTCAGCAACCTGCTGGTGGTGCTGTGCAGCGACCGTGGCGCGCAGCCGGTGGTCAACTCCGGCTCGCTGTACTGATGGCGCGCCGTGGCTGAGAAAAAGGCCTATCCACTGCGCATCAATGCCGCGATCCTCGCGGCCGTGCAGCAGTGGGCGGACGACGACCTGCGCAGCGCCAATGCACAGATCGAATACCTGCTGCGCGAGGCGCTGCGCAAGGCCGGCCGGCTGCCCGAACGGGCCGCCGCCAGCGCCGCAAAAACGGAGGGAAAATGACAGTGTCCGATGACAGCAGCCGCCACGGCGCGGTTCACGACAACGATCCGGCCACGGCGCTGGTGCCGGCATCACCGCGCGCGCAGGCCTGGCTGTTCGCGCTGGTGGTGATCCTGCCGCTGGTGCTGGTCGGCCTCACCGAGCTGTCCGGCAGCGGCAGCGGCGAAGGCCAGGAAGCGCTCGCGGTCCGCGCCTTCGCGAGCGTCGCCGCGCTCTGCCTGGTGCTTTGGGGCGCGCTGGCCGCGCTGGTGCGCCGCCATCGCCTGCGGCTGGACGCGGGCGGGCTGGAGGTCGCCACGACCTTCTATCGCCGCCGCTTCGATCCCGATGCGCTGGATCTCGCACGCGCACGCGTGGTCGACATCGACGAGCGTCCCGAATTCCGCGCGATGCTCAGGACCAATGGCGTCTCCATTCCCGGCTTCCGCAGCGGCTGGTTCCGCCTGCGCAGCGGGCAACGGGCGCTGGTGGCTGCCAGTGGCGGAAAGCGCCTGCTGTGGATTCCCACCGCCGCCGGGCATGACCTGCTGCTGCAGCCCGAAAATCCGCAGGCGCTGCTCGACAGGCTGCGCGCAATGGCGGGCAGCGGCGGCAGGCGCTAGCCTTCCCGCCATGCGCGGCCACGACGCCATCCTCGCCAACACCCCGGACATCGAACTCTGGCCGGGCGGCGTGCTGCGCGCACGCGGCAACCGCGACGCCCGTGCCCTGGCCCGCGCTTGCACCGTACTGCGGCGCAAGCGCGACGGCACGCTGCTTGCCGCCGACCTGCCGGAAGGCCTGCTGCCGCTGGTGCCGCGCCTGGCGCGCGAACCCGGGATCGATGCCGCCCTCGACGTCCTCGAGCATCCGCCGCTTCGGGGCCTGCGCACCGGGATCGACGTGGTGCCGACCCTGCCGCCGACGCGCCTGGCCACGCGCCTGGAGGCCTTGGGCATCGACGGTGATGCCTATGCCGCGCGCACTGGACTCGCGCTGGAGCCCGAACCCGCGTGGCTGGACCTGGCCGGCCATGACCGCTACCGGCGCGCGCTGTGGCTGCGCGTGGACGCCGCCCGCGGCTGGCGGACCCTGGTGGCGGCGGCGGCCCGCGACGGCATCGCGCTGGAAGCCGTGTCAGGCTACCGCAGCCACGACTACCAGGCCGGCATCATCGAGCGAAAGCTCGCGCGCGGGATCGCCATCGACGAGATCCTCGCCGTCAACGCGGCCCCCGGCTGGTCCGAACACCATTCCGGGCGCGCCATCGACATCAGCACGCCCGGCGAGCCGGCGGCCGAGGAATCCTTCGAGCAGACCGGGGCGTTCGCGTGGCTCCGCTCCCATGCCGCGGCGTTTGGCTTCACCATGAGCTATCCGCGCGACAACCCGCACGGCATCGTCCACGAGCCCTGGCACTGGCGCTACGATGGGGCCGCGCGAATCGATTGAGATCGCGGCCGGCTGCAGCTACATTGACGGCAACGAACACCATAGCCGCCAGCCCACCCGCGCCCCGGCCGACGCGAGACGTCGCCCGGGGCGCGTTGCTGGCGGCAAGCGCATTGTCAGGAGACGCACGCGTGAACACCCGACCCAAGATCACCATCTCGACGCTGGATTCCGAGCGCCTTGAGAGCCTGCTCGAATCCCTTCCCGACGGCGCCTTTCCCGGCCGCGACGCGCTCGAGGCCGAACTGCTTCGCGCCGACGTGGTCGCGCCCAAGGACGTCCCGGCCACCACGGTGACCATGAACTCCACCGTCCGCTTCCGCGTGGGCCCGGACGAGAGCTTCCTGCTCACCCTGGTCTATCCGCGTGACGCCAACGGCAGCGCCGACCGCATCTCGGTGCTGGCGCCGGTGGGCAGCGCCCTGCTCGGGCTCTCCCAGGGCGACGAAATGGAATGGCCCAAGCCCGGCGGCGGCGCCATCAAGGTGCTGATCGAGGAAGTGACCTACCAGCCCGAGCGCGCGGGCGAGTACCACCGCTGAACACCGGTCGGCGCATCGGAGCCATGGTCGCCGCCAGGCATCCTCGCCACCGGAGTGCTCAAGGGGCCTGAAGCGGCCCGGGGCCGACATTCGGCCCGAGCACTTCGCGCAGAAACGGCACCGTCACCCGCCGCTGCGCCGCCAGCGATGCCCGGTCCAGCGCATCAAGCTGGGTCGTCAGACCGGCCAGGTCACGTCCGGCACGCCTGAGCAACCAGCCGATCGCGGCCTCGTCGAACTGCAGGCCGCGCCTTCGCGCCCGCAGTCGCAGCACCTGGGCGCGGCCGGCGTCGTCCAGCGGCTGCAAGGGGATGCGTACGCACTGCGCCAACCGTGAGCGAAGGTCGGGCAGCCCGGGAGGCAGCGCCGCCGGGGCCGCGGACGCGGCGTAGAGCACGCTGCCTCCCGCGGCGCGGGCGCGGTTGTGGAACTCGAACAGTGCGACCTCGTCGCCACCCCGGCCGGCGATCGCCTCGAGCCCGTCCAAAGCGACCAGTCCGGGGCCATCGCCCAGCGATTCCAGCGCTTCATGCAGGCGTCCGGCGGCCAGTGCCAGCGGAAGATAGGTTGCACGGCGTCCCATGGCATCGGCTTCCGCACATGCCGCCAGCGCCAGATGCGTCTTGCCGGTGCCCGCCGCGCCGTCGAGGTACAGCCAGTCGCCGCTGCCGGCGGCCAGCATGCGCAGCTGCCCGATCGCAGCAGCCGGCGCATCCACGAAGGTGTCGAAACGCTGGTCCGGGGGATAGCGCAGCGCGAGCGGCAGCTGCCGGTTCACGCGCCGTCGCGGCCGGGTCCCGGCCCGGCGTTCCTCGCCGGCACATCGGCGGGATCCGCCGGCGCCCCGGCCGTGGCCGTGGCCGGCACCAGCAGCTGCGCCGGCAGCCCACCGGCCACGCCAACGCTGGTGTCCACCACCACCTCCAGGTCGGCCCCGGCGGCGCGGCCGGCATAGAGCCTGCTGGCGGTGTAGCGCTCATGTGCGAAACGCAGCATGACGTTGACCACCGCCGCCCCCGGCAGCGCGATCAGCATGCCCACGAAGCCGAACAGCACGCCACCGGCCATCACCGCGAAGATCACCGCCACCGGATGCAGTCCGATGCGGTCGCCGACCAGCTTCGGCGTCAGCCAGTAGCTTTCGATCAGCTGGCCCAGGCCGAACACCACGGACACGCCCAGCAGGTGCTGCCAGTCGCCGTACTCGATCAGCGCCGCGATGATGCCCAGGACGATGCCGGTGGCCGGGCCGATGTAGGGAATGAAAGTGAACAGTCCGGCGATCAGGCCGATGAGCAGGCCCAGCTCCAGGCCCACGAGCCACAGGCCGAGGCCGTACATCACGCCCAGGATCACCATCACCAGGAACTGCCCGCGCAGGAAGCCGCCCAGCACGTCGCTGGACTCGCGCGCCAGCCGGCTGGCCGTGTCCACATGGTCACGGGGGATCACCGAGGCCACGCGCTCCACCATGAGGTCCCAGTCGCGCAGGAAAAAGAAGGTGATGACCGGGATCAGCACGATGTTGACCGCCCAGGTCACCATCGCCATGCCCGAACGCGAGACCACGCCCAGGGCGGTCGCGGCGATGCCGCCGGCGCGCTCGGAGTGTTCGCGGAAGAAGTCCAGGATCCGCGCCGGATCCATCCAGGCGTCGATGTCGACTCCCGTGCGCGCCTCCAGCCACGGCAGCGCGGTCTGCAACAGCCAGTCGCGATAGTCCGGCAGGGCTTCGCCCAGGATACTGATCTGGCGCGCGATCATCGGCACCAGGATCACCAGCGCAAGCACCAGGAACAGCACCATCACGGTGAACACCATGACCACCGCGACGTTGCGCGAGCGCCCCGACTCCTCGAGCCGGTCGACCAGCGGATCGCCCATCCACGCCAGCAGAGCCGCGAACACGAACGGCGTCAGCACCGGGCCCAGCCGCCATACCAGCCAGCCGATGACGCAGAGCAGCAGTGCCCACTGCAGGCGGATGAGGAAGCGCGAAACCACCACGTTGGCGTGCTCGTCCATGATCCGGGGCCTCAGCGCAGGTAGAACTCGGGCGGCACGCCTTCGATATTGCCGCCCGACTCGACCAGCACCGTTTCATCCAGCACCCGACGGAAGCCCGCGAGGCCGGTCAGCAGGTCGAGTTCGAGTTCGAGGCTGTTGGGGGTCGCGCGCAGCGGCCGGATGCCGCGCACCACCGAGGTGGACTGCAGCCAGGAGGACAGGCGCACGAAGTCGTTGGCGCTGTTGATGCCGGTCACCACCACGCGTTCGACACCGGGCTCGCCCACGGGGCTGGCCTTGGCATAGCGGCGCACCAGCGCATTGGCCGCACCATCCGCGCCCGAGGCGATGGCGCGGCGCGCCTGCCCGTCTTCTTCGGACCAGGTCGCGAGCACGCGGCCGTCGTCGATGAACGTCCAATCGGCCTTCCAGCCGCCACCGGCGCGATAGAGCTTGCCGACCAGCTGCATCGGCGGGCTGTAGCGCGCGGAAATGCGCGAGATCGCCGCGGTGTCGCCACGCCAGATCGCGCCCACTGCGGCCTTCTCGGCGGCCGTGCCGTTGGGCAGGCCGAGGCGGTAGCCACGCTCGATCGCCCGGTCCAGCACCGGCCGCGCCACGTTGTTCTGACCCAGCGCAACCAGGCGCGGGCCGCTGCCATCGTCGATCGCCAGCCACAGCACGGGCTTCGGCCGCGGCTCCGGCCACAGCGGCAGGCCGAGCGCGCCGGCAATGGCGTTGACCTCGTCCTCGCGGAAACGCACCACCAGCACCGTGCTGTAGGTCGGCGAACCGGCGGCCGAGCGGCCTTCGTCCTGGCGGTAGTCGTAGCCTTCGACGAAATCACCCGCGCGACGCAGTTCGCGCGAAACCCCCGGACGCCTGGCGACGCCGGCATCGCCCGAAAGCTTGCCCAGGACCTGGGCCAGCGCGCGCGAGAAACCGGACTGCCGCGCCGCCTCCGTCTGGCTGCCAACCGTGACTTCGGCCTGGTAGAGGCCGCTGGCCCCGGCGCGATCGCCCTCCACGCGCTGGGCATGGGCCCAGCCCGGGAGCAGAAGTGCGAGGAGCAGCGCGAGCAGCAACGCCTTGGGCATCGTCGTTCCCTGGACCAGTGTCAGGCAGGGATGGTGCCGCAGCCGCGCCGCCGCGTCCATGAAGTTGGCCCGGAGGCTGCTAAAATTCCCGTTTTCCCGCGCGGCGAGCCATCGTGACCAGCCCCACTCCGCTGACCTACCGTGACGCCGGCGTCGACATCGACGCAGGCAATGAAGTCGTCGAACGCATCAAGCCGCTGGTGAAGCGGACCTTCCGTCCCGAGGTGATGGGTGGGCTGGGCGGCTTCGGCGCGCTGTTCGACCTGTCGGGCAAGTACCGCGAGCCGGTGCTCGTTTCGGGCACCGACGGCGTCGGCACCAAGCTCAAGCTGGCGCAGCAGCTCGGCCGCCACGACACCATCGGCATCGACCTGGTCGGCATGTGCGTCAACGACGTGCTGGTGCAGGGCGCCGAGCCGCTGTTCTTCCTCGACTACTTCGCCACCGGCAAGCTCGACATCGACGCCACGGTGGCGGTGGTCGGCGGCATCGCGAAGGGCTGCGAGCTGGCCGGCTGCGCGCTGATCGGCGGCGAGACCGCGGAAATGCCCGACATGTACGCCCCGGGCGAGTACGACCTGGCCGGTTTCACCGTGGGTGCGGTCGAGAAGTCCGAGCTGCGCGACGGTAGCCGCGTGGCCACCGGCGACGTGCTCATCGGCATCGCCTCAAGCGGCCCGCATTCCAACGGCTATTCGCTGATCCGCCGCATCTACGACCGCGCCGGCCGCCCCGGCGACACCGACCTTGGCGGCGTGCGCCTGGAAGACGCGCTGATGGCGCCCACCGCGCTGTACGTGAAGCCGGTGCTGGAGCTGCTGCGCGGCGCCGAGGGCGCGTCCATCCACGCCATGGCACACATCACCGGCGGCGGCCTGACCGAGAACATCGTGCGCGTGGTGCCGGAGGGGCTGGGCGTCGACATCGATGCCGGCGCCTGGGCGATGCCCGCGGTGTTCGAATGGCTGCAGCGCGAGGGCGCCGTGGCTCCCGAGGAGATGTGGCGCACGTTCAACTGCGGCATCGGCTTCGTGCTGGTGGTGGACCCGGCGCGTGCGTCTGCGGTTTCGGCCGCGCTCGACGCGCTGTCGCTCGCGCACTGGACGATCGGGGCGGTGCTGCCGGCGGATGCCGGCGCCCCCCGCCTGCGCATCGGCTGAGCGCGCTGTCCGTGGCCGCAATCCCGCGCCTGGCGGTGCTGGCCTCGGGCCGCGGCAGCAACCTGCAGGCGATTCTCGATGCGGTCGCCGAAGGTCGCCTGCATGCGCGGGTGGCCGGGGTCTTCGGTGACCGCCACAAGGCGTTTGCGCTGGAGCGCGCGCGCGACGCGGGCATCCCGGCGCAGGCATTGCGGCCCCGCGACTTCGCCAGCCGCAGCGAGTTCGACGCTGCACTGTTCGCGGCGGTTGCAGCCGTGGAGCCGGACTTCATCGTCTGTGCCGGATACATGCGCCTGCTCGGGGCCGAGGCGATCGCGCCCTGGGAGGGACGGATCGTCAACATCCACCCATCGCTGCTGCCGGCGTTCAAGGGCCTGGACACGCATGCACGGGCGCTGGAGGCGGGAATGGCGGAACACGGCGCCAGCCTGCACTTCGTCAGCGCCGACCTCGACGGCGGCCCGGTGATTGCGCAGGCGCGGGTGCCGGTGCTGCCCGGAGACGATGCGGATGCCCTCGCGCAACGCGTTCTCGCGGTCGAGCATCCGCTCATGATCTCGGCGCTGGAGCTGTTGTGCACCGGCCGCATCCGCCTTCGGGGCGCCGCGGTCGAGTTCGACGGCCAGGTCCTGCAGGCACCGCTTCAGCTGGCAGCCAACCGCCTGCGGGCATGATCCGCCGGTCATGAACACCTTCTTCCATATCGGGCTGGCGGCCCTGTTTGCCGTCTGCACGCCAGCGCCCGCGGCGGCCAGCCAGGTCGCCGTCCCCGGCGCGTCGGCGCCTTCAACGGACGCGGACGCCCCCGATGACGATGGCCCACCCGCGCTGCAGCCCTTTATCGCGACCTACGACGCCTGGAACCAGGGCAAGCCCGCCGGCACCGCCAGCATGCGGCTCGCGCGCCTGGATGGCGGGCACTGGCAGGTCGACCTCGACGTGACCGGAAACCGCGGCCTTGCCCGCTGGGTGCGGCTGGATATCGACCAGGACACCGTGTTCGACGTGGTCGATGATCGCTATCGCCCACTCCGACAGAGCACCCGGCGCAAGGCGCTGTTCATGGGCCGCGAGGTCGAGGGCGTGTACGACTGGGATGCGGGCTTCGCCAGGTGGAGCGGTGACATCAAGCAGACACGGCGGGAGCCGGTGGCGCTGCAGCAAGGCGACATGAGTGGCCTGCTGATCAACCTCGCGATCGTCCGCGATGCCGAGCCCGGGCGAAGCCTTGGCTACCGGTTCGTGGACGGTGGCCGCGTGCGTGACCACCGGTACTCGGTGGCCGAGGTCGCCGAACACGTCGAAGTCGACGGCCTGTCTTACCGGGCCATGCGGGTTTCACGCACCAACGGCGGCAATGATGAAACGATCTTCTGGGTGGCGCGCGGCGTTCCCACGCCGATCCGCATCCTGCAGAGGGAAAACGGCGAAGACGCCATCGACCTGCGGCTGGTCGAATACCAAGGAGTCCAATAGATGCAGTACATCAAGTCCCTGCGCGGCCGTGCCGCGATGATCGGTGCCGGCCTGTCGCTCGCACTGGCATTCACGCCCGCGCTCGCGATCGAAGCATTCAGCGCCGATTACCAGGCCAATTACATAGGCATGGAAGCGACCGCGAAGATGACCCTCGCCAGCGTTGGCAAGGATCGTTGGGAATACCGCATCGACATCGGCGGCATGGGCGCCGAGCTGGAACAGAGCACCACGTTCGAAGTCGACGGCAAGCAATGGCGCCCGATCAAGAGTGTCGACAGCCAGCGCGGCACCAGCGGCCTCGCGGCGATGCTGGTCAAGCGCAAGACAGTGACCGCCGATTACGACTGGGACCGCGGCGAAGCGCGCTGGACCGGCGACATCAAGGACGATCGCGCGGGGCCGGTGAAACTGCGCGCCGGCGATCTCGACGGCATGCTGATGAACCTGGTCCTGGTGCGCGACGTGGCCGCGGGCAAGCCACTCGACTACCGCCTGGTCGAGGACGGCCGGGTCAAGCACCAGACCTTCCAGGTCGCCGGCGAAGAAGCCATCCAGGTCGGCGGCAAATCGCACCAGGCCACGCGCGTGGTGCGCAGGGACGGCAAGCGCGAAATCATCGCCTGGGTCGTGGATGGCCTGCCGGTGCCGGCGCGGGTGCTGCAGCGCCGGGATGGCAAGGACCACATCGACCTGAAGCTGACCGCCGTCAACTGAGCCGCACCCCGGACCGAAACCCGCGGCACGCATATGACCAGGGCCCTGCATCGCGGGGCCCTTTTTGTATGGTTCTCTCCGATTCCCGATTGCCTGGGGCTTGGGTGTCCGCCTCAGTCGATGCGGCGGATCCGCGCGCCCAGGCCCGACAGCTTGCGTTCGATGTGCTCGTAGCCGCGGTCCAGGTGGTAGACGCGATCAATCACCGTCTCGCCCTCGGCCACCAGCCCGGCCAGCACCAGCGACGCCGAGGCACGCAGGTCGGTGGCCATCACCGGCGCGCCGCTCAGGCGCTCGACGCCGGTAACCGTGGCCCGGTTGCCGTCGACGTGAATCTCCGCGCCCAGGCGCATGAGCTCGTTCACGTGCATGAAGCGGTTCTCGAAGATCGTCTCGTCAATCGTCGCCACACCTTCGGCGATGCAGTCCATGGCCATGAACTGCGCCTGCATGTCGGTCGGGAACCCCGGGTGCGGCGCGGTTGTGATGTCGACCGCGCGCGGACGGCGGCCGCGCATGTCGGCGGTGATGCGGTCACCGTCGATGCTGATGTCGGCGCCGGCGGCGGCCAGCCGTTCCAACACCGCATCCATGGTGTCCGGACGCGCATGGGTGACCGTGACCCGGCCGCCGGTGATGGCCGCCGCCACGAGGAACGTGCCCGCTTCGATGCGATCGGCGACCACGTCATGGCGCGCGCCGTGCAGGCGGTCGACGCCGCGAACGATGATGCGCGAATCGCCCGCGCCTTCGATATCGGCGCCCATCGCCAGCAGGCAGTTTGCGAGGTCGACGATTTCCGGCTCGCGCGCTGCGTTGTCGATCACCGTCGTGCCCTGCGCGAGCGTCGCCGCCATCAGCAGGTTTTCGGTCGCGCCCACGCTCACCGTGTCGAACACCACGTGCCCGCCCTGCAGGCGGCCGGCACGCGCGTTGATGAAGCCGTGTTCGACCGTGATCCGCGCGCCCAGCGCTTCCAGCGCGCGGATGTGCAGGTCGACCGGACGCGAGCCGATGGCGCAACCGCCGGGGAGTGCGACCTCGGCGGCGCCGTGGCGGGCGACCAGTGGCCCCAGCACCAGCACCGACGCGCGCATGGTGCGCACCAGTTCGTAGGGGGCGATGTGGCTGTCGACGCTGCGCGGGTCGACCACCATGTGGCTGCCGTCGGCATCGTGGGTGACGCCGGCACCCAGTCCGTCAAGCACGCGCGCGGTCGTGACCACGTCGTGCAGGTGAGGCACGTTGCCGATCTCCACCGGCTCGTCGGCAAGCAGCGTCGCGCACAGGATGGGCAGCACGGCGTTCTTAGCGCCGGACACGCGGACCTCGCCCTCCAGGGCCACGCCGCCTTCAACAACGATCTTCTGCATCAGGCCGGCCGCGGCTCGTCCGGCGTCACCGTGCGCAGCGCCAGGGCGTGGATCTCGTTGCCCATCAGTGCGCCCAGGGTGGCGTAGACCATGCGGTGGCGCGCCAGCGGCAGGCGACCGGCGAAGTCCGGGTGCACCACCAGCGCTTCGAAATGCACGCCGTCATCGCCGCGCACCTCGACCTCCGCGCCGGGCAGGCCCTGTTCGATGAGATTGCGGATGGTGTCTGCGTTCAAGGCGTGGTCCCGGTCATGAAGGGCGTGTAAGCGGCCTGTCCGCGCCGGCACTGCAGGCCGCAGGCCGAGGGACAAATCCGCGTAAGATGAACGGGTTAGCATAACCAATAAGGGCCCGGCCCGTAATGTCCGGCACCAGCAAACAGTCCGAGAACGCCGCGCCCGCGCATGATTTCGCGGCAAGTGGCCGCCGCGTGTTCGACATCGAGGCCCGCGGCCTCGCGGCCGTGGCCGCGCGCATCGATGGCGATTTCACGCGCGCCTGCAGCCTGCTCCTGGCCTGTCGCGGCCGCGTGGTCTGCACGGGAATGGGCAAGTCCGGCCACGTGGCACGCAAGATCGCCGCCACCCTGGCCTCCACCGGCACGCCCGCATTCTATGTCCACCCCGGCGAAGCCGGCCACGGCGACCTCGGCATGGTCACCGATGCCGACATCGTGCTGGCGCTCTCGTACTCGGGCGAATCCGACGAACTGCTGCAGCTGCTGCCGGTGCTCAAGCGCCAGGGCAACGCATTGGTGGCGATGACCGGGCGCACCGGCTCCACGCTCGCCCGGGCGGCGGCCGTCCACCTCGACGTCAGCGTGCCCGAGGAGGCCTGCCCGCTGCACCTGGCGCCGACCTCCAGCACCACCGCCTCGCTGGCGATGGGCGATGCGCTCGCGGTGGCGCTGCTGGAGGCGCGCGGCTTCACCGCTGACGACTTCGCCCGCTCGCACCCCGCCGGCGCGCTCGGGCGCCGCCTGTTGCTGCACATTGCCGACGTCATGCACACCGGCGACGCCGTGCCCCGCGTCCTCGCCGACGCCACCGTGAGCGAAGCGCTGGCCGAGATCAGCCGCAAGATGCTGGGCATGACCGCCGTGGTGGATGGCGACGGCCGCCTGCTCGGCCTGTACACCGACGGCGACCTGCGCCGCAGCCTGGACGCCGGCATCGACGTGCGCAGCACCGCGATCGCGGACGTGATGACCCGCGACCCGCGGACCATCGGCGCCGATGCGCTTGCCGTCGAGGCCGCACAGCTGATGGAAGCGCACAAGATCGGTGCCCTGGTGGTGGTGGACGGCGCTGGTCGCGCGGTCGGCGCGCTGAACATTCACGACCTGTTGCGCGCGCGCGTGGTGTGATCGCGCGTCCATGTCGACCTCGCCTCCCGCCTCCCCCTCCCCCGGGCTGCTCGCGCGCGCCGCGCGCATCCGGCTTGTCTGTTTCGACGTCGACGGCACCCTGACCGACGGCCGCCTGTACATCGCCAGCGATGGCACCGAGACCAAGGCCTTCCATGTCCATGACGGCCTGGGCATCTCGCTGCTGCGCCGCGCCGGCATCGCGGTCGCCTTCGTCACCGCGCGCACCAGCCCGGCGGCGGAAGTCCGCGCCCGCGACCTCGGCGTCGAGGCCTACACCGGCATCAAGGACAAGCAGGCCTGCGTGGACGGACTGTGCCGGCGCCTGGGGCTGGCCGCCGACGAGGTGGCGTTCATGGGCGACGACCTGACCGACCTCGCCGTGCTCTCCAGCGCCGGCCTGGCGGCGGCGCCGGCCGACGCCCATCCCGCGATCCTGGGCAGCGTGCACTGGCAGGCGTCGGCGGGCGGTGGCCGCGGTGCGGCGCGCGAATTCTGCGACCTGCTGCTGGCCGCGCGCGACGATGATGCCGGCGATGACGCCGGGACGGCGCGCCAATGAACTGGCGCGCCGCGATGATCCTCGTGTTGCTGGTTGCCGCGATCGCCAGCGGCTGGTCGGCATGGCGGCAGCGCGCCGACATCGCCGACGCGACCGCGACCAGCAACCGCTCCGACTACGTGCTCGAGGACTTCCAGCTGGTGTCGCTCGACAGCGATGGCCGGGAAGCCTTCACCCTCCGCGCCCCGCACCTGCATCGCAACCCCGCGGACGAGACCATGTCGCTGCGCGAGCCGGTCTTCCTGCTGCCCGAAGAAGACAGCGGGTTGTACTGGGACCTGCGCGCAGCCACCGGCTGGATCAGCGCCGACAGCGAGGAGATGCGCCTGCGCGGCGAGGTGGTGGTGGTATCCGACCCCGCCGGCAGCCGCGAAATGCGCATGGACACCGAGGCCCTGGACGTGTTCCCGGGCCAGCGCCGGGCCCGCAGCGACGCCTCCGTGACCATCACCCAGCCCGGCACTACAATGCGCGGCATTGGCATGGAAGCCGACCTGGCCGACAAACGCTTCAAGCTCAACTCCAAGGTCCAGACCCGCTATGTCCCCACGCGCCGCTAGCCTCGCCACGCTCATCGCCATCGCCGCGGCCCTGGCTGCCGCTCCCGCGTGGGCGAAATCCAGCGACCGCACCCGGCCGATGGACCTGACCTCCAACAGCCAGGACTGTTCGCTGGCCGACGACGGCAGCCCCTGCGTCTTCATCGGCAACGTGCGCATCGTGCAGGGCACGCTCGACGTGCGCGCAGCCAAGGCCGACGTCCGTCGCGGCGGCGGCGACATCCAGAAGGTGATCCTGACGGGATCGCCCGTGCGCCTGCAGCAGGAGCTCGACGACGGCGGCGCGATCGATGCCACCGCCGGCAACGTCGACTACAACCTGCAGACCGAAACCGTGGTCTTCACCGGCAACGTCGAGATCAACCAGCCCGGTCGCGGCACCATGGCCGGCGGTCGCATCGTCTACAACATGGCCACCGGCCGCGTGCAGGGTGGCGGCCAGGACGGCCAGCAGATCCGCACCCGGATCCTGCCCAAGGGAGCGAAGGCGACCGGGGACGGCGGCTGATGCTGGTCGCCGAGGGCCTGCGCAAGCGTTATGGCCAGCGCGAAGTCGTGCGCGAATTCGGACTGACCCTGGAAGCGGGCGAAGTCGTCGGCCTGCTCGGCCCCAACGGCGCCGGCAAGACCACCTGTTTCTACATGATCGTCGGCCTGGTGCCGGCGGACGCGGGACGCATCGTGCTCGACGGCCGCGACATCACCGGTGAACCGATGCACCGGCGCGCGCGCCTCGGCGTCGGCTACCTGCCGCAGGAACCTTCGGTGTTCCGCAAGCTCAGCGTGGCCGACAACATCATGCTGGTGCTCGAGCTGCGCGAGGACCTCGACCGCAAGGGCCGCGAGGCCGAGCTGGCTTCGCTGATGGACGAACTGCAGGTCGGCCACGTGGCCGGCCAGCATGGCGCAAGCCTTTCCGGCGGCGAGCGGCGGCGCGTCGAGATCGCCCGGGCGCTGGCAGCCCGCCCACGCCTGATCCTGCTCGACGAACCCTTCGCCGGCGTCGACCCGATCTCGGTCGGCGAGATCCAGCGCATCGTCCGTCATCTGAAGAATCGCGGCATCGGCGTGCTCATTACCGACCACAACGTGCGCGAGACCTTGGGCATTTGCGACCGCGCGTATATCCTCAGCGATGGTGGCGTGCTCGCACAGGGGGCTCCGGACGCGCTGCTGGCCGACCCGGACGTGCGCCGGGTCTACCTCGGGGAGTCCTTCCGGCTGTAAAGCGGGAGGTGCGTCCTCGCCTGATCGGGAACGCCGTGAAGCCTCGCCTGCAGACATCGCTGGGACAGCACCTGGTACTGACGCCGCAGCTGCGTCAGGCGCTGCATCTGTTGCAACTCCCGATCCCCGAACTCGAAGCCGAGATCACCGCGGCCGTCGAGAGCAATCCGCTGCTGGAGTGGGACGAATCCTCGCCGCTGTCCGCGTCGGCCGAAGACGGTCCCGGCAGCGACGAACAGCGCGCCGACAGCGACGCCGAACGCACGGCGGACGACCACGACTGGGACGACCAGCGCGACGTCGCGTGGGCCGAGAGCGGGGGCGGCGGCGGCCGCGACGGCGACCCGGACGGCGACGCGTCCGAGCGCATCGCCCAGTCGGAAACCCTGCGCGGCCACCTGTCCTGGCAGCTCAACCTCAGCCACCTGTCGCCGCGCGAGCTGGCGATCGGCGAGGCCCTGGTCGACGCCATCGACGACGATGGCTACCTGCGCGAGCCACTTTCCGCCATCGCCGAAGCGATGGCCCCCGAGCTGCGGTGCGACGAAGCCGAGATCAACGCCGTGCTGCAGCGGGTGCAGCGACTGGACCCGACCGGCGTCGGCGCGCGCGACCTCGGCGAGTGCCTGCTGCTGCAGCTGGAGGTCTTGCCGACCGACACGCCCGGCCATGCGGTGGCGAAACACGCGGTGGCCACCCTGATCGAACGCATCGCCAAGCTCGGCGCCCCGGGCCTGGCCGACGCCCTGCACTGCAGCGAGGACGAAGCCAACGCGGCGCTGCAGCTGATCCGCAGCCTCGACCCGCGCCCCGGCTCCAGCATCGGAGGCATGCCGCACGACACCTATGTGGTGCCGGACTGCAGCATCTCGCGCCACAACGGCATCTGGAAAGTGTCGCTGGCCGGCGGCCGCCACGCCAGCCTGACCATCCATCGCGGCTACGAACAGATGCTGCAGCACACCGTCGGCGCCGACGCCGGCTACCTGCGCGGGCGCCTGCAGGAAGCGCGCTGGCTGCTAAAGAACCTCGCCGCCCGCGGCGAAACGCTGCTCAAGGTCGTGCACTGCCTGGTGCGCGAACAGTCGGGCTTCCTCGAGTTCGGCGCCCAGGCGCTGCGGCCGCTGACCCTGCGCGAAGTCGCGGCGCAGATCGGCATGCACGAGTCCACCGTGTCGCGCGCGGTCGCCCGCAAGCACGTGCACACGCCGCGCGGCACCATCCCGCTGCGCGCATTCTTCGCATCGGGAATCGACACCGGCGGCGGCGGCGAAGCCTCCAGCATCGCGATCCAGGACATGATCCGGCGCCTGGTGGACGCCGAGGATCCACGCAAGCCGCTCTCCGACGCACGCCTGGCCGAACGCCTGAAGGACAGCGGCGTACCGGTGGCCAGGCGCACCGTGGCCAAGTACCGCGAGGCGCTGAACATCCCGTCCTCGCACGAGCGCGTGCGCATCGCCTGAACGCCACGTCGCCGCTTCCCGCCCTCCGGGGGCTGGGTTAACCTGTCCATGACACCCACTGCGCCGCGATGCGCGATGCTGTGGCTCCCACCGAGAAGGAGGTTGCGATGCTCATCGAGACCCACGGCCAGCAGATGGACGTCACCCCGGCGCTGCGCGATTACGTCGAGACCAAGCTTGGCCGCCTGTCGCGGCTGTACGACCCGCCGCTGCAGGTCCGCACCCAGCTCAGCATCGACAAGCCCGACCACCGCGCCGAAGCCACCGTCAGCGTGGCCGGCAAGACGCTCCACGCCGACGCCCGCGCCGCCGACATGTACGCGGCCATCGACCTGCTCGCCGACAAGCTCGACCGGATGCTGGTGAAGGAGAAGAAGAAAATGATCGACCACCATCGCCGCGGCGGCAATCCCGTGCGCGACGGCGAGTTCGGCTGAGGCACAGAAGGCCCGGGGATGCCATACACCGACCTGCTCTCCGCCAGCCGCATCGTGCAGGTGGTGTCGCCCGGCAGCCGTGACCAGGTCCTGGATGTCGCCGCCCGCCTGCTGGGCGGCAACTCTCCGGAATGGACCGGGCTGATCGCCAATGGCCTTCGCGACCGCGAAGCCGTCGGCAGCACCGCGATTGGCCACGGCGTCGCCATTCCCCACTGCCGCAGCGACTCCTGCAGCGAGCCGCTTGCCGCCTTCCTGCGGCTGGCGAACCCGATAGATTTCAACGCGCGCGACGGCGAACCGGTAGACCTCGTCTTTGCCATGGCGGTCCCCGGCGATCGCACCCAGCAACACCTCGATACCCTTTCCGAGCTGGCAGGGCGTTTCGCCGATGCCGACTTCCGACAGACCGTGCGACACGCACCGGACATCAACGCGCTGCGTGCGCTGCTCCTGCGCTCGGGCGGCTCGCCCGCGGCGCGATCGGCATGAAGGCGGTGATCACCGCGCAGGCGCTGTTCGACCAGCTCCGCGAACGACTTGAGCTGAAGTGGCTCGCCGGCCGGGCCGGCGCCACGCGCCAGCTCGAGTCGGTCGACACCGTGTCGCGCCGGCCGTCGCTGGCCGGTTACCTCAACATCATCTATCCCAACAAGGTGCAGATCCTCGGCAGCGAGGAACTGGCCTGGCTCGACGGCCTGGAGCCCAGGCAGCGCTGGGAAACACTGGAGAAGATCCTGCAGTTCGGGCCGCTGGCGCTGGTGGTCAACAAGGGCCAGCCCTGCCCGGAGGACCTGGTGGAGATGGCCGAAGAGTCGGGCATCGCGCTGTGGTCGTCGCAGCGCCGCGGCCACGAGCTCTACAACGTGCTGCAGTACCACCTGGCCGGTGCGCTGGCGCCCAGGGTCACGCTGCACGGGGTGTTCATGGAGATCTATTCCATCGGCGTGCTGATCACCGGCGAGTCCGGGACCGGCAAAAGCGAGCTCGCGCTGGAGCTGGTGACGCGCGGCCATCGCCTGGTCGCCGACGACGCCCCGGAATTCGCGCAGATCGCCCCCGACGTCCTCGACGGCACCTGTCCCGAACTGCTGCAGGACCTGCTCGAGCTGCGCGGGCTTGGCGTGCTCAACATCCGCGAGATGTTTGGCGATACCGCGGTGAAGCGGAACAAGTACCTGCGCCTGATCGTCCATCTCGCACGGCCCGAGGACGGCCGCGAGGCGCGCGACCCCAGCGGCATGGTGCGCCTGACCGGCGACCTCGGCGCCCGCCGCGTGCTGGACCTGGACGTGCCGATGATCACCCTGCCGGTGATGCCCGGCCGCAACCTCGCGGTGCTCACCGAAGCCGCCACCCGCGTGCACGTGCTGCGCGCAAAGGGCGTGGACCCGGCGTCCGCCTTCCTCGCGCGCCACTCCCATTTCCTCGAGCGGGGCATGTCATGAACACCGCCAACAACTCGCTGATCATCGTCAGCGGCATGTCCGGAAGCGGCAAATCCGTGGCCCTCAACACGCTCGAAGACCTCGACTTCTACTGCGTCGACAACCTGCCGGCGGAGCTGCTGCCCGACTTCGTGCGCAGCGCCACCCATCCCGAGCGCGCCTCGCAGAAGCTCGCGGTCGGGGTCGACGTGCGCAGCCGCGGCGACCTTGCCAGCATGCCCGAGTGGCTGTCTGCGGTCGGGGCGATGGGCTTCGACCCGAAGCTGGTGTTCTTCGACACCATCGACGACGTCCTGCTCAAGCGCTACGCCGACACCCGCCGCCGGCACCCGCTGACCCGGCTTGGACTGGCGCTGTCGGACGCCATCGCGCTGGAACGCCAGGTGCTGCGCCCGCTGGTCTCGCTGGCCGACGTCATCATCGACACCAGCGAATTGAACGTGCACCAGCTGCGCCGCCGGGTCCTGACCGATCTCGGCCTGAGCATGGACTCATCGCTGTCGCTGCTGTTCGAATCCTTCGCCTACCGCCGCGGCGTGCCTCCGGACGCGGACTTCGTGTTCGACGCCCGGGCCCTGCCCAACCCGCACTGGGATGCCCGACTGCGGCCGCTGTCGGGTCGCGACGGTCCGGTGCGCGAGTTCTTCGCGGCACAGCCGGAGGTCGTCGAGTACCTGCAGCACGTCAACGGCTTCCTCGACGCCTGGCTGCCGCGCATGCATTCGTCCACGCGCAGCTACGTCACCGTCGCCTTCGGCTGTACCGGCGGCCGCCACCGTTCGGTCTACCTGGCAGAAGCCGCGGCGGAACACGCGCGCGCGCAAGGCTGGAAGGAAGTCGCCACCCACCATCGCGGGCTGGATTGATCGCCCGACCCGGCGCGGGCCGGCCGCGGCCAGCGCTGGAATCTGCGGATCCAGCACGCGCCGCTTCCTGAGGGTCACGCGGCTCTGCTAATTTGTATCGATGGCCGTCGGCATCCTGCTCATCACCCACGTTGGCATCGGCACCGCGTTCAAGGCGGTGGCGGGCCGGCTTCTGGGTACGCTGCCCCTCGCGATCGAAGTCTTCGAGATGTCCTATGACGCCGATCCGGACGCCATGCTGCCAGCCGCCAGCGCCGCCCTGCGTCGCGCCGACAGCGGCGACGGCGTGCTGCTGCTGACCGATGTCTATGGCGCCACCCCCGCCAACCTGGCCGCGCGCCTGGCCCACTTGGGCACGCCGGTGCGTCGCGTCTCGGCGCTGAGCCTGCCAATGCTGCTGCGGGTATTGAACTATCCCGAACTGCCGCTGGACCAACTGCCCGCGGTGGCCGCCGCTGGCGCACGCAATGGAGTGGTGCACGATGACGCTTGAGGCGGGACTGCCATGATCGAACGCGAACTCACCGTGTCCAACCGGCTGGGGCTGCACGCGCGCGCCACCGCGCGCCTGGTGCAGCTGCTGTCGGACTACGACGTCAACGCGACCCTCACCGCCAAGGGTCGCGAGGTCAATGCCAAGAGCATCATGGGAGTGATGCTGCTTGCAGCCGGCACCGGCACCGCCGTCAGGCTGTGTGTCGACGGGCCGGACGAAGTGGCCGCCGCCGACGCCGTGTGCGGGCTGTTCGAGCGGCGATTCGACGAGGACAGCTGATGCGCCAGCTGCTGCCCGGCCACGGCGCATCCCGGGGCAACGCCCTGGGCCGCGCCCGGGTGCGGCATCCGCACGCGCTGGAGGTCGCCGAGGAGCGCATCACCCGCGCCGCGGCACCCGGCGAGGTGGCGCGCCTGCACGAGGCCATCGACATGGTGCGGGCCGACCTGCGCGACCTGCGCTCGCGCCTGCACGGCGCGCTCGCCAAGGAGGTCGGCGAATTCCTCGACCTGCATGCCCTGCTGCTTGACGACCCCGAGCTGCTGCAGGGCCTGGACGATCTCATCACCCGCGATCTCTACGGCGCCGACTACGCGCTGCGCATGCAGCGCAACCGCCTGGCCGCGGTGTTCGAGAGCATGGACGACCCCTATTTCCGCAGCCGCATCGAGGACATCGACCACGTCATCGGCCGCATCCATGCCGCACTGCACCGGCACGACGCCAGGCCGACGGGCGTGGCCGGCGAAATCCTGGTGGCCGACGCCCTGGGACCGTCGGAAATCGCGCGGCTGCATGCGCGCGGCGTGATCGGCATCGTGACCGCGGGTGGCAGCCTGCTGTCGCACAGCGCCATCCTCGCACGCAGCCTGCACATCCCGCTGGTGGTGGGCGCGCCGCAGGCACTGGCCCAGGTCAACGACGGCGACGTGCTGATGATCGACGGCACGACGGGGCTAGTGATCGTCGATCCCTGCGCCGACGACCTGCTTGCGCACCGCGAACGCGTGCGCGAAGGCAAGCGCGAGCGGCGCCAGCTGCACCGCCTGCGCCGCGAGCCCTCGCGCACCCTCGACGGCATCGACATCCGCCTGTATGCGAACGCCGAGACCCGCGAGGACGTGGCCGAGGCACACGCCCTCGGTGCGGCCGGGATCGGGCTCTACCGCACCGAATACCTGTTCCTGCAGCGCAACGAGCTGCCGTCGGAGGACGAACAGTTCGTTGCCTACCGCGACCTCGTCCTCGGCATGACCGGGCGCATCGCGACCATCCGCACCCTCGACGTTGGCGCCGACAAGGCCGACGACAGCGGACTCGTGCTGCCCGGCGAGCCCAACCCGGCGCTGGGCGTACGCGGCGTGCGCCTGGCGCTGAGCCGGCGCGAAGTGTTCACCACCCAGCTGCGCGCGATCCTGCGTGCGTCCGGCTATGGTCCGCTGCGGATCCTGCTGCCGATGGTGGCGCGGCGCGAAGAGCTGGTCGCCGCGCGCCGGCTCGTGCGCCAGGTCGGCGCGCGCCTGCGTCGCGACGGGCATGCGGTGTCCGACACCATTCCGCTGGGGGCGATGATCGAAGTGCCGGCGGCAGCCATCGCGCTGCCGGCGCTGATCGACATGGTCGACTTCATCTCGATCGGCACCAACGACCTGGTGCAGTACCTGCTCGCGGCCGACCGTGGCAACGACGCCCTGCAGGAGCTCCACAGTCCGCTGCACCCCGCGGTGATCCAGCTGCTGCACCAGGTGCTGGCCACCGCGCGGGCGCATGGCCGCCCGGCGGCGATCTGCGGCGAGATGGCCGGCGATCCCCTGTTCACCCCGCTGCTGCTGGCGCTCGGGCTGGAGGAATTCAGCCTGCACCCGGCGACCCTGCTCGAAGTGCGGCGCGAAGTGCGCGCGCTCGACCTTGCCGCGCTCAAGCAGCGCCTTCCGACGCTGCTGCGCGCCCGCGACCAGGCCGGCATCGCGCGCTGGCTGGCGGCGGCCACCGCGACATGAGCGGTGATGACGCCCTCGCCGGCATCATCGCACCCGCGGTGATCGAGGATGCAGGAGCAACGCGGGCCGGTTTCCTCTCGGCCACGCCCTTTCGCCACTGCGTCATGGAAGGCTTCTTCGTCCCCGCGTTCGCCGACGCACTGCTGGCGCAGTTCCCGGCCTTCGAACGGGGCAACGCGCTCAACGAGGATGGCATCGCGAGCGGCAAGTCCACGGTCGAGCGCATTCGCGGACTGGGCGAGGCGTATGCCCGGCTGGATGCCTGCATCCGGTCGCCCGGGTTCCTCGGCCTGGTCGAACGGATGACCGGCATCGACGGCCTGCTCTACGACGTCGACTATTTCGGCGGCGGCACCCACGAGAACCGCGACGGCCAGAGCCTCGACAACCACATCGACTTCAACCACCACCCCGCCACCGGCTGGCACCGGCGCCTGAACCTGATCGTGTACCTCAACCCGGAGTGGGACCCGGACTGGGGTGGCGCGCTCGAGCTCCATCGCGACCCGCATGATCCCGACGCCGATGAAGTGGTCGCGGTCGTCCCTGGGTACAACCGCTGCGTGATCTTCGAGACCACCGAGCACAGCTGGCACGGCTTCCCCCCGATCCGCCTGCCGCCGGAACGGGCCGGGCTCACCCGGCGATCGATCGCGCTGTACTTCTATACGCGCGAGCGGCCGAGCGACGAAGCCGCATCGCCGCACTCCACCGTATACGTGGACCGCCCGCTGCCTGCCCGCATCGCGCCTGGCCGCGTGCTGACCGCGCGCGACATCGAGGAGCTGCGCGAGCTGCTCGCACGCCGCGATGCGCACAGCCGGCGCCTGTATGGCGAGATGCGCCTGCTCCAGGCGGAGCTGGGCCGGAGTTTCGCAAGCCGACTGTTCGCGGCCGCGCGGCGAATCCTTGCACGCTTCAGGCGCTGAGCCCTGGCCGCGGGGTGGGCAGCGAGATCGGCGCGGGCGATAATGCAGACATGAACGCCTGACCCCTGTCGCGCATCACTGTCGCGCGACGCGCCCCCTCGGAAGCATTCCATGGCCGAAGCCGTCCGCCACGACAAGACCGCGCGCCAGCTGCGCCTGCTGTCCGATGCGCTCGACAGCGGCCGCCTGGGCCCGGTGCGGCGGCTGGTCAACACGCTGGCGCCGGCCGAGATCGGCAACCTGCTCGAGTCGCTGCCGCCCGACCGCCGCATGGTGGTGTGGGGCCTGGTCAATGCCGAGGACGACGGCGAGGTCCTGGTCCACGTCGGCGACGAGGTGCGCGAAAGCCTGCTCGCGGACATGGATCCCGACGAGATCGTCGCCGCCGTCGAAGACCTCGACATCGACGACCTCGCCGACCTGGTCGAGGACCTGCCGGACACGGTGATCGACGAAGTCCTGAAGTCGATGGACCGGGAGAACCGCGAGCGCCTGGAGCAGGCCCTGTCCTACGCCGAGGACACCGCCGGCCGACTGATGAACCCGGACGTGGTCACGGTGCGCGCAGACACCACGGTCGACGTGGTGCTGCGCTTCCTGCGCCTGCGCGGCGAGCTGCCCGAGCACACCGACCATCTGTACGTGGTCAACCGCCGCCACCAGCTGCTGGGCTGGGTGGCGCTGCAGGACCTGGTGACGCGCGACCCGGGCAGCCCGGTCAACAAGCTGATCGACGACGAACTCACCGCGATCCACGTTGGCGAGTCGGCGGAATCGGTGGCGCGCCAGTTCTCCGACCATGACTGGGTCTCCGCGCCTGTGGTCGACGAGGGCAACGTGCTGCTCGGCCGCATCACCATCGACGACGTCGTCGACATCATCCGCGAGCAGGCCGAGCACCAGGCGCTGGGCGCCGCTGGCCTGGACGAGGACGAGGACCTGTTCTCGCCGGTGCGGCGCGCGGTGCGCGGGCGCATCGTGTGGCTGGGCGTGAACCTCGCCACGGCCTTCATGGCCGCCGCGGTGATCGGGCGCTTCGAGGCCACCATCGAACAGATCGTGGCGCTGGCGGTGCTGATGCCGATCGTCGCCGGCATCGGCGGCAACGCCGGCATGCAGGTGTTGACGCTGATGGTGCGCGGCCTTGCGCTGGGCCAGGTGGGGGCGAGCAATGCCAGCGTGCTGCTGTGGAAGGAGCTGCGGGTGGCGCTGATCAACGGCCTGCTGATCGGCGGCTTCGTCGGCCTGGTGGCCTTCGCCTGGTTCCAGGACTGGATGCTGGGCATGGTGATCACGGCCGCGCTGGTCATCAACTTCGCCTCGGCCGCACTGGCCGGGGTTCTGGTGCCGCTGGCGATGAAGCGCGCCGACATCGACCCGGCGGTCGCCGGTGGCGTGGTGGTCACCGCGGTGACCGACGTGGTGGGATTCTTCAGCTTCCTGGGGCTGGCGACAGTCGTCCTGCTGCGCTGACAGAAGCCCTCTCCGCAGCTTGCCGCGTCAGGCAGGGATCCCGACGCCAGCTCAGGCCAGCAGCGCTTCCAGCACGGCCATCCTCACCGCCACGCCGTTCGCCACCTGCTGCAGGACCATCGACTGCGGGCCGTCGGCCACCTCGTCGCTGATCTCCACGCCGCGGTTCATCGGCCCGGGATGCAGGACCACGGCGCCGGGCGCAGCGCGACGCAGGCGTTCGCGGGTCAGGCCATAGTCGCGGTGATACTCCTCCAGCGACTGGACCAGGCCTTCGACCATGCGCTCGCGCTGCAGGCGCAGCATGAACACCGCATCCACGCCCTCGAGCGCGGCATCGAGGTCGCTGCCGACGCTGCAGCCGGCCAGCGTCGCGTCGTCGGGCAGCAGCGCCTGCGGCCCGCAGGCGCGGATGTCGCCGACGCCCAGCACGCGCAACGCATGCAGCTCCGAGCGTGCGACGCGCGAATGGCGGATGTCGCCGATGATCGCCACCTTCAAGCCGCTGAAGTCCGCGCCCTTGGCCTGGCGCAGGGTCAGCACGTCCAGCAGGCCCTGGGTCGGATGCGCGCTGCGGCCGTCACCGGCGTTGACCACCGCGGTGCCCGGCCGGGCGGCCGTGGCAAGCATTGCCGCGGCGCCGTCTTCGCGATGGCGGACCACGAAGCCACGCACGCCCATGGCTTCGATGTTGCGCAGGGTGTCGAGCGCGGTCTCGCCCTTGCTGGTGGATGACGTGGACGCATCGAAGCCGAGCACGTCCGCACCCAGGCGCTGCGCCGCGCGCTGGAACGACAGCCGCGTGCGCGTGGAGGGTTCGAAGAACAGCGTGCACACCGCGGTGCCGGCCAGGGCCGTGCGCGGATCGGCGCCGCCGCCGTGGTCGATGAAGGCCTGGGCGCGGTCGAGCAGCCCGACCAGGGTCGACCGCGGCATGCCCTCCAGGGTCAGCAGGTGGCGAAGGCGGCCGTCGGCGGTGGACTGCAGGGTCATGCGCTCGCGTCCGGTTGTGCGGCGTCGGGATCGACCACGGCGGCGTCGCCGGGCGCGGCCAGCCAGCGCTCGACGATGACCGCGGCGGCCACCGCGTCCAGCGCGGCGGCGTCGCGGCGGCGGCGGCGCCCTTCGGCGCGGTCCACGGCGAAGCGCTGCGCGGCTTCGATCGAACTCGACCGCTCGTCGACCATCACCACCGGGATCGAATAGCGACGCGCGAGTTCGTGCGCGAACGCGCGCGCGCGCAGCCGGATCGGCTGGTCGCCGCCGTCCAGGGTCATCGGGTCGCCGACCACGCAGCCATCGGGGCGCCACTCCTTCTGCAGCCTGTCGATCGCGGACCAGTCGACCTTGTCCGCATGCACGTCGACCACTTCCAGCGCGCGCGCGCCGTGGCCGAAGGCGCTGCCCACGGCGACGCCGATGCGGCGCGCGCCGACGTCGAAGCCGAGCACCGTCCCGTCTTGGCGGATGCCGGCCATCAGGCGTGCCCGGCGTAATCGGGCATATGCGCCAGGTCGACGCCGATGCGGCCCGCCGCGGCCTGCCAGCGCGCGTCCAGCGGCAGGTCGAACAGGAGTTCATCGTCCGAAGGCACGGTCAGCCAGCTGTTCTCGGCCAGTTCCGCATCCAGCTGCCCGGGACTCCAGCCGGCGCAGCCAAGCGCCAGCACGGCCTTGTCCGGACCCTCGCCCCGCGCCATCGCCTCAAGCACGTCGCGCGAGGTGGTGACGCGCAGGCCGTCGGCGATGGTGAGGCTGGAATCCCAGTCGCGATCGCCATCGTGGATCACGAAGCCGCGCTCGGGGTGCACGGGACCACCGGCAAGGACCACCCTCGCGCACAGCGCGTCGTCGCTGCAGGCGATGCCCATCTGCGAAAAAATCTCGCCCAGCGTGTAGTCCGAGCGCCGGTTGACCACCACGCCCATGGCGCCGCCGGCATCGTGCTGGCACAGCAGCGACACGGTGCGCGCGAAATTGCCGTCGGCCAGCGAGGGAAGCGCGACCAGCAGCTGGTTGGCGAGTGGCGTGGACTGGACGGACATGGCGTCATTCTATCCAGTGGCGGCGCCACGCGCCCGCTGCCGGCTACCATGGTGCCTTCACCCGCCGCGGAAACCGCCATGTCCGTAGACGCCACCCTGCCGCGCAACGAGCGCGCCTTCATCGTATTGCTGGCGGTGCTCCAGGGCGGCCTGATGTACCTGGCGCAGAAGGGCCACGACGCGGGCTGGTGGCCGTTCGCCGAGCTGGCCGGCCGGGTCTGCTGGTACACCCTGGTGCTGGCCGTGCCGACGATGATGGCGCTGAGCGTGGTGCGCCTGCGCGACGCGCGCTTCTGGCAGCACGCGATCGGGGCGACCGTGGTGTTCGCCGTGCTGGCCGCCTGGGCATCGTGGAACGCCACCGGCGGCCCCGGGATCAAGGCCGGCAGCGTGCTGGGGCCATTCGGTGCGTCGCTGGCCGTCGGCCTGTTCGTCGCCCTGCCCTGGCTGCAGTGCAGGCTGGCCCACGGCCACTGGCGCGCGCCCTACCCCTGCCTGTTCGAACACGCCTGGCAAAACACGCTGACGCTGGCGCTGGCGGCGCTGTTCACCGGCATCTGCTGGCTGGTGCTGTGGCTCTGGGGGGCGCTGTTCGCACTGGTGAAGATCGACTTCTTCCGCGAGCTGTTCCGCGAAGACGCCTTCATCTACCTCGCCACCGGCGCCATGGCCGGCCTGGGCGTGCTGATCGGCCGCACCCAGCACCGCGCGGTGCAGGTGGCGCGGCAGATCCTGTTCGCGATCTTCACCGGCCTGCTGCCGCTGCTGGCGTTCATCGCCGTGCTCTTCGTGGCCAGCCTGCCGTTCACCGGCCTGGCGCCGCTGTGGGAAATGCGCTCGGCCGCGTCCACGCTGGTTGCCGTGGTCGCGCTGCTGGTGGCGTTCACCAACTCGGTGCTGCAGGACGGCCAGGGCGAACGGCCCTATCCGGGCTGGCTGCGGCGCCTGGTCGACGCCGGCCTGGTGCTGCTGCCGGTGTACGCGCTGCTGGCGCTGTATGCGCTGTGGCTGCGCATCCACCAGTACGGCTGGACCACTGAGCGGTTCTGGGCCGTGCTGCTCGCGGTGGTGGTATGTGGCTACGCCTTTGGCTATGCCTGGGCGACGCTGCGCAACCGCTCCGGCTGGCTGGGCGCGATCCGGCCGGTGAACCGGGTGATGTCGCTGGTCGTGGTGGCGCTGGCGATCCTCGCCAACACGCCGCTTCTGGACGCGCAGCGGATCGCGGTGGCGAGCCAGCTGCAGCGCTTGGCGGACGGACGTATCGATGCCGAAGACTTCGACCTCGCCTGGCTGCGTCACGACAGCGGGCGCCGCGGCTACGAAGCCACGCTTGCACTGCGCGACCACGCCGCTTGGGCAGGCAACGCGGAACGGCTCGGGGAGCTCGAGCGAGTGATTGCGCGAACCAACCGCTGGGGCGCGCCGCGGAACGACGATGCCGCACGATCGGTGCGCGATGTGGCGCAGCTGCGTGCGCAGGTCCAGCTGGCCGATGGCGCAATCGCGCCCGGTGAGGACTGGTGGGAGGCGCTGGCCACGGAACGCCCGGGCAGGAACGAGTGTGCCGGGGCGGCCGACGACTGCATCCTGCTGACGCCCGACCTCGACGGCGATGGCGCCGCCGACCCCCTGCTGTGTACGCTCGGAGACGGCTATGGCGCGCGGTGCGCCCTGTTCGCCCGGGATGATGCTGGCGAGTGGGGCATCACGGCCCACCTGCAGATGTGGCCACCGGGGACACCGGAGCAGGCCTGGCGCCGCGCGCTGCGCCGCGACCTGCTGGCTGGCCGGGTGCAGGCGGTTCCGCAACGCTGGCCGGACCTGCGGATCGGCGATGACCAGCCGCGGCAGTTCGACAGCGCCGGCCCCGCTGGTCCCTGAGCCGGCAGCGGTGGCGCTTCAGCCGAGGCCGAACTGCACCTCGTCCGGCGTCGGCACCCGCACTGCGACCACTTCGACCTCGGCACGGACGCGGCGCCCGGCCAGCGGATGATTGCCGTCGACGGTGAGGGTGTCGGCATCCACCGCCGTGACCACCACCTCCAGCGGCCCATTGGCGGTGGTGGTCTCCAGCCGGTCGCCGACGTTCGGCTCCGACGGCGCGCGCCACATCGTTCGCGGCAGCGTCTGCAGCAGCGCCTCGTGGCGAGGGCCGAAGCCGTCTTCCGGAGCAACGACGACCTCGAACCGGTCGCCGGCCTTTCGTCCTTCCAGCGCATTCTCCAGGCCGCGGACGATGCCGCCGCTGCCGTGCATGTAGGTCAAGGGCGCGTGCCCACGCGTGCTGGTGATCTGCTCGCCGCTGTCAGCGTCGGTGAGCGTGAAGTGCACGGTGGCGATGCGGCTGTCAGCGATGTCCATCCTGGCGCGATCCTCGTCGGGTACCGCAGCATCGTCGCCAGCGCCACGCGGCCGCGCAAGCCCGGATTCGCATCGGCGTGACCGGCTCCATGAAAAACCCCGCAGGATTGCGGGGTTCTTCTATTGCGGGTACTTCCCCGCTTTGCGGGAAAGAGACCACGCGTCCGCGCGGTCTTCTGGGCGATCAGCCGGCGACGGCTTCCTGGTAGCGGCGCTCGACCTCGTTCCAGTCGACGACGTTGTAGAACGCGCCGATGTAGTCCGGGCGGCGGTTCTGGTACTTCAGGTAATACGCGTGCTCCCACACGTCCAGGCCCAGGATCGGGGTGTTGCCCGAGCCGATGCCCTTCATGAGCGGGTTGTCCTGGTTGGCGCTGCTCTCGACCTTGAGCTTGCCGGACGTGTCCACGCTCAGCCACGCCCAGCCGCTGCCGAAGCGGGTCAGCGCGGCCTTGGTGAAGGCTTCCTTGAAGGCGTCGAAGCCGCCGAGGTCGCTGTCGATGCGCTTGGCCACGTCACCGGTCGGATTGCCGCCGCCCTTGGGCGACATCACCGTCCAGAACAGCGAATGGTTGGCGTGGCCACCGGCGTTGTTGCGCAGCGGCCCGCGCTTGTCTTCGGGCAGCGCGTCGAGGTTGGCAATGATCTCCTCGGCGCTCTTGTCGGCCCACTCGGTGCCCTCGAGCGCGGCGTTGGCGTTGTTGATATAGGTCTGGTGGTGCTTGGTGTGGTGGATTTCCATCGTCTGCGCGTCGATATGCGGCTCGAGCGCGTCATAGGCGTAGGGAAGCTTGGGCAGGGTGAAGGCCATGGGGATCTCCGTAAAAATGGGTTGCAGCACATTGTCCTACGGAACCGGTAAAGATTCGGACAAGACAATGAGGATGCTCCGTTCCGGTCGCACCGGCGGCTCCCGGGGCAGCGACTACTCCGATCCGGGCGTCTGGTACATCGGCGGCGGCTGCCCGTCAGCGGCTCCACCCGCCTTGGCCAGTGCGGCATGGAAATCACCCCGTGCCATCAGCGCCGCAACCGCGTTCTGCAGCGCGCGTTCGAGCGCTGGAGCGGCGTTCTTGCCCGAAGCGAGCTGGATCCCCTCCTCCTGTCCGTCACCGGTGATCATCTCGGTATAAATGATGTTGCCTTCCGAACTTCGGATCTTGACGTTGAAGCGGACGTTGCCGACCGCAGTCCCCGACCAGAAGCCGCTCCGGAATTCGTTGTTGAAGTCGACGATGTCGCAGACCAGCTGGATCCCGCTACCGTCCAGGCTGTATCCCCGGGCGCCAAGCTCGGCCTCCAGCGCGTCCTTGACCAGTTCCGTCAGGTCCTGGTTCAGCGAGATCGCCCCCATCTTCTGCCCGTAGCCATTGGTCTTGGAGCTGACGCGATCGCGCTCGGTCCTGACGTCATTGACTTGCAGGGCGACCTGCACGTTTCCGGCGCCTTCGATCGGCGCCACGCCCGATGCGGGCTGATAGCCGACATCGATCTTCTCCGCCGTCAACGCGCATCCGCCCAAGGCCAGGAATGCTGCAACCAGCACGCAACGCATCAAACGACCCATAACTCCCCCTGTCACACGTTAATGAATCAATTCGCTTCCGCCACCTCGACCCCATCCAGCCCCTGCGACAGCGTGCGCGCATCGCCGCCCTGGGCGAGCTTGATGCGCAGGCGCACTTCGTTGGCGGAGTCGGCGTAGCGCAGTGCGTCTTCGTAGGAAATTTCGCCGGCCTGGTACAGCTCGAACAGGCTCTGGTCGAAGGTCTTCATGCCGAGGTTGGTCGACTCCTTCATGACCTCCTTCAGCTTGTGGATCTCGCCGTCGCGGATGTAGTCCTGCACCAGCGGCGTGCCGAGCAGGATCTCCATCGCCACGCGGCGCCCCTTGCCGTCCGGGGTCGGCAGCAGCTGCTGCGCGACCACGCCCTTGAGGTTGAGGGAGAGATCCATCAGCAGCTGGCCGCGACGGTCTTCGGGGAAGAAGTTGATGATGCGGTCCATCGCCTGGTTGGCGTTGTTGGCATGCAGGGTGCACAGCACCAGGTGGCCGGTTTCGGCGAAGGCGATGGCGTGGTCCATGCCCTCGCGGGTGCGCACCTCGCCGATCATGATCACGTCGGGCGCCTGGCGCAGGGTGTTCTTGAGCGCGTTCTCCCAGTTGTCGGTGTCGATGCCGACCTCGCGCTGGGTGATGATGCAGCCCTGGTGCTTGTGCACGAACTCGATCGGGTCTTCGATGGTGATGATGTGCCCGGTGGAGTTCTGGTTGCGGTAGCCGATCATCGACGCCAGCGAGGTCGATTTACCGGTACCCGTGGCGCCGACGAAGATGATCAGGCCGCGCTTGGTCATGGCCAGGGTCTTGATGATCGGCGGCAGGTTGAGCTCCTCGATCGACGGGATCCGGGTCTCGATCCGGCGCAGCACCATGCCCACCTGGTTGCGCTGGTAGAAGCACGACACGCGGAAGCGGCCGACGCCGGACACGCCGATGGCGAAGTTGCACTCGTGGGTGCGTTCGAACTCCTCGCGCTGCGGCGGCGTCATCACGTTCAGCACCAGGTCGCGCGCCTGCTGCGGCGTCAGCGCGTTCTGGGTGATCGGCGAGATCTTGCCGTGGACCTTCATCGACGGCGGCATGCCGGCGGTGATGAACAGGTCCGAGGCCTTCTGGTGGGCCATCAGCTTGAGGTAGGAAGTGAAGTCGATGGCGCTCATGGAATGCTCCGGTTACTCGAACAGCCGCTTGTCCTTGGCATAGTCGCGCGCCTGCTGGCGCGTGACCATGGCGCGCTTGACCAGGTCCTGCAGGTGCTGGTCCAGGGTCATCATGCCGTGCTGCTGGCCGGTCTGGATCGAGGAATACATCTGCGCGACCTTGTCTTCGCGGATCAGGTTGCGGATGGCCGGGATGCCGACCATGATTTCCCAGGCCGCGGTACGCCCGCCGCCGACCTTCTTCAAAAGCGCCTGCGAGATCACCGCGCGCAGCGACTCCGACAGCATCGAGCGCACCATCGGCTTCTCACCGGCGGGGAACACGTCGATGATGCGGTCGATGGTCTTGGCCGCCGACGAGGTATGCAGGGTGCCGAACACCAGATGCCCGGTTTCCGCGGCGGTCAGCGCCAGGCGGATGGTTTCAAGATCGCGCAGTTCGCCGACCAGGATGTAGTCGGGATCCTCGCGCAGCGCCGAGCGCAGCGCTTCGTTGAAACCGTGGGTATCGCGGTGCACTTCGCGCTGGTTGATCAGGCACTTCTGCGCGGTGTGCACGAACTCGATCGGGTCCTCGATGGTGAGGATGTGCCCGTACTCGGTCTTGTTGACGTGGTCGACCATCGCCGCAAGCGTGGTCGACTTGCCGGAACCGGTCGGGCCGGTGACCAGGATCAGGCCCTGCGGCTGGTCGATCAGCTCCTTGAAGATCCGCGGCGTGCCGAGGTCCTCGAGCGTCAGCACCTCGGACGGGATGGTGCGGAACACCGCGCCCGCGCCGCGGTTCTGGTTGAAGGCGTTGACGCGGAAGCGCGCAAGGCCGGCGATCTCGAACGAGAAGTCGACCTCGAGGAATTCCTCGTAGTCGCGCCGCTGCTTGTCCGACATGATGTCGTAGACCAGCGCGTGGACCTGCTTGTGGTCGAGCGCCGGAATGTTGATCCGGCGGACGTCGCCGTCGACGCGGATCATGGGCGGCAGGCCTGCAGACAGGTGCAGGTCCGAGGCCTTGTTCTTGACCGAGAACGCCAGAAGTTCGGCGATATCCATGCATGCTCCCCAGCGGCAGTGCACAAGTTGATTGCGGGACGCCAGGCCGCGTCGCGACTGGCGCCAGAGTACTCCCCGGCGGCAGTATAGCCCCGTAAACGCGTCACAGAACCAGCGGTGCTGGAGGAGCAGGCAGATGCCGGATCGACCCCTCGCGCGCGTCCTTCAAGCAATGGACGCCGCCTGCAAAGAAAACGCGATCCGCGGCGGCCCGCGGCCAATGCCGCGCCTTGTCGCCGTGGGCAAGACCCGCGAGGCCGGCGAGATCGCGGCCCTGGCCGGGGAGTGGGCGACCCTGCGCCCCGGTGCCACGCTCGCGTTCGGCGAGAACTACGTGCAGGAAGCGTCGGCCAAGGTTGCCGCCCTGGACGGTACCGGAATCGAATGGCATCTGATCGGCCATCTGCAGTCGAACAAGGCGGCGCAGGCCGCGGCCCTGTTCGACTGGGTGCAGTCGATCGACCGCCCGAAGCTGGTGGCGGCGCTGGCCGCGGCACGTGATCCGCAGCGGCCGCCGCTGAACGTGCTCATCCAGGTCAACGTCGACGGCGAGGCCGGCAAGCACGGTTGCGCACCCGCCGACGTGCCTGCGCTGGCGGAATCGATCGCGGCCCGGCCCACGCTGGCGCTGCGCGGGCTGATGGCGATCCCCGAGCCGCACCCCGACCTCGAACACCGCCGCGCCGCGTTCGCGACCATGCGCACGCTGCATGACGCACTGCTGGCCGGGTACCCGGGCGCGGACATGCTGTCGATGGGGATGAGCGAGGACTTCGAACTCGCGATCAGCGAGGGCGCGACCATGGTCCGCATCGGCAGCGCGCTGTTCGGACCGCGGCCACCGGCCTGAGCGGGGTGCAGCCTGCGCAGGTCGCGGCGGCGGTGGGCCTCAGCGACAATGGCCGGCCACGTCCATGCAGGATCCACGCCATGACTGAGTCCCGGACCGGTTCCCGATCCACCACCAGCCCGCAGGCGACCGCGTTCATCGGCGGCGGCAACATGGCCCGCAGCCTGATCGGCGGCATGGTCGCGCGCGGCGCCGATTCGGCCGGCATCCACGTGGCTGAACCGGTCGACGCGCTTCGCGAGGCGCTGGCGCGGGAGTTCGGCGTGCAGGTCCACGCCAATGCCGCCGATGCCGTGGCCGCCGCCGACGCCTGGGTGTTCGCGGTCAAGCCGCAGGTGATGCGCGAAGTCTGCGAAGACCTGGCCGACCGCGCCCGTGCTGCACGCCCTCTTGCGATCTCGATCGCCGCCGGCATCACCGCCGGCCAGCTCGCATCCTGGCTCGGCGGCGATGCTGCCGTGGTCCGCGCCATGCCCAACACCCCCGCCCTGCTCGGCGCCGGGGTGACCGGACTGCACGCCAACGCCGCCGTGGACGCTGCCGGCCGCGAGCGCGCCCAGGCGCTGCTGGCGACCACCGGAAAGACGGTGTGGATTGAGGACGAGGCGCTGATGGACGCCGTCACCGCGGTGTCCGGCAGCGGCCCGGCCTATGTGTTCCTGCTTGCCGAAGCGATGGAGGACGCGGCCCGCGCCCAGGGCCTGCCGGCGGATGCCGCGCGCACCCTGGTGCAGGAAACCCTGCTCGGCGCCGCCCGCATGCTCACCGGCTCCGACGAAGCGCCGGCGGAACTGCGCCGCCGCGTCACCTCGCCCGGCGGCACCACCCAGGCGGCGATCGAAACGTTCGAAGCCGGCGGCCTGCGCACGCTGGTGGCATCGGCGATCAATGCCGCCGCCGTCCGCGGCCGCGAACTGTCGGCCGCGAACGACTGAGCTCAGCGCTGGTTGATGCCGTAGCGCCCGGGGCCGAGCAGCGCGATGGCGATGGCCGTGCCCAGGAACATGCCCTGCAGCTCCAGCGCCCAGCCGCCGCTGGCATTCAACCGGCCCAGCTCGCCCATGTGCGCCAGCGCGATCGCGAACAGCATGTTGATCGCGACCAGCACCGCGCCGATACGGGCGTGGAAGCCGGCCAGCAGCATCAGCGGCGCCAGCACCTCGCCGACCAGGACACCGTAGGCGAGGATGCCGGGCAGGCCCTGCGCCTCGACCATGCCCTCGATGCCGGACATGCCCCCGCGCAGCTTGGTGATGCCGTGCAGCAGGATGAGCACGCCGAGGGTGAAGCGCAGCAGCAGCCGCCCGATGTCCTGCATCGCAGCCTGGTTCATGACCGTGTCCCGTTGTCTGGAGTCGCGGATCATGGCAGACACCCGCAGCCGCCGTCAGCTTCGTGCGCAGCCCGCCAATCCGCCCGCCGTTGCGGACGGCGGCGCCGGCTTTTCAGCCGCCTTCCGGCCGTGCTTCTATCGGGCGCGTCCCCGCTGTCGCTCTGCCCAGCCATGCACGATGTCGGCCAGCGCAAGCAGGCCGTCGGTCAGCGCAGCAGGGCCTGGCTGCAGGATCAGCGGCGACTTCACTTCGTGCAGCTCGCCGTCGCGGACCGCCGGGATCGCGTCCCAGCCGGGCCGCGCCGCGAGCCTGTCGGGGCGGAACTTCTTGCCGCACCAGGAGCCGACGATGATGTCCGGCGCGCGACGCACCACCTCGGTCGCATCGGCCAGGATGCGCTGCTTCGCCAGCGGCTCGGCCGCAAGCTCCGGGAACACGTCATCGCCGCCGGCGATGCGCATCAGCTCGGCCACCCAGCGGATGCCGGTGATCGGCGGATCGTCCCACTCTTCGAAATACATGCGCGGGCGCCGCGACAGCGCTGCCGCACGGGCCTCGACTTCATCGACGCCGCGCAGCAGGGCGTCGGCGTAGTCGTTGGCGCGCCCGGGCACGCCGACCAGGGCACCCAGGCGGCGCACGTAGTCGACGATGCCTTCGACGCTGCGATGGTTGCTGATCCAGACCTCGACGCCACGGCGCACGAGTTCGGCGGCGATGTCGGCCTGGATGTCGGAGAAGCCGATCGCAAGGTCGGGCTCGAGCGCCATGATCGCGTCGATCTTCGCGCTGGTGAACGCGCTGACCTTGGGCTTCTCGCGGCGCGCACGCGGCGGACGCACGGTGAAGCCGCTGATGCCGACGATCCGGTCCTGCTCGCCCAGTGCATACAGCGTTTCAGTGGGTTCTTCGGTCAGGCAGACGATGCGCCTGGGGCCACGCAGGGCCGCGGCGGCGCTGCTCACGGGTAGAGCATCCGCTTGCTGCAGCCGCCGGCGAGGTCGCGCTCGTACAGCCAGCGCTCGTGCCAGCGATATTCGGCGGCGTACCAGAACTCGATGCGTTCGGGATCCACGCGCAGGCCGGTCCAGCGCGGCGGCCGCGGCACGTCACGGCCTTCGAACTCGCGCTCGCAGTCGGCCAGGCGGCGATCGAACTCCTCGCGCGACTCCAGCGTTTCGGACTGCAGCGACGCCCAGGCGCCGAGCTGGCTGCCGCGCGGACGGCTGGCGAAATAGGCATCGGCTTCGCCCTCGTCCACGATCGCCACGCCGCCCTCGATGCGCACCTGGACCCCCAGCCGGACGCGCGGCCAGTGGAACAGCAGGGCCGCCCGCGGGTTGGACTTGAGCTCGCGGCCCTTGCGGCCCTCAAGGTGGGTGTAGAAGACAAAGCCGCGGGCGTCGTGCGCCTTCAACAGCACGGTGCGCAGCGAGGGGCGGCCGTCGGCGGTGGCGGTGGCCAGCTGCATGGCGGTGCGATCGGGTTCGCCGGCAGCCAGCGCCTCGTCAAACAGCGCGTCGAAGGTGTGCAGGGCTTCGGCGTAAAGGTCGGTCATAAGCTGGGCGGCTCCGCGGTTCTGCTGTCGTCGGCGTGCGCGGGACGCATGCGCACCTGCGCTATCGTGCCCGGATGGCGACGCCGATGCACAGGTCCACCCCGGGCTTCGACAGCCGCATCGTGTCCACGACGCTGGACGACGCGCTTCGCCAGGGTGCGCGCATCCTGGGAATCAGCGGCCTGCAGGGCAGCGGCAAGTCGACCTTCGCCGCACAGCTGGCCGCGCACGCACGGAGCCGCGGCCTGCAGTGCGCCGTGCTGTCCATCGACGATGTCTACCTGGGCCACGCGGACCGGCAGCGGCTGGCCGGCGAGGTCCATCCGCTGCTGGCCACGCGCGGACCGCCGGGCACGCACGAGGTCACGCTGGCGATCGACGTGCTCGACGCCCTGCGCGCGGGTCGCGGCGCCGCCCTGCCACGCTTCGACAAGCTTGCCGACGGCCGCTGGCGGCGCTGGTGCAACCACGCGCTGGAACGCGACTATCCCGCGCTGTGGCAGCTGATCGATCGCCTGCTCCTGCTCCTGCCGCCCTCGTTCGGGATCGTGCCGGAATGGCGATGGCAGGCGGAACAGGGCCTGCGCGACGCCAGCGGCGACGCCAGCGCCGGCATGGACCGTGCCGGCGTCGAACGCTTCGTCCAACACTACGAACGAACCAGCCGCCAGGCCTTGCGCACCCTGCCCGGCATTGCCGACCACGTGATCACGCTGGACGCGCGGCGGCGACCGACCGCTGCGGCGACCGCGCTCAGTCGACCACGAAGCTGATGCGCAGGTTCACGCGCCACTCGGTGATGGTGCCGTCGCCGTCGGTGACGACCTTGGTTTCGTTGATCCAGGCACCCCTGATGCCCTTCACCGATTCCGCGCACTTGGCCAGCCCCTTGCGCACGGCGTCCTCGACGCTGGTGGGCGAGGACGCATTGATCTCGATGACCTTGGCAACCGACATGGTGTTCTCCTTCCGTATTGGCCACCGGACCGGTGGCGAAGCGCCATCCTCGGTGCGTGGCCGTTAAGGCCATGCCTTCCCCGGCGGCCGGCTGCTAGCATCGGCACACTCCGGACACCGCACGCCAACGCCCATGAATCCCGCCCGCCACCTCGTGCTCGTCGGCCCCATGGGCGCCGGCAAGACCTCGGTCGGGCGCTGCCTGGCGCGCCATTTCGAGCTCGCCTTCGTCGACAGCGACCAGGAAATCGAACGGCGCACCGGTGCCACCGTCGCGACGATCTTCGACTGCGAGGGCGAAGCCGGCTTCCGAACGCGCGAACGCGACGTGCTCGCCGACCTGCTGGCCGGGCCGGATGCGGTGATCTCCACCGGCGGCGGCGCGGTGCTGGATGCAGGCACCCGGCGCAATCTGGCCCGCGGCGGCTTCGTGGTCCACCTGCATGCGGACGTGCCCGCGCAGCTGCAGCGCCTGGCGCGCGACCGCAGCCGGCCGCTGCTGGCGCGCGGCGACCGCGCCCCGATCCTGGCGCGCCTGGCCACCGAGCGCGATCCGCTCTATGCGGAGATGGCGGACCTCGTCTTCGAACCCGCCCCGGCGCCGGCCCAGGACGCCGCGCAGCGGCTGGCGACCCTGCTGGAGTCCACGTGGCGCCGCGGCACGCTGGCCGCGGCGACGCGGGCCACGCAGGAGCCGGCGGCGTGAGCGCGCGCCAACGCATCGACGTCGGCGGCCCGGCGCCCTACGCCATCACCATCGGGCCGGGCCTGCTGGCGGACGGCGCTGCCCTGGCCGCGCCGCTGCGCGGACGCCAGGCGCTGGTGGCCAGCGACAGCCACGTCGGTCCGCTGTACGCGCGCCAGGTCTGCGCCGCCCTGCGCGGCGCACGCCCGGACGCGCGCGTGGATACCTTCGTACTTGCCGCCGGCGAGGCCAGCAAGACGCTGGAGGGCTTCGGCGCCGCGATCGACGCGCTGGCCGCCCTCGGCGCCACCCGCGATGCCTGCGTCTACGCCCTCGGAGGCGGCGTGGTCGGCGACCTGGCCGGCTTCGCCGCCGCCTGCTGGATGCGCGGCATCGACTGCGTGCAGCTGCCGACCAGCCTGCTCGCGATGGTGGATTCCTCGGTGGGCGGCAAGACCGCCGTCGACCTTGCCGCGGGCAAGAACCTCGTCGGCGCCTTCCATCCGCCGCGAGCCGTGTTCGCCGACACCGGCGTGCTGCGCACCCTGCCCGACCGCGAGTTGCGCGCCGGGCTGGCGGAAGTGGTCAAGTACGGCGCCATCGTCGATGAGGGCTTCCTGCACTGGCTGTGCGCCCACGCCGGCGCGCTGCTGGAGCGCGAAGACGCCGCGCTGGCGACGGCCATCGCCCGCAGCTGCGCGCACAAGGCGGCGATCGTCGAGCGCGATCCGTTCGAGCACGGCGAGCGCGCGCTGCTGAATTTCGGCCACACCTTCGCCCATGCGATCGAGGCCGAACAGGGCTACGACGGCTTCAACCACGGCGAAGCGGTGGCCGTGGGCATGGTGCTGGCGGCCCGGCTGTCGGCCGGGCTGGGACTCGCGGACGCGTCCGATGCCGACGCGCTGTGCGGCGTCCTCGAACGCTTCGGGCTGCCGGTGGCGCTTCCCCGCGGCCTCGACCCGGCCGCGCTGCTGGCACGGATGCGCCTGGACAAGAAGGCCCAGGCCGACGGCCTGCGCTTCGTGCTGTGGGACGGGCCCGGCCGGGCGCGGGTGGTGGCCGGGGTTCCCGAGGCGCGGGTGCTGGACGTGCTCCGGGCAGGCTGAACCGCCGCCGGGGGCACGCGCCTGGCCGGGGCCCGGGCGGCGTCCGCAACCCGCGCCCGGCTACAATCACCGGATGCGCCTGCTCCTCCAACAGCGACCCGGCGGCCCCGAGGCCCCGCGTTTCGTGCAGCTCATGCTCCAGCCCGACCTCCTGGGCGGCTGGATGCTGGTGCGCGAAAGCGGGCAGATCGGCGGCCGCAGCACGGTGCGCCGTGAGCAGTTCCTCGACCAGGCCAGCGCGACACACGCGCTGGAACAGGCGCGCGACCAGCAGCTCAAGCGCGGGTTCCAGGTGACGTTCGCGCAGGGCGCGGACGTTCCCCGGCCCTAGAGCAGCCCCGCGCGCCGGCACTACAGGATCCCGACGTGACCCCAGCACTGAAGAACGACCGCTTCCTTCGCGCACTGCGCCGCGCGCCCGTGGACCATACCCCCGTCTGGCTGATGCGCCAGGCCGGCCGCTACCTGCCCGAATACCGCGCCAGCCGGGCCAGGGCCGGCAGTTTCCTGGCCATGGCCAAGAACCCCGAGCTCGCCTGCGAGGTCACCCTGCAGCCGCTGGAGCGCTTCGAACTCGACGCCGCGATCCTGTTCTCCGACATCCTCACCATTCCCGACGCGATGGGCCTGGGCCTGTATTTCGTCGACGGCGAAGGCCCGAAATTCGAGCGCCCGCTGCGCGACGCCGCCTCCATCGCGAAGCTCGGCGTGCCGGACATGGAAGGCGAGCTCGGCTACGTGATGGACGCGGTGCGCGTGATCCGCCGCGAGCTCGACGGACGGGTGCCGCTGATCGGCTTTTCCGGCAGCCCCTGGACCCTGGCCTGCTACATGGTCGAAGGCGGCGGCAGCAAGGACTTCGCCCGCATCAAGGCCATGGCGCACACCGATCCGAAAGCGCTGCACGCCCTGCTCGAGGTCAACACCCGGGCGGTGATCGCCTATCTCGCCGCGCAGCGCGCGGCCGGCGCCCAGGCGCTGCAGGTATTCGACACCTGGGGCGGCGTGCTGTCACCGGCGATGTACCGCGAATTCTCGCTGCCCTACCTCAACCGCATCGCGCGCGAGCTCGAGCGTGGCGAAGGCGCGGACCGCACGCCGCTGATCATGTTCGGCAAGGGCAATGCCGCCTATCTCGGCGAGCTGGCCGACTCGGGCGCGGAAGGCCTCGGCGTCGACTGGCTGATCGAGCTGGGCGACGCTGCGCGCGCCACCGGCGGCAAGGTCGCGCTGCAGGGCAACCTCGACCCGACCACCCTGTACGGGACGCCGGACGCCATCCGCCGCGAAGTGCGCCGCGCGCTCGACAGCTACCGCGACGGCAACGGCGGCTCGCGCGAGGGCCACGTGTTCAACCTCGGCCACGGCATGTCGCCGGGCATGGACCCGGAGCACGTGCGCGTGCTGGTGGACGAGGTCCACGCCTACAGCCGGCGCTGACCCGCCGCAGCGCCTGCTCAACCGATGCCGGCGCCGGACGGCGCCAGGCGGCGGCCGTCGTGCGGCGCTGACCGCCGCAGCGTCTGCTCAACCGATGCCGGCGCCGGACGGCGCCAGGCGGCGGCCGTCGTGCCTGCGCGTATCGGTGGGCGCGCGGTATTCGAAGCGGATCTCGGGGTGGCCCTCGGGAAACGGAGGGGGGTGGGGGTTGGGGTCGAA
>NZ_JBCLVB010000001.1:0-61847 GCF_039548455.1 Luteimonas sp. MJ250 | reverse complement strand
TGCTCTTGTTGTTGGGCTCTCGGTCTTCCACCCCCCCCCCCCCCTCCCCCCCCCCCCCCCCGGGATTGTGCGGCTCGGCGTCGACGCAGCCGGGGTACGCGCGGCCGTCCATGCCCATTGCGAGCACGGCCAGCACCTGCGCTTCGGCACTCGCCGGATCACGCGCCAGGACGCGTCCGCCCACCGCCCAGGCCCCGTTGCCGCCATCCGACGTAATCGAGAGGCCGGCATCCGCCGGTGCCGGGGCGTCCGCGGGCAGCACCTCGATGGCCAGCGGCGACCAGCAGCCGCCGGTGCTGCCGATATACGTGTCGCGCAGCATCGCGGCGACGAATGCCTCCAGCATGGCGCGCACCTCGTCGCGCGCCATGGCCTGCGCGGCAACGCTGTAACGACCCTTCACGAAGTACATGCGGTCGGCGCATGCCAGCCCGCGCTTCCCCTCCCATACCGCCATCAATCCCCCTCCCTGTTCCGCAAGCGTGTGATCGCACCGGCCAGGATCGCGCCGGTCACCGGCTTGCGCAGGAAGCCGTCGAAGCCGGCCTCCCGCGCAAGCGGCTCGGCCTCGGCGTCGGCGCGCGCGGTGACCGCCAGCAGCGGTGCGGCGAACCCGCGCGCCCGCAGCTGGCTGGCCAGCGCCAGGCCGGTGATGCCGGGCAGGTCCAGGTCCAGCAGCGCCATGTCGAACGACGTGCCCGCCACCTCGGCGAGCGCCGCCAGTCCGTGTGGTACCTGCACCACCTCGTGTCCCTGCGCACGCAGGAGCCCGGCGATCACGCGCGCGACGGTGGGATCGTCCTCGACCAGGAGCAGCGACAGCGGCAGCTGCGCGTCCCGCGGCGTGGACGGTGCGGCATCGGCGATCGGCGTCACCGGCGGCGCCGCATCCGGCAGCGGCAGGTCCACGGTGAAGTCCGTGCCCTGCCCCGGCGTGCTGTCGAGTTCGATCCGCCCCTTCATCGCCATCGCCAGCTCCCGGCAGATCGCCAGGCCCAGGCCGCTGCCGCCATAGCGCGCGGCGGTGCGCGCGCCCTCGGCCTGCTCGAAGCGGCGGAACAGGTGCGCCTGCTGCTCCTCGTTGAGCCCGGGGCCGGTGTCCGACACCACCAGGCGCACGCCTCCGGAGGCGATCGGCGCGGCCTGCAGCGAGACGCTTCCGGCTTCGGTGAACTTCACTGCGTTGCCGAGCAGGTTCAGCAGGATCTGGCGCACGCGCCCGGCATCGCCGAGCAGCCAGCGCGGCGTGTCCGCATCGACGTGGCAGCGGAAGCGGAGACCGCGCTGCCGGGCCATCGGCTCGACGAGGCCGCCGACGTCCTCCAGCAGGCTGACCAGATCGAAGGGCTGAAGCACGAGCTCCAGCTTCCCGGATTCGATCCGCGCAAGGTCCAGGGCATCGTTGACCAGTCGCATGAGGTGCTCGCCGGCGCGGCGGATGGCGTCGGCATAGCTGCGCTGGCGCGTGTCCAGTGACGTTCCCAGCAGCAGTTCGCTCATGCCCAGCACGCCGGTCATCGGCGTGCGCACCTCGTGGCCCAGGGTGGCCAGGAAGCGCGTCTTGGCCTGTGACGCGTGCTCGGCGAGTTCGCGCTTCTGCTCGTTGAGCTGCCAGGCGTGCCGCCGCTTCAGGCGATGCCGGTAGCCATGCACGACCCACAGCAGCAGCAGCGCGCCCAGGGTCGCGAACGCCACCACCGCCCAGGGGGCCTGCCACCATGGCGGTTCCACGCGCAGCTGCAGGTCCTGCACGGGCGTCCACTGCTGGTCCGCGGTGCGCGCCTGGACGCTGAGCCGGTAGCTGCCCGGCGCCAGCCGCGCGAAAATGCGCTCGCCGCTGGCGCCGGTTTCGACCCAGCCGGGGTCGTAGCCGTCGAGGCGGAAGCGGTATCGGTGGGCATGGGCATCGGTGAACGACAGCAGGCGCGCGACCACCCGCAGGTCGCGGTCGTCGTGGCGCAGCGCAATCGCGGCGTGCGGCGGCATGACGATGCGCTCGTCGCCGCGCCTCAGGTCCACCGATTCGATCGCAAGCGTCGGCGTGCGCTGGCTCCATTGCACCAGGCCCGGCTGGAACAGCAGCAGGCCGTCGGCGGTACCGGCGGCGACGTAACCCTGGGCCGAGGCCAGCACGGGATACTCGCTGAATTCGTGGCTGGGCAGTCCGTCGTGCACGCCGTAGACGCGAAGCTGGCCGCTCTCCGGATCGATGCGCACCAGGCCGCGCACCGTGGTCAGCCAGACCACGCCGGCATCGTCCACCATCACCCCGCCCGGCGCGACCACCGGCAGGCCCTCGGCCGCACCGAACGTACGCAGCGGGGCCAGCGCGCCGCCGTCCCAGGTGTAGGCGCCGAGCTCGCCGTAGCCGGCCAGCCATGCCACGCCGTCGCCATCGAAGGCGATGCTGTAGAGCGCCGCCTCCGGTGCACCCGGTACGCGCTCGAACCGCGCCGTGCCGTCGTTCCAGGCGAGCAGACCCCCGGTGGTGGCCAGCCAGACCCCGCCGTCCGGCGCGTGCACCATGTGCTCGACAAGGGTCGACGCGGCCAGTCCGCGATCGTCGCCGCGATGGATGGTATCCAGCACCGTGCCCTCGGCATCGCGCACCTGGATGCTCTGGTGGCTCGCCAGCCACAGGCTGCCGTCGCGCTGTTCGACGAACTGGGCAATGCGCCCCGGCGGCGCCGCATCCGGGCTGCCGTCGGCACGCCAGCGGCGCACGTTGCGGCTGTCCGGGTCGAAGCGCACCAGCTGGTCCTGGCAACCGAGCCAGACGCCGCCATCGGCGGCCTCGATCACCCCGGTGATGAACAGCGCGCCGCAGGCCGCCGCCAGCCGGTGTTCGATCACCCCGGTGCCAGGCGACAGGTGGTCGAGCGTGCCACCGCTGCCGACCAGCCACAGCCCGCTGCCCGTGTCCGGCGACGCCGGCGACGCCGGCGCGGCACTGTAGACGAAGGCGTTGGCCGGCGAGGACGGATCGCCGAGGCGCCGCTGCAGCACGGTGAAGTTCCGCCAGTTGGCCGGCAGGTGCCACAGGCCCGAGTCGGAGCTGGCGAACCACAACCCGCCTTCGCGATCCTCGTAGGCGCTCGACCAGGCCGGACGCACCAGCCCGCGGCTGGTGGTGCTGTACAGCGGCACGTTCCGGACATGTCCTTCATGGACCCAGGCCAGCCCGCTGCGGGTATCCAGCCAGCGCGCGCCCCGCGAGTCCTGGATGAGCATGTTGAGCGCCAGCTCGCCGAGTATCGGGTCGGTCCATGGCAGGGGTTCCAGGCGACCGTCGGCGTGGCGTGCCATGCCGCCGCCGTGGATGCCCATCCACAGGCTGCCGGCGGCGTCGATGGCCATCCCGTCGACCATCTGCGTGCCAAGCATTTCCGATGGCAACCGATCGAAGCCGCGTCCGTTCCAGCGCGCGACGCCACCCTTGGTCCCGACCCACAGGGTGCCGTCGCTGCGGTCCACGATGAGGTGCGAAACGCCATCCGAGGGCAGGCTGGAGGCATCATCGGGATCGCGCTGGTAGCGCCGCAGCACACCGTCCGCTGACAGCCGGTGCAGGCCGCCTCCCGAGCTGCCGAACCAGATGTCGCCATCGGGCGTGCCGTTGATCGACCAGATGTCGTTGCTGGCCATCTCCGGCTGCGTTTCACGGTCGTACCAGGTGAAATGCTCGCGGTCGACGTCGAGCATCGCCAGGCCCGACGATGCCGTGCCGATCCACACCCTGTCCCGGGTGTCGACGTGCACCGACCACACGAAGTTGTCACGCAGCCCGTCGCCAACGCGCCAGATGCGGAAGCCGACGCCGTCGTAACGCGCCAGGCCGTCGCGGGTCGCGATCCAGAGATAGCCCTGCCGGTCCTCGGCGATGGCATTGACGCGATTGGACGGCAGGCCGTCGATCACGCTGACCTGCCGCGGCTGCGGCAGCTGCGGCACGCTGGCAGCGGCCGCACCCGCAAGCAGCGATAGCAGGCACAGCCACCAGCCCCTTGCCCAAGCCCGCATCGAACTCCCCATGTCCACGGTGCGCCGCGCACCGATCGACCCCGGGGCATCCTCGCAATGGCCGCGCGCTGGCGCAAGTTTCGCCACGCGCCGGAGCTGCCTAGAATCGGGCCACCGGTCCGTGCGGCCACATCCGGGTGACGCCATGCCTGCCATCCACCAGCGACCCGGCCTACGATCCGCGGCAGTGGCCGCGCTCTGCGCGCTGGCCTGCGCGTGCGCGCAGGTCCCATCGCGCGATGCGTCGGTGGCCGGCGCGTCGCCGGCGGTCGACCCGGCGACCGGCTCCGTCCGCGTGCTCCCCGATCCTGCTCCGGCGCCGCATCCCGGGGCCCACGCCTACACGCTGGACCCGGTGCACACGCGAATCGTGATCGCGGTCGACCACGCCGGATTCTCGAAAGCCGTCGCCACGGTGTCGGGAACCACCGGCACGCTGCAGCTGGTGCCCGGGTCCTGGGAAGGCGCACAGGTGGAGGTCGCGATCCCGCTCGCGCAGCTGGATTTCGGCGATGCCGCATGGAACCGCGCGGTCGCCGCGCGCGGACTGCTCGACACCGGGCGGCACCCGGTCGCGGCCTTCCATTCCACGCGCATCGAAGTGCTGGGTGCCGGGCGCGCCCGCATCCACGGCCAGCTCACGCTGCGCGGCACCACCCGGGAGGTGGTGCTTGATGCCGTCCGCAACGCAGAGCGCCGCTATCCGCTGCCGCCGTTCCGCCACACCGTCGGGTTTTCGGCCACCGCCAGGCTGAGCCGCGCGGACTTCGGCAGCACCGCATGGGACTCCATGATCGGCGACGCGGTCGACGTGCGGATAGAACTCGAAGCCACCCGCTGACAGCGCCGCCCTCTTCGGCAAGCCCCGACCCGGGGCCTTTCAACCAGGCAAAAACCCTTCAAGGCCGCGATGATCAAACGGCCAGTCCAGCTCGCGGCCCCCGCCATCGTCGCGCAGCACCGGCACGCGCTCGCCATACCGGGCCTCCAGCGCCTCGTCGCCGTCGATGAACACGCTCTCGAACTCCGGGACCCGCGCCGCGGCCAGCACCTCCAGGGCGAGGTCGCAGAGGTGGCAGTCGTCGCGCTGGAACAGGATCAGGGGCATGCGGCAGGGTCTCGCTTCCGGTACGCCGGCGCACGGGTCCGTGCGCGGCGACGGCTATCATAGGCAATACACCCAGCCGCTTCGGGATGCCATGGCCGTCAGCACGTTCGACCTCTACAAGATCGGCATCGGGCCGAGCTCCTCGCATACCGTCGGCCCGATGCGTGCCGCCGCGCGCTTCGTCGAACATTGGCTCGACGAATCCGGCCGCCTGCAGGACGTCGCCCGCATCCGCGCCGAGGTGTTCGGTTCGCTGGCCCTGACCGGCCGTGGCCACGGCACCGACAAGGCCGTGCTGATGGGCCTGGAAGGCCAGCATCCCAACAGCATCGAGCCCGACATCATCCCCGCCGCGCTCGAACGCATCCGCGGCGAAAAGCAGGTCAGGCTCCTCGGCCGCCACGTGGTTGCTTTCAACGAGAAGCGCGACCTGGTGATGAACAAGCGCCAGAAGCTGCCGCACCACACCAACGGCATGCGCTTCACCGCCTACGACGCCAGCGAGGACGTGATCGCCACCCGCGACTACTACTCCGTGGGCGGCGGCTTCGTGGTCAACCAGGACGAGGCCGCCGAAGACCGCATCGTCGCCGACACCACGCCGGTGCCCTACCCCTTCAACAGCGGCCGCGAGCTGCTGGCGCAGGCACAGGAGCACGGACTGAGCATCGCCCAGCTGATGATGGCCAACGAGACCTGCTGGCGCAGCGAGGATGAGGTGCGCGCGGGCCTGCGCGAGATCCACGACGCCATGCAGTCCTGCATCCAGCGCGGCATCGCCAACGGCGGCACCCTGCCCGGCGGCCTGCGCGTGTCGCGCCGCGCGCCGGCGCTGTACGCCGAGCTGTCCGAGCGCCCCGAGGCCGGAATACGCGACCCGCTGACCGTGCTCGACTGGGTCAATCTGTACGCGCTGGCGGTGAACGAGGAGAACGCCGCCGGGGGCCGCGTGGTGACCGCGCCAACCAACGGCGCCGCCGGCATCCTGCCCGCGGTGATGCGCTATTACGAGCGCTTCTGCCCCGGCGCCAGCGAGCAGGGCATGTTCGACTACCTGCTCACCGCCGCCGCGGTCGGCATCCTCTACAAGGAGAACGCCTCGATTTCCGGCGCCGAGGTCGGCTGCCAGGGCGAGGTCGGCGTGGCGTGTTCGATGGCCGCGGCGGGACTGACCGCGGCGCTTGGCGGCACCCCGAGCCAGATCGAGAACGCGGCCGAGATCGGCATGGAACACAACCTTGGCCTGACCTGTGACCCGATCGGCGGCCTGGTACAGATCCCCTGCATCGAGCGCAACGCCATGGGCGCGGTGAAGGCGATCAACGCCTCGCGCATGGCCATGCGCGGCGACGGCAAGCACAAGGTGACCCTGGACGAGGTCATCAAGACCATGCGCGACACCGGCCGCGACATGCAGGACAAGTACAAGGAAACTTCGCGCGGTGGCCTGGCGGTGAACGTCATCGAGTGCTGAGCGTTCCGACTGTTGCCTGCCGTCCTGGCCCCGCAGGCGCTGTCCACGGCGGACGGCGCACCGCCGGCTGAACGGCTGCACGGTTCATCGGACCTGCTCAGCGATGGACGATGGCCAGCACGTCGTCCAGCAGCGCCGCCGCGGTGACGCCCGCACCCGCCCCCGGCCCGCGGATCACCAGCGGCTGGTGCGCGTAGCGACAGCTGGCGATCGCGACGATGTTGTCGGTGCCGCCGCCAGCGCCCAGCGGGTGCGAAGCCGGAAGTGCGTCCAGACCCACCCTCGCGCCTTCGGCGTCGAAACGGGCGACGAAGCGCAGCCGCGCGCCGTCGGCAGCGGCCTGGCGGAAACGCGCGTGCAGGGCCGCGTCGAGCGAAGGCAGCAGTGCGTCCACTTCGTCCCCTGGTGCCGACGCCAGGGCATCGGTGAGCAGCGAATCCACGCGCACCTGCCCCGCCTCGAGCGCCAGCCCGGCCGCGCGCGCAAGGATCAGCAGCTTCCGCTTCACGTCCTCGCCCGAGAGGTCGGTGCGAGGATCGGGTTCGGCATAGCCCAGTTCACGCGCCTCGCGCACCAGGGCCGAGAACGGCCGCGATCCGTCGTGGCGGTCAAACAGCCAGGCCAGCGAACCCGACAGCACGCCCTCGACGGCGCGGATCCGGTCGCCGCCGGCCACCAGCTCGCGGATCGAGCGCAGCAGCGGCAGCCCGGCGCCCACGGTGGCGCTGTCGCCATAGCGCGCACCGCCCCCGTGCTGCGCCTCCACGATCGCCTGCGCCCGCGCCAGGTCTCCGCCGTTGCCGAGCTTGTTGGCGGTCACCACGTGGATGCCGCGCGCCAGCCATTCGCTGTGCCAGCCGGCCACGCTGTCGTCGGCGGTGGCATCAACCACCACGTCGCCCGGACGCAGGCCCTCGCTTTCGACCCTGGGCGTCCAGGCGCCGCGACGTACGGGCGCTGCGGCACCCAGTTCCGCGAGTGCTTCAAGCGGGCGCGCGCCGCCTTCGCGCACCGAGCGCGTGTTCGACAGCCATGCGAACGCGGGAAGGCGGGCGCCCTGTGCGCGCAGGCGTTCACAGCGCTCGACGAAGGCGCTGCCCACGGTGCCCGTGCCCAGCAGGGCGAGGCGGGGCTCCGGCTGCGGAGCACGCAAGGCTTGCCCGCGGTCGCGGACGGCCAGCGGGAACCGGATGACGGCGCTCATGCGTCCGCCCTCAGGCAGGTGGCCGCCGCCAGCACGACCTGGGCGCGTTCGAGCGCGGCATCCAGGTCGGCCCGCAGGTCATCGAGCGCCTCGATGCCCACCGACAGGCGCAGGAGTCCGTCGCCGATGCCGGCCTTCTCCCGCGCCCCGGGCGTCATCGCAGCATGGGTCATCGTGGCTGGATGCGCGACCAGGCTTTCCACGCCGCCCAGCGATTCGGCCAGGGTGAAGCAGCCCAGGCCATCGATGAAGGCACGCACGGCGTCCTCGCCGCCCTCCAGCTCCACGCTCAGCATGGCGCCGAAGCCCTTCTGCTGGCGCGCCGCCACGGCGTGACCCGGGTGCGACTCCAGGCCTGGCCAATACACGCGCGCCACCGCCGGGTGGCCGTCAAGCTGGCGCGCGATGGCCTCGGCGTTTTCCTGGTGCACGCGCAGGCGCGCATCCAGCGTGCGCAGGCCGCGCAGGGTGAGGAAGCTGTCGAACGGCGCACCGGTGATGCCCAGCGCGTTCGCCCACCAGCTGAAGCATTCGTGCAGCTCGGGCGTCGCGGCCACCACCGCGCCGCCGACCACATCGCTGTGGCCGTTGATGTACTTGGTGGTCGAATGCAGCACGGCGTCGGCGCCGAAGGCGATCGGCTGCTGCAGCGCCGGTGACAGGAAGGTGTTGTCGACCGCGACCAGGGCCTCGGCGCGATGCGCGGCCTCGATCACGAAGCGCAGGTCGGTGATCCGCAGCAGCGGATTGGAGGGCGTCTCGACCAGCACCAGCTTCGGCTTCGTCGCCAGGGCTTCGGCCAGCGCACGCGGATCGGTCAGGTCGGCGGTGACCAGTTCGAAATGGCCCTTGCGCGCGAGTGCGTCGAACAAGCGCCAGCTGCCGCCATAGGCATCGTGCGGCACCACCAGGCGGTCGCCGGGCCCGAGCAGCGCGTGCAGCAGCAGGGTGATCGCAGCCATGCCGCTGGAGGTCACCACGCCGCCGGCGCCGCCTTCGAGATCGGCCAGCGCCGCGCCAAGCAGGTCGCGGGTGGGGTTGCCGCTGCGGGTGTAGTCGTACTCGCGCTTGCCGCCGATGCCTTCGAAGCTGAAGTTCGACGACAGCACCAGCGGCGGCACCACGGCGCCAAACGCCGGGTCGCGGTCGATGCCCGCGCGCACGGCGCGGGTGGCTTCGCCCTGGCCGTGATCGCGCCCGCTCATGCCGACACCTCCGTGTCCAGCGCGGTGCGCAGGATCGCGTCGATGCGGCCATCATCCTTGAGGAAGGCGTCATGGCCGTGCGGCGAACGCAGCACGCGCAGATTGGCCGGGCCGCCGAGGCCTTCCACCAATGCCACCGCTTCGGACAGCGGCACCAGCGGGTCGCCCTCGACCGCCACCACGGTCACCGGCACGCGGACGTCCGAGGGGGCCACGCGGTGCAGGTCGAGCGACTCCGACAATCGCTGCCAGGCGACCGCCGGCGTGCTCGCGACAAAGCGCACGCCTGCGGCGTCGAGGTAATCCTCGGACGCGACCCTGACGCGTCCGTTGACCACCTCGGCCGGCGCGCCGAAGCGCTCGGCGAACCCGTCGCCACTGCGATAGCCGAGCATCGCGAACTGCCGCGCCAGCGCGAGCCCCTGGCCTTCCGCACACTGCAGCCCGCCCAGCGCCACCGCCTTGCGCTGCAGCGCGCGCCCCGCCGCGGCCCAGGGATGCGCTCGGTGCGCACCGCTGACCGCGACCACACGCTGCAGGCGTCCGCCGTGCCGCGCGGCGAACTGCAATGCGACCGCGGCGCCGTAGGAATAGCCGACGAATGCACGCAGCCGCGCGATGCCGAGCACGTCGAGCAGCACCGCCGCCGCATCGGCCTGGTCGGCGGTGTCGATCACCGCGTCGAGGCCACCGTCGGCGCCGACATGGTCGAAGGCGAGCAGGCGCAGGCGCGTCGGATCAAGGGCGCGGCCGTTGCCGACCGTGGACTCGGCCCAGCCGCGTTGCGGGAATGCGGCGCTGGCCACGAGGTGGCGCCCGGCTGAGATCCCGCCAGACACCAGCACCACCGGCGCGCCTTCGGGTCCAAGCAGTTCCCAGGCCAGGCGCAGGCGGCGGGCACCGGCGTGGCGCATCGCCAGCACCACGTCGATCTCGCAGCGCATGGCGACATGGCCGTCGCAGCTCGCCGTGGGAAGAGCCGGCGGTTCGTGGGCGATGGGGAACGCTGCGGCACGCGTGGCGGAAGGGGCGATGCAGTCTTCGAGGCTCATGGCGATATCCGTGTGTGGACAAGGCCATCGATGCCGCGGGGCATGCCGAAGGATGGGTATCGCAGCAGCGGCGGCGATACGCAACGAACCACCCCGACGGGTGAGCCGCAGCCATCTTCCGGTAGACACACAGGTCCCCGCAGGACTTGGCACAGCGGACGGGGCTTGCGCCCCATCCAGTTGCCCCGGCTTCGTCGGGCCTGTCCCTCAGCCGGTCTCGATGGATGGCCGCAGATTGACACCGGCGACGACCGCTGTCAATCGCTTCATGCGGATGAAGCGATATTATTATTTTGCGGTCGCCGGAAAGGTGTCGGGCACCGCATAATCACGCGATGTCGAGACCCATCGTTGCGAGTGCGCTCGCCCTCCTGCTTGCCGCCTGCGCCACATCCCCGCAGTTCCCCCCGCCCTCCCGACCATCCGCGGCGCCGCCGGTCCCGCCCGTATCGGCGCTGGTCGCCGAAGCCTGGATTTCGCCCGACGTGCCCGGCGAAGAGCTGGACTCCGTGATCACCTGGGTCTCCGGCGAGGGTGACACCTGGCTGCTCGCCACCGGCAAGTCCACCCATCGCCTGACGGTGTTCAACGGCGACTCCGGCGCGCCGCTGCGCACCGTCGGCGCGCGCGGGGAAACGCCGGGCGCGTTCAACCGTCCCAATGGCCTCGCGGTCTTCGGCGACATCCTGTTCGTGGTCGAGCGCGACAACCATCGCGTGCAGCTGCTGTCGCTGCCGGACTTCGCGCCGGTGGCCAGCTTTGGCCACGACGAACTGCGCAGCCCCTACGGCATCTGGCTGCACGAGCGCGTGCCGCGGGAGCTCGAGGTCTTCGTCACCGACAGCTTCATGTACGGCGAACGCCATGACGTGGTGCCGCCGGCCGAGGAGCTGTCGCAGCGCGTACGCCGCTACCGCCTGCGCTTCGACGACCAGGGCCACCTTGATGCCGCCCATCTCGGATCCTTCGGCGAGACCGCGGGCCCGGCGCGCCTGAACATGGTCGAGTCGATCGCCGGCGACCCGGCGCACGACCGCCTGCTGGTCGCCGAAGAAGACCAGACCAGCCCGTCGAACATCCACGTCTACGACTTTGCCGGCCGCTGGACCGGGCGCAGCCTGCCGGAAGGCACGTTCACCGGCGAGGCCGAGGGCGTGGTGCTCTGGGCCTGCAGCGCCACCGGCGGCTACTGGCTGGCGGTGGACCAGCAGGCGCCGCTGACCCGGTTCCATCTATTCGACCGCAAGAGCCTGGAGCCGGCGGGCAGCTTCCACGGCGGGACCACCGCGCGCACCGACGGCATCGCCCTGCACGCCCCGGCCACGCCGCGATTCCCCGGCGGCGTGCTGTACGCCGTGCACGACGACCGTGCGGTTTCGGCCTTCGACCTGGGCGACATCGTCGATGCGCTGGGCCTGGACACCGCCTGCCTGCACTGACCGATGCGCACTCTCTTCGCCGCCGCGATGCTGCTTGCAGGGTGCATCGCGCTGCCCGCAGGCTGCGCTCTGTCCGGCACCGCGCGGGCCGCCGAGCCCGTTGCAGGCGCGCGCCAGGGTCCCGCACCGCTTGCGCGACTGGACCTCGTGGACCGCGGCCACGGCCCCGAGGCGTGGGCGGAGAACCTGCTTTCCGGCCCCGTCGAGGTCGTGCTGCGCGCCCGCGGCGCGATGCCCGTGGCATATCCAGCGCTGCCAGCGCGCGCAACCGTCCCATCGCTGGGCCGGGTGCTGGTCTCGCGGGTCGACCGCGCCGACGCCCTGCTTCTGCTCGACGTGGTGCCCGGCCATCCCGGCGCGCGACCGCGCGATGTCGAATACGCATGGCCGCTGGCCACCCACGTGCTCAACATCGGCCAGGGATGGGGCGGCGCGTTCAGCCACCGCGACGACGAGAATCGCCACGCAGTCGACTTCGCGGTCGCCGAAGGCACCCCGGTGCTGGCCGCGCGCGACGGCATGGTGATGCAGGTCGAGGCCCGCTTCAGCAACGGCGGCCTTGATTCACCCGCCAACACCGACCGCGCCAACTTCATCCGCATCCTGCACGACGACGGCACCATGGCCGTCTATGCCCACCTTGCGCCTGACGGCGCGCAGGTCCGCCAGGGCGAACGCGTGCGCAGCGGCCAGCGCATCGGCAGCTCCGGCAGCACCGGCTACAGCGGCGGCCCGCACCTGCACTTCGCCGTCCAGGCCAACCGCGGCATGCGCCTGGTGTCCCTGCCCTTCAAGATGTTCGGCCCGGCCGGGATCCTCCGCTTCAGCGAGGCGGCGGCGGGGGTGGAGTGAAGAGCTGGGAGCTTTTTTTGCCACGGAGTTACGCGGATCGGGATTCTTCTCGAGGCTCTGCGGTGCTGACGTGACAGTCGGGGGCGTTGTTGGGCCGGGAGCTTCTCCACTGGGGTCCGCGCTGCACGTGCCGCGCATTTCTCCGCACACCCTCCCGGACTATCAGCAAAAAGCCCACCAATCCGCGTGAATCCGTGGCAGAAGTTCTTCGGACCCACACCAGCCCCGTATAATCCCGGACTTTCCGCACACCCCGACGGCGCCAGCGCGGCGCGTATCGCCATGCCTGACGTTTCCGCCGAAGCCGCCCGCCGCCGCACGTTCGCGATCATTTCGCATCCCGACGCCGGCAAGACCACGCTGACCGAGAAGCTGCTGCTGTTCGGCGGCGCGATCCAGATGGCGGGCAGCGTGAAGGGCCGCAAGGCCGCGCGCCATGCCACGTCCGACTGGATGAAGCTCGAACAGGAGCGCGGCATCTCGGTCACCAGCTCGGTGATGCAGTTCCCCTACGAGGGCCGCATCGTCAACCTGCTCGACACCCCCGGCCACGCCGACTTCGGCGAGGACACCTACCGCGTGCTGACCGCTGTGGACTCGGCGCTGATGGTGATCGACGTCGCCAAGGGCGTCGAGGAGCGCACCATCAAGCTGATGGAGGTGTGCCGGATGCGCGACACGCCGATCATGACCTTCATCAACAAGCTCGACCGCGAGGGCCGCGAGCCGATCGAGCTGCTGGACGAGGTCGAGAGCGTGCTCGGCATCCAGTGCGCGCCGGTGACATGGCCGATCGGCATGGGCAAGCGGCTCAAGGGCGTGGTCCACCTGCTGACCGGCGAGGTCCACCTGTACGAGCAGGGCCGCAACTTCACCCGCCAGGACTCGACGATCTTCCCGTCGCTGGACGATCCACGCGTGGAACAGCGCATCGGTGCCGACATGCTGCGCGAGCTTCGCGACGAACTGGAGCTGGTCCAGGGCGCAAGCCACGGTTTCGATTCCGCCCAATACCTTGCCGGGCACCAGACGCCGGTGTTCTTCGGCTCGGCGGTGAACAACTTCGGCGTGCAGCCGCTGCTCGACTTCTTCGTGCGCCAGGCACCGTCGCCGCAGCCGCGCGCGACCACCGGCCGCGACGTCGCGCCGGGCGAATCGAAGCTCAGCGGCTTCGTGTTCAAGATCCAGGCCAACATGGACCCGCAACACCGCGACCGCGTCGCCTTCATGCGCGTGTGCTCGGGTCGCTTCGAGGCCGGGATGAAGGCCTTCCACGTGCGCACGGGCAAGGACATGAAGCTGGCCAACGCGCTGACTTTCATGGCCAGCGACCGGGAGATCGCGGTCGAGGCGTATCCGGGCGACGTGATCGGCATCCACAACCACGGCACGATCTCGATCGGCGACACCTTCACCGAGGGCGAGCAGTTCTCGTTCACCGGCATCCCCAACTTCGCGCCCGAACTGTTCCGCCGCGCGCGCCTGCGCGATCCGCTCAAGCTCAAGCAGCTGCAGAAGGGCCTGGCCCAGCTGTCGGAAGAGGGCGCCACGCAGTTCTTCCGGCCGCTGATGTCCAACGACCTGATCCTGGGCGCGATCGGCGTGCTGCAGTTCGAGGTGGCCGCCTACCGGCTCAAGGCCGAATACGGCGTTGACGCGATCTTCGAGCCGGTCGGCGTCGTGACCACCCGCTGGGTGCGCTGCGCCAGCGAGCGCAAGCTGGAGGAATTCCGCGAGAAGAACGCGACAAACCTCGGAATCGATGCCGCCGACCAGCTGGTCTACCTCGCTCCGACCCGCGTCAACCTCCAGCTCGCCGTCGAACGCTGGCCCGACGTGGAGTTCCTGGCCACGCGCGAACAGGCCCACACCCAGGCCGCTGGCTGAGCGTCTGTCGCACGACATCCCCGGTACGCCTACGCATGGCATGATCGATCCCGTTCACCCACCGGGATTCCATCGTGTCCACCATGAGCCTGCGCGAAAGGCGCGAGGAACTCGCCAGTGCGCTGACCCACGGCCTCGGCGCAACTGCCGCGCTTGCAGGCGGCGCGGTGTTGATCACCCTGGCCGCGCTGTACGGCAATGGCTGGCAGCTTGGCGCGGCCATCGTGTTCGGCAGCAGCCTGCTGCTGCTTTACCTCGCGTCCACCCTGTACCACTCGTTCCAGCATCCGGTGCTCAAGGGCCGGCTCAAGGTGTTCGACCACTGTGCGATCTATCTGTTGATCGCCGGCACCTACACGCCGTTCACCCTGATCGGCCTGCGCGGACCCTGGGGATGGAGCCTGTTCGCCGCGATCTGGACCCTGGCGCTTGCCGGCGTGGTGTTCAAGCTGTTCTACACCGGCCGCTTCAAGCGCCTGTCGACGCTGGTCTATGTGGCCATGGGCTGGCTGGTGCTGGTGGCCATCAAGCCGGTACTGGCCGCGCTGGACGCATGGACCTTCGGCTGGCTGGTCGCCGGCGGCGTGTTCTATACCCTGGGCACGGTCTTCTACCATCGCGAATCGCTCCCCTATTCGCACGCGATCTGGCACCTGTTCTGCATCGCCGGGAGCGTGTGCCATTACATCGCGGTGATGGCGCAGGTCACGCTGCCCGGCTGAACATCCGCACGTCCGTTCACCCTCGTTTTACCGCCTGCGGTGGAAGGTGGCCCGGCATCCACACCGGAACCGGCGCATGTCGACGGGGCACCCTCAGCATCGCGAGGCATATGAAAGGACACTGGCCAGTGCCCGCGCGCATCCGTGGCGCGTGGCGGCGGCAGTGTTCGCCATCGCGCTGCTGGTCCTGGTCCTGCTCTGGGACTGGAACTGGTTCAAGGGCCCGGTGGAACGCGTGGTGTCCGCGCAGACCGGGCGCAGCTTCGAAATCGGCGGTGACCTCGACGTCGACCTGGGCCCCACCACGATCGTCCGCGCCGACAGGCTCGTGCTCGGCAACGCCGACTGGTCCGGGACGCCCGAGATGGCGAAGGCCGACTCTCTTGAACTGCACGTGCGGCCGTTCTCGCTGCTGACCGGCAGCATCCACATCCCCGAACTCGGCCTGTCCAGGCCCGACCTGCTGCTGGAAACCGGCGACGACGGCGGCAACTGGATCTTTGAAGGCATGTCAGGCGATGGCGAGGGCCCGCGGATCGACCGCCTGCTGGTGGACGAGGGGCGCCTGCGCTTCATCGACCGCGCCGGTGAAACCGACATCGATCTCGCCGTGGCCAGCCACGAGGGCGCAGACGCCGGCGAGCGCCCGCTCACCCTGCACGGCGACGGCCACTGGCGCGGCGAGGCCTTCGAACTCAGCGGCGCGGTCGCTTCACCGCTCGAGCTGCGCTCCACCGATACGCCCTTCGCACTCGATCTCCGTGCGACCGCAGGCGCGACGAATGCGCATGCCCGCGGCGCCATCACCCGGCTGCTCGGGCTGGACGCGTTCGACGTCCAGATGGCGCTGTCGGGCAAGGACCTGGAAGACCTCTATCCCCTGCTCGGGATCGCGCTGCCGCATACACCGCGCTACGCGCTCGATGGCCGCCTGGTCCGCGACGGCGCCGTCTGGCGCTACGAGGGCTTCAGCGGCACCGTCGGCGACAGCGACCTCGGCGGCACCGCCAAGGTCACCACCGGCGGCGAGCGCCTGCTGTTCGAGGGCGACCTGCGTTCGGAACTGCTCGACTTCGACGATCTCGGCGGCTTCGTCGGCGCACCGCCCGACAGCGATGGCGACGAGACCGGCAATGCCGAACTCGAGGCGCAGGCCGCCGCCCGCGCCGCCGAAGGTCGCCTGCTTCCGGACACGCCCTACGAACTGCACAAGCTGCGCACGATGGACGCCGACGTGCGCTGGAAGGCGGCGCGCATCGAGGCCCCGGGCTGGCCGCTGGACGACATGGACGCGCACCTCGTGCTCGAAGCCGGGCTGCTGCGGCTGGAGCCGCTCGACTTCGGCGTTGCCGGCGGCCGCGTGCGCTCGACCGTGCGCATGGATGCCCGTCGGGATGCGATCCGTACCGAGGCCGCGATCCGTGCCCGCGGGCTGGAGCTGGGCCGGCTGTTCCCGGAATCCGAACTCGCCGCCGACGCAGTGGGCAGCATCAGCGGCGACATCGACATCGCCGGCAGCGGCAATTCCATCGCCCGCATGCTCGCCACCGCCGACGGCGACATCGCGCTGGGCATGGGCCGGGGCGAGATCAGCAACCTGCTGGTCGAACTCGCCGGCATCGACATCTACGAAGCGCTCAAATTCATGATCGGCAAGGACCGCAAGGTGGCGATCCGCTGCGCCTTCGGCGACTTCGCGGTCGAGGACGGAGTGATGACCGCGCGCGCGCTGGCGTTCGACACCAGCGACACGATCATCATCGGCAAGGGCACGGTCGACCTGGGCGAGGAGCAGCTGGACCTGGAGCTCAGGCCAAGGCCCAAGGATCGCAGCATTCTCGCGCTGCGCTCGCCGCTGGTGGTCGACGGCAGCTTCCGCGATCCCGGCTTCCGTCCCGACATGGCCAGGCTCGGCCTGCGCGGCGCGATCGCGCTGACGCTCGCCAGCATCGCGCCCCCGGCAGCGCTGCTGGCCACGCTGGAACTCGGCGGCGGCGAAGACAGCGACTGCGGCGGCGAGTACGCGCGATAGCGCGCACTTGCAGCAGCGGCATTTCTGGCAGCGGCATTTGTAGCAGCTGCCACAGGGCGGTGCCGCTGCCCGTCCCGGTGGCGGTCACCCGTCAGGAGGTGATGTAGCGCTGCAGGTGATCGAGTTCGAGCTGCTGCTCCTCGATCACCGCCTTGACCAGGTCGCCGATCGAGACCAGGCCCACCACCTTGCCGTCCACCACCACCGGCAGGTGGCGGATGCGGCGCTCGGTCACCAGCTGCATGCACGCCGGCGCGACGTCGTCGAGGCCGACCGTCACCGCATCGGCGGTCATGATGTCGCGCACCGCCGTGTCTTTCGACGAACGCCCGTCGAGCACGATCTTCCGCGCGTAGTCGCGCTCGGAAACGATGCCTGCGAGCCGCCCTCCCGCATCCAGCACCACCAGTGCGCCGATGCCTTTCTCGGCCATCAGCCGGATGGCGTCGATCACCGCCGCGTCCGGGCTTATCGCATGGACCTCAGGACCCTTGGATTCCAGCAGCTGCCTTACCGTGCGCATCGCGACCTCGCTCGTCGATCGTGGGGGGCACGCCCGAGCATACCCCTTCGGCCTGCGACCAGGTGTCGACCAGGTAAAGCGGCCGCTGCTTCGATTCCTCGTAAAGCCGGCCGAGGTATTCACCGATCAGGCCCAGCGCCATCAGCTGCACGCCGCCAAGGAACAGGATCACCGCCATCATCGTCGGCCAGCCCGCCACCGCGTCGCCCCAGACCAGGGCCTTGGCGATGATCCACAGGCCATAGCCGAACGCCAGCAGCGCCGTGGCGATGCCCAGGTAGGTGGCCAGCCGCAGCGGCGCGGTGGAAAAGCTGGTGATGCCCTCGAGCGCGAAGTTCCACAGTCGCCACGCGTTGAACTTGCTGCGGCCGGCCAGCCGCGGCTCGCGCCGGTAGGGCACGCTGACGCGGTTGAAGCCGATCCAGCCGAACAGGCCCTTCATGAACCGGTGGCGCTCGCGCAGTTCGCGCAGCGCGGCCAGCGCACGCGGAGAAAGCAGGCGGAAGTCTCCGGTGTCGGCCGGCACCGGGGTTTTCGACAGGCGCTGCATCACGCGATAGAACAGGTGCGCCGAGGCGCGCTTGAACCAGCCATCGCCTTCGCGCGCAAGCCGCGTGCCGTGCACATCATCGAAGCCTTCGCGCCAGCGAGCGACCAGCTCGGGAATGAGCTCAGGTGGATCCTGTCCGTCCGCGTCCAGGATCACGGCCGCCCCCGACACCACGCGATCCAAGCCGGCCGTCAGCGCCGCCTCCTTGCCGAAGTTCCGCGACAGCCGCAGCAGCGACACCCGCGCGTCGGCGGCGGCGAGATCCCGCATTACCGCCCAGGTCGCGTCGGTGCTGCCGTCGTCGACGTAAAGCACCCCGCCGTCCACGCCGTCGTCGGCCGCAAGCCGCGCCAGCACGGCCGCCAGGCGGCGATGCAGTTCCGGCAGCGCCGCCGCCTCGTTGAAGGCGGCCACCACCACGGTCAGTCGGTCACGGCTCATGCCGACATCCTAGCGTGCGCCCGCGTCACTCCAGCGCCTCAAGCCATGCCTCGCCACCGAGGTTGCGCATGTTGCGTTCGATCCACTGCGCGCGGCGCTGCACATAGGGCCCGGGGCGATGCGCGCTGTAGCGTCGCGGGCTCGGCAGCACTGCCGCCAGGCATGCGCTCTCGCTGTCCGTCAGGCTGCCGGCGTCCTTGCCCCAATAGCTGCGCGCCGCGGCCTGCGCGCCGTAGATGCCGTCGCCGAACTCGGCCACGTTGACGTACACCTCGAGGATCCGCTGCTTTGGCCAAAGCGCCTCGATCAGCAGCGTGTACCAGGCCTCCGCCCCCTTTCGGATCCAGCTGCGCCCGCTCCACAGGAACAGGTTCTTGGCCAGCTGCTGGCTGATCGTGCTCGCGCCCCGGGTCCGTCCACCGCGGGCGTTGTGCGCACGCGCGCGCTCGATGGCCTCGAGGTCGAAGCCGCGATGGCGGGCGAAGTTCTGGTCTTCGGCCGCGACCGCCGCCAGCGGCAGCGACGGCGCGATCCGGTCGAGGTCGCGCCAGTCGTAGGCGATCCGGAAACCGGCATCCCCCGCGCGCAGCGCCTCGACCTGGCGGATGGCCATGAACGTCGAGAACGGCGGATCGATGAAGCGCAGCGCGAGCACCTGCACGACGCTCACCAGCGCCAGCAGCAACGGCAGCTTCCACAGCCAGTGCCAGCGGCTGCGCTGGCAGCCGCGCCCCGGCGCGGACGACAGCCCGTCATCCTTGTTCCTTCCCGGCACCATCCCCATCTCCACGGTTCGCCCGCACGGGTCGATGCGACGATTATCCAGCCGCACGGCCCCACCACAACGCGCAACGGACCCTTGCATGACCAACGCCACCATCGCCCCCGACGCCCACGACCACCTGACCCGCTTCCTGCTGCCCCGCGCCGGCGTTCGTGGAGTGCACGTGCACCTGGGCGAAACCTGGCGCCGGATCGCATCCAGCGACAGCTATCCGCCGGTAGCGCGTGCGCTGCTTGGCGAGGCCGCAGTGGCATCGGCGCTGTTCACCGGCCACGTCAAGGTCGACGGCCGACTGTCGGTGCAGCTGCGTGGCGAGGGCGCGCTGCGCACCCTGTTCGCCGAATGCACCGCTGCCGGCACCCTGCGCGGCATCGCGCGCATGGCCGACGATGCCGGCGACATCAGCGGCATCGATGGCCTTGGCGCGGGTGCCCTGCTTGCGATCACCATCGAGAATCCCGGCATCGGCAGCCGCGACGCCGCGCGCTACCAGGGCCTGGTGCCGCTGGACGCCGCCGATCTGTCGCGGGCCTTCGAGGGCTATTTCATCCAGTCCGAGCAGCTGCCGACCCGGATCCTCCTCGCTGCCGGCGAGGACGCCGCCACCGGACTGATGCTGCAGAAGCTCCCCGCCGACGAAGGCGACGATGACGGCTGGGACCGCGCCAGCGCGCTGTTTTCCACCCTGGGCGCGGACGAGCTCCTCGCGACCCCGGGGACGGAGCTGCTGCACCGCCTGTTCCATGAGGAGTCGCCGCAGACGGTCGGCGGCCGGCGGCTGGCGTTCGCCTGTTCCTGTTCGCGCGAGCGGGTCGAGGCGATGATGGTCTCGCTGGGCCGGGACGAAGCGGAGGCCGCGCTGATCGACGGCACGGCCCAGGTCCACTGCGAGTTCTGCGGCCAGGCCTACGAATTCGACGCAGATGCCCTGCACGCCCTCTTCACGGCCAAGCTGAGCCCAATGGCTGCCCCGCCTGGACTGCAGTGACGCGGAGGGATTGTTAAGAAAACATGAATCGACTAGAGTCGGAGCCATCATCGAGGCGGAACTTCCGCCATCTGTCAGGGGTCTATCCGGCACGCCATGAAGACGCGCCTTGCACAGCTGTCGCTCTCCCTTGTCCTCGCCCTCAGCGTGGCGGCGGGCGCGCATGGGCAGACGCTGCAGGGCAAGCGCGGGCAGGCCGTGCTGCCGGTATGGAACCAGTCCAGCGGCAAGATCGAAGCCCTGCTCCTGCTTGAACCCGCCGGGGCGAATTCCACGGCGGGCTTCGGCGACAGCGCGCTTGATGCGGCCTTCGGGCTGGATGCCGGCAATTCCCTGGGCGTGTTCTGCGACCGCAAGACCGGCCTGGCCAGCGCGCTGGGCAACCTTGCCGACAACTGCATGCTCGCCAGCTTCGAAGACAACTCCCGCGCGCATGCCAGCGGCACCGCGGCCTTCAAGGCCGGCTCCAACACGCGTCTGGGCCTGAGCGCCGGCAGCGGCCACGGCACCCTTCCTCCGTGGCTTGCCACCGGCAACCGCGGCGCCACCGCCACGGTCGACGTCAACGATCTGACCGTCTTCGCGCAGCACAATATCGGCCGCGAAGGCGTGGTCGCCATCGCCGGCACCATGGCGAAAGCCACGCTGATGACCCCGGCCGAAGCCACCCATCTCGGCATCGGCGACGCCTGGACCTCGCGCAGCCTGACGATTGGCGGCGGCTACGGCCGCTTCGGCGCCAGCATCGTCGGCCACGTCGTGGAAACCCCGGGCCAGCCCCGCTGGGAAGGTGTCGGCCTCGGGCTCACCTGGCGGACGCCATGGAGCGGCCAGCTCACCGTGGGCGCCGACAATCTCGTCACCAAGGGCCGGAATCCGTTCTCGCCGAACCTCAATGGTCGTGACGACGACGGCACCGTGCCCTATATCAGGTACGAGCAGGACCTCTAAGTCCTTGATTTTGCGCGCGCTTCCTTAGCGGAGCCGGCAATTATTAACAACACTTTAATTTTTGCTCAGGCAGAGCTACTATCGGCAGCGGCCTTGCCGGGCTTGGTGTCTGCTTTGACTCCACCGGTGGGGTTCCCATGGGATTTACCCAAGACTCACTCGGAGAGAGAGATGACCCTTAAGACCACCAAGCTCCGCGACGCGATCACCTTCGCGCTCGTTGCAGGTGCCACCACGCTCGTGGGCACTGGTGCAGCATTTGCACAGGAAGCCAGCTCCACGAACCAGGCGACCACCCTGGACCGGATTGAAGTCACCGGTTCGCGCATCCGCCAGGTTGACGTCGAAACCGCCCAGCCGGTCATGACCATCAGCCGCGACGATATCCAGGCCGGCGGCTTCAACACCGTTGCCGACATCCTGTCGAACATCCCGTCCGCGGGCGCTCCGACGTTCAGCCGCACCTCGCCGCTGACCGCCAACCAGGAAGCCGGCGGCCAGTACATCGACCTGCGCAACCTTGGTGCACAGCGCACCCTGGTCCTGCTCAACGGCAAGCGCCTGGGCATCAGCCCGGACGGCTTCCAGGACGTGTCGACCATCCCGACCGTCATGGTCGAGCGCATTGACGTCCTGAAGGACGGCGCCTCGTCCATCTACGGCTCCGACGCCATGGCCGGCGTGATCAACATCATCACCCGCAAGAACTTCGAAGGCGCGGAAGCCAACGCCTACTTCGGCCAGTACGGCGAAGGCGACGGCACCAAGCAGACCTACGACTTCGTGGTCGGCATGACCAGCGACCGCGGTTCGGTCACCATCGCTGCCGAGTCCCACGACGAAGAAGGCGTCTGGGCGCGCAACCGCTGGTTCTCGAAGGACAGCTACCCCGGCTATCCGCAGTACAGCACCACCGCAGTCGGCCAGTGGGGCAATTGGCGCCTCCCGGGCTCAGCCCCCACCGACCCGTGGTTCGTAGCGGATCGCGGGAGTGACGCCCTGGGTACCGATGGCTGGCACACGCAGACAGGTGCCGACACCAGCATCCCGTCCGACCAGATGCATGTGATGACGCCGCTCAAGCGTCGTTCGCTGTTCGTCAACGCCAACTACGACCTGACCGACAACATCCGCTTTGTCACCGACCTGGGTTATACCAAGCGCGAGTCGTTCCGCCAGATCGCAGGTTATCCGACCCAGTCCGGGGCGGCAGCTGTCAGGGCCCCGATGGCCGCGGACAGCTACTTCAATCCGACTGGAGGGGTATCTGCGGTCGACTGGCGCCGTCGCGGCTGGGAAGTGCCGCGCACCACCGACACCGACCAGACCACGTGGCGCTTGACCGCCGCTCTGGAAGGTTCGTTCGAAGTCGGTGAGCGTTACTTCGATTGGGATGTCGGCTACATGTTCAACGAGAACGACACCCTCATCACCAACAACGGCAACTTCTTCATCCCCAACGTCCGCAGGTCGGTGGGCTCCTCGTTCATGAACGACCAGGGCCAGCTTGTCTGCGGTACCCAGGGCACTGGCCCCAACGGCAGCGACCAGGTGATTGCCGGCTGCGTGCCGTGGAACCCCTTCGCGGGCTTCGGCACCGGCGCGGTGGCAAATTCGCTGGCCGATCCGGCGGTGCAGGCCTACCTGTTCAAGGAAGAGCATGCCACTGGCAAGACCGAGACCAACAACTACTTTGCCAACCTGGCGGGTTCGCTGTTCACGCTGCCGGCCGGCGACCTGGGCTTCGCTGTGGGCTACGAGTACCGCAAGGAAGAAGGCGGTTTCAGCCCGGATGCCATCGCGCAGTCGGGTGACTCCACCAACCTGGCGTCCGGCCCGACCTATGGCCAGTATTCGGTGGACGAGGTCTACGCCGAGCTCAGCATCCCGATCCTCGCAGATATGGCGTTCGCGAAGGAGCTGAGCCTCAGCGTTGCCAGCCGTTACTCGGACTTCGACACCTTCGGTGACACGACGAACAACAAGTTCGGCGTGAAGTGGCGTCCGATGGACGACCTGCTGGTGCGCGGCACCTGGGCCGAGGGCTTCCGTGCCCCGACCATTGGTGATCTGTACGGCGGTACCTCTGAGACCTTCACCACCGGTTTCCGCGACCCCTGTGACAGCGTCTATGGTGTCGCCGCCGGTTCGGCCCGTTGCCTGCAGGACGTCCCCGCGGACTACCGCCAGCTGAAGCAGGGCTTCGAACCCACCGACGCAGCTGGCGCCCAGAGCCCGGTGCCGTTCACCGCAGGCTCCAACCCGCTCCTCGAGCCGGAGTACTCCACCTCGAAGACCATCGGCCTCGTCTACAGCCCCAGCCAGATGCAGGGCCTGAGCGTGGCGCTGGACTGGTGGAACATCAGGATCGAGAACACGGTGGTGTCGGACAGCCCGAACGACATCATGAGCGACTGCTACGTCGGCCTGATCGAAAGCCGCTGCGGCCTGTTCTCGCGTGACGCGAGCCTCGGCAACATCGTCAGCCAGCTGCGATATGGCATGCGCAACGCCGGCTGGGCCGAAACCGAGGGCTTCGACCTTGACGTGAACTACAGTATGGATACGGACGTTGGCCGCTTCGGCGCCCGCTGGGCCACGACCTATGTCAGCAGCTACGACGTCAAGTCCACCGACGATCCGGAAGCCGTCCCGGGTCCGGCCAACGGCTTCAGCGGTAACTTCCGCGTACGTTCCAACCTCAACCTGAGCTGGGCCCTCAACGACTTTGCAGTCACCTGGGGCATGCGCTACACCTCGGGTGCCAAGGAAGGCTGCATGGGCTTCGAGGACGCGGACGGGAATCTGGAGCACTGCTCGCTGCCGAACTACCAGGCACCGGACACGCTTGGCAGGATCGTGCCGCAGAACGAAGTCGGTTCGACCACGTTCAATGACCTGCAGGTCAGCTGGAACGCGCCGTGGAACGCCCGCATCGCAGTGGGCGCCAACAACGTGCTCGACAAGGATCCGCCGCTGTACTACAACTCCAACGGCCGGGCCTCGGGCTTCTCGTTCTACGGTGGCCACGACATCGGTCGCTTCATCTACATGCGCTACCAGCAGAAGTTCTGATCCTCTGAACATCCGCTACGCTTGACGCTACAGCCCCGAAAGGGGCTGTAGTTTTTTACGCCTTCGCAAAACCACGAGGTTCACGACCATCCATGGACACCGGCGTCCCCAAGCAACAGATGATTGCCGCCCTGAACCGCCGGCACTGGGGCGAAGCGCATTCGCATGCCGCGCGCCTGATCGACCTTGGCGCAGCCGATCCGGAAATCCATTTCATCGCCGGCGTGGCCCTGCTGGAACAGCAGGACGCCATCGGCGCGCAGGCTCACTTCAGGCAGGCCATCGCCCTCGACCCGCGGCGCCCCGACTTCCACCTGTACCTGGCAAGGGCCTGCGCCTCGTCGCAGGACTACGATGCCGCCCTGGACGCAGCCGGCCGCGCCGAACGCCTCCTGGAGCCGGAGCATGCGGTCGGCTTCGACACCCTCGGGGTCGTCCTTGCCCAGTGCAACGCGCATGAACGCGCGACAGCGGCCTTCCGACAGGCAGTCCGCCTGGATCCCGACGATGCGGCCTTCCGCTTCAACCTCGGCACCGCCCTGACCTTTCTGGGCGACATCGACGGTGCCGAGCGTGAGCTCGAGGCCAGCGTCGAATTGAACCCGCACCACTGGCGGGCGCACCACTCCCTGTCGCAGCTGCGCAGGCAGACCACGGATTCCAATCACATTGAACGCCTGTCGGCGCTGGCCACGGCCGCCACGGGCAAGGTCACCGCAACCACGTTCCTGAACATGGCGCTGGCCAAGGAGCTGGACGACATCGGCAACCACGATGGCGCCTTCGACCACTGTGTCATCGGCAAGGGCGCGCCCGGGCACCTGCTGCAATATTCCAGGGCAAAGGATGCGGCGCTGTTCGATGCCTTGGCCTCGGGCTTCCCGGCCCCCTGCCCCGATCCGGCGATCCGCGGCAGCGATGCCGGTGATCCGATCTTCATCGTCGGCATGCCGCGCACCGGAACCACCCTCGTGGATCGCATCGCGTCCAGCCATCCCCAGGTCCAGTCCGCCGGCGAGCTGCACAACTTCCCCTCCGCCTGGAAGCGTGCGATGGGCGGCCCGGGCTTCGAGATGTTCAACCCGGCGCATATCGCCAGCGTGGCGACGGCAAGCCTGGACTGGCGCAAGCTCGGCGATGACTACATTGCCGGCACCCGCGCCTTCACCGGTTCAGTGCCCCACTTCACCGACAAGCTGCCGCACAATTTCCTGTACCTCGGATACATCGCCTGCGCGCTGCCCGAGGCCAGGCTGATCTGCGTCCGCAGGCACCCGCTCGACACCTGCCTCGGCAACTTCAGGCAGCTGTTCGCGCCGGAGTCGCCCTATTTCGACTATTCCTACGACCTGCTCGACATCGGCCACTACTACATCCTGTTCGACCGGCTGATGGCGCACTGGAAGGCGGCCTTCCCCGGACGGATCCTCGAGGTCCAGTACGAATCACTGGTGTTGGAGCAGGAGCGCAACAGCCGCGCGATCATCTCCCACTGCGGACTTGAATGGGACGACGCGTGCCTGGCGTTCGAAAAGAACGCCACGCCCGTCTCCACGGCAAGCGCGGTGCAGGTACGTGAACCGATGTACACCACGGCGCTGGGCCGGTGGAAACGCTACGAAGGCCGGCTCGGACCGCTCAGAACGATGCTGGAGGACGCGGGAATCGACTGCGCCTGACCTCCCACCGGGCGCCAGGCCCGTCGGCAGCCACACTGCCCACGGGCCCGGACGGCCTCAGCTCCCGGTCGCGACGCCTTCCAGCGGCCCCAGGCTCGCGCGCAGCGGTGAATCGCCGGGCACGCCAAGTTCGTCAAGGTAGGACGCCACGCTGGCGGCCTCGGCCTTCCAGCCGGCCTCATCCACACGCAACAGTTCGGCCATCGCGTCCGCAGGCACGTCGGCGCCATCAAGATCGAGCGCGCCCTCTGCCGGAACATGGCCGATCACCGCGGCATCGGCCTTCGCGCCGCCGTCGACGCGGCCGATGATCCACTCCAGCACGCGCATGTTGTCGCCGAAACCCGGCCACATGAAGCGGCCGTCGGCATCCTTGCGGAACCAGTTGACGTGGAAGACCTTCGGCAGCTTCGCGCCCGGCCTGTCGAACGACAGCCAGTGGGCGAAATAGTCGGCGAAGCTGTAGCCGCAGAATGGCTTCATCGCCATCGGGTCGCGGCGCATCACGCCAACCGCGCCGGTGGCCGCTGCCGTGGTTTCCGACGCCATCGCCGCACCCACGAGCACGCCGTGCGCCCAGTCGCGCGCCTCGAATACCAGCGGCACCAGGCTCGAGCGGCGGCCGCCGAAGACGATCGCGCTGATCGGCACGCCCTGCGGATCCTCGGCATGCGGGGAGAACGTCGGACACTGCTTCGCGCTGACGGTGAAGCGTGAATTCGGATGAGCCGCCGGGCCATTGCCGGGGTCATGGGCACGCCCCTGCCAGTCCTTCTCGGGTACGCGCTTGTCGAGCCCTTCCCACCACGGCTGGCCGTCATCGGTGACCGCGACGTTGGTGAAGATGGTGTCGCGCTGGATCGAGGCCAGGGCGTTGGGATTTGATTTTTCCGACGTGCCGGGAGCCACGCCGAAGAAGCCGGCCTCGGGGTTGATCGCCCACAGCCGGCCGTCCTCGCCGGGATGCATCCAGCAGATGTCATCGCCAACCGTCCACACCTTCCAGCCCTTCTCGCGATATGACTCCGGCGGGATCAGCATGGCCAGGTTGGTCTTGCCGCAGGCACTCGGGAAGGCCGCGGCGACGTAGTGGACTTCGCCCTGCGGGTTCTCGATGCCGACGATGAGCATGTGCTCGGCCAGCCAGCCTTCGTTGCGGGCCTGGTGCGACGCGATGCGCAGGGCGTGGCACTTCTTGCCCAGCAGGGCATTGCCGCCGTAGCCGGAGCCGTAGGATTTGATCGCCAGCTCTTCGGGGAAGTGCATGATGTAGCGGCGATCGGGGTCGAGCTCGCCGGTCGAATGCAGGCCGCGGACATAGGTATCCGGCTCGCCGCGGGCGGCATGCTCCAGGCCTTCGCGTTCGATCCGCGCCAGTGCGTCCGCGCCCATGCGCGTCATCACCCGCATGTTGGCGACCACGTAGGGCGAGTCGGTGATCTCGACGCCGCAGCGCGCAAGCGGCGAGTCGATCGGCCCCATGCAATACGGCAGAACGTACAGCGTGCGGCCTTCCATGCAACCGTCGAACAGGGCATCGACCTTTGCGTGTGCCTCGGCCGGGGCCATCCAGTGGTTGTTGGGGCCGGCATCCTCGCGCCGCTGGTGGCAGACGAAGGTCAGGTGTTCGACCCGGGCGACGTCATCGGGACTGGAGCGGTGCAGGACGCAGCCGGGATGGGTGTCCTGGTTGAGCGGCAGCAGGGTGCCGTCGGCCATCATGGCCTGCTGCAGCGCAGCCGCTTCGGCATCGCTGCCATCGCACCAGACGATGCGGTCGGGCCGGGTCAGCGACGCGACTTCGTCGACCCACTGCTGCAACGACGGAAGGCGCGTGCCGGGCGTCGCGTTCGCGCCCTGCTGGGGAACTGCATTCATGTCTCGCGCCTCCGAAGTGCGATTTTTTCAGGCTGGACATGCAATTCTATCCAGCGCGGCCGGCGCCGCTGTGCTGCACCGCATCAAAAACGGGCCTGTCGCGCACCCGCCCGGGATGCCGCGTCGCTCAGTGCGGGACGAGCGTATCCATCAGGTGCTCGACGTATTCGTCGAACTCCTCCTGCGGCATTCGCGCCTGGTGCAGCTGCAGGTTGAGCTGCAGGAAGCCGACGTAGGCAGCGTAGGTCAGACGGGCACGATGCCGGGCATCGGTGCGGCCCAGCCCGGCCTGGCGGAAGGACGCGGTGAGATAGTCGAGGCGACGCTGCGAGACGCGGTCGATCACCGGCTGCACGGCCGGGTGGTCCGGCGCCTTGAGCAGGGCGCTGTACACCACATGCGACTTGAACTCGCGCGCGACCATCTGGAACAGCGCGCGCAGGCGCTCGCGCGGGTCTGACACCGCCTCCAGCTTGCCGAAGACGTCGTGCTCCTCATGGGCCTCCCAGCGTTCGAGCGCCGCCTGCAGCAGTGCGTCGCGCGAGGGGAAATGCCAGTAGAAGCTGCCCTTGGTGACGCCCAGCCGGCGGGCCAGCGGCTCCACCGCCACGGCGGCCACGCCCTGTTCGGCGATCAGGTCAAGCGCGGCCTCGGCCCAGTCGTCGGCGCTGAGCCGGCTGCGTTCGCTCTTCGCGGCGGTTTTCTTCATGCCCGGAGTGTATCCATACGCCCGCGTGCGGGACAGTATCGGCGTGTCTCGCGGCGTTGACAGCCCTCGCTGCAAAATCCATACTGACCCGTATGGCCAGTGAGGGAACCCATGCCTCGCGCCGGGTGCACACTGGCTCCCACCAGCCGAAGGCGAGCGCAACGCTCGCGGAGACCGTGCCATGAGTATCGTCGTCCCCTTCCTCGTCCTGCTGCTGGTCGGCGCGTTCGCCGCCTACCACCGGATGCGCCTGGCCACCTGGGCGGCCATCACCGCCGCCGGCCTCGCCGCCTGCTGGCTGCTGGGCGCGAACATCACCGCCACCGTGGTCGCGACCGCCATCGTCGCGCTGGTGGCGATGCCGCTGCTGCTGCCGGTGATCCGCAAGCCGCTGATCACCGCGCCACTGCTGAAGTTCTACCGGAAGATCCTGCCGCCGCTGTCGCAGACCGAGCGCATCGCGCTGGAGGCCGGCTCGGTCGGCTTCGAGGGCGAGCTGTTCTCGGGCGCGCCGGACTGGAACGTGCTGATGTCGCAGCCGAAGCCCGAACTCACCGCGGAGGAGCTGGCCTTCCTCGACGGTCCGGTCGAAGAGCTCTGCCGCATGACCGACGACTGGGACATCACCCACGTCCGCGCCGACCTGCCGCCGGAGCTGTGGCAGTTCATGAAGGACCAGCGCTTCTTCGGGATGATCATCCCCAAGGAATACGGCGGCCTCGGCTTCAGCGCGCTGGCGCACCACAAGGTGATCCAGAAGCTGGCCACGATCTCCAGCGTGGTCAGCTCCACCGTGGGCGTGCCCAATTCGCTGGGCCCCGGTGAGCTGCTGATGCACTACGGCACCCCTGCGCAGAAGGACCACTACCTGCCGCGCCTGGCCGACGGCCGCGAGGTGCCCTGCTTCGCCCTGACCGGTCCGTTTGCCGGTTCCGACGCGACCTCGATCCCCGACTTCGGCATCGTCTGCAAGGGCGAGTGGGACGGCGCCCAAGTGCTGGGCGTGAAGCTGACCTTCGACAAGCGCTACATCACGCTGGCGCCGGTGGCGTCGCTGATCGGCCTGGCGTTCCGCATGTACGACCCGGACGGCCTGCTCGGCGACGTCCGCGACATCGGCATCACCCTGGCGCTGGTGCCGCGCGAGGTCGAGGGCATGGACGTCGGCCGCCGCCACTTCCCGCTCAACTCGCCGTTCCAGAACGGCCCGGTCCGCGGCCACGAGGTGTTCGTGCCGCTGAGCCAGATCATCGGCGAGGAGAACGGCTTCGGCGAGGGCTGGCGGATGCTCAGCGAGTGCCTGTCGATCGGGCGTTCGATCACCCTGCCTTCCACAGCCAGCGGCGGCGCCAAGTCCGGCGCCATCACCACCGGTGCGTACGCGCGCATCCGCAAGCAGTTCGGCCTGTCGATCGGCCGCTTCGAAGGCGTTGAAGAAGCCCTGGCGCGCATCGGCGGCAAGGCCTACGCGATCAGTGCGCTGTCGCAGGCGACAGCGGCCGCGGTCGACCGCGGCGACGTGCCGGCGGTGCCCTCGGCGATCGCCAAGTACCACTGCACCGAGATGGGCCGTGAAGTCGCCAGGGACGTCATGGACGTGATCGGCGGCAAGGGCATCATCCTCGGGCCGCGCAACTTCGCAGGCCGCTCGTGGCAGGCGGCGCCGATCGCGATCACGGTCGAGGGCGCGAACATCATGACCCGCAGCCTGCTGATCTTCGGCCAGGGCGCGATCCTCTGCCATCCCTGGGTCATGAAGGAGATGAAGGCGGCGCAGAACCCCGACGAGCGCGCCGGCCTGGAGGCATTCGACCGCGCGCTGTTCGGCCACATCGGCTACGCGATCTCCAATGCGGTGCGTTCGATCTGGTTCGCGTTCACCGGCTCGCGCTTCGGCAAGGCGCCCGGCGACGACTACACCAGACGCTTTTTCCGCCGCCTCAACCGCCACTCCGCCAACCTCGCACTGATGGCCGACGTGTCGATGCTGATGCTGGGCGGCAAGCTGAAGTTCAAGGAATCCCTGTCGGGCCGCCTGGGCGACGTGCTCAGCCACCTGTACATGACCAGCGCCATCCTCAAGCGCTACCACGATGAGGGCGCGCCCGTGGCCGACCGCCCGCTGCTGGCCTGGGCCTACCACGACAGCATCCACCAGATCGAAACCGCGCTTTCCGCGGCGCTCCGCAACTTCCCGATCCGTCCGGTGGGCTGGCTGATGTGGCTGCTGATCTTCCCGCTCGGCCGCCGTGCGGAGGCTCCCGGCGATCGCCTCGGCCACCGCGTCGCCGCGCTGCTGATGACGCCCAACGAAGCCCGCGACCGCCTGGCGCAGGGCGTGTTCACCACGCCGGGCGCGAACAACCCGGCGGGTCGCATCAACAGCTACCTGGCCGCGGCCGTTGCCGCCGAGCCGGTGGAGCGCAAGTTCCTCAAGGCGCTGAAGAACAAGGGCATCGAGGCCCTGGACTTCGCCAGCCAGCTTGACGAGGGCGTACGCGAAGGCTGGATCACCGCCGAAGAGCGCACCCAGCTGGAAGAGCTGCGCGTGATGACGCTCGACGCGATCACGGTCGACGACTTCGATACCGAAGAGCTGCGCTCGGCTGGCTACCGCGACCTGCACCGCCCGGGCGGTGCGCGCGAAGCGGCCTGAGCCGCGCCATGCCAGGGGACGCCTGAGGGCGCCCCCGCCTTTTCCGGGAGATGCGCATGGGCGCGACCATCCTCGATATCCACCGGCGCATGATCCGCTGGCCCTGCGGACGCTGGCTGTTCTCGAAGCTTGTCTGCATCAAGGCGCCCTACTTCGCCAGCATTTCCCCGCGCATCGAGCGGCTGGAGCCGGGATGCTGCGAAGCCAGTCTGCGCCACCGCCGCCGCGTCACCAACCACATCGGCAGCGTGCATGCCATCGCGCTGTGCAACCTGGCCGAGCTTGCAGGGGGACTGGCGATCGACGCCAGCCTGCCGCCGTCCATGCGCTGGATCCCGAAGGGCATGGAGGTCGAATACCTGAAGAAGGCGACCGGGACGATGCGCGCCGTGGCGACGCCGGCCGCGGCGACCGTCGAATCGGCGACGGGTTACGCCCTGCCCGTCGGAGTGGCGGTCAACGACGCCAGTGGCGAAACCGTGTTCCGCGCGCGCATCTCGATGTGGATTTCGCCGAAGCCTTCACGGCCGTGAGCACGCAGACGCTGCTCCTGCTGTGCGCCATCAGGGCGCCAGCGCCGGCGCGTCCGGTTCGACCACCAGCTCACGTCGGCTTGTGCTGTCCATCCGCGGCGCCCACAGCGGGGTCCTGGGGCAGCAGGCGCTCCGCACGCACCACGCGCCACGCGCCGTAGGCCATTCCCAGCGCGACGCCCAGGCCGGCGAGGAACACCATGCCCGAGCCCAGCACCGCCAGCGCCTTGTGCACCCAGACGAAGGTGAGGTCGCCGCCGCGATAGACGGCGGTATCGATCACCGCCTTGGCCTTGTAGCGTTCTTCGCGCTCGACTCGGGTGTACAGGGTCTCGCGCGCCGGCTTGGCCAGCGAGAACTCGCTGGCGCGGGTCACGATCTGCACGATCGCCACCAACATCGGCAGCGGCGATGCCGACAGCGCCGCGAAGCCCACCACGATAGCGAGCGCGGGCAGCAGCAGCAGCGGCGCGATGCCGTAGCGCTGCAGCAGGAAGCGCGTCAGCAGCAGCTGGATGGCGATGGTCAGGCCGTTGATCGCCCAGTCGAGCATGGAGTAGAACGCCGCGCGCTCTTCGGCGGTCTCGAAGGCCGCGCGCACGATCGCCGCCTGTTCGTTGTAGAGCAGCGTGCCGACGCCGACGCCGAAGAACATCAGCACCGCCAGCGCGCGCAGCAGCGGCCGCTGCCAGACCAGCCTCAGGCCGGCCAGGATCGAGCCGCCCATCGCGCGGCCGTCGATACCGCCGCCGTGGCTGCGTTCGCGCGCCAGCGCCCATGGACGCAGTTTGATGATGCACAGCAGGCACACGGCCAGGAAGCCGGCCGACACCAGCAGCAGGTTGGCTACCCCCACCGGACCGACCAGGAAGCGGGTGATGGCCGGACCGACCAGCGCGCCGATGGTGCCGCCAGCACCGATGTAGCCGTAGAACTGCTTGGCGTTGGCGTTGTCGAACACGTCCGCCATGAAGCTCCAGAACACAGTGACGGCGAACAGGTTGAACACCGCCACCCAGACGAAGAACGCCGCCCCGCGCCCCGGGATGCCGCTGTCGAACGCCCACCAGAAACCCAGCAGGCAGGCGATGAACACCAGGTACACCGCCGGCAGGAATACCCTGCGCGGGAAGCGCGACACCAGCGCGCCGTAGAGCGGCTGCAGCAGCACCATCGCGACGAAGGTGGCGGTGAACAGCAGCTGCAGGGTGAACTCGCCGACTTCGATGCCGAAACGCTCGCCGTAGGCGATCAGTCCGCGCGGGAACACCGCGGCGGCGTCCGACGATGCCCCCATCGCATCGCGCACCGGACGCAGCACGTAGTAACCGCACAGCAGGCTGAAGAAATACAGCATCGCCCACCACAGCGGCGGCGAAGCGACGAGCGCGGCCCGGAAGCGTCCCAGGGGCCTGACGGCGCCTGTCTGACCGTTGATCATCGAACCGTCCCTGCAGTCGCCGCCACCGTGCCGGCACGTTATCCGATCGGCGGTGGCTGCCGCCACCCTGGCACGCGCGCACGTCACCCGTGCTTCAGGCCATGGCTTCCAGTCCCGGTGGAAGGGGACAGTGCAGCACGCCGCAGATCGTGCGCAGCAGCTCGGATTCAGCGACCGAGATGCGCCCGTCATGGCTGGCCGCCGCGGTCACCGCTTCGACCATCACCTGCTTGGCCAACGGCTCCAGCGCATCGAGCGCGGGCCATACCTCGTCGAGCGCGAGCACGCCGGCCGCCGGTGGCGCGTAGGCCACGTGGTCGCGCGGCAACACGCGCTGCAGGCCTGCGAGATAGGCGCGCTGCGCGGCCGCGGGGTCGCCGGGACTGCCGGCCTGCGCCACCACCGCGAGCAGGGTCGCGAACTCCTGGCGCACGCTGCCCGGCTTGCGGCGGCCGAAGCGCGCGTGGCGCCGTGGATCCAGCGACTCCCGGAGCTGCACTTCGAGCAGGCGCGCCATGCAGTACTCGAACAGCGACACCCGTCCGTCGCAGTGGACGACCGCGTGCACGGTATCGAGGAAGGCCTCGAGCTCGGGCCGTGGCCGGCGCCGCAGCACCGGGAACGCGATCGCGGCCAGCGGCAGGCGCTGCATCGGGTGCAGGGCGACCAGCTCGCCTCCGTGCAGTGCCAGCGCACCCTGGGCCACCGCATCGCCGAGGCGTGCGGCGATCTCGGCCCGCTGGTGCCCGCGGATGGTGGCATCGCCATCAAGCAGCAGGGCGAGCACCAGCGGCAGCACCGCCTCGCGCGACCGTGCAAGCGTGCGCAGGGCTTCGGGCATGGCGTGGGCGATGGCATCTGCGCGGCGGTAGTCGTCGGCAGCGGGGCTGCCGACCTGGGCGGACACCATGGGCGGGGTGACGTCGAACCGGCCATCGCGTGCCGGCAGCACGCCGGCATGCACGTCCAGGCCCATCATCCGGTCTTCCTGCAGGCCGGACGGCGGTGCCAGCGCCCACTGGCTGCGCATGCGCTCGAGCTGCTCGCTGCGGAAGCCCGGCTCCAGCGCCTGGATACGCTCGAGGATCGGCGGGTGGGTTGCGAACAGTCCGCTGAAACCGACGCCATCGCCGAACAGCATGTGGCTCGCCTCTTCGGCATCGGCCTTGTCGCTCAGGCGTGCGCCGTCGGGCAGGCCGGCGATTTTCTTCAGCGCGCCGGCCAGGCCCGCGGTCTGGCGCGTGAACTGCACCGCCGAGGCATCGGCCAGGCGTTCGCGCGAGCGGCTGACGCTGGCCTTGATCATCCGCGCGAAGAACATTCCGATGCTGCCGACCGCAAGCGCCACCAGCGCGGCCACCATCACCGCCGCGGCGTTGCGGCTGCGGCCACCGCCCAGGTACAGCACCTTGCGCCCGATCAGGCTGATCATGAGGATGCCGAACAGCACGCCCATCAGGCGGATGTTGAGGCGCATGTCGCCGTTGAGGACGTGGCTGAATTCGTGGGCGATGACGCCCTGCAGCTCGTCGCGGTTGAGGCGCTCCAGCGCGCCACGCGTCACTGCGACCGCCGCGTCGCTGGTCGAATAGCCGGCGGCGAAGGCGTTGATGGCGGCTTCGTTCTCGAGCACGTAGAGGCCGGGCACCGGCACGCCGGACGCGATCGAGATCTCCTCGACCACGTTGCGCAGCCGCCGCAGCGACGGATCGGTCGAGTCCTGCGGAACCGGCGTGCCGCCCAGCTGCAGCGCCACGACGTCACCACCGCCGCGCAGCGACGCCAGACGGTACATCGAGCCCAGCCCGATCACCGCCAGCGTGGCGAGGGTGGTGAACGCGAGCACGCCCAAGTCGGGACCCACCACGAACGCAACCGCGAGGTCGATCGCCAGCACGATGCCGAGCACCGCCATCGCGAACAGGACGAACAGGCGCGTGCTGCTGCGGCGGGCCTGCGCCTGCTGCTCGAAAAAGTTCATCGAGCGCTAGAACTGGACCTTCGGCGCCTCGCGGACCTCGGCCTTGTCGGCCGGGATCTCCAGCAGCGCCGCGGCATCGAAATTGAACATGCCGGCGAGGATGTTGGACGGGAACACTTCGCGCTTGATGTTGTAGGCCATCACCGAGTCGTTGTAGGCCTGGCGGGCGAAGGCGACGCGGTTCTCGGTGGAGGTGAGCTCCTCGGTGAGCTGCATCATGTTCTGGTTGGCCTTGAGGTCCGGATAGGCCTCGGCGACCATCATCAGGCGCCCCAGCGCGCCGTTGAGCAGGCCCTGCGACTGGCCGAGCTCGGCCATCGCCGCGGCATCGCCCGGGTTGGCCTTGGCGGCCGACAGGCCCGACATCGCGGCGCTGCGCGCGGCGATGACCGCCTGCAGCGTTTCGCGCTCGTGCGTGAGGTAGCCCTTCGCGGTCTCGACCAGGTTCGGGATCAGGTCGAAGCGCCGCTGCAGCTGCACGTCGATCTGGGCGAAGGCGTTCTTGAATGCGTTGCGGGCGGTGACGAGGCCGTTGTAGATGCCGACGCCCCACATCAACGCGACCACGACCACGGCGGCAATTACGAGCAGGATCAGCAGGCTGGACATCAAAGCTCCCCTTGTTCATGCAAATGCGGAACCGGGGGCATATGATCACCCCGCAGTCGCAGCATACGCAGGGAAAACGCCCGATGAAAGACGCAGCGCGAACGCCTCGCCGCCTTCTCCTGGCTGCCGGCCTGTTTGCATGCCTGACCCCGATGGCGGTCGGGACCGCGGCGCAGGCGGAGCTCCAGTGGCAACCGCCGGCCGATACGCAGGCCGCGCCAACCACGTCTTCAACGCCGGTGACCGGCGGCACGTCGCCGCTGCTGCCGCCCGGCACCACGTCCATGCCGCTGGCCAGCGGCTTCGACGCCGCACGCTTCGAGGCGATGGCGCAGGCGGTGGTCGCCAACCAGCGCGTGCCCGGCCTGGCAATGGCCATCGTCCACAAGGGCGAGGTCATCAGTGCGCGCGGCTATGGCATCACCGACGTCAGCGCCGCCGAGCCGGTTGACGCGCACACCGTCTTCCGCCTGGCCTCGCTGTCCAAGCCCTTCGCCGGCACGGTGACCGGACTGCTGGTTGCCGAAGGTTCGCTGCGCTGGGACAGCAACGTCGCCGACTTCATGCCGGCGCTGCGTTTCTCACGGCCCGACGCCGCCGGCAAGCTGACCGTCGCCGACGTCCTCAGCCACCGCGTGGGGCTGGGCCGCAACACCTACGATCGCGACATCGAGCGCAACGCGGACTATCGCAACCTGGTGCAGCGTTTGGCCGACGCACCGATGACCTGCGGCGTGGGCGAGTGCTACAGCTACCAGAACGTCGCTTTCAGCCTGGTCGGCGACGTGGTGTTCGCCGCTACCGGCCAGTTCTTCAGCGAGGCCGTGACCGGGCGCATCTTCAAGCCGCTGGGCATGGACGACGCGAGCTACGGACTCGAAGGCATCCAGGCCAGTCCGCGCTGGGCAAAGCCGCACGTGCGCGCCGGCGGCGGCTGGCGTTCGCTCACGCCCAAGCCGACCTACTACCGGATCGCACCGGCAGCGGGCGTCAACGCCAGCATCAGCGACATGGCGCAATGGCTGATCGCACAGTCCGGGCGGCGTCCCGACGTGCTCCCGCCACCGCTGCTGGCCACCCTGCAACAACCGCTGGTGTCGACGCCGCGCGAGATGCGCAGTTCTGGCTGGCGGCGCGAACGCCTCAATGACGCCGGCTATGCGCTCGGCTGGCGCGTTTACGACTATGCCGGGCACCGCGTCGTCTTCCACGCCGGCGCAGTCCAGGGCTATCGCGGCCTGATGGCGCTGATGCCCGATCGCGACCTCGGCGTGGTGGTCCTCTGGAACGGCGAGAGCAGCCTGCCGACGGGCCTGCTGCCGACCATCCTCGACAGCGCGATCGGCCTGAGTCCGCAGCGCTGGCTGGACGTCGACCTCCAGGAAGTGGACGAATTGCAGCTGGCCGATGCCGCGGCACACGAGCGCGCCACGCTCAGTGCGGGCCGTGCGTCGGTGTCGGATTCCCGGGGCAGCGGCGGCTCCGCCAGGTCCGCCGCAAAACCGCACTGACCTTGCACACATGAAAAAACCCCTTCCCCGCCTGGGCTGCGGGGAAAGGGGTCATGTAGACGGCAATCGGGGGCTGGTCAGATCAGCGGTACGGGCGCCGTGGGGATCGAGACGGCCGGTGCCTTCGCCTTGCGCGGCGCACGCTTCGCCGCCGTCTTGGCGGTCTTCTTGGTCGCAGCCTTGCGGACGGTCTTCTTCGCCGCCTTCTTTGCAGGAGTCTTCTTGGCAGCGGCCTTCTTCGCAGCGGTCTTCTTCACCGCCTTCCCGGTCGCCTTCTTCGCAGTCTTCCTCGTGGCCTTCTTGGCCGCCTTCTTGGCCGGGCTCTTCCTGGCCACCTTCTTCGCTGCCTTCTTGGCCGTCTTCTTCGCGGTCTTCTTGGCCGTCTTGCGGGTGGCCTTCTTCACCGCCTTCTTGGTGGCCTTCTTCGCGGTCTTCCTGGTGGCCTTCTTGGCGGCCTTCTTCGTCGCCTTCTTCGCGGTCTTGCGGGTGGCCTTCTTCGCCACGGCCTTCTTCACGGCCTTCTTGGCGACCTTCTTCGTGGCGACCTTCTTGGCGACCTTCTTGGCGGCCTTCTTTGCGACCTTGCGCGGTGCCGCCTTGCGCACTGCCTTCTTGGCGGTCTTCTTCGCCGCCTTCTTGGCGACCTTCTTCTTTGCGACTTTCTTAGTGGCCATGTGATGGCTCTCCTCGTCAGTGGAACTTGCAGGTACTACTGCCCAGTACGAAACACACCGCGGGTATCGGACCCACGGCCAACCGACGACGCGCAGGGCGCGTCGTTCCGGATCCGGTGTTGCCTGGCACGAAAAAACCCGCTGCGCATCGCGCTGCGGGTTGCATGCATGCATGGGTCTGGAGTTTTCGCGAGGAAGACAACGCCCAAGTCCACCATTACGACCATCCAGGCGGAGGACCGAGTTGTGTCACGCGTTGTTGTCCGGGTCGCACTCACTCTCTTCTGTGACCATCGTGTTGTTGTGCCGAAACCTAATCACGCTTTTTTTTCCTGTCAACACCCGTCGTCGCGTGCGGGCCGGCAAGCAGGCGCCCGGCTCGCCACCGTTGGCGCTGCAAGCCACCCATGCAGACGCGGCAAGTTCGCGCGACCAGCATTTCACAGGCTTCGAGAGGCACGCGCGAAAGCACTTGTTTTAAGCGGTATCGGAAGGACGCCCGCGGATTGTCGACGCACGCGGCGAAACACGCGACATGCATCGACACGATGCCGGCAACCGCTTCGTCGGTGTGCAGGCCTTGTGTACGCGCACGACGCGAAGACGCCGTTGGTGGCGCGGCAGTGACCGTTTTGCGCGGAAGTGCGCGAGCCCCCGGCGACCATTTCAAGCGTCCGCAAACAGGAACGCCGGGCATTGCCCGGCGTTCCACAAGACGATGCCGCGCATCGCGCGCGATGCATGCGTCAGTCGTCGCCCTCGATCAGGGCGGCGTAATCGTCCGGTGCAAGCAGCTCGTCCACCTGGTCCGGTTCGCTCGCCTCGATCACGAACAGCCAGCCTTCGCCGAAGGCGTCTTCATTGATCGTCTCCGGCGTGTCGGCCAGCGCCGAGTTGACCTCGACGATCGTGCCGGACACCGGTGCGTAGATGTCGGACGCCGCCTTGACCGACTCCAGGACGGCGCAGCCGACGCCTGCCTGGACGCTGTCACCAACGCCGGGCAGGTCGACGTAGACCAGGTCACCCAACAGGCCCTGGGCATGGTCGGAGATGCCGACGGTGACCTTGCCGTCACCTTCGACGCGGGCCCACTCGTGGGACTTCATGAATTTCAGATCGCCGGGGATATCGCTCATTGCTGGTACTCCGGAAACAGCGTGGCTGGGTGGGTGGCTAGTGTAGCGAAGCGCCCGGGGTGGAAATCAAATGCCCTCGCGGGCCTTGCCGTCGCGCACGAACGGGTAGGCGACCACGCGCACCGGAACCTCGCGGCCGCGAATGTCGACGCGCACGTCGCCTGCCTCGCCGGCGGGAATCCTGGCCAGGGCGATCGACTTGCCAAGGGTCGGGGCGAAGGTGCCGGAGAGGATTTCGCCCTCGCCGCTCGCCGCGAGCACCTTCTGGCCGTGGCGCAGCACGCCCTTCTCATCCATCACCAGGCCGACGATCTGGCGCGCGTCGCCGCGGTCGCGCTGCGCCTCGAGCACGGCACGACCGTTGAAGTCGCGACCCTCGTCCAGCGCCACGGTCCAGCCCAGGCCGGCTTCGTAAGGCGTGACCGACTCATCCATGTCCTGGCCGTACAGCGGCAGCCCTGCTTCCAGGCGCAGGGTGTCGCGCGAACCCAGGCCTGCTGGCGTGACGCCCGCCGAGACCAGCGCGTCCCAGAACGCCACGGCGTGCTCCTGCGGCAGCACGACCTCGAAGCCGTCTTCGCCCGTGTAGCCGGTGCGCGCGATGAACAGCGGCGCGCCGTCGACCGAGCGGACGTCGCGGCTGGCGAACTTGCCCAGCTTGCCGGCAGCGGCGCGGTCATCCCCGTGCACCAGGCCCAGCACCTTGTCGCGCGCCTGCGGGCCCTGTACGGCGATGATCGCCAGGTCATCGCGCACCCGGACCTCGACGCCGAAGGCTTCGGCCTGGGCATTGATCCATGCCAGGTCCTTGTCGCGCGTGGCTGCATTGACCACCAGCCGATGAAAGTCCTCGCCTAGGTGGTAGATGATCAGGTCGTCGATCACCCCGCCCTGCTCGTCGAGCATGCAGGTGTAGAGCGCCTTGCCCTGGACCTTGAGCTTGTCGACCGAGTTGGCGACCAGCTTGCGCAGGAAGTCGCGCACGCGCCCGCCGTGCAGGTCGACCACGGTCATGTGCGAGACATCGAACATGCCGGCACCGCGGCGCACCGCATGGTGCTCCTCGATCTGCGAACCATAGTTGAGCGGCATGTCCCAGCCGCCGAAGTCCACCATCTTCGCGCCGAGTGCGCGATGGGAGTCGTTGAGGATCGTCTTGCGGGTCATCGGCGGCTGGCTCCTGGCATACGGTCCGTCATTATCGCCGAGCCAGGGTGCCCCCACACCCCCGATCAGTCGATGCCGCGGACCTCGAGCACCATCCCGTTGGCGCCGATGACGCGCACGCGCACGCCGGCTTCGAGCTCCGGGCCGCTGACGACCCAATACGAATCGTCCAGCTTCACCCGCCCGCGCCCACCCTCGATCGCGCGGTCAAGCGAGACCACGCGCCCGACCAGCTGCTCGGCGCGCCGGTTGAGCAACGGCCGGTCGCTCGGCCGCTCGCGACCCCGGCCCCACTTCAGGTAGGCGAGCACGGCGACCACGCTCAGCGCCGCGAACAGCACGACCTGCGCCAGCAGCCCCAGGCTGGGCGCCACCAGCACGACCAGCCATACGATCGCGGCGGCGATGCCCATCCACAGCAGGAAGGCGCCGGGAATGAAGGTTTCAGCGGCGATCAGGACCAGTGCGATCGCGGCCCATGCGGTGGTGTTCATGCTCCACGCCATGGCTCAGCCTTCCGGGCGCTGTGCGGCGTCGACGCGCCGGCGGGTCTCCACCTGCTGCTTGCCGAGCGCCTCCTTGCCAAGCTCGGCGATGCCGGCGATCGAGCCGATGATGCCGCTGGTTTCCATCGGCATCATCACGAACTTGGCGTTGGACGCCGTCGCCAGCTCCTTGAACGCTTCGACGTACTTCTGCGCGATGAAGTAGTTGATCGCCTGCACGTCCCCGGCGGCGATCGCATTGGACACCATCTCGGTGGCCTTGGCCTCGGCCTCGGCCAGGCGCTCGCGCGCCTCGGCCTCGCGGTAGGCGGCTTCGCGCTCGCCCTCGGCCTCCAGGATCGCCGCCTGCTTCTCGCCTTCGGCACGCAGGATCGCGGAGCTGCGGTGGCCCTCCGCTTCCAGGATCACCGCGCGCCGTTCGCGCTCGGCCTTCATCTGCCGTGCCATCGAGTCGATCAGGTCGCGCGGCGGCTGGATATCGCGGATCTCGATTCGCGTGACCTTGATCCCCCACGGGTTGGTGGCGGCATCGACCACGTTGAGCAGCTGCGCGTTGATCGTCTCGCGGTTGGACAGCGACTCGTCCAGGTCCATCGAGCCGATCACGGTCCGGATGTTGGTCTGCACCAGCGCGATGGTCGCGATCTCGAGGTTCGAGACCTCGTAGGCGGCCTTGGCCGAATCCAGCACCTGGAAGAACACCACGCCGTCGACCTTGACCACGGCGTTGTCCTTGGTGATCACGTCCTGCGAGGGCACGTCGAGCACCTGTTCCATGACGTTGACTTTGCGGCCCACGGCCTGCATCACCGGGATCAGCAGGTGCAGTCCGGGCGACAGCGTATGGGTGTACTTGCCGAAGCGCTCGACGGTCCACTCGAAGCCCTGCGGCACGATGCGCACCATCTTGAAGAAAAAGATGATGAATGCGACCACCAGTACGGCCGCGATGAAGGTTCCTCCGGACATTCCACGCTCTCCCCAGTCATTGGTCTCGAGTATAGACGCGGGGTGGGCGGCCACTGTGACCGCCCGGAGGGAAGAGCGGGGCGTTTCAGCGCGTCGCGGCCACGGCCCCGGCAGGCACCGGCTCCACCCATTCGGCGAAGGCAGCGTCAATCGCGGAGTCCGGTACGTCCCTGCCTTCCTGCACCTCTTCGGCCTGGGTGAACAAGGGCATGATCAGCGCCATGCCATCGACATCGGTCTTCATGTGCAGGCCGTGGCCTTCGACCAGGAAGCTGTCCCAGCGCTGCCGCACGCGCCCCCAGTAGCCGGCGGTCGCCTTCCAGTAGTCATGCGCCGGGGTGAAGTCGACGTCGCTGTCCTTGCGATAGTCGTTGAAGCCGTATTCGCGCGCGATGGTGCGCACGGTCGAGCCGTCAGCGGCACGCAGGGTCTTGGTGTTGTCCTGCTCGTGGGTCCAGCCGCCGGGCACGATGGTGTGGCGGTTCTCCACGTTCAGCGCGTTGTAGTCGGAGCGCTTGGTGTACTCGCGCCGCGGCAGCGGCCGCCAGCTGCGGTCCGAGGTCCAGGTGGCGACGCCGTACCTGTGGTTCCAACGGCCGGTGCCGCAGTAGCGCGGCGCGTCGCTGACCTCGTATACGCACTGCGTCCAGGCGCCCCGGGTCTTCTCCTCCGGGATCACGCGCACCTGCCAGGTCTGGTCGGCGCTGAACTCGAAGCGTTCTTCGGCCTCGTAGATCCAATCCTGCCGCCAGTGCTTGGTGACGTGCCCGCTCTTCGGGTCGACCAGGATGTGCTGCAGCACGATGCGCGACGGCGTGCCGTCGGCAGCCACGCTGTCCTCGACCAGGATCACGACCTCGCTGCCCCCGCTGCGCTTGGCGGGGGCGCGCTCGTAGCCTGGCGCCAGCAGCACGGTTTCGTCGAAGGCGAAGTCGACGTCGTACTCGCCGAGCATGCCGAGGATGGCCGCGCGGTCGGCGGCGGGGTCGGCAGCGCGCGGCTCCGCCTGTTGTGCCGACGCCATGCCCGTCGCGGCAAAAAGGAGAAGGAAAATGGTGGTTTGCGATCTCACGCTTGCGCTCCCGGTTCTAACCTAAAGTGGAATGACGTTGTCCCGGATCGCTCCGGGGATACCGCGACCGGGCCGTTGCGGCAGCGCCATGGCTACCACTCCACCGCGAAGTTGACCGCGAAGTTGCGCCCCGGCGCGCTGAAACGGTCGATGGTCATGCTCGCCCCCGATACCAGCGGCAGCGCGCCGGCTCCCCAGTACTTGCGGTCGGTGAGGTTGAACACGCCGAGGTCCAGCCGCGCGCCGGGCGCGAACTCCCAGTGCGCAAGCAGGTCGAGCACGCCATGGCCCGGGCTTTCGAAGTACTCGCTGCCCACGGGCGCGTCCGGCAGGCGGTCGCGGCGGCCGACGAAGCGGCCGGCGAGTTCGGCGCCCCATTGCTCACCGCGCCAGGCCACGCCCAGCGACGCGGTCAGCGGATCGATGCTCTCCAGCGGCTGGCCGCTGGTCTCGTCCTCGCCGCGCGACCAGGCCGCGGCGCCGCGCAGCGACCAGCCGTCCCAGCCAGGCGACAACCGGCCCAGGTCGACGCCGGCCTTGAGCTCGATGCCGTGGATCGTCGCCTCGGACACATTGCGCGACTGGTACACCATCAGGCCCTGCTCGTTGAAACCGGTGAAGGCCAGCGACTCGATGAAATCGTCGTACCGGTTGTAGTAGCCCGACACGCTGGCGTAGACCGCACCGCCGTTGAAACGCAGCCCGGCCTCGAACCCGTCGCTGGTCTCCGGGCGCAGGTCCGGATTGGCGATCGCGGTGTAGCCGAACATCACGTTGGTGAAACCGATATTGACGTCGTTGTAAGGCGGCGCGCGGAAGCCGCGGGAATAGCCGCCAAACAGCGACCAGTCGACGGAGAAATGCCAGACCGCGCCGAGCTTCGGCGACACCTGGGTCTCGGAAAGCTTGCCGAGCGCCATGCCCGGGTTGTCCTCGGCGAAGATGTTGTCGACCTCCGGCTGGAGTTCGTAGTGGTCCACGCGCAAGGCCGGGATCAGGCGGAACGCGCCGCCGGCGAAGCTGATCTCGTCCTGCAGGTACAGGGCGACGTTGGTGGTGCGGCTGTTGGGGAAGTCGCGCACCGGGAACACGTCGGGCAGCATCACCGGCGTCTCGACGCCGGTGATCGGGAACATCCGCAGACCGTCGCGCTTCTGCCGCGTGCGGGTGCTTGACGTGTCCAGGCCGTAGGCCAGCTCGTGGCGCACGCTGCCGGTGCCGAAGCCCTTGCGGGCGTTCACCTGCAGGCCGTACACGCGCTGGTCGAAATTGAACTCGCGCTCGCGGATGTCGCTGAAGGTCGGCGCGGCGAGCGTGCGCTCCTCCACGGTGTGCTGCGTGGTTTCGCTGTCCTGGCGGTAGACCTGCCAGTCCAGGCTGTCGGCAAAACCGGAGCCGGTTGCGTCCATCTCGTGGCCGAAGGCGACGCGCGCCCGCGTCTGGTGATCGCGCGCCAGCACGCGATCGTTGTACGCGCCGGTGAATCCCTGCGGGCCGCGCGAGGTGTAGACGTCGGTGTCGGTGGCATCCTCGTTGCCTTCCACGGTCAGCTTGAAGCGCTGGTCCGTGCCGGGCGCGAACACCAGCTTGGCCAGCAGGCTGCGGCCGTCGCGATCCTGCGGATTGGGCAGCGTGCGCGCGTCGCCAACGCCACCGGCCTCGCCCCGGTTCTCCGGCTCCCTGCCCTGGCGATGGCTGGCCGCGACCAATGCCGACCAGCGCTCGCCGCCGAAGGCCGCCGTGGCGCCGCCCGACAGGCCGTCCCAGTCGCTTTCATGGCCGATGCGCAAGCCGAAGTACGCATCCTTGCCTTCCGCCAGGTAGTCCAGGGGGTCCTTGGTGATGAAGGACACGACGCCGCCCAGCGCGTCCGAGCCGTACAGCGAACTGCCGGGGCCGCGCACGACCTCGACGCGCTTGAGCGTGTCGAGGTCGACGAAATTGCGGTTGGCGTTGGAGTAGCTGCCGATCGAGAAGGCATCCGGGACTGCGATGCCGTCGGTCTGGATGCGCACGCGATTGCCGCCAAGGCCGCGGATGCGGATGTCGCCGATACCGAACCGTCCGAAGCCGGAGCCCACGGTAATGCCGGGCTCGTAGCGGAACAGATCTTCCAGGTCGCGCACCAGCAGCTCGTCCATGCGCTCGCGGTCGATGACATCCACGGTGTTGGGCACGTCGGCGACCACGCGCTCGGTGCGGGTGGCGGTGACCACGATGCGGTCGAACTCCACGGCGGGCGTGGGTTCCGCCTGCGCGACGGCAGGCAGCAGCAGGCCAATGGCCAGGAAAAGGGGGGTGGATCGCATCGTGGGCTCTCTGGAGGCACGAGGCGAGCTGGCGTCCGGCAGCGGCCGGGGCTTGCAGCCTTGGGGGAATCGGCGGCCGGGGCCCGGCCGCGGGCGGTGCTACTTGGTCAGGATCAGCTTGTCGTTGCGCGTATGGCGGAGGCGATAGACCTCGCTGCCATGGCGGATGAGCACTTCGCGCTGGCCATGCAGCAGAAGGACGCTGTCGACTTCCCCGTGATGAGTGTCGTGGGCCGGCAACGTCTCGCAGGAGGGCAGTTCGGTGGCGCTGTCGAAGCCGGACGGGTGGGCGCGGGAGGCAAGCATTGATTGCTCCTCATCGATGGGAGCGATCAATGCTAATGATTCTCATTTGCCTGTCAACAGGAAATTTCAGTCGCCCGTCGCGGCTTCGACCCGGCGCCACGCGCCCTCTTCCAGCCGTGCCGCCAGGTCCAGGGCCTCGAGGTTTTCCAGGAGCTGCGCCACGCGGCTTGCGCCCAGGATCACCGTGGACACGTGCGGGTTGCGCAGGCACCAGGCGATGGCCAGCGCCGACGGCCGCACGCCCAGTTCGGCGGCCAGCGCAGTGAAGCGCCGCGCCCGTGCCAGGCGGTTCTCGCCGGCATCGCCGATCACAAGTTCCTGCAGCGAGGCGTCCTGCGCCAGCCGCGAACCTTCCGGAACGCCGTGGTCGTACTTGCCGGTCAGCAGCCCCGAAGCCAGCGGCGACCACACCGTCGTGCCCATGCCCAGCTCGGCGTAAAGCGGCGCGTACTCCAGCTCCACGCGCCGGCGATGCAGCAGGTTGTACTGCGGCTGCTCCATGGTTGGCGGCTGCAGGTGGTTGGCGAGCGCCACTGCGTGCGCTTCGCGGACCAGCGCCGCAGGCCACTCCGACGTGCCCCAGTACATGACCTTGCCCTGGCGGACCAGCGCGTCCATCGCCGCCACCGTTTCCAGCACCGGCACGTCGGGATCGGGGCGATGGCAGAAGTACAGGTCGAGGTAGTCCACCCGCAGCCGCTTCAGCGCGCCGTGGCAGGCGTCGTGCACGTGCTTGCGCGACAGGCCCTTCTGCATCGGTCGCGGATCGGCAACCGAACCGAACATCACCTTGCTCGACACCGCGAAGCCGTCGCGCGGCAGGCGCAGGTCGACGATCACGTCACCCATCACCCGCTCGGCCTCGCCGTGGGCATAGCCCTCGGCGTTGTCGAAGAAATTGATGCCGTTGTCCCAGGCGGCGGCCACCAGGTTGCGCGCTTCGCCGCGCGCGACACCCTTGCCGAACGTCGTCCAGGCGCCGAAAGACAGCGCCGACAGCACCAGTCCGGAAACGCCCAGCCTGCGGTATTCCATCGTCAACGACTCCATCTGTTGCCCGGGACGGCAGTCTACCCGCGCTGCCGCGCTATCCTCGTCCTGCAGGCAAGGGGGACACGGCACGATGCACGCCAACGAAGGCAGGTTCGGCGACATGCTGCGGCAGCTGATGGCGCCGCCCGACGAAGTCATGCGCGATCTGGCCGCGAGCGGCGAACGCCTGGTCGCGCGCATCCGCCTGCTGCTGACCGTGCTCGCACTGCCGCTGCCGCTGCTGGCCGCGGCGTCGGGAGCGGGCATGGGCCGGATCCTCTTCTACCTCGGCGCCGTGGTGCTGGCCAGCGCGGTGTCGCTGCTGTGGCTGGTACTGTCGCGCCGGCCCCGTCCGTGGCTGCCGTTCGCGACCGGTGCATGGGACGTGAGCCTCGTCACCGCGGTGCTCGTGGTGTTGGCAATCGGGGCGCCTGCGGCCGGACTCGACAGCGTTGCCGCGTGGTCGTTCTACCTGATCGCGATCGGGCTCACCGCGCTGCGTGCCGACGGCCGCGTGGCCCTGTTCGCCGGCGCGCTCGCACTGGTCCAGTACGCGGCATTGGCAGCCGCCCTGTCCGCGGGCGCAGGCACCGCCGGCGGCCTCGTGCCATCGGACCTGGACGGCGCCGGGGTGGGCGCGCACCTGCTGCGCCTACTGCTGGTGGTGGTCGCCACGGGCACCGCGGTCGCGATCGTGCGCCGCATGCAGTCGCTTGTGGAGCGGTCCGGGCATGACGGCCTCACCGGACTGCCGAACCGTTCCTGGCTGCTGCAGCGGATGCCGCACGTGTTCGCGACCGCGCGCAATTCGGGCGCCTCGCTGACCCTGGTGCTGCTCGACATCGACCGCTTCAAGCGCGTCAACGACGAGGCCGGCCCGCAGGCCGGCGACCGCGCCCTGCGCCACATCGCCTCGACCATGAGCGAGATGCTTGCCGACAACGAATCCCTGGCGCGGATCGGCGGACAGGAGTTCGTGATGGTGCTGCACTGCCCCGCGGGCAGCGCCTGGGAGCGCCTGGACCGCCTGCGCCGGACGCTCGCCGAGCGCCCGTTCCTGCCCGAGCGTGGCCAGGACGCCTTCGCGTTCACCTTCAGCGCCGGCCTGGCCGCCTGGCCGCAGGACGGCGCCAGCACCTCGGGCCTGCTCGGCTGCGCCGACCGTCGGCTGAAGTCCGCCAAGGCTCCCGGCGGCAACCGGATCGTCGCCCGCGACCCCTGAGTTCCGGTTGCCCGCCCTCCCGCCCTGCACTACGCTGCCCCGTCGCCGCGCGCCCGCGGCCGTAGCATGGGGATCGGGATCACGATGGAAGTGTTGACGCGGATTGGCTTCGGCCTGTTTGGCCTGGCCGTGCTCATCGGGATCACCTGGCTGTTCTCCAACAACAAGCGACGCGTCGACTGGAAGCTGGTCGGCACCGGCGTCACCCTGCAGATCGCGTTCGCGGCCCTGGTGCTGCTGGTGCCCGGCGGACGCGAGGTCTTCGACTGGCTGGGCCAGCTGTTCGTGCAGGTGCTGGCCTTCGTCAACGCCGGCTCCGAATTCATCTTCGGCAGCCTGATGGACGTCCAGACCTACGGCTTCATCTTCGCCTTCCAGGTGCTGCCGACGATCATCTTCTTCGCCTCGCTGATGGCGGTGCTCTACCACCTGGGCGCGATGCAGTTCATCGTCCGCGTGATGGCGCTGGCGATCACCAGGGTGATGCGCGTGTCCGGCGCCGAGACCACCAGCGTCTGCGCCAGCGTGTTCATCGGCCAGACCGAGGCGCCGCTGACCGTGCGCCCCTACATCTCGCGCATGACCGAGTCCGAGCTGATCACGATGATGATCGGCGGCATGGCGCACATTGCCGGCGGCGTGCTGGCGGCCTACGTCGGAATGCTCGGCGCGGGCGATCCCGCGCAGCAGGCCTATTACGCAAAGCACCTGCTGGCCGCCTCGATCATGGCCGCGCCGGCGACGCTGGTAATCGCCAAGATCCTGATCCCCGAGACCGGCGAGCCGCTGACCCGCGGCACGGTGAAGATGGAGGTCGAGAAGACCACCAGCAACCTGATCGACGCCGCCGCGGCCGGTGCCGGGGACGGCCTGAAGCTCGCGCTCAACATCGGCGCGATGCTGCTGGCCTTCATCGCCCTGATCGCGATGATCAACGCGCCGCTGACCTGGCTGGGCGATGTGACCGGCCTGGCCGCCGCGATCGGCAAGCCGACCGACCTGTCCACCATCTTCGGCTACGTGCTGGCACCGGTGGCCTGGCTGATCGGCGTGCCCTGGACCGATGCCGGCACGGTCGGCTCGCTGATCGGCCAGAAAGTGGTGATCAACGAATTCGTGGCCTACCTGCAGCTGGCCGACATCGTCAACGGCCGCGTGGAAGGCGTGAGCCTGGGCGACGAAGGCCGGCTGATCGCCACCTACGCGCTGTGCGGCTTCGCCAACTTCAGCTCGATCGCGATCCAGATCGGGGGCATCGGCGGGCTCGCGCCCGACCGCCGCCAGGACCTGGCGCGCTTCGGCCTGCGCGCGGTGCTGGGCGGCACCGTCGCCACGCTGATGACCGCGACCATCGCCGGCGTGCTGACGCACATCGGCGCCTGAGGGCGGCCGATCGTGTCCCGCGTCGTCGTCGTCGGCTCGTTCAACGTCGACCACGTCTGGCACTGCGCGGAGCTGCCGCTGCCGGGCGCGACGCTTGCAGGCGAATACGCGACCGGCGCCGGCGGCAAGGGCTTCAACCAGGCCGTGGCCGCGGCACGTGCCGGCGCCGACACCGCCTTTGTCTGCGCCCTGGGCGACGACGATGGCGGCCGCCTGGCGCGCCGGCTGGCGGCGGCGCACGGCATCGACCTGCGCGCCCGGGACAGCAGGGCCGCCACCGGCACCGCTGGAATCTTCGTCGACGCCGGCGGCGGCAACAGCATCGTCATCGGCCCGGGTGCGAACGCCAGGCTGACGCCCGAATTCGTCGCTGCCCAGGGCGAGGCGATCGCCGCCGCCGACGTCGTGCTGGCGCAGATCGAGTCGCCGGTCGATGCCATCGTCGAGGCGCTGCGCCTGGCGCGCGCCAGCGGCGCCCACACCATCCTCAACCCGGCACCTGCCAACGCCGCCTGCAGCCGCGAGCTGCTGGCGGTGGCCGAGCTGCTCACGCCCAACGAAACCGAGTTCGCCGCCCTGCTGGCACGGCACTGCAACAGCGCCACCGATCCGGCAGGCCTTGCCGCGATGGATGGCGAACGCCTGCACCGCCACTGCCGGAACCTGCTGCCCCGCGGCACCGTGGTGCTGACGCTCGGCGCCGCAGGCTGCTTCGTCTCGCATCGCGAGGACAGCCTGCGCGGCGACGGCGACACGCACTACCGCTGCCCTGCGGCGGCGGTGAAGGTGGTCGACACCACCGGTGCCGGCGACGCCTTCAACGGCGCGCTCGCGGCGTCCCTGGCGCTGGCCCCGGCGCGACCGTTCGCGGCGAACGTGTGCTTTGCGACGCGCTACGCGGCGCTGTCGACCGAGCGCCCCGGCGCGGCGGCCTCGATGCCGTCTGCGGACGAGGTGTCCGCGCGCTTCCCCGGCGGCTGAGCCACCACACCCGGGCTGCAGCCCCCGGCCATTGGCGCCACGCCGCCCGCGTCCATCCGGTTACGGGATCGGCGACAATGGGCACATGCGCATCGGCCCCCACGCGATCGTCCCGCACGTCGTCCTCGCGCCCATGGCCGGCGTGACGGACAAGCCGTTCCGGCTGCTTTGCAAGCGGCTGGGCGCGGGCCTGGCCATGTCGGAGATGACGACATCCGACCCCCGCTTCTGGAACACAGAGAAATCGCTCCGCCGCATGGACCACGCCGGCGAGCCCGATCCCGTGGGCGTGCAGATCGCCGGCACCGAACCTGCGCAGCTGGCCGACGCCGCCCGCCACAACGTCGACCATGGCGCCCAGCTCATCGACATCAACATGGGCTGCCCGGCGAAGAAGGTCTGCAACGCCTGGGCGGGATCCGCGCTGATGCGCGACGAGGCCCTGGTGGCGCGCATCCTGACCGCGGTGGTCGGCGCCGTGGACGTGCCGGTGACGCTGAAGATCCGCACCGGCTGGGCGACCGGGCAGCGCAACGCGCTGGCGATCGCGCGCATCGCCGAGGACTGCGGCATCCAGGCGCTCGCCGTGCACGGCCGTACCCGCGACCAGCATTACACCGGCCGGGCGGAGTACGACACCATTGCCGAGGTCAAGTCGCGATTGCGGATTCCCGTGATCGCCAACGGCGACGTCGACTCGCCGGCGAAGGCGGCAGAGGTCCTGCGCCGCACCGGCGCCGACGCGGTGATGATCGGACGCGCCGCGCAGGGCCGGCCCTGGATCTTCCGCGAGGTCGCCCATTTCCTGGCCACCGGCGAACGGCTCCCTCCGCCGTCGCTCACCGAGGTGCGCGACATCCTGCTCGGCCACCTCGAGGCGCTGCACGCGTTCTACGGCGAGCAGTCGGGCGTGCGCATCGCACGCAAGCACCTGGGCTGGTACGCGAAGGACCGCCCCGAGAACGCCGCCTTCCGCGCCGTGGTCAACCGCGCCGAAAGCGCGCGCGCGCAGCTCGACCTGACGCGCGCCTACTTCGAGGCGCTGTCCGCGGGCGTCGCCCCGCCCTTGCTTTCGGCGGCCTGAGCCGGCCGACGACAAAACCCCGGGCAGGCCGGGAGTTCGTGACCGCCGTGCCGCGGTCAGGCGAGGACCCGGAACCGCTCCGCGTCGTCCATGAAGGCCTTGTCCGCGAACGGTGCCTCGTTGGACCCGAACGGCATCTGCGCGCGCAGCTTCCAGCTGGCGGGGATGTCCCACTCGCTGCGCACGGCGTCGTCCACCACCGGGTTGTAGTGCTGCAGGCTGGCGCCGATGCCGGCCTCGGCCAGCGCCGTCCAGGTCGCGACCTGGGCGATGCCCGAGGACTGCTCCGACCAGACCGGGAAGTTGTCCGCGTACAGCGCGAACTGCTCCTGCAGGCCCTTCACCACATCCTGGTCCTCGAAGAACAGGACGGTGCCGACCCCGGCCGCGAACGATGCCAGCTTGGCCGCGGTGGCCTCGAAGGCCTCGGCCGGCACCAGGGGGCGCAGCGCCTCGCCGGCCAGCGCCCAGAACTTTTCGCTCTGCGCGCCGAACAGGATCACCGCGCGCGAGGACTGGGAGTTGAACGAGGACGGGCTCAGCCGGATGGCTTCCTTGATCAGCGCTTCGATCTCGGCCCGCGACTGGCCGACCTTCCGGCCGAGGCTGTACTGGCTGCGGCGCTTGCGCAGGGACTGGATGACGGGGTTGTTCATGTGGCTCTCCGGGAGGGTTCAGAAGCGGATGGGCCCATGGTATTGGAAACAAATAGGGCTTATATCAACTTCAAAACCACTGATTGTTCTATACAAAGAACACCAGCCCGGGGAACCAGGCTCGGGCGAAGTGCTCAGCAGGTCGTGGCCGGGCAGTCGCCCACCGGGCCCAGCTCGACGCCCGGGTCGAAGATCCGCGCCCAGACCATCGGCAGGCGACCGCGAACGTCGCCCCAGTCGAAGGACAACTGCGTGGGCGGGACGGCCCGCCACTGCCCGTCCGCGAACTCGGCGACCACGAAGCTGAAGCTGTAGTCCGGCTCGCTGCCCATCCGCAGGTCGGTCAGCACCAGTCCGCCGTCAACCTCGGCGGCGCGCATGAACCCGTGGTTGAACCAGGCCAGGCGCGCGACGGCGGGAACGCCGGCCGCCTCCTCCAGGGCCGCGATATCGGAGGCATGGTGCCGGAACCGCATCGTCCCCGGATCGTCCGCCAGCGAGCGCAGGCCTTCGACGTAGCCGTCCGGCGTCATCGCCACGACCCGCCACAGCAGGGTGTTGAACGGCATCGGCACGGAGAAGCGCGGCGCCTCGTCCAGGCCCATGGCGGCCAGCGCCCGCCCGGCCTCGCGCTCGACCATCCCCTTCGCCAGCAGCGACCAGCCCAGATAGGCGGTGCTCAGCGCCAGCCCCGCGGCGAGCGCATGCCGGGCGGCCGCGCGCTCGCGCAGCAGGAACGCCGCGATGCAGGCCAGCAGGAGCCACGCCGTGTACAGCGGGTCGATGATGAAGATGCTGGACCACATCACCGGTGGCAGCGGCAGCGGCCAGAGCAGCTGGGTGCCGTAGACGGTAAAGGCGTCCAGCAGCGGATGCGTGAGCAGCGCCAGCTGGATCGCCCAGAACCACGGCCGCGGTGCCTCCGCCACGCGCCCGCCGCGACCGCGGAAGAAGGTCCAAACCACCCAGCCCAGCAGCGGCAGGACCAAGAGCGAATGGCTGGCGCCGCGGTGCAGGGTCATCAGCGCCACCGGATCGTCGGTGAACAGTTTGATCGGCAGCGAGTCGAGGTCCGGCAGGGTGCCGAGCACCGCACCGGCAAGCAGGGCGGCACGGCGGTGCGCGGCCGGCGCGATGGCGGCGGCGACGGCGCCGCCGAGCACGATCTGGGTCAGTGAATCCATCCGCGAATGGTAGCCCCCCGCGTTTGCGCCGGGATCATGTGCGGGCCGGCACAATGCACGCGGGCCAGCGCCCGTGTATCATGCGCGCCCATCCTTTCATCCGTATCAAGGGATATAAGCCGCGATGACCAGCCCGTCCTTCCTGTTCACCTCCGAATCGGTCTCCGAAGGCCATCCCGACAAGATCGCCGACCAGATCTCGGACGCCGTGCTCGACGCCATCCTGACCCAGGACAAGGCCGCCCGCGTGGCCTGCGAAACCATGGTCAAGACCGGCGTCGCGATCGTGGCCGGCGAGATCACCACCAGCGCGTGGATCGACCTCGAGGCGCTGACCCGCAAGGTGATCCTGGACATCGGCTACAACTCCTCGGACGTCGGCTTCGACGGCGCCACCTGCGGCGTGCTGAACCTGATCGGCAAGCAGTCGCCGCACATCGCCCAGGGCGTAGACCGCAAGAAGCCCGAGGAGATGGGCGCCGGCGACCAGGGCCTGATGTTCGGCTACGCCACCAACGAGACCTCCAGCTTCATGCCGGCCGCGATCCACCTGTCGCATCGCCTGGTCGAGCAGCAGGCCAAGGTGCGCAAGAAGAAGAAGTCGCCGCTGCCGTGGCTGCGTCCGGACGCCAAGAGCCAGGTCACGCTGCGCTACGAAGACGGCCAGGCGGTGGCGATCGACGCGGTCGTCCTGTCCACGCAGCACGCCCCCGGCGTGAGGCAGAAGGACCTGGTCGAAGCCGTGCGCGAAGAGATCCTTGCGCCGGTGCTGCCGGGCAAGTGGCTGCACAAGGGCACCAAGTACCACATCAACCCGACCGGCAAGTTCGAGATCGGCGGCCCGGTGGGCGACTGCGGCCTCACCGGCCGCAAGATCATCGTCGACACCTACGGCGGCTGGGCGCGCCACGGCGGCGGCGCGTTCTCGGGCAAGGATCCGTCAAAGGTCGACCGTTCGGCTGCCTACGCCGCGCGCTACGTGGCCAAGAACGTCGTTGCCGCCGGCCTCGCCGACCGCTGCGAGGTGCAGCTCAGCTACGCGATCGGCGTCGCCGAGCCGACCTCGATCTCGGTGACCACCTTCGGCACCGGCAAGGTCGGCGACGACCTGATCGAGAAGCTGATCCGCCGCCACTTCGACCTGCGTCCCTACGGCATCATCAAGATGCTGGACCTGGTGCATCCGATCTACCAGCGCACCGCGAGCTACGGCCACTTCGGCCGCAAGCCGCAGGACGTGAGCTACGTGGATGCCGCCGGCAAGACGCATACGGCGACGGCGTTCTCCTGGGAAAAGACGGACAAGGCCGACGAGCTGCGCAAGGCCGCGAAGCTCTGAGGACCGGGGGCTGCGGACCGCAGCCCCTTCCAACCTGCTGCTCCTGCAGGTTTTTTGCTCAGGCCGGCACGGACGCCGCGGAGTGCGCCTGCGCGCTGGCGACTTCGCGTTCGGCCTGGGTGAAGCCGTATTCGGGCACGACCTGGCCTGCAGGATCGGACACCGCCTCCCATTCGGCGATCAGGCGTTCCCCGGCATCGTCGCCGGCACCCATGTACCGGCCTTCGGTGAGCGTGACGTACGCACGCGCGAAATGCCCGCCGCCGGCGCAGACGATCGCGCGCGTCGGCGCGCCCTCCACCACCAGCGGCAGCAACGCCGGACTGACCAGCCTCGGGTCCAGTGCCGCCAGCTGCTCTTCCGGCAGGATCCCTTCCATCATCCGCGTGGCCGCCGTCGGCGCCAGGCAGTTGACCCGGATGTCGTATTTGGCGCCTTCGATGGCAAGCGTCTGCATCAGGCCGACCAGCGCCATCTTCGCCGCGCCATAGTTGGCCTGGCCGAAGTTGCCCCACAGGCCCGAGGAGGACGTGGTCATCACGATGCGGCCGTGGCCCTGCGCGCGCATCGTTTCCCACACCGCCCTGGTGCAGATCGCCGCGCCCATCAGGTGCACGTCCACGACCTGGCGGAAGGCATCCAGCTCCATCTTGCCGAAGCTCTTGTCACGGAGGATGCCGGCGTTGTTGACCAGGATGTCGATGCGTCCCCACGTCCCGAGTGCCTGCGCGACCATCGCGGCGACCGCGGCTTCGTCGGTGACCGAACCGGCCGCGACAATGGCTTCGCCGCCGGCAGCACGGATCTCCTCGGCCACGGCCTCGGCCTGTCCGCTGCCGATGTCGTTGACCACCACGCGCGCGCCCTTGCGCGCAAGGTAAAGCGCGTGCTCGCGGCCAAGCCCGCCGCCCGCACCCGTGACAATTGCTACACGCCCGTTCAACGGCATGGCCGTCCTCCCGTCAGTTGGAAATGGATGGAAATGCGTGCCGGTTCAACCTGCCCCGCCGTCTTCCCGTCGTTTCGATGACCTCGGCTCCGCGTCCTTGACGTGCTTTTCCAGCCACTCGTCCGTCTCGGCCAGCATGTGCAGGATCGACTCCCGTGCGCGGTAGCCATGCGACTCGTTGGGCAGCATCACCAGGCGCGCGGTGCCGCCGAGGCCCTTGATCGCCGCGTACATGCGTTCGCTCTGCATCGGGAAGGTGCCGGAGTTGTTGTCCTGTTCGCCGTGGATGATCAGCATCGGCTCGTTGATCCTGTCGGCATGGTCGAAGGGCGACATGGCGTCATAGACTTCGGTGGCCTGCCAGTAGTTGCGCTCTTCGGCCTGGAAGCCGAACGGCGTCAGCGAGCGGTTGTATGCGCCGCTGCGCGCGATGCCGGTGCGGAACAGGTCCGAGTGCGCCAGCAGGTTGGCGGTCATGAACGCACCGTAGGAATGCCCGCCGATCGCGATGCGCTCCCGGTCGGCCACGCCACGCTCCACCACCGCGTCCACTGCGGCCTGCGCGCTCGCGACCAGCTGCTTCACGTAGCTGTCGTTGGGCTCGGCGTCGCCCTCGCCGATGATCGGCATGGTCGGGCCGTCGAGCACGGCATAGCCGCGCGCGAGGTACGCCAGGGGTCCCCAGTAGCTGATGCGGTTGAAACGATGCGGCGAGCCGCGCACCTGGCTTGCGGCATCGGCGGATTTGAACTCGCGCGGGTAGGCCCACATCAGCATCGGCAGCGGGCCGTCGCGCCCGGGCTCGTAGCCGGCGGGCAGGTACAGGTCGGCGGTCATCTCGACGCCGTCAGCGCGCGAATAGCGGATCTGCTCCTTGCTCACGCCGCGCAGCGCCGGCGTGGGATGCGGGAAGTCGGTCAGCGCGACCGGTTCGGCATCCGCGGCGGCACCGAGCGTGCGCAGCAGGATGTTCGCGGGCTCGGTCGGAGACTCGCGGGTGGTGAGGATGCGCGACGCCTCCGCGTCGAGCAGCGCAAACGGCGCCTCGTACCACGGCGCCTCCGACCGGAACAGGCGCTCGATCCCGCCGCCCGCCAGGTCCTGCCGATCGACGAAGGGCCGGTCGCCCTCGGGCGACGCGCCGTCGCCGATGCGGTAGATGGTTTCGCCACCGCCGGTCGTCAGCAGGCGCGCGAAGCCGCGATCATCGAGCTGCATCACCGGGGTGCCGGGATCCGCATAGCGGTCCTCGTACGAGCCTTCGCGCAGCAGCACGGGCGCGGCGCCGGTGTCGGGCGCAAGCCGCCATTCGCGCGTCCGGCGCGTCTTTCGCCAGGATTCGGTCAGCAGCGCCAGCCCGCCATGGCCCCAGCGCACGCCGCCGTAGCGCATCGACAGATCAGCGATCGCATCGGGCTCGCCCTTGAAGGGCGCGGCGTGTGCGAACACGCGGTCGCGCACCTCCACCTCGCGCGCGGGATCACCGCCGTCCTGCGCTTCGGCCCAGACCAGGGTCGCCGGCGCGTCGGCGCGCCAGGCGATGCGGCGCACGCCGGTGGCCACGGCGTCATTGCCCGTGGGCAGGCCTTCCACCAGCGGCAGCGTGGCGACGGTGTGCAGCAGTTCGCCACCCATGTCGATCACGTCGATGCGCCGCGGGAACCGCGAATACGGCACCAGGTAGGAGAACGGGCGCTCCAGGCGCTGGCGCAGCAGGTGGCGGCCATCCGGTGACACCGATGCGCCCACGTACAGCTCCGGGCCGCCGATCGTCTCCACCCGCCCGTCCAGCCCCAGCCGCGCCAGCTGGCGCGTCATGTAATAGGCGAACAGCGCCTCGTCGTGCGGGTTGCCCAGCAGGTCCTGGTAGGTGCGCAGGCTCTGCACCTGGCCTCCGCCGTCGGTCTGCTGGATGTTCGGGCCGCGCGGAATGCCGTCGCTTTCCGGCGCCGCACCCTGCCCGTCGGGCCGCAGCAGCGCGATCAGCCCCGTGCTGTCGGGCAGCCAGTCGAAGCCGCTCCCGACCGCCGTGCCCAGAGGCTGTTCGATCAGGCGCCGCGCGCGTCCCGCGGCGACGTCGACCAGCCACAGCTCGACGCGCCCGGCGCGCTGGTCGACGTGGCTGAAGGCGATGTGGCGCTGGTCCGGCGACCACTGCATCGACGCCAGTGCCAGCGGCTGCGGCAGGCCCGCGATGCGGCGTTCGGCGCCGTCGTCCACGGACTGCAGCCAGAGGTCGTCGATGAAGCTGAAGGCGCTGGCCGACTGCGTGCGCGGGTGGATGCGCAGGCCGGCAAGCTTGAGTTCGGGCTGGGCGACGACATCGATGCCCGGAAGCGACGGCACCTGCATATAGGCGATCAGGTCGCGTTTGGGCGACAGCGCCAGGCGCGGTGCCTGCGGCGCATCGACGATCGCGCGCAGCGCGGGCGCCGGCAGGCGGTAGCCATTGGTGTCGCTGCTGGCGTCGCCGGCGCTTGCGGCGCCTGGAGCCGTGTCACGGGCCTGCGATGGCGCAGGTGCCATCGCCAGGCAGGCGAGCAGCAACGGAGCGGCGAGGGTCTTCAGTGCGGGCGTATGCAAGGCGTGGGTCCTGCTCAGGGCAAACCCCGAGCCTAGCCCGTGCACCACCCCCGCGTACCGTGGCGAGGGTCATGCCCGCCACGGCACGGCCCTCGCAGGCGGTCAGCCCTCCTGCACTGTCACCGTGCCCGGCAACTGGACATAGTTGCCATCGGCGTAGTGGCCATCGGCCGAGCTCGAGATGTTGAACAACCTCTCGGCGCTGCCGTACTCCGTCCCACCCAGGTTTCGGGCCAGGCCCATCGCGAAATCGAAGGTCGCCACCGGGTTCCCATCGTAGTCCTGGGTAAGCGCGCGCAGCTCGTGGTCCATGCCGTCGGTCGCCTCCAGCGCGCCTTCGGCATGACCCTGGAGCTCGGCCATTTCGGCTTCGGTGTAGGTGATGGTGACCGTGTCGCCGGGCTCCACCGGGCCGTCATGCGCCTTGCCCACGTCACCGGTCTGCGCGGCATTGACCATCTGCGCCGTGTTCCGGTCGACCTGCATGGTGAACGCGTACTGCCGCTCACCGATGATTTCCTCGCCGTCGGCATCGTACTTCTGCGTCAGCGTCATCGGCACGTTGTCGCCGTACTGCACGTCCACGGTGCGCTCCATCGTGCCGTCGGGATACGTGGTGACCACCGAATTGCCGGTGTTCGCCGCCCCCTCCAGGCCAAGTTCCACCGGGCCGAGCTTCACGTCGACCTTGGCCTGCGAGGAAAAGTCGATCTTCTCGATGGTCTTCACTTCCGACACGCCGGTGCCGTTGTCGGCAGGCATGTTGCCGTTGGCCACGAAGTCGCCGTATGCGGCTTGCCCTTCCACCGTGGACAGGTCGAACTCGGCGGTCTTGAGCGTGGCGCCGGCCAGGCTGGTGTCATTGCCCAGCATGAGCTTGACCTGCTCGAAGTCCAGGCCCACGCCGTTGTACGCCCGGATGGCCTCGGTCGGCCCGGCGGTCACGCGCACGGTGTCGGCCCCGGTCTTCTCCACCAGGAGGCTGGTGCCCTCCTCGTTCGTCACCTTGGTCTCGGCGGCGATGTTCCTGAAGGTGGCCTTGAACTCGTTGCTGGAATAGCTCGAGCCGTCGATCCTGATGATCGTGCCGGTCGGCATCGATGACGGATCGAACGGATTGACGCTGGCCAGGTCGGTGCCCTTCGCCGCCTGTTCCGGCATCGAGACTTCGTAGGACGCCTTGATACCGTCGGTGCGGCCGTATTCCAGGCCTGCCTGCTTCACGTCCACACCGGCATTGAGCGTCACCGACACGTCGCTGGAGGCGGTATAGGTGGTGACGCCGTTCCCGGTCTTCTGGCCGGCCACGACCGTGGTGCTGCCGTCGATGCCGAAGCTCAGGCCGACACCCTTCGAGTTCTTGACGCTCTCGCTGAACCCGCCGTTGGCCGTCAGTGAAACCGTGCCCTTGTCGGGATCGACCGCAACGCTGCCTCCCACGCTGGCGCCGCTGGTGGACTTGTTGCCCTCGGCATCGGTGGTGGTGGTCTTCTCGGTCTGCTTCCCGCCCACGGTGACGCCGTCGTCGGACACGCCGACGCTGGCCTCGCTCTTCGAACTCGTGCCGTTGGCTTCAGTTCCCGTCTTTGCGGTTTCGTCGCCGGTGACCTTGGCGGAGCCGCCTGCGTCGGCGGTTTCGGCGGCCGCGGCCGGCAGGTTGAGCATGTCGCCCGGATACAGGGTGTCGGGATTGGACAACTGCGGGTTGGCGCCGATCAGCGCCTGCGGGGTGGTGCCATTTGCCTTCGCGATGCTGTCGATGCTGTCGCCGCGCGCGATCTCGTACTGCTTCGGCGGCTCGGGCGGCGGCGGCGGGGCGGGCTGGGTGTATCCGATTGCAGTGATGGCCATGGCAGGCGTCCGATCATTCCGGGGAGTGGGACCAGACTAGTGAAAGCACGGCGCGTCCTGAACCCGGTGCGACCCTAGGTTACCGCTCCGCGGGCCGCCGCCCGGGCTTCACCGGGCCGCCGTTTGGCGCAGGGACAGCCCCGGCCGTTCGCCGGGGAGCCGCAGGCGATATAATCCGCGTCTCCGCCGAGGGGCGCTGCGACCGTGGAACCAGCACGGCCAGGCTCGGCGGATCGCACCCGAACGGCGCCCGGTTCCCCACCCTTCCCTTCCGGGCGGGAGCGGGCACAGAAACCGGAGCTTCCGCATGAACGCTGTGACCAAGACCTTCTCTACAGAGGGCGACTACAAGATCGCCGACATCTCCCTGGCCGATTGGGGCCGCAAGGAGATCGACATCGCCGAGCACGAGATGCCGGGACTGATGTCCATCCGCCGCAAGCACGCCGCCAGCGCCCCGCTCAAGGGCGTGCGCGTGACCGGCTCGCTGCACATGACCATCCAGACCGCGGTGCTCATCGAGACCCTGAAGGACATCGGCGCGGACGTGCGCTGGGCCTCGTGCAACATCTTCTCGACCCAGGACCACGCTGCCGCCGCCATCGCCGCCACCGGCACTCCCGTGTTCGCCTGGAAGGGCGAGACGCTGGAGGAGTACTGGGACTGCACGCTCGAGGCGCTGAGCTTCCCCGACGGCAAGGGCGCCGACGGTAAAGATAAATTTCTCGGCCCGCAGATGGTGGTCGATGACGGCGGCGACGTGACCCTTCTGATCCACAAGGGCTTCGAGCTCGAGCAGGGCGACGAGAGCTGGGTCAACGCCCCCGCGTCCAGCCACGAGGAGCAGGTGATCAAGAACCTGCTCAAGCGCGTCGCCAAAGAGCGCCCCGGCTTCTGGACCACCGTGGTCCGCGACTGGAAGGGCGTCTCCGAAGAGACCACCACCGGCGTGCATCGCCTCTACCAGTTGGCCCAGGACGGCCAGCTGCTGGTGCCGGCGATCAACGTCAACGACTCGGTGACCAAGTCGAAATTCGACAACCTGTATGGCTGCCGCGAGTCGTTGGCCGATGGCCTCAAGCGTGCGCTGGACGTGATGCTGGCCGGCAAGGTCGCGGTGGTCTGCGGCTATGGCGACGTCGGCAAGGGCTGCGCGGCTTCGCTGCGCGCCTATGGTTCACGCGTGATCGTCACCGAGATCGACCCGATCTGCGCGCTGCAGGCCGCGATGGAAGGCTTCGAGGTCGCGACCATCGAGGAGACCCTCGGCGAGGCCGACATCTACGTCACCACCACCGGCAACAAGGACATCATCCGCGTCGAGCACATGACCGCGATGAAGGACCAGGCCATCGTCTGCAACATCGGGCATTTCGACAACGAGATCCAGGTCGATGCGCTGAAGGCGGTGGACGGCATGGAGATCATCAACATCAAGCCGCAGGTGGACAAGTACGTGTTCGCAAACGGCAACGCGATGTTCCTGCTCGCCGAAGGCCGCCTGGTGAACCTGGGCTGCGCCACCGGTCATCCGAGCTTCGTGATGTCGAACTCGTTCGCCAACCAGACGCTGGCGCAGATCGACCTGTGGGCCAACAAGGACACGTACCAAAAGAAGGTCTACATCCTGCCCAAGCTGCTCGACGAGGAAGTCGCGCGCCTGCACCTGGAGAAGATCGGCGTGAGGCTGACCAAGCTGACGCAGGAACAGGCCGACTACCTGGGCGTGCCGGTGGAAGGTCCATTCAAGCCGGAGCACTACCGCTACTGAGCCTTCTGCGGACATGTCCGCGGGTACATGAAAAAGGGCGCCCCCGGGGCGCCCTTTTTTTGGGTTCTTCCCGCAACCGAGGCCCGCACCCCGCCCTGGCACCAATCCCGTGGGAACGGCGCCTCCCAACCCTGTGGGAGCGGCTACAGCCGCGATCGACGACAGCGCGGGGCCAGTTGTTGCGGCGGGGGCCAGTTGTTGCGACAGGGCCTCCGTTGCGGTCCGCGCTGCCCGTCCCGTGCATCTCCGTTGTGGTCCGCGCTGCCCGTCCCGCGCACAGGGGGTGTGCTCCCCCGGCCTGTCCGCGTCCTGCTCCCAAGGCCGGCCGCCGGCCATCCATGGCCGGCTGTACGCACACCCCCTGTG